>CAXXWB010000046.1:0-38676 GCA_963677505.2 uncultured Acidaminobacter sp.
GTCCAGAGAATATTGGTAAATTTGGAAATGGAATAGAACGGGCAGAGCGAGCAGGGATTACAGAAGAACGTATATTAAATGCGCGCTTGGATTTAATCTACATGGGCAAATAGGAGGCAAATTATGAAAATAGTCGTCATCACAGGTATGTCGGGGGCAGGTAGAAGCCAAGCCATGAAGGCGTTTGAAGATGCAGGCTATTATTGCATCGACAACATGCCTTTAGCGCTAATGCCTAAATTTGTGGAGCTGGTTGAAAACAATACAGAGAACATTGAAAAGGTTGCTTTGGTGACAGACATCCGTGGCAGACGTTTTTTTGATACCTTGGAAAAAACCTTAGAAACCATGAGGTCTGGCAATGCAGACTTTAAAATATTATTTTTAGAAGCTTCTAACAGCACATTAATTAAGCGATATAAAGAAGCAAGACGGGTCCATCCACTGAATCCAGGGGGTAGTATTGAAGAAGGCATTAACAAGGAGCGCAAGCGATTAGAGGTCATTCGCAAGTTAGCGGACCATATTATAGATACTTCGGATATGTCCCTAGCGAAATTTAGAGAGGCCATTCATCAAGTCTTTTCTGAAACAGATGAAGCTGTGGAACTGACTTTGACCCTTATGTCCTTTGGTTTTAAAAAAGGTATTCCTTTAGACGCAGATTTCGTCTACGACGTGAGAATGCTTCCTAACCCCTTCTATATTGAAGAATTAAAACCCCTTACGGGAAATGATATTGCCGTGCGCAACTATGTTATGAAATTTCCTGAAAGTCAGGAATACTATAGCAAGCTAAGAGCATTGATAGAGTTCCAAATTCCACTGTGTCAAAAAGAAGGCAGAAGACAGTTGGTGATAGCCATTGGCTGTACGGGTGGTCAACATAGAAGTGTGACCTTTGCAAACCTACTTCGAGATGATTTTACAGATATGGGGATACAAAGTTAATTGTAAACACAGGGAGCATGCTCTATGATTTTTACGACTGATCAAAATGATAATGAATGTCTGCTGGAAGGTGATGACCTAACGGTGGGCAAAAATCTAAATATTGTCGCTATTGGTGGCGGTTCAGGTCTGTCAGTACTTCTGAGAGGCCTTAAGTCCGTAACCAAGAACATCACAGCGGTAGTAACTGTGGCAGACGATGGCGGCGGATCAGGGGTCCTTAGAGAAGATTTAGGCATGTTGCCTCCTGGAGATATTCGTAACTGCATTTTAGCCTTAGCCAATAGAGAGCCTATTTTAACAGAGTTGATGAATTACCGTTTTACAGAAGGCATGCTCAAAGGCCAGAATTTCGGGAATTTGTTATTGGCAGCCATGGTGGGTATTTCTGAAAATTTTGAGGAAGCGGTGAAAAAGAGCAACGATATTTTTGCCGTTACAGGGCAAGTCCTTCCTGTCACCACAGAAGATGTCACTTTAAGAGCCAAGTTGAAAAACGGTGAATGGGTAGACGGAGAATCAAAAATTCCAAATGCAGTGACAGAAGCCAATACCAGAATTGAAGAAGTTTTCTTGGTGCCTTGCAAGCCGAAAGCCACTGAAGAAGTCATTGTGGCTATAGAAAATGCAGACATTATAATGATGGGACCGGGGAGTCTGTACACCTCAATTTTACCTAATTTGTTGGTAGAAGACGTCAGTGAGGCCATTATGAGAAGTTCTGCAATAAAAATATACATAGCCAACCTAATGTCTCAGCCCGGCGAAACAGATAAGTATGCCTTAAAAGACTATTATTCTTCTTTGATCAAGCACAGCTATACAGGCATCGTCAGTCATATTTTGGTGAACCATGAGCCTATTGAAACTAGCATTTTGAAACGTTATAAACGAGAAAATGCAGTGCCTGTCATCATTACAGATGAGGACCGAGCTTATTTTGAATCAGAAAATGTAACCCTGATTGAAGGGGATTTTATTGAAACGGTCAAGGGTTATGTCAGACATGACGCTTTAAAAGTAGCGCGGCATGTGGTCAATATGGTTGACGCAAAAGTATACAAGAAAAAAGGTACGACAAGGGGAACTAAAAATGTCTAGTGAATTTGATTTTACCTCCTATAAACACTTAGTTGATTTTCTCGGTGGGTGCCTTGGAGAAAACACAGAGGTCATTTTGTACAGCTTCGAAGATCTAAATGACTCAATAATAGCCATTTACAACGGTCATATCAGTGGGCGGGCTATTGGCGACCCTGTTACAGGCTTTGCCTTATCTAAACTAAAGGATAAGGGCAAGCAAGGACCGCCTTTTTACCTAAACTATTTAAGCATGTCTAAGAACAACACACCTCTCAGGTCGAATAGCTTCTTTATTTTAGACAAGCAAGGAAGTCCAAAGGGACTCCTTTCCATTCATACCGATGTATCAAAATATCAGCAGGCGGCGGATTTGCTTCAAAAATTAGCCTTTATTCCAAATTTGTCAGGAGAAAAGGAGAGCAACGAAGAACTGGAATTGTTCCAATCTTCGCCAAGAGATGTGATTATGGCCATTATTCAGGACGTGACACAAACTGTTGGTGTCAGCGCAGACCGTTTGACTGCTCATGAAAAAATTGAAATCGTCAGACGACTCAACGAAGATGGCTTCTTCCTCATAAAAGGAGCAGTCAGCCAAATTGCAGGGATTTTAGGATCTTCTGAGGCGACCATCTACAGATATTTGAGCAATATTAATAAAAATAAATAGAAATAATATCCGAAAAGTAAGCTGGTTATACTTTTGGCCAGTTCGGAATATATAAATAGAAAGCCTGTGTCAAAGGGATCTAAATCAACCCTTAATGACACAGGCTTTTGTTTTGCAAGTAGGAGCGGTCTTTAATTTTTAGTATAAGGTCCTTGATAGGGAACCTTTTCTGCAATTTTTCCTAGGGTGCCTAAAATCGTGTCTTTATCAGAGAGGATGACCCCAAAAATCAACTGTTTTTTAGAATCTAGTAAAGTGACTTGCAAGTCTCCGTTGGGTAGTTTTTTGTACTGATAAACAGGATTAGATATTTTAAGAATGGCCTCTTTCCCCGTTTGAGAAATAGTCACATCCGTTTTAGAAAAAGACAAATAGTAATTTAAGTTATTTTCATCAGGTTCGCTGATAAAAGTTTTCCCAATAATGGGTTCAAACTCATTGTAGAACCAGTTCTCTTTTTCGTAGGTAGCCTTTTTTGTTTCTAAGGCTTGAAGTGTAGGAATAACCTTGGCCTTATCTTTATGAATAAAGGTGTAGTCATTGCCACGGTATCCTTCCTCAGATGAAATAAACAAGGTGAAGGCATTTTTAGTAGTACTTGAAAATGTACTGGTTTGTTTAAAATCTCCATTTTTTTTAGTTTTATAATCGTATTCCTTTGTGGTTTTCAGACTGGCTGAAAATGGATTTGCCTTATCATAGGTGACTTTTGAAGGAATTTGAATGCTGAACCATTCAACAATTTTTTTGTTTTTCAAATCAATGTGGTAGGTAATAACTTCTTTGTCTGTAATCTGAAGCACATCTTCATTGCTGTACCAAAAGCCTTTTAATTCGGAAAACTTTGTATAAGGGGCCTTTGTAACGGCAAAGGATGAGGGTGCTACAGAAATAGCTAGTGCAAAAATCAAAATAAGGGATAAGACTCTTTTCATAAAATAACTCCTTTTGGAAGATTATGTTGTATTTACAGTTTAAGCAATATACCAAAAAATACAAGCCTGCAGAATGTTTTTATTCCATAAAAAGACACTCTAAATTGACAAAATAATTAGAGAATGATATAAATAAAGTAACAATAATAATTTATCATCGTGATAAAAAATTATTATTAACTCAAATACGTTTTTATGGAGGTCAAGATGTCTACAATCAAACACCCAGCTGAACCTTTTAAAATTAAAATGGTTGAACCATTGTTTATGACAACACGTGAGCACAGAGAAAAAGCCCTTGCAGAAGCAGGCTACAACCCATTTTTGCTAAGATCAAATGACGTGTACATTGACTTGCTTACTGACAGCGGCACTGGCGCTATGAGTGACAACCAATGGGCAGGCATGATGATGGGTGACGAATCTTACGCAGGTAGCAGAAACTATTACAATATTTGCGACGCTGTAAGTGACATTTTTGGCTACAAATACGTTGTGCCAACTCATCAAGGCAGAGGTGCTGAACAAGTTTTATTCCCAATCATGTTAAAACCAGGACAATTTGTCTGCAGTAACTTCCACTTTGATACGACAAAAGGACACGTTGAACTTGCTGGCGCTAAAGCGCGTAACTTCATGATTCCTGAAGCGACGGACACAACAACTTACTACGACTTTAAAGGAAACTTCAATATCCCTGAACTTGAAAAATTCATGGAAGAAAATGGCCAAGACAGCGTTGCTTTCTTCATTATGACAGTGACAAATAACTCTGCTGGGGGCCAACCTGTTTCTATGGCCAACATGAAAGAATTAAAAAGAGTCGCTGACAAATATGGAAAAAAAATCTGCATGGACTCTGCTCGTTTTGCTGAAAATGCTATGTTCATTAAAATGAGAGAGCCTGGCTACGAAAATAAATCGGTTAAAGAAATCATTCAAGAAATGTACTCATATGCAGACGTTTTAACAATGAGTGCTAAAAAAGACGCTATCATCAACATGGGTGGAATGATTGCTGTTAAAGAAGACGTTGAAATCTTCAAAGCAGCTCAAGCTCGTTGTGTGCCGATGGAAGGTTTTGCTACTTATGGCGGACTTTCAGGAAGAGATATGGAAGCCCTAGCGCGTGGACTTTACGAAGGGATCGACGAAGATTGGCTCAGATACAGACTTGGTCAAGTTAAATACCTTGGTGACAAACTCATGGAAATTGGCGTTCCAATCCAATACCCAACAGGAGGACACGCCGTATTTGTAGATGCTAGAAAAATCCTTCCAACTATGCCGGGTTATGAATTCCCTGCTCAATCTATTTGTAACGCAGTTTACTTAGAATCAGGGGTTCGTGTAGTAGAAATTGGTTCATTCCTTCTCGGCAGAAACCCTGAGACTGGGGAGCAAGAAGAAGCACCGCTTGAGTTGGTTCGTTTGACAATTCCAAGACGTGTTTACACACAAAGCCACATGGATGAGATTGTAGAAGCCTTCAAAAAAGTAATGGCCAAGAAAGATGATTTGGTTGGTTTCTCCTTTGAATACGAGCCGCCTGTTCTCAGACATTTCCTTGCGCGTCTTAAACCTTTAAACAAATAATCATGATTTGCGAAAATATAGCATTAAGTGAATGGAACGAGGCCGTCTATATGACGGCCTATGTGCCGTCTATCCCTTCTTGTGGAGACGCCGTGTTAAGACAAGCAGTGGTCATTTGCCCAGGGGGGGCGTATGTGGGACTAAACGAGAGCGAAATGGAAGCGGTTGCCTTGCAGTTTGTGGCAAAGCGGCTTTTGTGCTTTTGTACTGAATTATGGCATTGGCGCTGGTATTGCCATGCTCCCTGCACCCCTTTATGACATTGGGAAAGCCCTTTCCGCCATAAGAGGCCGTGGAAGACAGTGGGCCATCGATCCACAACAGCTATTTCTCTTTGGCTTTTCTTCTAGTGCCTACACGGTGGCGCTTTACAGCTCTGTATGGCATGAAAAGTGGCTCTCGCAAGGAATGGGCTTAGCCAATGAAGCCTTAAAACCCAATGGGATAATTTTAGGCTATCCTGTTTTAGACTTAAATGAATTTCAAAACCGAATGGCTGAAACCTTCCCCGAACAGAGTGTTGTAGTGGAAATGATGCTGACGGCACTCCTAAATACACCAAGTCCATCGAAAGAACAGTTTGACCGATGGCATCTTTTAGACAAAGTATCAGAAAAGACAGCCCCCACTTGGATATGGACATTATCTGAAGATGTTCTAGTGCATGAAGAAACCATAGAAGCTTATCTAGGGGTACTGACAAAGAATCGAGTGTCTTGTCAACGAACACAGCATTTTGGAGATGTTCACGGCAGTGGTCTCCACTTTGGAAAGGACCGAGTCAAGAGAGCTATGTGGTTTGAAAAGCCTCTCCGAGTGGATAGATAACCTTATGAAGTAATTGTTACCAATATAGAATAAGATTGCACTTTCCTAGAAGTGGTGATATATTGAATTTAAGCAGCGAATGCTGTTAAATAATAAGACTTATTTTGAAAGGTAATAATAATATGTATGCGAGCGTTCTTAACTAAGTAACTGAATAGATTGACGGAGTACCAAGAGGCCTTAAGTGGCTTATTTGTTATGCCGTGAATCTCACTTAGGAAAGAACAGGACTCTCGGATATTGATTTTCATAACCGTGCTTGTGCGCGGTTTTTTTGTACCCCGAATTTGGTAAGACCTTGCCAAATTAATACAAAGAAACCCTGTGAGGTATGTGGTGAAAAACAGCTCGACGCGTTGCGTTCGGGCTGTTTTTTTTGAAACAAATTCCATATTATATAAAATTGTCTTATTAAGAAAACATCTATGCTAAAAGGAGGTCATTCATATGACAACAAACACAAACGCAACAAACAATACAGTAAATAAAAACAATACAGCTCATACCCCAGAAACAGAATCAAATAAAGATTTGAAGTCTATAGAATTTCAAGTGATTATTGATCAACTTGCTGAATATACTGTATCAGAACAGGCAAAGGCATTTGCATTGACGTTAGAGCCGAAGAACAGCCTAGAGGCCATTCGAGAATCTCATAGGGAAATATCTGAAGCGGTAGCCATTATGGCAGCAGGTGGGATGGCGCCACTGAACAAGCAAACAGGTATTCGAAGTGCGGTAGACCAAATGGAAAAGGGTTATGTCTTAAGCCCTGCCTTTCTTCATGAAAGTGCAAGCTTTTTATGGGACATGGAAAAACTCAGCTTATACCTCAAAGGGAAAATAGAAGTAGCGCCAACATTAGCAGCTTATGGACGCCTCGGTAAAGCCATTAAATGAAATAAGAGAGGACATTCAGTCTTGTGTGAATCATGAAATGATTTTGGATCAAGCCAGCCCCGATTTGGCCCGCGTCAGAAAACGTATAGACCTTGTGGAAAGTAAAATAAAAGACAAACTGGATAAAGTCCTTAAACAACCCTGCTTATAAAGACTGTATTCAGGACCAATTGATCTCCCAAAGAGGGGGACGGTATGTCATTCCAATTAAAGCCGCCTACAAGAGACAAATAGAGGGACAAGTGTTGGACAGATCCACCAGTGGTGCCACTGTATTCATTGAGCCTGAGGATGTTAAAAAACTTCACGATGAGTTAAATTTGCTCAGATGTGATGAAGAAAAAATTTGTTACCGAATTCAGTCGGAACTTACCAACGCCCTTGGCGTTGAGCTCAAACAAATTCAGTTCCAAATGGATATTATGACCCACTGTGATTGGGTATTTGCCAGAGGCAAATTATCCAAAAGACATCACTGCATTGCACCTGAAATGCGTCCTGAAACCCTTATTCGATTGGTTGAAGCAAGGCACCCACTTTTGGAAAATACTGCAGTCCCTCTTTCTCTAGATTTAGGCATAAGTCAACGAGGTATTGTCATAACTGGGCCGAATACAGGAGGTAAGACCGTCGCCATGAAAACCGTGGGATTGTTGACCCACATGGCCCTTTCAGGTCTTCATATTCCAGCTAGAGAGGGCTCTGTTATAGGTGGTGTTGGACAAATTTTAGCAGATATTGGCGACGGACAAAGCATTAGCCAAAATTTGAGCACCTTTTCTGCTCATATGACCAACATCGCTAGAATTTTAGACGTTTCTGATGCTAAGACTTTGGTTTTGTTAGACGAAGTAGGTTCAGGTACAGACCCTAAAGAAGGTATGGGAATTGCTGTAGCCATATTAGAAGCTCTCTACCAAAAAGGGTGTCTCATATTGGCATCTACTCACTTTGGAGAAATAAAAACATTCGCCAGTGAACACCCCGGTTTTGTAAATGGTTCTATGGGCTTTGATGTCATGAGTTTAAAACCCCTCTATAAACTAACGGTAGGAAAAGCAGGGGAAAGTAATGGTCTTCTCATCGCCAAACGCTTAGGGATGCCCTTGGCTATTATTGAGCGGGCTAGTGAAGTGATTGGCAATGAGCATTTGGAAATACCTGAAGATATTATAAAATTTGAACCTGTAGTTATTTCAGAAAAATCCACTCAGGACAAATTGTCAGTATTGTCCCTCGATGACCCTTCAAATCAAAAGAAAGAAGAAGACCGAGAAGAGATCAAAACCAGACCTTTTGCTATTGGCGATAACGTAAAGATTCCTTTTATGAATACAATTGGCATTATTTCTGAATTGGCAAATGGAAAGGGTGAACTGGAGGTCATGATTCACGACAAGCGGGTCCGTGTTTCTGAAAAACAGGTAAGTTTATATATTGGAAGAGAAGACCTTTACCCAGAAGATTATGACTTTGACGTGATTTTAAAAAGCAAGGACTATAGGAAGAAGTCAAAATTGATCAACAAGGGCAAAGGGAAGGGTCTAAGGATAGAATATTAGTATAAATTATAAAGCGCTCCCCTCCGATTTTATGTTATACTGGTTGAAAAGATTATATAATAGAACGGAGTTGTTACTTTGAAGCATGTTACGAGCGCTGGGGGCGTTGTATTTCTTGGTAAAAAAGTATTGCTGCTTCGCAAAATAAACGGAGATTGGGTATTGCCTAAAGGAAAAATAGAAGCGGGCGAGACATCGGATCAAACGGCAGTCAGAGAAGTCTTTGAAGAAACAGGCATTCATGCTGAAATTAATCATTTTATAGGAGAAACTTCTTATCAATTTAAAAATATGTGGAGCAATCATGAGGTAATTGACAAAAATGTCATCTGGTATGTCATGACAGCTCGGTCTATCAAACTTAAGCCCTTGAAAGAAGAGGGTTTTGTTGACGCACGGTTTGCAGACTATTTTCAGATCAATGATTATTTAAGATATGAGGACGAATTATCCATTGTGCATAAAGGTTTTGAATTGTTGCAGGAGGCATAGAGGAAAGACATGTCATTTTCATCTAAAACAAAAAACGAATTGACTCGAATGATTGGGGAAGATAAGTGCTGCCAAATTGCAGAATTGTCGGCATTGATTAAAATGAGTGGCACAATGAGTCTGTCTGGTTTTAAGCGAATTGACCTTACCGTTGTTACGGAAAATCCTGCTATTGCAAGACGTGTCTTTTCACTACTCAAAAAAGTCTTTGCCATCAGTTCAGAGATTCATGTCAAACAAAATAAGAATCTAAAAAAGACCAATACCTACCTGATTCAAATTCCTGATGCCACCGATTTGTTGGGACAATTAGGAATTTTAGAGACAGAGGACTCTCTCTTTGGTATTCGAGAGGGTATTTCAGAAGCGGTTGTGAAAAAGGATTGCTGCAAGCGTGCCTATATACGAGGGGCTTTTTTAGGTGGCGGTTCTCTCAGCGACCCTGAAAAAGGATATCATGCAGAACTCGTAACCCATCAAGCAGGTTTTGCCAATGCTTTGGTGGAATTAATCAGCGACATATGGTATTATGGGGAAGGTTATTGAGCGAAAAAATCAATATGTGGTCTACTTGAAAGAAGGAGATCAAATTGTGGATTTGCTCAATGTTATTGGTGCTCACAGCACACTCTTGGAGTTTGAAAATATTCGAATCATCAAGCAAATGAGAAACGAAGTCAATCGCATCGTCAATTGCGAAACGGCTAATATGAACAAGACCATAGATGCCTCCTACAGACAGGTAGAGGACATCAAGTATATTATGAGTACTGTGGGTATGAGCTATTTGCCAGAAGCACTAAGAGAATTGGCGGAAATACGCCTTGAAAATACAGAAATCAGCTTAAAGGAAATTGGAGAGATGTTAGAACCACCAGTTGGCAAATCTGGCGTCAATCACCGTTTCAGAAAAATCGAGCAGTTAGCTGCGGAACTTCGAATGAAGTGTATATAAATGTAATAACAGGAGGTCTGCATGAATCCCCAAACAAGAGAGATTTTTGGTATCTGAATTGGAAGAAGGCATGGTACTCGCCAGCCCCGTATATGGCGCAGACGGTAAGCTCTTACTTTCGGAAGGTATTGTTCTGAGAAAACTATATATTCAAAAGATAATGGATATCCAGTTAGAACGGGTATTTATTTACGATGGCAATTTAAGCATTGTGTCTCGTGAAGACGACTTTGAAACTATTGTTATGAAAGATATGATTTTAAATTCCACTCGAAATGACGCCAAGGAAGTTGTAAGGGGCTGTATGGAAGATGTGGTAGCCAAGTCTCAAATAGACATGGATAAATTGTATTTAATAGTTAATCAAATTGTAGATGAGATTCTCAGCTTAGAGGCAGTCACAGTGAACCTTTCTCAACTAAGGGAAGTGGATCAATATATCTTTGACCATTCAGTCAATACCTGTGTGTTGTCTTTAATTACAGGGATATACATGGGATTTAATAAAATTAGATTGTTGGAACTTGGCATAGGCGCTATGCTCCATGATATAGGCAAAGTAATGTTACCACAGGATGTCTTGAATAAGCCCGATCGCTTAGAAGACGATGAATTTGGCATTATGAAACTCCATACCATTAGAGGGTATGAAGCTTTAAAGAGCAATAAACAGTTTTCAGAAGGCACACTGGCTGTGATTCTATCTCATCATGAGCGCTGTGATGGTAGAGGATATCCTAAGGGTCTTCAAAAAGATGACATACATGTTTATGCAAAAATAGTAACGGTTATAGATGTATTCGATGCCATTACCGCAGATAAGGTCTATTCTAAAAAAGATGATCCTTATCGGGCGATGAATGCTATTATCAGCGAGTTGGATACAAAATTTGACCGAGAAGTGGTCAAGAAATTTTTAAGGGTTGTAGGCTATTACCCTCTGGGACTTTATGTCACCTTGAACAATGGCGATTATGGAGTGATCACAAAAACCCATAAAGATCGGCCCTGTTGTTCGGATTCTTTTTGACGCTTTGGGAAATGGTAGTTAAAGACTACTATACCGTAGATATGCAAAAAAACCCAACCATCTCAATTGTAGATATTGATCCGGCTAAAACAAAATACCAATTATTTGAGAATGAAAAGCTTTCTTAAAAGATAATAAGCCTTAAAAGATATTTAATTTCATGCGTCATTTATTAAGGCGAATGATTCAATAAACATTTATTTGTAGCCTGCCTTGTGCAGGCTTTTCTTATGGACGCTAGGAACTCTTAAACATTAATTTGGAGGGCATTATGGAAAATCAACACTATGAAAAGGCAATTTTTTGCAGGTGGCTGTTTTTGGTGCATGGCATCACCCTTTCTACGACGCAGAAGAGTACCATCAAGATTATCATGAAAAAGAACCAGAGGCTTATAAAGCTGACCGTAAAATTTCTGGTAGAGACGAATACTGGGCTATTTTTGAAGAATAGAAGTAGAACGAAGGTAATAAAATAAATAACAGAGAAAAAGGGAAGCTCATAAATACAAGCTTCCCTTTTGTATATTGATTTATAAAGATGCCAGAACAGTTGCTTTGCTAATAATCCCCTTTAATCTATCGGCTTCGTCCAGTACGGCTATTGGATATTTGGACATGGCTGTGAGTTGGAGAATATCGCTAATCAATGTATCTTCGTGTGTGGAATAAACGTCATTCTGTATAAAAGTTGACAATGGAACGCCGCCATTTTTTGGCTTGAACAGCATCATCTATGGTGATAATACCAAGTAACTTCATTTTATTATCAACGGCATAGGCAGTGGATACGTGGTTAAGCCGCATTTCTGAAATAGCTTGCATTGGCGAATCCTTTGGTCTTACAATACAGCTTGGTGTAAGCATCACATGTTTTGCAGAAAGGACTTTTGTTTTGTCTGCACTGTCGATTAAATTTCGCCTACATATTCATCGGCGGGGTTGGTGGACATACCCTGTGGCGTATCTATTTGAATGATTTTACCGTCACGCATAATGGCAACTGTATCTCCTAACTTAAAGGCTTCGTTGATATCATGGGTAATGAAAATCACGGTGTTTTTGAAGCTTTTTTTTGTATAGAAAGCAGTTGGAACTGCATATCTCTCTTAACTAAAGGGTCAAGTGCGGAAAAGGGTTCATCCATCAAGAGAATTTCTGGATCATTGGCCAAAGCCCTTGCCAATCCAACCCGTTGCTTCATTCCACCAGAGAGATTTGAAATAGATTGATTTTCCCATCCATCTAATCCTACAAGTTGAATCATTTCCATAGATTTTTCGTAACGTTCTTCCTTGGGGACTTTTTTTACTTCAAGTCCATAGGAAACATTATCAATAACCGTGCGGTGAGACATAAGACCAAAATTCTGAAACACCATAGATACTTTATTGCGTCGATAGTATAGGAGTTCATCCTTCTTGAAGGATTCAATATCGCTATTTCCAAACAGAATCTTTCCTGATGTGGGTGTATTTAAGCGATTGAAGCAACGCACAAGAGTTGATTTCCCCGAACCAGATAAGCCGATGATGACGAAGACTTCACCTCGTTTGACCTCAAAGGATACATCCCAAAGTGCAACGGTAACCCCTGTTTTTTTTATGGATTATATTTTTATCCACACCGTTTTTGATCATCTTTACAGCTTCAGGTTTGTTGATTCCGTACAATTTTGATACGTTTTGTACCTTTAAGACTGTATCATCTGTCATTGTAGTTTCACCTCGTTGTTCTTAACAAGTCCTTGGGTAAGGCGATCAAGTATAATGGCGACGACAACAATAGAAATACCAGGCATGAGTGCTTTGCCCATTTCGGTGCGATTGGTAGCAAGTAGTATTTCCATTCCAAGGCCATTAGCACCAATCAAAGCACAAGTGACAACCATGGACATGGCCATCATGATGGTCTGATTAATGCCAGCCATAATGGTTGGCATCGCCTGTGGAACCTGAACCTTAATCAATGACTGCATAAGTGTTGATCCAAAGGAAATGGAGGCCTCAACAACTTCCGTGTCTACACTTGCTATACCGTGACTCGTCATGCGAATCATTGGAACAATAGCATAAATGGTTGTGGCGATTAATGCAGGTGTTTTTTCCCGTGCTAAATAGAATGACTGCAGGTACAAGGTATACAAAACTAGGCATGGTCTGCATCAAATCAAGTATAGGTCTTATGATGCTTTCAGCTTTTTTATTCATTGCAATTAGTATGCCTATGGGAAATCCAAGACAAACGGAAAGGATGACAGAGGCAATGACAATGCTAAGGGTTTCAAGCATATGTTCCCCAAAGTCCGCAACTTCCTACAAAAAACAACATAGCACCAAAAATAAGGCCTGTACGTTTTTTTGCCGCTGACTCGCCAACCTAAAAACATAACCACTGCAATCATAAGCCACCAGAGGGATCGCTGACAAAGCCCAGTTGATTCCCTTTATGGATCCGATGATAGCTGATTTTATAGCAGTAAATACTTCTCTGTGGTCTTTACTGAAGGCTTTTATGGCAACATCTATGGAATCACCCACATCAAACTGCCATTCCTTCGGAAAACCGCTCATATAGTTTTTCAAAAATTCACGTCCCTTTTATTTTAAAGCATCTCTCAATTTCTTTGCATTTTCAGCTGGAAGCCATTCGTCGATTAGGCTATCATACGCTTTCAAAAACCATCTAGCGGTTTCTTCATGACTATCACCAGTTTCGTCTAAATGGGCTAAAGCTTTACTGATAAGCGCACTACCTGTTTTGTATTTTTTGAAAAACTCAAGCAAATCAGGGGCTTTTTTTGCAAATTTGTTGCTGCTAACAATTTTAAGTGCTTGTTTAGGAAACTCTGTTTTGCCTTGTGAATACAGAACCGCATCATAAGGTGCATCTTCTAGAAGAACAAGATCCAGCTTTCCGCTGACCCATGTAGGTTCATAACAATAGCCGACCCAAGGATCTCCAAGATTATAGGCTGCTGCCAAGGATGCGAAAAGTGTAGCTTCGCTGCCTAAACGTGAATAGTTGTACATCTTGTCCAGTCCGTAATACTCGTATTTCTTGTACAAAATTTCATCGGCCATCCAACCTGGAATAGAGCCGTAGATTCTGCCCTTAGTTTTATCTTCATCATCTGGAAATAGATTAGGGTATTTTGCCAAATCTTTTACAGTTTTTAAATCTGGAGCGACGGCCTTAATGCCTCTAGCAGCATCGCCCTCAATGACATATCTAGGAACGTAAAGCCCTTGAGCACTGTCTGGTACCAAAATTCCCACATCGACGATATCGCCCTTAGCAACATCTGCTTGATAAGTGGTCACATTATCTGTCCAGCTTTCAATATCCAAATCGATGTCACCTGAAATAAGCGCTTGCCAATTCATTGTAGAAGAACCTGTAGAGGTTTCGAAAGTATAGTTGTCAAACGCATTTTCAACCACCAGTTTGGCGATTTCATTGTGAAGCATTTGGCTGTCCCAACCATTGTCTGTAGCCTTAATGGTCACCTTTGAAGTTTCTTTTGCGCACCCGCCTAAAGTCATTGACACGCTAATTAGGCCAGTAAAACATAGAATAAGCCATTTGTTTCTTTTCATATAGTACCTCCTTTTGTAAAAAAACAAATCTGACAACTTTATCGTTTTTTTATAAGTTGTCAGTCTTTGTGGTTGTTATTATATCATAATAATGTTTGAATTTAGGAATTTTTACTCCTTGAGGGAGTGATTTTTTTAAGTTGTTTGATAAATTTGTGAAAAACATACAAGTGGAAATGATATAATTTCCTTGACTAATCTTGAAAAATTGATAAAATTTTAGCTATGTTTTGTCAAAAAGTCGGGTAAATGAAGGCTTTAAGTGTCTTAACTCGAATGGATACAGAAAAGGAAGATGTCTTATGAACTGGTTAGAAACACTTAAGTTAAAAAAAGAAGCAAATTTATTGGATTCCAAGCTGTTTATTGCTAAAACCTTCTTAGCTATTACAACGGCCTATTGGATCACTTCACACTCTAATTTTGTCAGCAGAGATATGATTTCAGTTCTCTTTGGTTTGGTATTAACCCTTGAACCAATTAATTCTATGGGACTTAAAAATGGATGGGATCAGCTATTTGCCTCATTTGTAGGAGCGGTTGCCACCTCGTTGATGATTATGATATTTGGCGTCAACGCCATCACTATTGGTGCTTCTGTAGCAATTACGCTGTATTTGACCCTCTTGCTGAATTGGAAGAATGTTTCGGTGGTTGCCTTATTTACGGCCATCTACATGACTCAGTATTTACAAGCAGGTCCTGATGGCAATCCTAGTATTTGGATTACATTCCAACTTAGGTTTGCGGCACTTTCATCAGGGATTGCTGTTGCTCTTGTGTACAACTACATTTTCTCTTTGATTCAGTACAGAATTATCTCTCAGAAACGTTTGATATACCTTTTTAAGAGACTTCTCAGCAACATGGCGGAAACCCAAGTGGCTTTAGAAACTTGCGAACCAGAGGATTTTCAAAAGGTGAGAGCCTCTTTGCTTGAAACCTCTAATAGCATTGAATGGGTAGCGAATATGTTTACAAGTCTTAAAAAAGAAGCGGCAGGTAATAAAATTCGTTCAACTGTGCGGATTTCAGGTGTTGAAAAGTCATTAGATGTAACCTCTCATATGCGCAACATTGGTCATTTGCTCTTTGATATTACCTATGTTTTAGGTGAGGAAAAGGTCAAACAAGAGGATTTAAAAGAGATTTCAGAAGATCTCTCCCAGTACTTTACGGCGATTATGGACCATATGGGTGCTATTAAGGTGACGTATGAAAAGAAAATTCCATTTGATTCAGCAGGTCATGGCAGTATGAAATTCAGACAAACACCTATTCAAAATGAGTATGCGGCCCGTATTGAAAGGGATTTAAGAGACATACAAAAGAGCTTAAAGCATATAGGTGCCATTAGTTTCTTAGCTGAATAAGAAGAAATTATAAAGAAATTAAAAGGAAATTAAATAGGAAAGGAAGTGCAGACCTTTAGAGGGTACAGCACTTCCTTTTTTATTGGTAATAAGTAGGGTTTTAGATGGTTTAGTTAGACTTGTGTGGGCAGTGTCACCATAACTTTAAACAAATCGCCATCTGTTTCCAGTTGGAAGGTGCCACCCATAAGCTCTGTCAGGCTTTTAGCAATGGAAATGCCAAGGCCTGATCCTTCAGTGTTTCGGGAAATATCTCCTCTGGTAAATCGTTCTAAGAAAGATTCTGCAGACATATTTAAAGGGTCTGCTGAAATGTTCTTTAGTATGATAGTCACAGTTTCATCAGGATTGATCTGAGAAGAAAGGTATACTCGGGACTGTGGGGCGGCGTAATTGCAAATATTTAAGAATAAATTTTCAAAGGTCCGCCATAGGTGACGGCCATCGGCTAGAAGCCAAGTCGGCTCATCGCCAAAATCTGAGCGAAGGTCTAAATGAGATGCGCCAAAACGCTCTTCAAATTCACCCATGGCTTGTAACATAAAATCTTGTAGCTTAATGCGTTCAGGATTGACTTGTAAGATGCCTGAACTGGCTTTTGAAGCTTCAAAGAGATCATCGGTCAACTGTTTAAGCCTTTGAGATTTTTGGTCTATTATTTTCACAAACTCCGGTGCTTCTGGATCATCTAAACCCTTTGTTTTTAACAAATCCACATAAGTAATAATAGAGGTGAGAGGGGTGCGAATGTCATGTGAAACGTTGGAAATAAGTTCATTTTTCATACGCTCCGCCTTAACTTCCTTATCAACAGCCATTCTAAAGCCTTCTGACAAACGATTAATACTTTGGAAGAGTTTCGTAAATTGCTTAGTAGTGGAGGGAGTCGTAGAGGGGCTCATGTCCCCCTTTTCAATTTGCTCTATACATTTGATGGCGCGATCTACTTGCTGGTCCTGATAGACTAAATACATGGCGAGAAGGGCAATGCCTGTGCCATAGCTGAAAATACCTACCAATACGCCAAAAGGTCCCAAAATCATCATGAAGAAGATGGCAATCAAAATACTGACAATATTAATAGCCATAAAGAGAATGGCTACTAAAACAGACCAAACTGGCAGTGGACCGTCTTTGACCTTTTCGAAAAGAGTTTGGAAAAGTTTCCACACCTTACCTAAAGTATTTCTAAAAATAAATGCTGTTAAAGTGTGCTTGAGCAGTGTTCGTGATTTAATGCGCTTTGAAACCATCATCCAATAGTGTAGACCAATACTGCCTGAAATAGCACAGAATATCATGGAGGCTATGGCGTATTCTAGTTCAGAACTAAAATAGCCTGAATTGGTAATCAGAGCGAGCAAGAGGCATTCAAAGACAATCCAAATAGCCAAATAGACATCAATAAAAATTCGGTCCAATTCATTAAAATGGATTTCTTCACTATTGGGTATACGTCCGCTGACTGTAGCTAAATAAATCATAAGAAAGAGTATGCCTGCTAAGGAAGCTACGATAAAGGCAATCCAATTTTTATTATGGTCATACCAGTCGATTCGATAAGCTTCGCTGTCTACTTTGAACTGCTCATAGTTGAGACCTATTACAATATATGTCGGACTGGGTGGAGCCACCTCAAAGTAAGATTTTTCATTGTTGAATTCTGGATAATTTTCAGAATCAATGCGCTTAGCTGTATAGGTTCTAGAGTAGAAATCATCCTCATCTACAAGGCTTTTTATATTCGAATAAAAAGAGGTATCAGATTGAGCAATCAAGTAATAATAGCCTTTTTGCGAATTTACTTCTGCCAAGAGACTTGGGTTAGGATGCTTAGGATCTGGTAAATAAGCGTTATAGACCTTTTGATAATAAGCGTCTAAATTTTTGTAATAGACTGAGCTTGAAGTATAGTCCTGTGTAAAGTCCGCATCTTGATTGTTGGTATATTGTTGATAAGTGGACCAAATAATATTCAGTCCTAGAGTCATGATGAGTAACCACGCAGCCCATTTAAAAAGCCAGTGTCTAGTCGTATTTTTCAATTTTGTAGCCAATGCCCCACACCACCTTTAAGTATTTAGGTTCTTTCGGATTGATTTCAATTTTTTCTCGTATTCTGCGAATATGGACGGCTACCGTATTATCGGAATTGTAATTCGGCTCATCCCATACAGATTCATAGATTTGATCAATGGAGTAAACTTTTCCAGGGGTCATCATCAATAAACGAAGGATCTGAAATTCGTATCGTGTCAGTTTCACGTTTTCGCCGTCAATGGTTACGGTCTTCTCTTCGTCATTGAGCTGAAGACCACCACTTTTATATTGATTGTCTTTTGGAATATATTGACCAAGGGCTGTATACCGTCTGAGTTGAGATTTTACCCGTGCATGGAGTTCCAATGGTCTAAAGGGTTTTGTAACATAGTCGTCTGCGCCAAAGGTTAAACCCGTTATGGTATCTGTTTCTTCAACTTTAGCTGTCAACATTATGACTGGAATATTGGAAGTCTCCCGTATTTTGTGAAGGACGGATATACCATCCATAATGGGCATCATCCAATCTAGTAGCACGAGATGCACCTCGTGCTGTTTAAGTATTTGTAAGGCTTCGGCGCCGTTATAAGCCTTGAGGGCGTCATAGCCTTCTGCTTTAATGTAAATGGCAATAGCATCTACGATAGCAGGATCGTCGTCGCATATAAGTAGGGTCATGATTTGCCTCCTTTGTGTTGAATCAGCTGATCTGTTAATATCATAACAGAAAAAAGTGACAACTTTTGCCATTAAATTCTTAAGACTTTTTGAAGTTTTTAAGATAGAACCAACTTTTAAAAAAATAAGTATTCCGTTAAAGGTTAAAAAAAGAAAATTGACAAAGGTAGAATTAGAATGTTATATTAGTTTATAAGGATATGCTTATAAAGTTAAAAAGATAAACTAATCCGTCCTGAGAGGACGAAAAAACCACCAAGAAGGTGAAAACCGTCAGGAGGACCCATGGACGCTAAAAGCATAAAGACCATATCAAATGCCTTAAAAGTATTGGCAAATGATAATCGTATGATGATTCTATGTAATCTGATGGATAAGGAGCAAACTGTCGGTGAATTGCAGCAAGCTTTGAGTCATATTAGCCAAGCAGCCATTTCTCAACATCTTTCAGTAATGAAAGCCAATCATATGGTAGATTGTAAGAAAAATGGAATGCACAGCACATACTTTATTTCGGACAACAGGCTGATTCAAGTCTTTGAGGTCCTTAAAGCCAATTATTGTGAACTGTAGTAAAAAGTCGACGGGAGTACATCGTAAATCGAAGTGCTTAAATTGAATTTAACCATTAAATAAGGAGTGTAAATTATGTTTTCATTTTTAAAGAAAAACCCAGTCCCCCAAGTATCGGTATCTGACCTTGGAACACTGGGCAAAATTGAGTTAATTGATATTAGAGAACCACACGAATACAAGTCAGGCCACGTGCCAAATGCAAAGAGTATTCCAATGAATACCTTGCTTTCTGATACGGCTAAATACCTGACAACTGATAAGACTTATCATATCATTTGTCAATCAGGAGGCAGAAGTGGTTCGGCAACTCAACAGCTTTCTAAAAAAGGCTATCAAGTGGTAAATGTTGCAGGTGGAACTGGCAGATACCAAGGTAAGTTAGCTAGATAATAGGCAAATAAACAGTGAAGGTACTGCCTTCTCCTAAGGTGGAAGCCACTTCTATTCGGCCTTTGTGCCGGGTGACCACATCTTGGCTAAGGGCAAGACCTAAGCCGCTGCCTTTGTTCTTACTTTTAGTAGTGAAACCTTCTTCAAAGATTTTCAACAGATTTTCGGGGTCAATTCCAGAACCAGTATCCTTTATGGAGATGAGAACTTCGTCCTCTGTTGAAGTCGTTTGAAGGGTCAGTGTGCCACCATTTTCCATGGCATCTATGGCATTGACAATCAAGTTCATAAAGACCTGATTGAGTAGACCCGAGTAGCATTTTACCATAGGAATATTGCCGTAATGCTCTAAAATCTGAATGTTGTTTTTCCAAAGATTAGAAGTGAGAACGAGAACATTTTGTAAATCTTCATTGATATCCGATACTTTAAAATCAGATTGATCCAGTCTAGAGTAACTCTTAAGACTTCTAATAATAGAAATAACTCTTTCAGAGGCTTGAAGGACTATGTCATTAAGACTCTTAATCTTGTTAATAGGCGTCATTTGCGCCTCGGTTAAATCCTTGGAAGAAACTTGGTCATAGAGCATTTGTATCATTTGAGCATTACTTTTTATAGCCCCTACAGGGGTGTTGATTTCATGAACGATGGCAGCAGATAGCTGACCGACGGAAGCCATTTTCTCTGTTTGGACCAGCATGTTCTGCTGTTTTTGTATGATGGATTTTGAGTGAAGAAGTTCATCGTTTTGAGATTGAAGTTCTAAATTTTGAGTTTCAACTTGCTGACGACTTTCTGTCATACGCACTAAAATTTCATTGGAACTGTCAATTAACTGTTTGATTTCAGTCGGTGCTTTTTGAATGGAAATCGGGTGATCCGGTAAATTGTCTAAGTCACCTTTTGCCATGGCCCTAAGTTTGCGGTTGAGGGTATCCATCGGTTTCAAAATGCCAGCAGTCATAAATTTACCCAATAAGCTTACAATCACCAGAGAACCTAAGGCCACAGCCATCATAAGCATAAGATAAGGGACAATCAAAAGGCTGACAATGTTAGGGTTAATGCCAACAGATAAGCGACCAATTGGAATGTTGTTCTCATCGGTAATAATCATTTCGCTGCTAGTGGTGTTAATGTATTTTTCAATGATATTTTGTTGAGCCAATGGACGTAGTGTTTTTTCATTGGGAAGGACAAAAGCATGCTCGTTGACTTGAAAATTCAAGGTATAGATTTTGAAAGGCAGAACGCTATTATCAAAAAACTGATTGGAGTTTTCATATTGCTGGGTGCTGATCAAAATTAGTTTTTTAAGGTCTGTGGTGTCTGTTTCGACAGCTAAAATAGGCATTTTGAAAAAGTCTTCGCTGAGGACAATGGCATCACTTATATTATTTACTTCATCTTCGCTGGCTACTTGATTGTCTTTTAAGGCATCTTTGATGAGTTTTTCTTCAGAAGTATGATTCAGCGAGCTGACATTAACTTCTTTTTTTGAAGGTTTGTTGAGCTCTCCTGTGTCGTAGCGCTGGGCAATTTCTATTGCAATACCCCTTGTCATGATTTGACCCACTGGAATAAGAATCATCATCAAGGTAGGAATAAAGATGCAGGCCATCAAAATTTGTGAAATAAGAGTGCTTCTAAAAATAGCATTTTGAATTTTTCGCTTGAGAGAGCGAGATTTTTTTATTTTTTGCATAAAAATTCCTCCATGGAAGTTCTGCCAATAAGTACAATATTAAGAATCTATAAACCTTTAGTTAGAAGTATAGGAAAGGTTAAGATTATCGAGTAGAATATGAGTGAAAGGCCAAGTGGGCCTATAACAATTGTACCCTAATGATTTCAAATAGAGAAGGTGCTATTTATGCCTAGAATTTTAATCGTAGACGATGAGCCGATGATAACCAATACCCTGTCAACGCTCATCGAAATGATGCTGGATTACGAGGTGGTTGCCTGTAATAATCCTTTGGATTTATTGCAAGAGGATTACCTAAAAAATGAGATGTTTGACATGGTTATATCAGATTTTATGATGCCAGGGTTAGATGGATTGGCTTTATTATCGGAGATTATCAAGGAACAACCTAAAATTGTTCCCATTCTCCTAACAGGGTATTCGGACAAGGAAAGTGCTATTAAGAGTATTAATGAGTTGGGTATTTATTATTACTTGGAAAAGCCTTGGGACAATAACGATTTAATCCGAGTGATTCAAAATGGCATTGAGAAGAAAAACCTTGAAAGCGAAATTGCCAATAAGGTCATCGTCATTGAAAAAAGAAATCATGAGATTTCAAGACTTTATGAGTTGCTCCAAAGAGACTACAACCGTGAGATGGACAATGTACTGGAATTTATCATCAGCTTGTCCAACGTTATTGAAGCAAAAGATCCTTACACAGAGGGACATACTCGGCGTGTTGCAGATATTGCAGTTCTTTTAGGACAGCGCTCGGGTATGGAGGAAAAGGCCCTTAGAGATTTAGATCTTGCCGCCATGATTCACGATATTGGCAAAGTAGGTACGCCTGAAACCATTCTCAATAAGCCAGGACGCCTTGAATTCGAAGAATTTATCGTCATGCAAGAGCACCCTGAAATGGGCGCAAAAATTATTCGACCGATAGGGGCATTGAAAGATTGCCTTGACCCTGTACTCCATCACCATGAAAAATTAGACGGCAGTGGCTATCCTGATGGTCTTAAAGGCGATGAAATCAGTTTGCCTGCTAGGATTGTTGCCGTGTCTGACATCTTTGATGCTTTGTACACAAAAAGACCCTACAGAGAAGCCTTGCCTATAAGTGAGGTTAATAGCATTATTGAAAAGGAATCTTGTGAAGGGAAAATTGACCCTGTCGTTGTAGGTCATTTGACTCAGTTGATTCAAGAGGGAAAAATTGAAGAAATTTATAAAAGATGATTGACAATACCTTCTATAATTCATATAATCAAAAACAATTAAATATCTCTATCAAGAGAGGTGGAGGGACTGGCCCTATGAAACCCAGCAACCTTGTCAAATGACAAAGGTGCTAATTCCAGCGAAAGTTGAACTTTCGAAAGATAGAATAACAAGGTATTCAACCTCTCTGTCTTTCGATAGAGAGGTTTTTTTATTCTGATGGTAACGCCTACTAAAGGTAATCTTCAAAATGACCTCTTTATTCATGGGGTCATTTTTTTACCTAAATACAGAAAAATATTACAAAGGAGATATAATATGTCAATTATATTGAGCCCTAAAATTGCAAGTTTTTCGGAGCTTAAAACTGAATATCCTGCTAGGGTTGTGGCCTTAGAAGATGGAATAGCCCTCAAAGGTCTTTCTCATATTGCCATTGGCATTGTAAATTTAATGCCCACCAAAGAGGTGACTGAGAAGCAATGGTCAAGTCTTATGATCGCCAGTGACGGCTGGATTGAACCTGTTTGGATACAAATGGATAGCTATACACCCAAGCACACAGATTTCTCTTATTTGAATCAATCCTATGTGACTTGTGAAGAAGTTGACCTTGAAAAGCTACAGGGAATCATTATTACAGGTGCCCCAGTAGAACTACTGCCATTTGAAAAAGTATTGTATTGGAAGGAATTAAGCGCATTTCTTGATCGGATTATGGCGGCGAATATTCCAATACTATCTGTTTGTTGGGGTGCTCAAGCTTTGTTGTATAAGCGCTTTGCCATTGAAAAATATGAGCTAGAAGAGAAGTGTTTTGGCGTATTCGAACATCAGTTGGAAACCCTTCATCCTCTTATCCAAAATATTGAAAGTCCTATATATTTACCTCATTCTCGGCATACAGGATGGCGAGAAAAGGACATTGAGAACGAAGAGGCTCTAAAAATATTGATTCGTTCCAATCAAGCAGGAATCTTTGCTGTAGAAGATCAAGACGGCAATATGTACTGGAGTGGTCACCCTGAGTATGAAGAGAATACCCTTGTACTGGAGTATGAAAGAGACATCGCTAAAGAACTGGATATTCAAGCGCCAAAAGGTTATTCAGAAATAGGCAAAGGTAACTGGACCACTACTCGTCAGTGGCATTCAATAGCCCAAAAGCTTCTTGGCAACTGGCTTGAGGAAATTAGAAATAAGGAGAGAAATATGGAAACGGTTAAGGTTGGTTTATTAGGTTATGGCACAGTGAGTTCGGGTTTTTATAATAGACTAAAATGTGTAAAGGAGAAAGTTGCAAAAGAGACAGGGAAGCAGGTAATTGTAGCAAAGGTATTGGTCAAAGAGAGGGAATTAAATTCTCTTCCGCCGGAGATTCAGAAAATTGCCCTTACAGATTTTAAGGCCCTTGTTGAAGATGAAGAAATTCAGGTCATTGTGGAAGCAATTAATGGCGCAGAACCTGCTGCAACTTTTATTTGTAGTGCATTAGCAAAAGGTAAACATGTCATATCGGCAAATAAAGCAGCTTTGGCATGTCATTGGGACAAAATTCATGAAGCAGCTCATTTAGGTAAAGCAAATATATTCTATGAAGCTAGCGTTTGTGCAGGTATTCCACTCATACAGGTCATTGAGACTCTTAAACATTCTGACAAAATTATTAGCATTGAAGGCATTGTCAACGGGACCTCAAATTACATTTTAAGTGCCATGTCAAAAGAAGGTCTTTCTTACGATGATGCCCTAAATCAGGCACAAGTCTTAGGCTATGCAGAATCTGATCCTAGCGCAGATGTAGACGGATGGGACGCTGCCAACAAGATCAGTATTTTATCAGGATTGGCATTCCATAGACCACTCAATCCGCAAGAAATTTGTAAAGACAGCTTAAGAGGGCTGAAAAGTGTTGAAATGGGCACCAAATTGATTGCAACAGTTTCCTGTCTAGAAGAGGAGCCCGCAGTGGTTTCATTAAAGGTTTTAGACGTAAATCACCCCCTCTATAGTATTGATGGGGTAGATAATGGGGTTGTGATTGTAACAGAAGGCATAGGTACGCTAAAGCTTTGTGGACCGGGTGCTGGTTCAGAAGCAACAGGCACAGCTATGGTGTCAGACTTGTTTCACTTACTTAAAGGAGGCTTATAAAATGACGACTAAATCTTATCAATTCGATACACTTCAAATTCATGCAGGTCAAAGTGTTGACCCGACTACTCGATCAAGGGCAGTACCTATTTATCAAACCTCTTCATATGTGTTTGATAACCCTGAGCACGCAGCAGATCTTTTTGCACTGAAAACCCCTGGTAACATCTATACCCGCATGATGAACCCAACGACAGATGTTTTGGAGCAGAGAATAGCCGCATTAGAAGGTGGTGTAGGGGCTTTAGCAGTGGCGTCAGGGTCGGCGGCTGTAACTTATGCTATATTAAACATTGCTCAAGCGGGCGATGAAATTGTAGCAGCCAGCACGCTCTACGGTGGTACATACAATTTATTTGCTCAAACGCTTCCCAAAATGGGCATTCATACAAAGTTTGTGAATCCTGAAAATCTTGATGAATTTAAATCAGCGTTGAATACCCATACAAAAGCTATTTATATAGAAAGTATAGGCAACCCAGGGATCAACCTTATTGATATTCAAAAGGTGGCAGATATTGCCCATGAACATGGGGTGCCTCTCATTGTAGACAATACCTTTGGTACGCCGTATTTGATTCGTCCTATTGAACACGGGGCCGATATTGTGGTCCATTCAGCGACAAAGTTTATTGGCGGTCACGGGACCAGTATTGGTGGCATATTAGTAGACGGTGGGAAGTTTGACTGGGCAGCCAGTGGTAAATTCCCTGGGTTCACCACTCCTGATCCTAGCTATAATGGCTTGATTTATTCAGAAGCAATGGGGAATATGGCTTTTATTGTAAAGGCGAGAATTCAATTGTTAAGAGATACGGGGGCATGCATCAGTCCGTTTAATGCATTTCTTTTAATTCAAGGACTTGAGACCTTATCTCTTAGAGTTAGACAACATGTGAGCAATACGAGAAAAATTGTTGAGTTTTTAGAAGGGCACCCAGCCATTGATTGGGTCAGCTACCCTGAAAGAGAGCGTAGTCCTTACAAGGCACTATCAGAACAGTATTTCCCTAAGGGCGTCGGTTCAATCTTTACCTTTGGCATTAAAGGTGGCGCAGCAGCAGGGGTTCAGTTTATTAAAAAGTTAGAGTTGTTTTCACTCCTTGCCAATGTGGCCGATGCCAAGTCGCTAATCATCCATCCTGCCAGTACCACACATGCTCAACTGACAGAGGAACAGCAAATTTCTGCTGGTGTAAAGCCAGAACTTTTACGGGTATCCATCGGGCTAGAAGATGCAGAAGACTTGATTGCTGATCTTAATCAAGCATTGGATACGATTGCATTTTAGATAAAAGCAGAAATTTTTTAATTATAAGATAATTTATATAGAAAAACCCCTAATGTTCTAACTTTTGTTTAACAGTTGTTAAGAAAATGTATTTTTTAAAATGGCCTAAAATGCCGCCTTTTAATTGATAGCAAAATTATACTGTGCTACAATTTTGCTGTGACAATAAAAAAACATAGGGGGAATCAAAATGGCAGAACAAAAAGGTTTGCACTTTACAGCCTACGGCGGCTGTAAGGGAGACGACTACGTTCCGTACATTCCTGTAGACAAAGCGTTACCAGAATTGACAACATTGTCAATTATTGCTGGTATCATTTTCGCAGTAATTTTCGGAGCAGCAAATACTTACCTAGGTCTTAAAGTAGGTATGACAATTGCAGCGGGTCTTCCAACGGCAATTTTAGCTACAGGGGTATTGAAAGGTCTTTTCGGACACAATAACATTTTAGAAATCAACGTTATTCAAGCTATGGGTTCTATGGGGGAATCTTTGGCAGGCGGTCTTATTTTCTGTATTCCAGCAGTTATCCTTCTTGGTGGAGAGTTATCTCTTACTACAATTACTATCGTTGGTATTATTGGCGGTCTTTTAGGTATTGCTTTTGTAGTACCTCTCAGAAGATTCTTAATTGTTGAGGAGCATGGCAACCTGATTTACCCAGAAGGTATGGCAGCATCAGAAGTTCTTGTATCAGCATCTGAAGGCGGAAAAGGTCTTGCTATGATGTTAACGGGTCTTGCAACAGGTGTTGTTTACAAATTTGCTTCAGAGGGCTTAGGCTTCTGGAAGTATGAACCAGAATGGACAATCAAACCTCTTCAAAGCACAATCATCGGTGCTGACGTACTCGCTTCACTTGTAGGTGTTGGCTATATCGTAGGTATTGAAATTGGTATGTACATGTTTGCAGGTGCTTTAGTTGCATGGTTAGGTATCATTCCACTCATCAGCTTCTTTGGTATGTCTGTAGCAGATCCTATATTCCCAGCGGCTGCACCAATCGCTGAACTGGGCGCATGGGGTATCTGGAGCAAATATGTTCGTTATATTGGTGCAGGTGCTGTTGCTGCTGGTGGTTTTATCAGCGTATTTAAAAATGCACCTACAATCGCAAGTTCATTCAAATCAGCTATGGCGGGTATGGGTCACAAACACGTTGGCAAGAAAAGCGATTTAGATGTTCCAATGACTTGGGTTATTGCAATTGCTATCTTGGTATTCTTAGTTTCTTGGTTCGTTCCAATGGCAAACGCTAAAATTGGACCAGTTGGTGGTATTCTTGTATTAATCTTCGCATTCTTCTTCTCAGTTGTATCGGCAAGATTAGTAGGGGTTATCGGTACTTCAAACAACCCAATTTCAGGTATGACAATCGCATCGCTTCTTTTGACTGCTGCTGGTCTTAAAGCAACAGGTACAATCGGCGATACAGGTATGATTGCAGCAATCCTTGCTGGTGGTACAATCTGCGCGGCGATTGCAGTTGCAGGTGGTGCAGCTCAATCACTTAAAACAACTTACATTATTGGTGGTACACCTAAAAAAGTTGAAATCGGCATGATGATTGGTATCGTTGCTTCTTCGGCAGCTATCGGTTTTGTAATTCTTATGCTTAATAAAGCTTATGGCATTGGTTCAGAACAAGTTGCTGCCCCACAAGCAACAATCATGTCAATGATTTCTAAAGGTATTATGAGTGGTAATTTACCTTGGGATCTTGTATTAATCGGCGCAGTATTTGGCGTTATGGTTGAACTTATGAAAATTCCGGTATTGCCATTTGCACTTGGACTTTACCTTCCAATTCACCTTTCAGCAGGTGTTGTTATCGGTGGTATTGTTAGAGTGTTTGTTGACAAGAAATTTAAATTTGACACTGAATTACTTAAAAAGCAAACAGAAAGAGGTATACTCTTAGCGTCTGGTCTTGTTGCAGGGGATGCAATTATGGGTATATTTATTGCCGTATTTACAATTGCAGGTTGGACAGATGCACTTAATATTGGACCTAAAATTATGCCTGCAATCGTAGCTAGCCCATGGGCTGCAGCGGTTATGTGTTTCCTTCTTTGCCTATTCATGTATCGATTGATTATCAAAGTGGAAGACAATAAGGTTAAGTAATAGTCCTTGATTATTAAAAGTAAACTGCTGAGGGAGTAATCTCTCAGCAGTTTGTTGTATGTACCTATCTGAAACAAATAGCCTTTAAAAGCTGAAGGAGTCATGGAGATGTTCTTTAAAAAGAAACAAAACGCTGAGGGCGTTCCACAAGATAATTTTTTGTTATTTGTACCTCATATCAAGCATCAAGAATGGGTTGAGAAAAAAGGAAATATCATTTTGATTTTTCATCACAATCACCCCGTCCAAAAAATGGCAAACTGGTTGGTTAAAAAATCCAGTACTTCTGATATGAAACTGGATGAATTAGGATCCACTGTATGGAAAGCCATAGATGGAAAACGTAATGTCTATGAAATAGGTCAGGTTGTAAAAGCTAAATTTGGCGAAAAGTGTGAACCTGTCTACGACAGACTGATTATGTTTATTCGATATTTGAACCGTCGTGGATGGATTTACTTTGAAAATAAAGAGGCTAGATTGGCCAAAGAAAATAAACATAAGTATAAATAGCTGCTAAACAAATAGAGGTTATATAACTTCTTGCAGCAAATATAAAAAAGGCTTACCGCCGAGTAAATCATGGTGGTAAGCCTTTTTTATTTGAATCAAATTTTGTACTGCACTAAATTACTACACTGTCCTAAATTTTGAATTGAGAAATCTCATCATTGAGCATAGAAGAAATTTCGTTGAGCTGTTGAGCTGATCGAGCGACTTCTTCAACGGCACTGACCTGTTGGTCCATAGATGCGGTTACTTCTTCAGAAGAAGCTGCTGTTTGTTGAGATACAGCGGAGATGTTTTCGATGTTGCCGTGAATAATCTCTTGATTAGCAGTTAACGTATGAACAGACTCTTCTATACTGCCAATGTGTGTTGAAATTTGTTGGTATGCTTCTGTAATGGTATCGAAAGCATGAAGAACGTCTTTAACAGAGTGATCTTGAGCAGAAGCGTGTTCCTTAAGAAGTTCCATACTGTCTACTGTTTTTCTGCTGTCAGTTTGAATGTTTCCAACGATTTGTCTGACCTCATCAGCAGAGTTAGCAGATTCTTCAGCAAGCTTTCTAATTTCTTCTGCTACGACTGCAAATCCACGACCATGTTCGCCCGCTCTAGCAGCTTCAATAGAAGCGTTGAGGGCTAAGAGGTTTGTTTGAACGGATATTGCAGAAATGGCATCTAGTATGCCGCCAATTTGCTCTGTTTTTTGATTGAGCTGGAAGACCACCGCTGAAATCATAGTATTGGCTTCGTTAGATTTTTCATTTGTCTCATCCAGGTTTTTAATAGCCCCCAAGCTAGTTTCGTTGGCATCTTTCAGGAGTTTTGCAGATGAGAGCATTTCTTCTGTAATCTGGTTAAGTGATTTAAATTGGATGGTAAGTTCTCTTGAAGTAATAGCAGAATGTTCTGCATCACTGGCTTGATCCTCTGCACCTTTTGCAATATCTTCAACAGTTTTTGCCACTTCATCGGCAGAAGCGCTGACTTCTTCACTGGTTGCAGCAAGATTTTGAGCAGCTTGTGTCAAGTCAGAGGAGACGGACTTAACATTAGAAACCAATTTGCTAAGGTCTAAAATCGTATCATCAAAATATTGGCTGAGTATGCCAGTTTCGTCCTTTGATACGATAGACGAACGGACACTTAAATCGCCTGTTCTTGCAATCTTCATAGTTTCAACAAGCTTTTTAATATTTGCCGTGAACTTATTCGTGAACAAGAGAATCAATACAATGCTCAATACCAGTGCAAAGAGTCCAATGAAGAGGGTAAAGAGTAATTGACTGTTGACTTCTTTATCAATTTCTTTCATATAGAAAGTAGAGATAATTGTCCAATCGACGGTTTCCATGTGTTTTAGAATGCCAAGTTTTTGACTGGTTTTTTTGTTTTCTGTGTAGTTGTAGTAAGTGGTGGTAGTATTTGGATCTGCCATAGCTTTTTTAAGGGCTTCAGTTGTTAATGGCTTGCCAATTTTATCTGTTGCAGGGTGGCTGATGATGATACCGTTTTTATCTACAATAATGGCATAGCCATTTTCACCAATCTTCAATTTAGACGTCTGCTCATTAATAGAAGTCAGTGCCACATCCAGACCAAGTACGCCTACAAATTGGTTAGAATTGTTAAAAATAGGGCTACAAACGGTAACAACCATTTGATTGACCGTCTCATCAAAGTAAGGATCTGTCCAGAAAGTACCCTTTTGATCTTTTGCGGCTTTATACCAGTCTCTTGCTCTCGGATCATAGTCAGGCCCAAGATCGTCGTCTGGTTTCATAATCATTTTGCCATTTTCAGTCCCCATATAGAAGTAGAGGATATCCTTGTTGGCTTTAACAGTATTGTCCAACATAGAGATCAGTTCTTGTTCTGCTTTAGGATCCGACATAGCCTGTTTCGTTTCAGGCATAGTGGCTACAGCGTCAATGGTTTTGGAAAAGTGAACTAAATAACTAGTGACTGTATTGTCGATGGAATTGGTCAGCTGCGCAGTGTCGTGTTCAGCTTTTGTACTGAGAAATGCTTTGAATTTAAAATAAGTGCTTCCAGATACTAAAACTAAAGTAGTAGTAATAATGATGAAAAATGCGATGATGATTAACTGCCGTATACTGCGTTTAACCAATACGGCGTCTTTTTTCTTTTTAGCCATAAGCTAATCCCCCTATAAAGTAAAAAAAATTGTGATATTGTTAATAATATCACGGATTTTGAGAAGTAGTAACTCCTATAGCCATATTTATCAAAAAAAACGAGGTCTATTCAATTGAAAAGACCTCGTTTTACTATATTAAATTATTTTTCTGTTTTATTTATACGTGGAATTTTTTAATACTGGACTGCATACCTTCAATCAAAGTTGTCAGTTGAGAAACGAGGGCCGACATTTCTTGAACAGATGCGGCACTTTCTTCTGAAGCGGCACTGACCTCTTGGGTAGAAGCTGCAATTTCTTCTGAAACGGATGAAATTTTATCAATGTTTTCCAGCGTTTGATCTTTATGATGATCCATAACTGTACTGCTTTGATCCATGCGACCTATAAGGCTGATTAAACCGTTGAGTTGGCTTAATATGGATAGGAATATGCCATTTGTAGAATTCACCAATTCAGCTTGTTGTGTGTCGATTAATTTAATACCTTCCATTACGTCAACAGCGTGAGACGATTGGACTTGTATAGTTCGAATATAAGTCTTTACCTCGTCAACTGCGGCGGTAGATTCTTCAGCCAACTTTTTGACTTCTTCTGCGACGACGGTAAACCCTCGACCGTGCTCTCCGGCTCTAGCGGCTTCAATTGAGGCGTTAAGGGCTAATAAGTTGGTTTGCTTAGCTATTGAAACAACTGTATCTAGAATGGTTTCAATTTCTTGTGCACTGTTATTACTTGCCTGAACGGCAGCATCAATTTCAGCCGACTTAATGATTTTTTCTTCGGTTGTTGTGACAAGGGAGTTTAAAGTATTAAGTCCGTTTTTGCTTTCCTCGCTGACTTTTTGTGAAACTTGGTTCATTTCCGAAGACGCCGTTGAGACCATTTGAATTTCGTTGCCCAAGTGATGTGAATTTTCTAGAATGTCCTCCATCTCCCCAGCTTGATCCGTTGCACTTTGAGAAATAGATTCAATACTAGCAGCAATTTCAGTAATGGCGTGGCTGGTTGCTAAAGCGATACGGTCCAAAGTAAAGGTGGCGACTTCTACAGTCTTTGCACCAGTCTGTACTTGTGTGACCAATTCCTGCATTTCTGCCATCATGTAATTAAATTCTTCGCAGGCCTGACCAATTTCGTCAGAAGAGGTAATGGGCACTGAAACTCTTAAGTCACCTTTTGCTGCTTTGTCAAAAGCATTTTTAAGTCTTTTGACTGGCTTGACAATTTGATAAGAAATGAAGAAACCAAAGGCTGTAAAGATAAGCATACTGATTAACATAACAACTAAAATGTACAATTGGGTTTCTGCAAGCTGAGCAAACATTTCTTCATAGCTTGGTGAAAGGCCTATAATCATACCATTTGGGAGTTTCTTGTAACTAACGATTTTGTCGACCCCTTTATATTTATAACTATAGGTACCTGATTCATTTTTTTCCATTTCAGTTGCCAAGGGCTGGAGCTTACCTTCATCAATCGTTCCTAAATCTGTACCTAATTCTAGACTAGGGTGAGAAAGAATGTGGGCATTTTTGTCAAGAAGGAAAGCGTAGCCTGTATCGTATATTTTGACAGCTTTCAATTCAGAAACCAACAAGTTGAAATCTAGGTCAAAGCCCGCTATACCGATAATTTTCCCGTCCTTTTTAATAGGTTGAATGTAGCTTAGAACTTCTTTGTTTAATTCCTTATCGAAGTACACCTCTGTCCAACCTGTACCTTGTGCTATTTTTAAAAAAGCGTTATATTCTGTGCTAAATTCAGTGACGGGTGTTTGTGAAAGAGATTCTTGCTTGAGGGCAGTCCCCGATTTTACCCACCAAGTACCTATTACTTTTTGCTGCGTGTAATTTGGATCAAACTCTATGTATGCAGATAAAGCCGAATCGGTACTGCCAATATAAGATTTAGTGAGTTGATCGAGAGTGGTCAATTGACCCGTTAAGGAAGAACTGTCTTGTAGACTGTTTGAAACAACCTCTGTCATTTGTGTTGTAGCCGTTGAAATCAGAGCCATTTTGCCTTTGAGATCACTTTGAACTGAAGCGGTCATATAAGTCAATTTCTCGGTGGCTTCCTCTTTAATGTTAGAAATAGATTGAATCAAACTAACGCTGCCTACAATGAGAGAGGCTAAAATGGAGCAGGATACAATAGCCAATATTAGCTTGGTGCTCATTTTTTTAATACGCATAATGCCCTCCTATATATAAATGATATTTTTTTCCACAAGTTCAATATAGCTATGGAATTTTAAAGGGTCAATAGAAATAAAACTAATTTAAGGAAAACTTAAGGGCTATTACAAAAGGATTAAAATAATAATAAAATTATGAAACAAAGGGTATGAATAATATTAATAGTAATTTACAAACCATTCAAAAAAATGAAGAAGTCTTATGAATGAATTGTAATAAAGAAATTATATGTACAAATACTTTTATTTCATTTCAATGAGTGATTTAGACCAAAGACAGGGCTAATTGCATGCAAAAAGAATATATTGTTCTATGTTGTTTCATGTTTCAGAATTTACTGAAAAAAGAGTTGCTTTATAAAGATGTCCTTTGTATAATGTTAATAACCCAAATATTAAAATTACATAACAAAATGAGAGGGGGAAATTTATGAGTAATTCAAGAGAAAACTGGGGATCCAAAATTGGTATGATCTTAGCGATGGCTGGTAATGCTGTCGGCTTAGGTAACTTCTGGAGATTCCCGTACCAAGCAGCAAGCAATGGCGGCGGAGCATTCATGATTCCGTATTTCGCTGCATTAATTCTGATTGGTATCCCTACATTATTGGTTGAATGGAACTTAGGCCGTTATGGTGGGAAATACGGTCACGGTACACTCGGCCCAATGGTTTACCTTCAAGCAAGAGAAGGGGTTAAACCAAGAACAGCACTTATCATTGGTTCTATAGCAGGCAGTATGGCGTTTGCCGTTACTGTACTGGTCAACTCGTATTACAACCACGTTATCGGTTGGACATTAGGTTACAGCTTCATGTCTGTAACAGGTGGCTACATGGATACGGCGGTTGGCACTGGAGATGTATTTGTCAATTACGTACAAAATCCAGCATATGTTATGACATTCTGGATTATCTCTTTAGCAGCATTGGGTTATGCGGTTATGAGAGGGGTACAAAATGGTATTGAAATAGTTGCGAAACTTTTAATGCCAACACTTTATGTATTCGGTATTATCCTTGCAATTAAAGCCTTAACTTTAGGTTCTCCTGTCAACCCTGACTGGTCAGCTATTAAAGGTCTTGAGTATGTTTGGACACCTAGATTTGACCAACTTAGCTGGAAAAGTGCATTAGCAGCTGCAGGACAAATCTTCTTCACATTATCGATTGGTATGGGTATCATTTGTAACTATGCTTCTTACATCAAACCAGATGATGACGTAGTGGTATCTTCAATTGCAACAGCATCTTTAAATGAGTTTGCTGAAGTTATCCTTGGTGGTACTGCTGTTATTCCAATCGCTTACGCGTTCATGGGTCCAGAAGGTATCAAGGGCGGCGTTGGTCTTTCATTCATCGCACTTCCTAACGTATTCAGAGCTATGGGTGGCGGTCAAATATTTGGTGCTATGTGGTTCTTACTCTTGTTCTTTGCAGGTTTCACATCTGCAATCGCAATGTACAACTACTTGGTTGCACTTCTTGAAGAAAACCTTGGCTTCACCAAACAAAAAGCATCTATCTCAATCTTTGCGCTTTACATTTTAGTAGGTCTTCCAGTTGGTTTAGAGCCTATTTTAACTAAAACAGCTGATATGGCTTACTTTACAGAAATCGATAACTGGATTGGTTCGTACCTTCTTGTTGTTCTTGGTTTCATAGAAGTATTAGTTGCTGGTTGGTTAATGGGTGACAAAGCCTTTGAAGAAATGAACCGTGGTGGTTATTGGAAAATTCCAAAATGGTTCTTCAATGTTTTCACAAAGACAATTACACCTCTTGCTTTGGCAATATTGATTGTGTTCTCTACAATTGACTATGCAAAAGCTGGGTACTTCAAGTTCATTCCTTCATTTGTAGCAAATTCACCTCAATTGGTACCGTGGGTTAACGGTGCTCGTATAGTCATTCTAGTCGTCTTTGTTATCGGGTTCTACACATCATATACTTCTATTAAGAAGAACTATGGTAAAGAGCTTGAAGAGAACAAAGTTTCGATTAGAGTTGAATAGGGGGTAATATTATGAATTCTAGTGCGCTTTTCTTCTTAGTTATGGCGTGGGGTATCATTATTGTATTTGCAGCCCTTTCGTTGACAACAATTCTTAAAAAAAGTAAATAGCTTTGAAAATAACCCCGCCTCATGGCGGGGTTATTTATAAAATAGACTATCGGTAATGGATTATAATTGATAAAATAGAATTGTAATCAGGCATAAAGTAGCAGTCATTTAGCAATTATCCTAAATTATTATGAGGTGGGCATATGAAGAAGACAGCAGAAATTGGAAAAGTAATTGATCAATTTGTTAGTTTATTAGAAGATCAAACCTACTTTAGTCCATCAAAAGTAGCAAGGCTCATATTGGCGTCAAAAGATATTAGGAAGAGTTTCGCTGAATTAGAAATCACTGAAAACGTTAATCATATATATGAAGCACTTTGTGAGAAAGGAAATAAGGTAATAGAGGAGATTAAACAGAACAAACAAGACCCAAAGGGGAATCTCAATAGGGCTCAGCTTTATACCAGATATTTGAAAGCAGCCAATGGAGATTTTAAAGGTACTTCAACAAAAGCAATTGGAGTATACTTTAGATATTATATGGCTTGTGCTATTCTTTTCTTGGCACTCTCGCCCCAATACTTTGGTTTTGTCTTGCCTGCCGTTATGTTTGTGCCAATCTTCTTAGGGGTCAAAGGCATTAAAAATCGTTCCTATACAGGATGGCTCATGAGTATGGCGGTTATACCAGTTGCCCTTATGACTTCTATTATCTGGATTCAATTTGGTTTTAGCGTATTAGGCAATTCTGGTGCTATTGCTGCTAAGTTAATGGAAACCAATGGACTTAGTGCGGCGGTTGCCATGGGACTTACAGTTGTTCCTCCTATCCTTGGTGTTATTTTATTCCCATGTGCTATCATGATGGCTTATACGGGCTATAAATCGAGAGACTATTATATTTAATTAAATAGCTATTTGAGCAAATGAATATTAAAGCTTATAGGTCAACAGTGACTATAAGCTTTTCTTTCATATTTAGGCAATGTTTTTTAAGTCATTTATTTGGTATAATAACGAGATATAATAATTGAATTTAGCCAATTTTGGCATTTGAGGTGAGGGCGTGCAGCACAAATTCAAAATTTTTAAAAAAGTAGTGGAAAAAGGTGGCTTTACGAAAGCAGGCGATGAATTAGGAATGACACAGTCTGCAGTGAGTCACGCAATTCATGCCCTTGAAGTTGAACTGGGATTTGTTTTAATTAATAGAGCAAGGGGTAAATTGACATTAACCAACGAAGGTCAAATGCTTATAGATTATGTCTATGCCCTTGTTGCAGCAGAGGACAGACTGCTAAATCAAATTAACTCGATTAAGCATATCGAAACAGGTACCATTCGCATCGGCTCATTTACCAGTGCATCTAGCCGCCTGCTACCAGATATACTCTCCGCTTTTGACCACTCTTTTCCAGATATAAAAATTGAAATCATTGAAGATGGGTATGATGCATTAAAAAGAGCCCTTGAAGAAGGCATAGTGGATATTACCTTTTTAGAATCTCAGTATATCGAGCCTCACTACTATGTGCTGCCTTACTTCAAAGACGAAATTATAGCGGTGGTTCCTAGCCAGTACAAGATTTCCGAAGAGGAAGATTTTGATATATTAAGATTGGAAGAATACCCATTCATTATGCCAGACAACGATGCAGATACTTTTTTACACAGGTTGTTTGATCGGTACCATGTTAAGCCTAATCTAAAATACAAAGTACTTCTTATGTCTACCGTATTTTCAATGGTTGAAAAGGGGTTGGGAATGTCCATTGTACCAGAGTCGACATTAAACAAAACCTTATATGATTTTGATATTTTTCCGCTAAAAGACCCAGTATTGCGCCAAATTAATATTGTCACCTTAAAAAGCAATTTATCTTCTCCAATTATCAGTGCATTTTTCCATATTGCTCAGGGGATTCAACATCAGCAAAATTCATCAAAGCATTTAATTGGTAAAAATTAATATATTTGAGAGTCAATACGGAGTGTAGCAATGGGCCGAGACGAACCGATAAGAAAAGATTTTTTAAATTTAAAACAATTTAAATGGGCCAGATATGCGTTGTTGATTGCTTTGGTTGTCAACCTTATATTTTATGGTCTTTTTCACTATAGTGCCATTTATGAATTTAAGCAGGTAGGGGAAGCACTGACCAATGAAGTCAGTCAAAGCTTGAAAATTTGGATGGGAGAACAGCGGAAAATAGCCAGTTTGGTTACGGTTGCTGCTCCTTTGCAAGATTGGATGGCAAGGCCCGATGCTTTAAGTGAAAAAAAAGAAGCGATTCGATACCTTAGAAGTGTTAACAGTCGATTTAATCAGTATGAGAGTATTCGCTTAGATTTACTTAATGATCCTGACAAACCCTGGAAATTTTCAAATTCGGGCGAACAGCTTTTAGATAGCCGGGTGATTGCAAATGGCGAATCTGATTTGGAAGGTTTTGTAGAAAATAAATGGGTTGACCAAATATTAAATGGAAAATCTTATTATGTCAGCGCAATATTTAAAAGTGAAGATACAGGAAAACCTGTTTTTTATTACAGTGTTCCAATTATAAGAAATAATAAAGTTCACGGAATTTTGAGTTTTAAAGTAAAAATGGCTTACTATACAGAACTTATTTTTAAAACGCGGGCTATAAGCATTCTGGATACCTCTTCATGATAGATGATCGTGGAGAGACCATTGCTCATATTAACCCAAACTACATTTTAAGCGACGAACAGTATTTAATTGATATCGTTAATCGCATTCTTTCGCCGCTTAAACTGGGTGATATCTTCTTCTCAGGAAAGTTCCAGGGTGTAAAAAATTCTATTATGGCATTGGAAGTGGTCTCAGCACTGACCACATTGAAAATCAATGGTATATTGTGTTCACTCAAAAAGAGGCAGAAGTTTTTACCCAAGCCAGCCGTTTTTTAACGGTGATGCTTATATCGACGGCGATACTTCTCACTGCACTGAGTGCCAGCTATAGACATTTTGAAAAAATCAAAAGTGAATTTTATGAGGCGTCACTCAACCGCATCCAGCAAGAAAATCTTCAGGAACAGCTCGCTTTAAAAAAGAATGAAATACTTAGACAAATCAGTATAGATCAATTGACGGGTGTAGGTCATTTCCAAACCATTATGCGAACTATTGAACAGCAAATAGAGGCGCAAACAAAACAAGTAGAGAAAAGCGGTTTGAGTTTGGTGTTATGTCAAATTGACGAATTTAGTGTGTTTAATGAAATAGAAGGTTTTGAAATGGGCGATGTGCTACTAAACTATCTTGCAAAAAGTTTAAATACGTTTTTCCAAGAACCCTATCAAGTAGGAAGGGTGTATGGTGATATCTTTGCAATTGTTTTACCTAACAAGACATTAATTGAAGGTGTTGTACTGGCAGAGCAATTTAGAGAACAGTATGATAAAAAAGTACTAATGCTCATTCCTCATAAACCAACCATTAGCTTTGGTATTGTACAGTGGAGCGGTGAAGACCATAATGCGTTTTTCAGAAAGGCTGAGCAGATGTTGATAAAGTGCAAAAATAAAGGTCCAAATCAGACTGAATACTGACAAGGACCTGTATA
>CAXXWB010000047.1:0-86952 GCA_963677505.2 uncultured Acidaminobacter sp.
AACCCCATGTGCACCTAATGCCAAGGCTTTAAACACATCAGTGCCTGATCTAATACCACCATCTACCAGCACGGTCATATCTTTTCCAACGGCTTCTGTAATCTCAAGCAAAACTTCTGCAGTTGACGGGCATTGATCCAGTACCCTTCCGCCGTGATTGGATACGACAATGGCCATTGCTCCAGCTTCTTTTGCCTTTAGCGCGCCTTTTACGGTCATGATGCCTTTAACAATAAATGGGATTTTCGCAATCTTTGCAATTTTCCATTAGCTCATCTACAGATTTCCCTCCAGCGGGTGGGATCATATTTTTCAAGAAGGGCAAAACCAGCTGCGTCAACATCCATAGCCACTGCAAAAGCACCCGAGTGGTGAACCAACTCCATTTTCGATCTTATCGTCTCTATGTTCCAAGGCTTGACAGTGGGAACCCCCATACCGTTGGCAGAGCGAATCGCTTCAGAGGCACTTACCATCACTTCAGGATTTGTTCCATCTCCAGTGAATGCTGCAATACCAGATTCTGCACAAGCGGATACGAGTACATTGTTATAGCTCATATCGTTATATTGATCGCTGTAATGCATTGCCACAGCCCCTACTGGGACCAGCAAAAAAAGGATATTTGAAGCTTTTCCCAAACAGTTTTGACTCTGTGCAAATTTCGCGCGCAGAAACTAAAGTATCCATATTGACACGAATTTCCTGCCATTTCTGATAATTGCGAATAGCGGTATCACCTGTACCTTTTGCTCCTGGTCCTGGAATGGCGTTATGACAGGCAATTCCATTACACACTTTACACGCCTTGCAGTGGGGGGCCTATATTACCTCGGGCATTGTTTAGAATTTCATTATAATTCAAAATGATTCCCTCCAATTTCACGACTTACTGATTTTTTAAGCGTTACCCAATAGTTTTTTCAAGGCGAGCATAGGCTTGTTTCTCCCTTGTGCGCGGCAATGTTTTTTCATTAATCTTTTCAAGTCCTGCAACTATTTCTTGTAAATGTTTTGCTGGAATGCCTGCGAGAAGGTGATGCTCAGGAATATCAGTTGCATTTCTGCATCCGTAGCAGCCTAAACTCACATTTAGTTTTTGTGTCAGATGAGGAACCACTGTAGTATCAACGCAAGTGCCGTTAGAAATGCTAGACGAAAATTCTAATCGTCCTCCCTCGCTATGAATTGAGGCAAGTGATAACCACATAAGCCGTTCTGGCAAAGTTTCCACGACAATAAGATCAGGCTCAAAATCCACTTGAGATAGGGGTGAAAGAAGAATTCCTGAAAATTCGTTTTGTGAAAAACGGGGCATGGCTTTCATTGCATTTTGTGCACCTTCTTTTTGAAAACTTCCTAATTGCGACAAGAACTCACCATTCAATAGTTTTTCTGGAACGGGGATAAAGCCCAATGCAGAGGCCCCATTAGCACAGGCAATATTGTCTGCTTTAGCTAATAATTTTTCACCGTCGCGAGCCTTCATAATGAATTGACAGAAAGTATATTTCTTATCTCCGTCATAACCTTCTAGGGCAGAATCACCTTTTAGTAACTTAATTGCAACAGCTTCATTTTCAATTTTCAATACACTTTTTAGAACTTCTGATACGGTTTGATAATACATATGATTCACTCCTTTAATCTAACAAGTTATAAACATATACCCATTACATAATATCATGTTTATGAACTCATCGATAGGGTGCATATTTTTATTTGACCGATTTCAACCTAATTCTTAAAACTGTGAATAGGTGCAGGGAATCTGCCACCTCTGGCAATAAAGAGTTCGCTGCCAAAATCATTGACCTTCATAACCGGAGCAGCGCCGAGGAGCCCGCCAAAGTTCACCAAGTCGCCAACTTTTTTACCGTAGGCTGGAATAATTCTGACGGCAGTGGTTTTGTTGTTAATGACACCAATGGCCGCTTCGTCGGCAATCATAGCAGAAAGAGTAGCAGCACTGGTTTCTCCCGGAACGGCAATCATGTCGAGACCTACAGAGCAGACACATGTCATGGCCTCTAGTTTATCCAGAGACAGGGCGCCACACTGAACCGCCGCAATCATACCTTCGTCTTCACTAACAGGGATAAAGGCACCGCTGAGACCGCCTACGTGTGAAGAAGCCATGACACCGCCTTTTTTAACAGCGTCGTTAAGCATGGCAAGAGCAGCGGTCGTACCGTGTGTACCACATACCTCAAGACCCATTTCTTCCAAAATTCTTGCCACGCTGTCGCCAACGGCTGGGGTAGGGGCAAGGGAAAGGTCGACAATCCCAAAAGGAACATTCAACCTCGCTGAGGCTTCATTTGCCACCAATTGACCTGCTCTTGTAATTTTAAAAGCAGTTCGTTTAATGGTTTCGGCGACTACGTCAATAGAGGCACCTTTCACTTTTTCAAGGGCTGATTTGATAACCCCTGGACCGCTTATGCCCACATTGATAATGGCTTCGGCTTCACCAACCCCATGAAAGGCACCAGCCATGAATGGATTGTCTTCAACGGCATTGGCGAAAATAACCAATTTGGCGCAACCAATAGAATCTCTGTCTTTTGTGAGAAGGGCAGTTTCTTTCATGATTTTACCCATGAGGGCAACGGCATCCATATTGATACCTGAACGGGTACAACCTACATTTACAGAGGGAACAGACAATATCTGTTTGTGATAAAACCTCTGGAATAGAATGAATCAATTTAAGGTCAGCTTCTGTAAATCCTTTTTGAACCAACGCACTGTAACCCCCAATAAAATTAATACCTACCGCCTTGGCGGCTCTGTCTAAAACTTTACCAAAGGGGACATAGTCATTGGTCTCTGAAGCTGCAGCTACCAGCGCCATAGGGGTCACCGAAATACGCTTATTGATAATAGGAATACCGTATTCTTTTTCGATGGCTTCTCCTGTAGAGACTAAGCGTTCTGCTTTTCTACAAATTTTATCGTAAATTTTATCGATGGCTCTTTGAGCATCTGAATCGGCGCAGTCTAAAAGAGAAATACCCATGGTGATGGTTCTAATGTCTAACTTTTCTTCGTCTACCATTTTTATAGTTTCAAGTATGTGATTAATATTGACCATGTGAGCCTCCTAAGTGTTGTGGTTTAAGGACTAGAGACAGTGCATATTTTGGAAAATCTCATATTTTTGTATACGAATATCCACGCCGAGCTTTTGAGAGACAAGGCCAAGCTCGCTTTGTAACCCTTCAAAAGGGATGGACATTTCCTTCATATTGACCACCATGACCATGGTAAACAAGTCATCCATAATGGCTTGATTAATACTGTCAATATTGACTGTTCTTTCGTAGAATACCTTAGAAATTTCTGCAATGATGCCAACGCGGTCATTGCCCAATACGGTTACGACACTTTTCATTTTTTTGATCTCCTCTCAGTATGGTTAAGTAGAATGCCTAAAGGTGGATCAAGCTCTTTGAAAGTAAGTGGCACTAAAAAAGCCCGTTCAAAAGAGAACGGGCTGTAGGAAGCAAAGTATATGGCAAATAAAATGAAATAAGCACCATTTACATAATTGTAAAGGCAACATTGAATTGCAAATATACGTAGCTCTGTCCTTTTACCTGAGAGTTTCACTGAGTTTAATCAGCTTTCCCCTTCGGTGCCCTTTCGAGTCTCTCCAGAGTTCTGTCCATACACCGGTTGCGTTAAGCTTCCGGAGACTTCATTCAGAATCGGCACAAGGTATACCGGTTTTGGCATATCTATGTACCTATTTAGTTAATGTAAATGATTCTAAACAGAATGGACCCATATGTCAATAGAAAATAAACAAGTAATTAAACGGGGTAAAATATAGGTGAACAAACCTGTAAATCGTCCTGCTTATTGTGCTGTAGCCACTGAATATCCCGTTATTTTTTCAAAAGAACCCTTATAGACTCTAAATAACAAAGCCCTTCTGAGGTAATATAATTGCCACTTCGCCCTTTTTTTATTTCAATATAACCTAAATCTGCCAGAACACTGAGTATTTTTCTCAGTTTATTTTCTTGCAAAGGAACCTCCTCTAAAACCAAATATTCTAAAAGATGTTTTCGACCAGAGGATTTTTGAATGGTATTTAAGAAGTGAATGGCAGACAAGACGGCTTGAACAGTCTCTACGTCAAATTGGGTGCTTATAACTTTGTAGTCGTTACACTGGAGGTCTTTAGACTCAGTGGCAGAACTGTGATGACGGATGTAACTCGGCAAAGATTCTGGCGTAATGAGGGTCCCTTCGTCGAGGGTGGTAATATAGTGAGCTACGTTGCTTATTTCTCTTATATTGCCGGGCCAATCGTAGGCATCTAGCAAGGTTTTACAGCAGGTATCCAGTTCGTATTTGCCATCTGTAAAATGCTTAAGCAAAATTTGAATATCTGCCTTGCGCTCTCTAAGAGGTGGCAGTTCCAAGGGGAAGACATTCAGGCGATAAAATAAGTCGCGTCTAAAATGACCCTGATTGACACTTTCCACAAGATCTTTGTGGGTGGCGGCAATGACCCGAACATCTACATCAATAATATGGTCTGCACCGATTGGACTGACCTGCTTTTCTTGAAGGACACGAAGCAATTTGGACTGAAGGTGCTTAGGCATATCTCCAATCTCATCCAAGAAAATAGTGCCGTTATTAGCCCGTTCGAAAATACCTTTTTTGCCATCTTTTGAAGCGCCCGTAAAAGAACCGCTGACATAGCCAAAGAGCTCACTTTCAAGAAGATTTTCAGGTATAGCGGCAGCATTAATTGCAATAAATGGCTGATTATAACGTTTAGAAGCGTTGTGAAGAGCCTGTGCCAATACTTCTTTCCCTGTACCACTTTCCCCTGTAATCAGGACGGTTAAGTCGGACTGGGCTATTTTTTTGCTCTTTTCGATGATGGAAAAAATGGAAGGTGATTGGGTAATAATGTCGTCAAATGAATACTTGGCAATTTGACCTTTTTGTCTGAGTTTTTGGGTCAAATTCTGCTCAAGTTTCTTGATATAGGTCACTTCTTGGAAGTTGTAATAAACTTTAACATTCTTGTTATAGTGGGTTATTTCACTTTTTTCCATTTTAATGATTTTATTTCTGAAGTTGATTAAGTCGTCTGCAGTATGGGCACTTTCATAAATGCTGAAGTCCACACTGGGTATTAGCGTGTTCAAATACAGGCCTTCAACGGCAATAGAAATATCGAATATTTGCTTAAAGACCTTGTTGGAAACTAAAATTTTACCACTTTGATCCGTTAAAAGAATACCATCATGAGACAAGTTAAGGACGCAGTCTAGCTCGTCAGTTCTCACCAACAATTGATTATAATGGTCTTCCAAATTGCCGTCTAAACTGAGGAGTTTTTGATGGTACTGGAAAAAGTTATTTTGGGCTTTTCTATCCTGTAAATCTAAGTGAGACATCATGAATAGAATGGTTGAAATATCAATCACTCGATTGCCTATATCAATGACATTCTCTATATATTCAGGTATGAAATCAGACTCAGAAGGGGAGATAGCGTAGCGAATATGGTGGTAGTTTTTATCCCATTCAAAAGGGACTAAATTAATATGGCGTATGCCAATTTGATAGAGGGCTAAAACGGACTCGAAAATAGTCTCGGCATCGTCATTTACAATAAGCACATCTTCGTTGTGGGGAATGTTATAGAGGGGCTCAATGCCTTCTCGTAAAAAGGTTCGGCGTACAACGATGATTTTTGTAGGATCGTCCACGTGATCTTTGATAAGTTTCCCGCGGGCACTGCTCATTACCAAAAATAAGTCCCCTTCAATACGGTCATTGGGCTTAATTTCGTCAATATAGACAATTTGGTAAGCCGCACGATTTTCAAAGAGTTCTTCCAAATTGGATTTGATATGTTTACCGACGGTATTTTCTCGGTTATTTTTTTTGATGGAGTCCGAAACAATGACAATTTTTTTCATTTGACCAAACCCTTTCCTTATGTTTATTCAGATTGTATCTCATTTTGTTAATATTTCAAATCACAAAATAAATTTAGAAAATTGGCACAATATTTGCAATAACCCTTTGTAAGAGGTGATACTTTGAAAAATACAATTGAGATAGAGGATTTTTTAGAGCAGCAATTGTTAAGCCATCTTAAAATTCATCCATCAAAGGCTTTTGGATTCTTTATCAAGAGTAAGGCAAATTTAGAGGCAAATGTCTATGACCGAACCTTATGTCAAGTCCATTTGGAAACCCTTGAAATAGAAGATATGAAAGTGGAAGCCATGCCCGATGATTTTTTCCTTGGTGAGGATGAAACCCTATTTTTATACAGGAAGCCGTCGGAGTCTTGCCTATACACTTTTGACCCCAAAACAGGTGAGACACAATTTCTAACAACGCTCCAAGGTACCAGTCAAGATTTAGCCTGTCACCAAGGTAACTGTTATTACATAAAGAAAGGTGAAACAGAGGGCAGTGTCGGTTTGTATCTTTGGGAAAGGGAGAGGAACCTTGAAATTAGTCTTACCCCTGAAAATCTGATCATAGACCATATTTTCTTCGACCTTCCTAATGACCTGATTGTTTTTAATGCTTTTGAAGCAGGACCCATTAAACCTGTTCAGTCCTGCCTATATACTTATAGCCTTACCAGTGGGCAAATCAAGCAGTGGACCTTTGTAAATGAAAGAATTGAACTGGTCGCCAATTTAGATTCTGAGTATTTGGTCTTTATGGCAGTAGATTTGAACAGTAAAAGCAGAAATGATAACCTGAGCTACTATTTAATAGATAAAAAGTCAGGTCAGAGGACGGAAGTGAAAGCGGCCATGACCTGTAGCATTGGCAGACCTGCCATCGTTTCAGATCATCGGTTTGGCGTTAGAGAAAATTGTTTGGTCAAAGACAATTGCCTCTACCACGTTGCCGTTGAAAGAGATAGAGAAGTTATTCAGTGCTTTAAGGCATCGGGTCAAGTTTACGTTTTAGAAAATTCTCTCAACATCATCAACGATTTTGCCCTTTGGAAAGACAGGGTTTTAGTCATCGGGTGCAATAAAGGAGAAATGCAGGAAGTCTTCCATCTGAATCCATCTGGGTTAAAGGCAAATCAAGAAGTTTTAGTCCCCTTAACGGCTTACCATCAACACTACAACAAAAGATTGTCTAAAATAGAGCCTTGCTCAACTTCAATTGATGGGTGGGTCATTCGGCCGAAAGATTTTGACGTTGACAAGAAATACCCTGGAATTTTGTTCATCCACGGTGGTCCCAAAATGATTTACAGCCAAGCCTATAATCACGACATGGAAGTATTGGCAGGGAAAGGCCATTTTATTTTCTTTGCAAATCCTTCGGGCAGTGATGGTCGAGGCGATGAATTTTCCAATATTAGAGGTCAATTTGGCGAAAAAGCTTATCAAGAATTGATGGACTTCGTTACACAGGTTTGCAAGACCTACCCTCAAATAGATGAAACCCGATTAGGGGTTACAGGCGGTTCCTATGGCGGGTACATGACGAATTATATTATAGCCAAGACGGATCGTTTTAAAGGGGCAGTGTCTGAGAGAGGCATATGTAATTTAACAAGCGCCTTCCTCACCTCAGACATAGGCTATGAGTACATTGGAGAGTACATGGGAAATGGTCCTACACCATGGGAAGCGCCAGAATTATACCGTGAAGCTTCTCCAATTTATAAGGCTCATTTGGTAAAGACACCTACACTTTTTAACCATGGCCTAGTGGATATTCGTTGTCACCCTTCTGAGTCAATAATGATGCACCGTGGGTTAGTATTTCACGGCATAATATCTGAACTTTGCTTGTATGAAGGCGAAGGGCATGGATTTGTAGGCGCTGGAAAGCCTCAAAATCGATTGAAACGATATGAAAAAGTAGTGGCATGGTTTGAAAGATTCTTAAAACAGGAGAGCTAAAATGGAAAAAGCGTTATTGTTATCTGAATTGGTCAAAATAGATTCTTCAACCCCTTTAAAGGCCAATGAGTGCATTGAAAAGTGCGCCAAGTACCTGTCTGAACAAGGTGTTGAAGGAGAAATTTTAGAGCATAAAGGTGTAAAAAGCTATGTGGCCACCATAGGAGAAGGTGAAAAGACATTGGTTCTCAATGGACATGTCGATGTGGTTTCAGGAAAAACGACTCAGTTTGAGCCTCATATTGAAGACGGTCGGTTTTACGGCAGAGGGGCTGCGGATATGAAGGGCGGCGTTGTCGCCATGATTCAAGCCTTTTGCCAGCTGAAAAAGGAGAAACTTGGCTGCAAAGTGATGTTACAGCTGGTTGCTGATGAGGAAGTCGGCGGAGAAAATGGCACGAAGCACTTGGTTGATATGGGATACACTGGAAATTTTGTAATTTGTACAGAGCCTACCAATTTAGATATTTCCATCAATGCAAAGGGCATTTTAAGGCTGGATATTATTACAAAAGGCTTTGCGGCCCATGGAAGCCGACCTTGGGAAGGCGACAATGCCATTATCAAATCCTTGGAAAACTTCGATAAAATTGAGCGCTTGCCCATTATCAATCAGTCTTCAAAGTATTATGAGCGAACTTCGGTGAATTTGGCCTTTATTAAGGGGGGCGACATTTATAACCGGGTACCTGACGAAACCCTAATGGGTTTAGACATTCGATTTGTTCCCCATATAGACCCTCATGAAATCATTGAGGCGATTAAGGCAGTGGTAGAGGGTGAAGTGGTGGTTAAAAATATCGAGCCTAGCATTAATGTGGCAGAAGATTGCGAATATGTCAGCACCCTTAAAGAAATCACATCGGAAATATCTAATTTTGGACAGGTTAAGCTCATTGGTCAGCACGGCACTTCAGACGCCAGATTCTTTTCAGGCCTAGGCATTCCAGCCATAGAATTTGGACCCGTAGGCGATGGATGGCATGGCGATGGGGAATTTGTTGATTTGGAATCGGTAGCCCAATTAGAAAAAATAATATTGTCTTTTGCAAAGCGGTTTTAAGTTCAAGGGATATAGTCAAATGAAACGGTCTACAGAAAGTTTTGGCGGATATTAAGGGATTGACCTTTAATATAAATTTATAAAAGGGGGAAATAAAATGCTAAAGAAAATGTTAGCAGGTGTAATGATTATGGCTTTGACATTGGGGACCCTTGCAGGTTGCTCCAATTCAGCTCAATCCGGTTCAACAAGCGAAGTAAAAAAAGATGATTTGGTGATTGCCATCAGCGCAGATATTACTTCACTAGACCCACAAGGTCACAACGACACCAAGTCAGAAAGCGTCTCTTCTTTATTGTTCAACAAGCTGTTTAAGCTTAACGCAGACTTTGAAGTGGTTCCAGATTTGGCAGAGTCTTACAAACAATTGTCAGACAAAGAATGGGAAATCAAAATCAAACAAGGCGTTCAGTTTTCTGATGGAACTGAGCTGACTTCAGAAGATGTAAAGTACAGCCTTGAGAGATCACAAAAGATGCCTAAGGTTCAACATGTACTCTCAAGTGTTACAAAAGTTGAAGCGACAGACAAATACACCGTTAAAATCACAACGAATATTGCCTTTGCACCTTTCCTTTATACCTTGATCCACGCAGGAACTTCTATTGTGCCTAAAGCATATGTTGAAGGTGGTGGAGATTTCTCAAACCCAGTAGGTTCAGGTCCTTATACCTTAGTGGAATGGGTGTCTGGTGACAGAGTTGTCTTAAAGAAAAACGAAAATTACTATGACAAAGAACATATGGGTCAAATGAGCCAAATTACTTTTAGAATCATTCCAGAAGGCACAAGCCGTACCATTGCCCTCGAAAACAATGAAGTGGATATTGTTACAGATTTAGAAACCATTGATATTTCTAAGGTTCAAGACAATGCAAGTTTAAAACTTTACCAAAAACCATCGACAAGAATTGACTACTTCGGTATGAACAATGAAAAAGCACCATTTGACAATCAATTGGTAAGACAAGCCCTTAACTATGCCATCGACAAAGATGCTGTTATGGCCATTGCCCTTAACGGCGCAGGGATTAAAGCCGACTCTGTATTGGCACCTTCACTTTTAGGCTACAAAGCAGGTAATTATACTTATGACGTTGCAAAAGCTAAAGAATTGTTAGCAAAAGCGGGTTACCCTAACGGTTTTGAAATGAAAATCTGGGCATCTGGCGACGATCGTAAAAGAATTGCCGAAGTGATTCAAGGCAACCTTATGGAAGTGGGCATTAAAGCGACCATCGAAATGTACGAATGGGGGACTTACCTTGACTTGCTCATGAAAGGCGAAGGCCAATCTTTCATAATGGGATGGTCTTCTAACCCTGACCCTGATTCAACCCTTACACCAATGTTCTTGTCTGAAAGCATTGGCGGCATGAACTTCTCAAGAATCAACAATCCTGAGGTAGACAAATTAATCAATGCCGGTAGAGAAGAATTAGACCAAACCAAACGTATTGCTGTATACAACCAATTCCATGAGTACATTATGGATCAAGCGCCAATCGTGCCTTTGTTTATTAAAAATGTAAATGTAGGCGCTAATAGCAATTTGAAAAATGTTGAAGTAAGCCCACAAGGTTTGTGGAATATCGAAAATATTCACTACTAATTTCATGAGATGGGAGGTGTCTAGGCACCTCCCGTCCCTAATCGCTGAGGGGTAATTATGATTAAATACATTTTTAAACGCTTGCTCATGCTGATTCCTGTCATGTTTGGCGTTACCTTTTTAGTATTTTTCATCATCAGTATGACACCGGGTGATGTGGCGTCAATGATTTTAGGTGATGGTGCAACAAAAGAAGCAGTTGAAAAATTAAGAAATGAAATGGGATTAAATCAACCTGTGGTCTTTCAATATTTGGACTACATGAAACATTTGCTAATGGGCGATATGGGGCAATCTTATTCAACGGGGAAGCCTGTTGTCTTAGACATTGTGTCCAGATTCCCAAATACTTTTATTTTGACAGTGACTTCAATTTTGATTTCAGTACTGGTTTCTATCCCCATTGGGATTGTATCGGCAACACGTCAATATTCCATTTTTGATAATATGGGAATGATTTTTGCACTTATTGGTATTTCTATGCCATCCTTTTGGACTGGACTTATTTTAATCATTGTATTCTCGTTGAATTTAAGATGGTTCCCTTCAGGGGGGATGACGGGTATTAAAAGTTTGATTTTGCCTGCAGTAACCCTTGCTTTTGGTGCAACTGCAGCTATTGCAAGAACAACAAGATCTTCTATGCTTGAAGTCGTTAGACAGGACTACATCAATACGGCTAAGGCAAAAGGGGTCAGCAGAGGGGTTGTCATCAGAAAACATGCCCTTAAAAATGCCCTAATCCCAGCCGTTACGATTATTGGCTTAGAATTTGGTGTCCTTTTAGGCGGTGCAGTTCTGACGGAAACGGTATTCTCATGGCCAGGTATTGGAAGACTCATGGTTGAAGCCATTCAAAGAAAAGATACACCCATGGTTCTTGGCTGTGTCATCGTATTTGCTTTAGCCTTCAGTGTCGTCAACCTCATCATAGATATACTTTATGCTTACATTGATCCTAGGATCAAGGCTAATTACAATTAGGAGGAACCTATGAGCGAAAGTGCGATTGAGCAGGTCAAAGAAACCCATACGAAGAAAAGAAATCAATTAAAAGATGTTTGGAAAAGATTGAAGAAAAATAAAGCGGCGATGGCAGGGCTCTTTCTGATTGTCATGTTCATTTTTCTAGCCATTTTTGCAGATGTAATTGTCAATTACAACGAAGACGCTTTAAGGGTTAAGGTTACTGAACGCCTTTTGTCCCCGTCCTCAGCCCATTGGTTTGGAACCGATGAGTACGGCAGAGATATTTTTGCCAGAATTGTATTCGGCACGCGAATTTCCTTATTTGTAGGTGTGATATCCGTAGGGATAGCCCTTACTTTCGGGGGAACCCTAGGGGCCTTAGCAGGTTACTACGGCGGGCGTCTGGACAACATTATTATGAGAATACTGGATGTGCTTTTAGCCATTCCGACCATATTGTTAGCCATTACCATCGTCGCCTCTTTAGGTGCTTCAATTATCAACTTAATGATTGCGGTGGGTATTTCCAACATTCCGGGATTTGCTCGGGTGGTTCGGGCGGCGGTACTCAGTGTTAAAGATCAGGAATACATTGAGGCGGCAAAGGCCATCGGTGCTAGAGACCACGTTATTATCATAAAACACGTTCTGCCCAATTCCATGGCCTCTGTCATGGTCTATGCAACACTCAAGGTAGCTACAGCTATTATGGCAACGGCTTCATTAAGCTTCATAGGTTTAGGGGTACAACCGCCAACACCTGAATGGGGCGCCATGCTTTCAGGGGGGAGGGCTTATATAAGGGATCAAATGTCCTTAGTGCTTTTCCCAGGTCTAGCCATTGCCCTCACAGTTTTATCGCTCAATCTCATTGGAGATGGTCTGAGAGATGCCTTAGACCCAAAATTGAAATAGGAGGCCATCTATGCATTCCAATATTTTAGAAATTGAAAATTTAACGGTGCAATTCAAAACCGATGATGGCGTTGTTAAGGCCCTAAACGGCGTTGACATCAAAGTGAAAAAAGGAAAGACTTTAGGTTTGGTAGGGGAAACAGGGGCAGGAAAAACCACGACTGCCATGTCCATTTTAAAATTAGTGCCTCAACCTCCTGGGGAATACGTTTCAGGCAGCATACGCCTAGAAGATACTGAAATTCTCAAATTGGAAGAAAAGGAAATGGAGAAAATCAGAGGCGGTGTTGTGTCCATGATTTTCCAAGACCCAATGACGGCCCTTAATCCTGTTATTAATGTAGGAGAGCAAATTGCGGAATCTCTGATTATTCATAGAAAATTAAGCGATGCAGAGGCAGAGACAAAAGCTAAGGAAATGCTAGAATTGGTTGGTATTTCTGGCAATCGCTACACGGATTTTCCTCACCAATTCTCTGGTGGGATGAAGCAACGAGTAGTCATTGCCATAGCATTGGCTTGTACGCCAAAACTTCTTATAGCCGACGAGCCAACAACGGCGTTGGATGTTACCATACAGGCTCAAGTTCTAGAATTGATGAAAGAACTTAAAATTAAATTTGGCATGTCCATGATTATGATTACCCATGACTTAGGGGTTGTGGCAGAGGTCTGTGACGAAGTCGCTATTATGTATGCAGGCAGTGTGATCGAACAGGGTAGTTTAGAGGATATTTTCAACAACACAAAGCATCCTTATACGAAAGGTTTGTTTGATTCAATCCCTAAGATTGGGGACAGAAAGTCAGAGTTAAAGCCCATTCGAGGCTTAATGTCGGACCCTTATAATCTGCCTGAGGGCTGTTCTTTTTACGACCGATGCGATTATGCCCTGAGCCAGTGCCGCTTACAAAAGCCTGAAAGAACTGTTTTCTCGGAAACCCATTATACGGAATGTCATTTGTATACTGAAAATAAAGGATTTTCACTGAAATAGGTGAGAGAGGAGTTTCACGTGAGCAATGTCTTGTTAGAAGTAAAAAATTTAAAAAAGTACTTTGATACGCCAAAAGGCAAACTCCATGCCGTGGATAATGTAAATTTTTCGATTAAGGAAGGCAGTACGTTGGGACTTGTTGGTGAGTCTGGCTGCGGAAAATCTACAACGGGCAGGGTTATTTTGCGCCTCCTCGAAGCCACTGAAGGCGAAATCTATTATAAGGGAAAAAACATTCGTGAAATCAGCAAGGGAGAAATGCGGGAACTTCGTAAGGAGATGCAGATTATTTTCCAAGATCCATTCTCTTCTTTAGACCCTCGTATGACCGTTGGTGAAATCATTGAAGAGCCAATAAAACTCAATAAATTAATTAAGGACAAGGAAAGTCGATTTGCAAGGGTTCTAGAACTCATGGAATTGGTAGGCTTGTCAGAACGATTGGTAAATGCCTTCCCTCATGAACTGGATGGCGGCAGACGTCAAAGAATTGGAATTGCCAGAGCCCTCGCGCTGAATACTAAATTTATTGTTTGCGATGAACCGGTTTCAGCACTAGATGTTTCTATTCAGGCTCAAATTTTAAACTTGATGAAAAGTTTACAGGAAAAACTGGGTTTGACCTATGTCTTCATTACCCATGACTTGTCCGTGGTCAATCACTTTTCAGACGAAATTGCAGTGATGTACCTTGGTCAGATTATTGAAAAGGCTTCATCGGAAGCTCTGTTTGCAAACCCAGTCCATCCTTATACAAAGGCACTGCTATCGGCTATTCCCCAGCCGACTTTAGAGAAAAAAGGGGAGAAGATTATTTTAAAGGGCGAAATTAAGTCGCCCATCGACCCTGAAAAGAACTGCCGATTCTCCGTAAGATGTCCTTATGTACAGGATATTTGCAGAGAAAAAGAACCTGTCCTCAAAGAGATTGGCGAGGACCATCAAGTGGCTTGTCATTTGTTTGGATAGGTATTTTCAACTAAATAAGTCTATTGAATTTTAAAATGGAAAGGGATAAGGAATGGCGTATTGCCAGACTTTATCCCTTTCTTTTTTCGCCTACCTATAGAGGCAAAATTAATATTGAAAATTTTTCTCAATTGGGTTGACAGGCTTTTAAAAATGATTATAATAAATGATAAGAGGTTTCAAAATGAAATCAATACAAAATAGTAATCAAAACAAATGGAGGTATTCCCATGTCATTAATCGGAAAACAAGTATTGCCATTCTCAGCACAAGCTTTTCACAAAGAAACATTTATTCCTGTAACAGATGAAAGCTTTAAAGGCCATTGGAGCGTTGTTTGCTTCTATCCTGCGGACTTCACATTTGTTTGCCCTACAGAATTAGAAGATCTTCAAAATATTTATGGAGAGCTAAAAGCCCTTGGTACAGAAGTTTACTCAGTTTCAACAGACACTCATTTTACACATAAAGCATGGCACGACACTTCGGAAGCCATTAAAAAATTAGAATATCCAATGATTGGCGATCCATCTCATGCCATTTCTAGAAATTTCGACGTTCTCATTGAAGAGGCTGGTCTTGCAGATAGAGGAACCTTTATCATCGACCCAGATGGTGTCATTCAAGCCGTTGAAATCAATGCAGGTGGTATCGGCAGAGACGCTAGTACGCTTATTAACAAAATTAAAGCGGCTCAATATGTGAGAAACAATCCCAATGAAGTTTGCCCAGCCAAATGGCAAGAAGGTGGAAAAACATTGAAACCGGGTCTTGACCTTGTTGGCAAAATCTAATAGGTGATCTTATGATACTAGACAGTGAAATTAGGAATCAATTGAATGACTATTTAAAACTGATGGAGGGCGATATTAAAATTACCCTAAGCGTTGGTGAAGATGAGAATTCTAAAGATATGACCGCTTTGGTAGACGAACTTGTCACAATGTCTGAGAAAATAAAGATTGAGAAAGGCGTTTTGAAAAGGACGCCTAGCTTTACCCTAGACAGACCTGATTTAGAGACGGGCATTGTCTTTGCAGGTGTACCCCTCGGTCATGAATTCAGCTCTTTGGTTTTAGCCCTTCTGCAAGTCAGTGGAAGACCCCCTAAGGTTGAAGCCAGTACACTAGAGAGAATCAAAGCCATTAAGGGTCAGCACCACTTTGAAACCTATGTGAGCCTCACTTGCCATAATTGTCCTGAAGTGGTTCAAGCCCTAAATTTAATGAGCCCTCATCAACCCTGAGATTCGTCACACCATGATTGAAGGTGGCACTTTTAGAGACGAAGTTGAGCAGAAAGAAATTATGGGTGTTCCCGCCGTCTTTCTAAATGGAGAATTCTTTGGTGGCGGCAGACTCAGTTTAGAAGAAATATTAGACAAACTTGGAGAAACCATTGACCCTTCAGTATTTACTGAGAAGGAAACCTTTGATGTTTTAGTCGTCGGCGGCGGTCCAGCAGGGGCCAGTGCGGCCATATATGCGGCAAGAAAAGGGATTCGAACAGGGTTGGTCGCAGAGCGCTTTGGCGGTCAGGTTCAAGATACCCTAGGGGTTGAAAATCTCATTGGAACCTTGTACACAGAAGGTCCTAAAATTTCAGATAGCTTAGATGCTCATGTGAAAGCCTATGATGTAGATGTAATGAATCAACAAAGGGTCAGCACCCTTCGTAAAAAGGACTACATTGAAGTAGAATTGGCAAATGGGGCAGTTTTAAAAAGCAAGGCAGTGATATTAGCAACAGGGGCTAGATGGCGAAATGTTGGGGTTCCTGGGGAAGAGAAATTTAAAAATAAAGGGGTTGCCTATTGCCCTCACTGCGATGGTCCTCTGTTTAAAGGAAAAGACGTAGCGGTTATTGGTGGCGGCAATTCTGGAATAGAAGCGGCGATTGACCTTGCTGGCGTGGTTAGACACGTTACTGTATTGGAATTTATGCCTGAATTAAAGGCCGACGCAGTCCTTCAAAAAAGACTATACAGCTTGCCAAATGTCACCGTTCTTAGAAATGTTCAGACCAAAGAAATTACTGGTTCCGATAAGGTAGATGGCGTTATTTATATGAATAGAGCAACAGGTGTGGAAGCCCACATTCCTTTACATGGGGTCTTTGTTCAAATTGGTCTAGTGCCAAATACAGAATGGCTCCAAGGAACTTTAGAACGGAATAAGATGGGAGAAATTTTAGTCAATGAAAAAGGCATGACGAGCATGCCTGGTGTATTTGCTGCTGGAGATTGTACCAACAGCGCCTATAAACAAATTGTTATTTCCATGGGTTCAGGAGCAACTGCAGCTCTAGGCGCTTTTGATTACATGATAAGAGAAGAATGATTATTGTAAAATCAGTAAATCGTCCACATCGTAAATAGGATTGGTGGTAATGGCTGTTGAATAAAGGAATGGATAATCGTTTTTAAGATGTTCAACATAATGTAACCACTGAATCAATAAGTGCCCGTAGACGCGCTCAATATCGATTTGAATATGATCGAGGTTGTCGTAGCTCGGGTCCTTTTTTTGCATTTTTTCTCTTAGTTGCAGTTCTTCTAAAAGATGGCTGACAGACATGAGAAGTTCACTAAAAGTCTCATGCTCTAAGAGGGCAGGGTTGGCAATTAAATTGATAAGAAGGGTCTTTTGTTCTTTTAACGTTTCCGTCAGTGCAGGAATATCTACCTTTTCAATTTGAATGTTCTTTTTCATTTGATGGATATGTTGCAGGGCTTTTTTAAAATGCTCAGGTTTCCAGTTGTGGTTTATTTTACAAGAAGACTGCAAATCCACAGATTCAGGGTCTACATGGGAAAAGGATTTTAATAAAATCAGACCTAATTCCTGATAGAAAAGCCCTACCAGCATATTGAGTTTTTTTACCCGCTCATTGCGTTCTCTTTTTTCCAAAAGTTGATCGATGACAATGGTAACAATCAAAACATCCAGTGGAATAAAGGCAATATCGCCTAGAAGATAGAGCATAATATGGTGCAAGTCTCTAAAAATAAGAAAATGTATGCCGTGTAGTATGATGGCTAAGCCAACGAGAATAATTGATGTTTTAATCATGCGGTATTTATTTTTCATTAAGTGCCTCCCTAAATTTCTTCGCTCTAACAGTGTAAACTAAGCTAGTACAAATAGAAAGACTAATATTTTGTAAAAGACAAATGAGATGATAGATAGTGCATAAATTAAAAAAGTTTGGGTATAAATAACATGGGTAAATATAATAGTCGTTGTTAGAGTATAGTTGCGCTAAGAAGGTGAGTTTATGAGAGTCCAAATTCAACCTGAGGTCAGAACCTTAATGGAAAGAAATGATTATTCTGTTATTAAAGTCAGTGCAGATCATGAATGTGTAGGAGCCAATTGTTCGACTGTATTTGAATATCCAAGAATTGATTTCAAAGCTCCGAAGTTCGAAAAGATTGAAAACTATGACACCTTTAATGTAGATGGCATTACAGTGTATTTTGAAAAAGAATTAGAAATTGTCCCAGAAGTTACTTTTGTAAGAGAACATCACTTTATGAAAGACAAAATCAGATTAGAAGGCTTGCCAACACCTCCAAGTGTTACTCATAATAAGTTATAGTACAAAAATTAAAGCAAAGAAAAGCGGGACTGCCTGATGGGGCGCAGTCCCGCTTTTCTTTAGCAAATCTTATTGTACGGCTCTCAATTTTTTCATAAAGAAATAGATTGGAACGCCAATCAATAGACCACCGAGTCCCCAAAGAATTTTTGCAGTTGAAGCCTGAGACAGGAGCCAGAAGCTTGTTAAAACCGCTACAATCGGAATGATGGGACCAAAGGGTACTCTAAAGGTGGACTTCAGTTCAGGGCGCTTTCTTCTGAGGACAATAACAGCAAGGCAAGTGGGCACGTACTGAGCGAACCTAGAAACAACGCTAATTGCCGCCAACTGAGCGAAACTACCTGAAAGGGCCAAGGGCAGGGCAAAGGCAACGGTTATTAAAATAGCAATAGACGGGGTACCGAATTTGCCGTTTTTAGAAATTGCTTTTGGTAGTAAGTCATCCTCTGCAAGGGCAACTCCTGACCGAGGGGTAATGAAAGAGGCTGCAATGTTAATGCCTCCAATGGATACGAGAGTACCCGCCGTTACAATCAAACCGCCAACAGGACCGAGGAACAATTTAGCCGCATCGGCTACAGGGGTTGTAGCAGTTGCTAAGTCAGGACCGAGGGTACCTATTGCAACAGATTGAATGAGAAGATAGAAAATCGATACAATACCTATAACCGTAATAATGGCTTTGGGAATATTTTTTTCAGGATTTTCCATGTCTTCTGCAGCAACGGCTATAGATTCAAAACCTGTAAAGGCGTAAAAAATTAATAGTGCGGCTTCGCCAAATGAACCTGGGGTGTATACACCACCAATAAAGATTGGAGAGAAATTTGTACCTTTAATAAAGAAAATACCAACTGCGGTGAATAATAGAAGGGGGATTAGTTTTCCAAGCGTAATCACGTTGTTGAGAACTCTGGAAATATTTACGCCTAGAACGTTTATAGTACCGAGACCTACCAAAATAACGGTGACAATGATGTTTTTTACAAAGGGTTCTTGTGCAGCTGGAAAAACATTTCCAAGAGCAGTGGCAAAGGCTACGGACATAGCCGCCCAAGCGATGATACCAATGGCCCATTTCATAAAACCGACTTCAAAGCCGACAAAATCACCAAAGGCTTCTTTAGCGTAAACATAAGGACCGCCATTTTTCTTAAAAAGCCCTCCAGCTTCGGCAAAACACAAGGCGAGAGAGACAACCAGAGCCATGTCGAAGAATATAACCCCAATACTGGCGGGTCCAATTAAACTAAAGGCTTGATTCGGTAAAAGAAAAATACCTGAGCCGATAATGGCATTAATGCCAAGTAATACAATACTCCAAAACCCAAATTTCCTTTGTTGCTGTGTCATGATGTTACCTCCGAATAGTTGCTTTCTCAATAAGCTGGTTAAAAATGGACTGCATAGCAGGGTGATCTCCTGCCATCATTTCAGGGTGCCATTGGACGCCAAGGACAAAGGATCTATGCTTCATTTCAATAGCTTCAACAACATTGTCTTTGGAAATACCAGTGATGTTGAAAGAAGGAGATAGTTCCTTCACCGCTAAATGATGAAAGCTATTGGTCCGCACTTGACTGCCTAAGATACTGTACAGCAGAGAATTTGGCTCAATATCTACCAAGTGGGTAGGTGTACTGGGGAGTTGCCCTTGAACGTGCTTAATCGTACAGTCTTGAATAAAGGACAAGTCTTGATACAGGCTGCCGCCAAAAACAACGTTTAACATCTGCATGCCACGGCATATACCTAGTATGGGCAGGTCTCTAGAGACAGCCTCCAACATTAAGTCAGCGTCAAAACGGTCCCGTTTTGGACAAATATCCCCTAGCTTTTGAGAGGGTTCTTCGCCGTAAAGTTCTGGGTCAACGTCGTATCCGCCCGAAAAAATAATGGCATCTAATAAATCTAGTTGGCTGTGAATGACCTCTTTAGAATTGGTGAGGGGAATGATTATGGGTATACCTCCGCCTCTGAGAACCGCTTGAATATAGTCGTTATTTACATAGGCCCGTTCGTAACCTGGGAACATACCCCCTTGGTCATACATCACACTGCCTGAAATACCTATGACCGGTTTCTTACTCATAAATAGTGCCTCCTCTCTGATTGCTCTATCTTTAATACGCAAAGAGTGTGCCAAATTTAAAATCAAAAAAATAGTATGTAAAAAGAGGTTTTGGGCTAAAATAAAGGAATAAAATATTTAAAACAGGTAATAAAATAGGATTAACAGGTGACAGGATAACCTGTTAATCAACCAACAAAATGATAGTATGATGATTCTTATCATAGCATATAGAGCACGAAAATATTTTATAAAACTTCAAACAGTTACGGCCTCACGAGGATATAAATAATTCACTTGAGGTCTTTTTTAGTTTAAATGAAACGGTTATTTTGCTTATTGTCTGATGCCAGACAACAGAAGGGTTTTATGGGGATGCAAACTCTTTTGATTAAAAATTAAATAGGGGGATTGAAATCTATTAAGAAATGTGTATAATTAATTTTATATGTATAAAAATATTTAACATAAACGAGAGGTGTTTACTATTTTTCCAAATGGAACCATAGTTGTATTGAAAAATGCAAATAAGAAACTAATGATTTATGGAAGAAATCAAAAGAGAGACGTTGATAATATTACCTATGATTACATTGGTTGCTTATACCCTGAAGGCTTTTTGTCGCCATTAGCAAATGTGTTTTTTAATAGTAAGGATATTAACAAAGTCATCTTTAAAGGTCATTGCGATCTTGAAGAAAAGTTATTTGTTGAAAGTTTAGCAACGGATAATTATCGAAATAGGAAGGATTATAAAAAATGAAGCCTTTCTATTCATCAGTAACAAATCCAAAGTATTTACAATATGAATTATTGCCTAATGATGCTCTACCTGTTATGAAAACGAATGCAGATTTGATTGAGCAGGTTCTTGAATATTTTAATTCACTCGAAAAGGAATATTTCATTTATTTTTTAGATGGAGATCATTGGGGTCAACGTAATGAGTGGAAAAACAATGGATTTGTATTCAGATATGATTTTCAAATTTCAAGCGAATTTTTTCAAACGGTACTTTATAAAGATTGCATATACAAATGGGCAGATGAATTTGTAATTATCAGTCCTCATGAGATAAGTTTTGATATTGACGAAATATTGAAAAGAAAAGAATTCACTATGACAAAATTAGAACATCATTCAAAAGTAATCACATTTCTTACAGTAGCAAAGTTAAGTCGTATAGTTCGTAAAAAGAAAGAGATTCAAAGAGGAGTTTGGTATTCAATAACGACAGAAGAATTGGAGACATATAAAATTGAGTATTAATAGCGTAAATGAGTTTAATCCAATTAATCAAAATAAGTGGATACAAAACAAAGTTAATTTAGAAACGGCTGGAAAGAAGGTTCAAGATATATCATATGAAACGAGTGTTGGTATTTCTACAAAAGCAATAACAAAAACAGGCGGTGTAATGGGTGGTAATGCGTTATCAACTTCAGCAAATTTAACATCTAATGTAGAAATGGCTGAATCGATACAACTTGGTATTGAACATACATCAGCAATAGAAACAGCAGTGTTGCCAAAAGTTCCAACATTTGTATCCGATAATATTACAATAAGAAATTCAAGTTTTAAAGTAAATGGGTCCATTCCTTCAAAATCTATTACTGGGCACCCAGATAACAACATTTTTGTTACTGGAGCATACAAAGAAAGAAAATACATTACGTGCAGTAGTTCGGGGTGTCCTGACTGTAATGTGGCAGGAAGCCCGGAAGGTTCAGGTGGTCACGAAACTTTAGTAGATACTATTAGAAAAACCAGAGGAGAAGCTTATATAGACTTAAATTTTAAGAAAGAAGATTTTGACAATAATTATGGACGTGTTGATTTTAAATTGAGAATGACTGAATCTAATCCCGATGGAAATAGCAAATATACAGTCAAGCTGATGTATGGATATAATGAAATAAATAAAATAGAAGTTGATGACAATGAAGAGAGTCATAATGATATAATTCTAAGTGCATATGCATCTGACTTTGTAGGAACCAGCACATACGACGAAAGATTGTTGCATATTGAGTTAAGTGCTGAGATAGAAAATGGTGGAGAAATTGGATTTGGGTGTGCGGAACTTAGCTCTACCAAGATGGATAAATATGAAGTTTATAAAGATAAGGTAAGTCGAGGCATACCTGCGGTACGTCCTGCTGACCCAGAAGTCGTAGTTGTTCAGCCTCCAGAAGATAATACGGAGATATACTTAACAGATGGAGAATACGAAGCGAAATTTGAAAGTGATTATAATTCATATCAAATGGTTTCTATTGTGGACAGCTTAATCTCTGATGACTATTTAAATGAATATATGGTTGAGGGTCCAAGTGATATTGACGAAGGGGAAATTGTTTCTCGAAAGCCAGTACTTGGCTTAGATCCGAGCAGAAATGTAACTCGGTTTTATTTTGGAAGTGATAACAAAGCTTATACATCTGAAAGTGGAGATAAACCCCTAGCTGCCGACTCAATCATAGCTGTAGACAACAAGTATTATCGAGTAAATTCAAATCATGAATGTATTGAGTTCACCCCCAAAAAGGTTATTGGATACTTAAATAAAGTACCAAAAGATTTTATATCAATTGATAACCTTTCGTATGATTCTGTTAACTTTAGCAGACCAGCTGAAGGAACAGCAATCATAGGTGGTGGAAAATGTTTTCTTATGATTAACGGAAGTGGTGTGGAAATACAACCTACGGACCCAAGGCATCCGTTTTATAAAAAAAAATTAACGGGAAACGAATATCAGACGCAGCGTATGAATGGGGAGGTGCTAATGGCTTCGGCTGGTAGCGTTGGCTCATTTTCTAAAACAGAAACAGCTTACATGGGTGTAATGAGTTTAACTGCATCTAGTATACCAGTAGAACCTAAAGGTAAATTGACGATTAATGAAAAAATTCGAAATGCTATTTATAACGGAGTTAATCAAGGTCTAATGAGTGCCTTGGGAACTAAGGGTGTTCAACCTCAGGAAAGACAGGTCTATTCCACTTCGCTAAAGTCAGAACTTGTTAAGTTTGCAAAATCTCAGTGTGAAGATAATAGTAATCTTTGGCGTGATTTTGCATTAAGTGGACGTTACGATTGCTTGGATTTTGGACTTTCATCTATAAGTGGTAAGTCAATTGAAAATGCCAGAGCCGCCCTAGATAATGCGAGATCAATATTTATTAATGGTGAAAGAAGAGGTGCTAGCATAAACGAATGTATTTCTGAAGCCTCTGTCAAAGTGTTTATTGAATTAAAAGATTTTAAAGGCAATATGGCAGAAAATATAAGTGATATAAAAAATAGAGTAAATCGTCATTTAGTTGGTGCTCACAGAACTATTGATGATCAGTTTAATGTTGTTTCTAAGAAATTAATTGACAATAACAAAATTTTAAAAGTATCGTTATATCAAGAATTAGTGACGGATGAGACAATCAAGGCGAATTTTGCTATGGGAATTGTAAGTGGACTGGTAAAAAAGACCGGAGATGCATTTTATAATGTTACGACTAAGGAAGGCCATGGCGTACTTAAAAAGTTTGTTGTAAATGCAATACAGAATTATGAACAGTTAAAGAATTTCACAAAACCAGCATATACTACAATTTATGCCCTTAAAGCTATAAACCCAAATACAAAAGAAGGCAAGGCTGTTAGAGGTGCTTATCAACAGGTTATAGATACTTCCAAGGCAGTGTATGATTGGATGAAAAATACCAATGGAAACCCAAAAGCATTAGAAGCTGGTGAATTCACATCAGATATCATCGCAGATATACTAATTGGAAAAGGCGCAGCAACTCTAGCAGAAAGCGTAGAAATGGGTCAATTCGCAAAATATGCTGAAAAGATTACACGTAAAGTAGATAATTCTCCCAAAATTGCTGATGATATTATTAAGGGAGCGGGGAAGGTTGGTTTTTCTAAATCTGTGATTCAAGGGATGAGAAGTTTCATAGATGATATAGGCTCTACTTTATCAAAACATGGATTATCATTGGAGAAATTTAACGATTTAAGGTTAAAGTCAGCTGATAAATTAACTGATAATGAGATAAAGGCTATGAAAGCCGTTAGAGAATCAATTCCAAATCTAAACAACAACAGCATTATGCAAAAGGTTCTTCCTAAGGAAGATATATCTAAGTACCTTGATGGTTCATACAACACTGTCGGTGGTTATGTAACAAGAGCACAGGATGTCAAACAGCTCAATAATTATCAAGATGTTTTTGATTCATTACGCCTAGATTATAAAGGGACAAAGTTTAAGCCAGAAAGTGATGATGTTTTAGGAATAATACGATTTAAAACACCAGAAGCATCAAAAATAAAACCACCATATTGCAAGGAATTTGGTGGAGATATAAAAGATGGACCGCCATTTACAGGAAATGGCTTCACTTCAGCCACGAATGGTCAAATAATTCCAGAATATAAATGTGGAGATTATTTGAAGTTGACTCAAGGTTCAGAACTCTATGAGTTAACTAAAGATGGCAAAGAAGTTCTCAAGGCAGTTTATGATGAGTTAGCTGGACGATTTGTCAAGGTTCAATAGGATTGGGAGGAAAATAATGCAAGTTAAAACGTATGCGATTTACAAAGACAAAGAATTTGACGCTGAAATCAGAGATGACGGCACTGTTATACTTCGATCAAATGAGGAAGTTGATCCTTCATTAGGGTTCGAATTTTATAAAGGAGTTGTATATATTAAAATCGTTGATAAAAATGAAATAAAAGAAGTTTTCAAAAAAAAGTTTTTTGCAAGATATAAAGGATTAGAGTTTAATGCAGTAATTGAAAATAAAGACTCAGTTCAGCTTTATACAATGCACGGAGATTATGAAGTCTTAGAAAAGCTAGAATTTGAACTTGTTGAAAAAGGTGTTTATAGAAAGATAATTAGCAGAATTGAACTAGATGAGCTTCGAGAAATTAAAGAAATCTTATGATAGTACGTGATCTATATATTTGATTAGTGAGACGTGCTAGACACCTGTAAAACCGCTTGAAATATGGATTTTTAGAATTTCTGACCACCCTCTTGACACACACACCGCCATTTCGACCACGTACTAAAAGCCTTTAAATCGTCGGCGTTGCCGGCGAATGTGAATCGGGGCGACCACGTCCCTTTATCCAGCACCAGAATCGATTGGGAATCAATCGGTTCTGGCTGGTGGAATAGGCAATCTAAAAATTCGCTCAACGTGCCCCAAAATTGGCGTTTTATAGTGCTAGTGGTATCTTACTCTACTTGGTACTAGAAAACGCGACACAGGACGAACTTGTGGCACCCAGTGGAAAACGAACTCGTAACGATGTGACGGCAATGCTTTAATGAGATATTCGTGATCAAAAGGCTGCGTTAGAACCTCGTCACAATTTCGTAAATAAGTGGTTTATTATGCCCAGTGGCATCTTTACTCGACTGAGGACTAGAAAATGCGACACAGGGAGAACACGAGGCACAGACTGCTAAGATTGACCTTTAGCCTGTCACAGGAATCGTTTTATCAGAAAAACAGAGAGTATTCTCAGATGCAAAACTTGATTTATTTTTTCAGCGAGCCAGTGCTCTGCGATTGATTTTTGGAAATTAGATTCGTACTTCTCCCCCCTCAGTTCATGGTGAACCCACCCTTGACGGTTATTTTTGACTGTGGTAAACTGGGACGCAACAGGGGATTTAAAGGGGGGCTACGGTTTCTTTAAATCCAAGCTGGACTGACCAGAATAGAATTTAAAAGACATCTAACATCAGAGAAGAAAAAGGTTTTAATACTTTCTTTCTCTGATGTTATTTTTTATGTTTTGGAGATGGTTTTATATTTTCTTGAACTTTTACAATCAGTTTCTAGCCAGTAATTCCAATCCCTTCACTCAAAATTTTGACTTGCATACTCATCGAACCAGAGTTAAGATACCACACACTAGGGAACCCGACGAACAAGGGCGGCGTAGCCGTTTTCGCGAAGCGAAAATTCCGAGCTCATGGTTCGTGAGCCAATGATCACGTAATCTGTCACATTTGAAGCAGATAGGTTGCCGCTCCCTTGCGAGGCTGTAAAAAGCTAACGCTCATAAATTGAGGTTGCCGGTGCGACACGTGGAGACAGAGTTATTGGAGGAGATGCTCATTTACAAAAATAGAAATACCTGTTTTGTCGGAATCGACATGCACAAAGAAATGCATTACGCAGTAATCATCGACTGCTGGATGCACAAGCTCGGAGAAATTCAATTCGAAAACAAGCCTTCTAAGTTCCCTGCTTTTGTAGAGGACGTAAGGCAAATTTGTGGTGCCAAAGAAATCGTTTATGGCCTTGAAGACACTCGTGGTTTCGGCAGAAATCTGTCCGCTTATCTTGTAGGCAGACGCTTTGATGTGAAGCATGTCAATCCTTCGTATACCAGTGCTATCAGACTCTCAAACCCCATCATCTACAAAGATGACGCCTACGATGCTTACTGTGTCGCAAGGGTGTTAAGAGACATGATTGACACACTGCTAGGCGCAAGGCACGAGGATATTTATTGGACCATCCGTCAATTAGTGAAACGCAGAGACCAACCGGTTAAACACAATGTTATGACCAAGCACACCCTGCACAATCAACTTATGCAGGTGTACCCAAGTTATAAGAAATTCTACTCAGAGGTGGATGGCAAAAGTGCTTTATGCTTTTGGGATAGCTACCCCTCGCCCATGCACGTTCAAAACACGACTCCAGAAGCCATTTATGATACCCTTAAAGCGGTCAACAAGACCCTGAAAATCGATAGAGTCCATGAAATACTGGAGATCATAGAATCCGATGGCGATATACGAAAAGACTTTCAGTCGGAACGGGATTTTATTGTCAAAAGCCTTGTAAAAGGCATACGGCATAACCTAGAGCAGATTCTCGAAATAGACAAAGAACTCGACAAAATCATACCAATCACTGGCTACAAACTCCGCACTATGCCTGGTATTGATCTAGTGACAGAAGCAGGCTTAATCTCTGAAATTGGGGACATTAATCGGTTTCCAGACTCAGACAAGCTGGCAAGGTTCATGGGACTTGCTCCTGTGCCATTTAGTTCCGCTGGTAAAGGCAAAGACCAACGCTGCAGAAGTGGCAACAAGGCTTTAAACGCTATGTTTCATTTTCTCGCCATACAAATGGTTGCCGTCTCAAAAGGCGGAAAAGCCAGACACCCTGTTTTTAGAGAGTACTTTGAGAACAAGGTCAGAGAAGACAAAAGCAAACCACAGGCATTAGTCTGTGTCGCAAGAAGGCTTGTACGGATTAATTTTGGTATGATGAAAACCAAAACTGCCTACAAACCTTATGAAAAAACACAAGAACCCCGCTAATTTTTGAATTTCAAAAAACAGCGTCTTGTTATAATAAACTTTTTTCCCCATAGAACAGCCGACAGGGTTATTATAATAGGTGTAGGGCTTGTAGTGAGGGAGTGGGGAAGCTTGTTGTTAGAACTCTTGATGACGTTCCAGATGCAGATAAAATAATAAAACGTGTCAAAGACTTGCAAGGGAAATTGCTTAGCGACATGAAAAAATCTGGTAATTTCGGACTTGCTGATGCAAAAATTGAAGGATTGGGCAGAAATGAATTTTTCGGATTTAGTGGAGTTAATGATTTGAGTAATGCAACTATTGCAGAACGATTACCTGATATATCTATTAAGCCTAAGAACCCAATTTTTAAAACATTTGATGTGCCCAATAAAGCAGGTCAACTTATCGATGCATCTAATGATTTAGAATACAAGATTTTATCCGAAATCGCGACGCGATTAGGGAATAACACAAATGCAAAAGGAACAATAAGATTGTTTACAGAAAGGTCTCCATGTGACAGTTGTCTCAATGTAATTGAACAGTTTCATAATAAATATTAAAACATTAAAATTGACGTTATCCATAATAATGGGAGTATGCTTACGCCATAAGAGGAGGCTTATATGAAGAACTGGGAGTATGAAGAATTATCAGGGGTAGTAAAAAGAACTTTAATTCGTATTATGGAGGAGGGTGTAGCTTATCGTGATGCGTTCGGGTCAACTTCTTACGAATTTGAATCAGTGTACTTAGAAGGTAAGATAGAGAATGCTATTGTTAATCTTTCATTGGCCGAGATTGCCATTGAGAATGGCGTTATTTTTTCGAGATATATTCCGCTTATTAGAGAAGCATTTGATTCGATTAACAAGGAGCTTTTAAGAGAAAGCTTAAAGCATTATGATATTCTTGACTTTATCGCGCGACGTGACAGGGCTATTCTGGGAATGGACAAAATCGAAATATATGATTAACGGTATCGTGAATAGACCTATGATGACTTAATTGATTTTTTATATTTAGCAATAATTAACTCAAATAGCACCTACAAAACGGCTTAAAAATCCGTCAAACCGCCCCCTTCTCTCCCGGAATGGCGCTTAAAAGCGCCTGTGGTAATAATCTTTATAGAAAATGCGATACAAGGCCAACGTGTGGCTCGCTGGGGCGAAAATCATATTGCAGTTTACTCATAGGAATGGCTTTATCAGAAAACTGCTATTCTTCTCAGCAACACTATTAGATTTGTGTTTGTAGAGGACGTGAGGAAAATTTCCGATGTTAAAGAAATTATAATAAGTGTAGGACTTATAAAGAGGAGGGGAAGACACAATGACAAAACCAATTCAAATCGCTCGACCAAATCCACTGGATATTCCCGAAATAGAAGCTTTTTTTGAATTCATTTTAACCGATACCTTTGAACGAAACGGTTATTTTGATTTAAGTGCCTTGAAAGATTCAGAAATAAAATTAAAAAAAGAAATGATTCGAATGGATTTACTTACCGAAAATCCTGAGCATTTCTTTTTAGTGGCAAAAATGGAAGATGGCACAATTGTAGGCACCATCGCTACAGGTCCTGCCAATGAGGATATTTTAGAATGTACCCAAAATGCCTACGAAGGCATTCCTGAAATTGGTACATTGTTCATACACCCTGAGTATCAAAAACAAGGTCTTGGCAGTGAAATGATTAAAGAAATTGAAAAGTACTTACAGTTGAAAGGTCATGAGAGTTATTGCCTAGACAGCGGGTACAAGTTGGCTCAGAAAACATGGACCCAAAAATTTGGTGAACCCCAATACCTAATAAAAGACCATTGGGGTGAAGGGGCTGACCATATGATTTGGAAGGTTAAAATTCGTTCTACTTCATTTCTTTAATGTATAGTATAATGTGGTCAGTGTCTTTATATTGGTTTAGGTAACAATTTACTTTTATAATTTAAGACTTTTCGCTGACAGGTTTGAAATAATCGTCCATATAAGTGTGCCGAATGGCTTTTACATCGAAATGGAAAAGTTTGAAGGCGAATTGAACAAAATAGCCGCCAGCAAAAACCATAACGATTGTCCCAAAGCCTACCTGTCCTTTTAAAAGGACACCTACGATGAGAACCGAGAGTTCAATGCTGTTTCTAATAAAGCGTACTGAGCGACCGGTTTTTTTGGTTAAGGCGACCATAAGGCCGTCACGAGGACCAGAACCCATGCTGGCACTGATGTAAAAGTAAGTGGCAAAGCCGATGATAAGCATGCCAGACACCAACATAGTCACTTGAAGACCTAAGTTGTTAAACCTAGGAATGAGGTGATTGAGCATGAGAACATCTACAAACAAACCAATGAAAAGCATGTTGCAAAGGGTTCCTAGCCCAACCCGCTCGCCAAGGCGCCAGTCCAGTAACACCACGACCAAACCGATACAAATACTGGCTTGTCCCATGGTAATACCCAACTGATTAGATAGACCTTGGTGGAAAACATCCCAAGGGGAAAGGCCTAAGTTGGCGTTAATGGTACAGACAATGCCTATAGCATAAAGGGCCAAACCGAAAAATAAGCGGATCAGTCTTAGAACAAATGGCTTCATAAAATCTCCTTAATGGGTACGCAGTGGGTTGGAGGGATGGTAAAATGTATCAAGACCCTCATGAAAACGGAGGAAAGTTGGTAAAATGTATCAAGTATAACAAATAGTCATATTACAAAAACTTCCATATATTTAAAATACATTTTTATGTTTCTAGCAATAGCAATGATTTAGCAATAATTTCGTGAATATTTTGACAAGTAAAAAATTGGCACAACACTTGCTAATTAATTATATCAGGAGGACAGTATGGAAAATCTATTTTTAGAAAAACTAGCCCTTAATCCAATTATAGCGGCAATAAACGACTTAAATCAACTGAATGAAGCAATTGAGTCTACTGCAGAGGTCATTTTTCTTTTGACTGGCACCATCTTTGAACTTCAAAGTATTGTGGAACGCATTAAACTCAGCGAGAAAATGGTCTTTGTTCATTTTGATTTGATGGAAGGTTTTTCAAAGGATGTAGTTGGTTTAGATTACTTGTTAACTAATGTAAAACCAGACGGCATCATTTCCACTAAGAACCATTTGGTGAGGCACGCTAAGGAAAAAGGCTTTTATTCCATTCAAAGATTGTTCCTATTAGATTCTCTTAATTTACAATCTGGGATTCACTCTATTCGATCGAATAATCCGGATGCGGTCGAAATACTCCCAGGTGTTATGCCAAAGGTTACTAAAATAATTGTAGGGCAGACTCAAAAGCCTATTATTACTGGTGGGCTAATAATGGACAAGGAGGATGTGATAACGAGCTTAAATGCAGGGGCTACAGGAATTTCAAGCAGTTGTAAAGCTATTTGGAACATGTAATCTAAGATAAAAGATGAGGGGGAAAAATTTGTGATAAAAAAAGATAATTTAATAGGTGAATTAATTGCGGAATTTATTGGTTCATTCATTTTGATTTTTATAGGTGCAGGCTCAGTTGCTGCAATGGTACTCAACGGTCAAAGCTACAATATGTGGGATATTGGTTTGATCTGGGGTGCAGCGGTTACAATGGCAATTTATATTACAGGCGCAGTATCAGGCACTCATATTAACCCAGCAGTTACTATAGGTCTTGCTGTATTCAGAGGCTTTTCTTGGAAAAAAGTGCCAACCTATATCGCTGCACAAGTTGCAGGTTGTTTCACTGGGGCATTTGGCGTTTACGCACTCTTCCAAAATGGTTTTCTACAATTTGAAGCTGCAAACAACATTGTTCGTGGCACCGTAGCAAGTACAGCTACATCAGGGATTTTTACAACTTATCCAACGGCTTACTTAAATAATATTGAAGCGCTTTTAGTTGAAATTTGTATCACTGCATTCTTATTTATGGTTATTTTAGCTTTAGGCGATGAAAAAAATACAAACGCGCCACAAGGTAAATACGCGCCATTTGGTCCGATTCTTGTTGGTTTAACAATCGCTATTATAGGTGCATCTTTCGGCTGTCTCACTGGTTTTGCAATGAACCCTGCTAGAGATTTCGGTCCAAAACTCTTCTGTGCTATTGCAGGATGGGGCAGTGCAGCATTACCAGCACCAAATAACTATTTCTGGGTACCAATTGTAGGCCCAATCCTTGGTGCAATGGTGGGCGGTCTTATTTATGATCACGGTGTAAGCAAATATATCGTCACAGCACAACCAGCTTCAGAAGAAAATAGTACTGAAAAAACAGCTTAATACCAATACTGAGGAGGATAATCATATGGATAAGAAGTACATTTTATCTTTAGATCAAGGAACAACAAGCTCAAGAGCTATTTTATTCAACAAAGCTGGCGAAATCGTAAAAGTGGCTCAAAAAGAGTTTACTCAGTTCTATCCTAAAGCGGGTTGGGTGGAGCATGATCCTATGGAAATTTGGGGCACGCAATCAGGTGTAGCCAGAGAAGTTATTGAAACAGCAGGCATTTCACCTTTTGATATTGCAGCTATCGGTATTACAAACCAAAGAGAAACAACAGTAGTATGGGACAAAAATACTGGTAAACCTGTTTATAACGCCATTGTTTGGCAGTGCAGAAGAACTGCTGGCATTTGCGACGATCTTAAGTCAAGAGGTTTGGAAGAATACGTTAAAGCCAATACAGGTCTTGTTGTAGATGCTTACTTCTCAGGAACTAAAATCAAATGGATTTTAGACAACGTTGAAGGCGCAAGAGAAAAAGCTGAAAAAGGGGAACTCCTCTTCGGTAATATTGATACATGGCTCATTTGGAATTTAACCCGTGGTGAAGTTCATGTGACAGACTACTCAAACGCTTCAAGAACCATGCTCTTTAACATAAAAGACCTTAAATGGGATGAAAAAATTCTAAAAGAATTAGATATTCCGATGTCAATGCTTCCAGCAGTTAAGCAATCTTCAGAAGTATACGGCGTTACCGACAAGCATACTTTTGGCGGCGCTGAAATTGCCATTTCTGGTATTGCTGGCGACCAACAAGCGGCTCTGTTTGGACAAGCTTGTTTCAAAAAAGGTATGGCAAAGAATACTTACGGCACAGGTTGTTTCATGCTGATGAACACTGGTGAACAACTGGTTCCATCTAAAAATGGTTTATTGACTACCATCGCATGGGGCGTTGACGGAAAAGTAGAATATGCCCTTGAAGGATCAATCTTCATGGGAGGCGCATCGGTTCAATGGCTTAGAGACGAAATGAAGCTTATTACAGATGCAGCAGACAGTGAATACTACGCTCAAAAGGTTGCGGATACAAATGGTGTGTACTTAGTACCAGCATTTGCAGGTCTCGGCGCACCCTACTGGGATATGTATGCAAGAGGCACTATTGTTGGTCTTACAAGAGGTGCAAATAAAAACCACATTATCAGAGCGACCTTAGAATCCATTGCTTATCAAACCAGAGATGTTTTGGAAGCCATGCAGGAAGATTCTAATATTAAGCTTGAAACCCTTAAAGTAGATGGTGGGGCAACGGCAAATGACTTCTTGATGCAGTTCCAATCAGATATCCTTGGCGTTAAAGTTGACAGACCTAAGGTTACTGAAACAACAGCACTTGGAGCAGCTTACCTAGCAGGTCTTGCAGTTGGTTTCTGGTCTTCTAAAGACGAAATCTCAGAAAACTGGGCAGTAGACAGAACTTTCGCTCATGTCCTTCCAGACCACGAAAAAGAAGATAAGTATAAGGGCTGGAAGAAGGCAGTAGGCCGTTCTCAAGCATGGGAAAACGAATAGTTGGAATATTCCAATGAATATGCTATAATAAACCCAATTCAATAAAAGGCAAGAGAATGAGAGCCGCTATGAACACAGATCTTTTTAAAAGGTCTGGTTTGTAGCGGCTATTTTTATTGGGCAATATGCCCCGAAATACATGCTTTTGAAACAATTTAAGCGGTTAATCCAAAGGGAAACTAAGGGGGATTTTTAAAGATGTATGATGTTGCGATAATCGGCGCTGGGGTTATTGGTACAGCCATCGCCAGAGAATTGACTAAATATAAATGTGAAGTTGTAATCCTTGAAAGAGGTCATGACGTATCTATAGGCACAACTAAAGCCAACAGTGGAATCGTTCATGCTGGCTATGATGCACCCTGTGAGAGTAACAAGGGTAGATTCAATGCCAAGGGAAATGCTATGTATGAGCAGATTTGTAAAGAACTAGATGTTCCTTTTCACAGAATAGGCTCCTTGGTCTGTGCTTTTGAGGAAGAAGATTTAACAACGTTAGAAAACCTAAAGGACAATGGCGAAAAATTAGGCATACCGGGACTCAAAATCATTGATCAACAAACGGTAAGAAGTATGGAACCTCATATAAGCGACCGAGTGATTGCTGCACTTTATGCACCAACAGCAGGTATTACAGAACCGTGGGCGCTTGCAGTGGCATATGCTGAAAACGCATTAGACAATGGGGCAGCGTTAATGCTAGATTTTGAAGTTTCAAACATTGAAAAAACAAATATGGGATATAAGCTCAGCAATGCTGATATGGATATAGAAGCAAAATATGTGGTGAACTGTGCAGGGGTATACGCAGACGACCTTTATCGATTGATTGACCCAAGTACATCTTTAGAAATTCGACCAATACGTGGTCAATACTATCTTCTAGACAAAAGCTGTGGGTCTTGGGTCAATCATGTGGTGTTTCCTTGCCCTTCCAAACTTGGGAAAGGGACTTTGGTAGTACCAACGGTAGATGGCAACTTGTTAGTTGGTCCAGACTCAGAAGTTCTTGAAAAGAATCAAAAGAGGCGGTACAAACGGAAGCAGAGCGCCTTTCTCATGTAAGAGATTTGGCGGCAAAATTAATTAAAGATGTTCCTTACAGAGAAACCATTACCACTTTTTCAGGGCTGAGAGCAGACCCTAAAGATGGAGATTTTGTACTGGAAGAATCAAAGCTAGAAGGCTTCTTCAATGCCGCAGGCATAAAATCTCCAGGCCTTTCCTGTGCACCTGCTATTGGACAGTATATGGCAGAACTGGTGGCTAAAAAAGCTCAGTTTTCTACAAACCCTTCGTTTAATCCGAACAGACGACCAAGCATTAAAATGGCACAGTTAAGCGATGAAGAAAAAAACAGCCTCATTCAAAAAGATCCTAGATACGGCAGAATCATTTGCAGATGTGAAATGATTACAGAAGGTGAAATTGTAGACGTGATTCATAGAAACGCAGGGGGCAGAAGTGTCAACGGCATTAAGAGAAGAGCAAGGCCCGGTGCTGGAAGATGCCAAGGGGGATTTTGTAGTCCTAGAGTTTTAGAAATACTGGCAAGAGAGCTTGATTTAGATATGAGAGACATCTGTTTGGAAAGCAAAGATTCTAAGGTGCTATTAGGGTTAACCAAAAGTGCCGATCAGGAGGTCATGTAATGAAATACGATATAGTAGTGATCGGCGGCGGACCCGCAGGGCTTGCGGCAGCCATTGAAGCAAAGAAAAAAAGGCGTCTCCTCTATCTTGGTGATTGAAAGAGATAGAGAATTAGGCGGTATTCTTCAACAATGTATTCACAATGGTTTTGGACTACATGTTTTTAAAGAAGAGTTAACGGGTCCTGAATATGCCGAACGGTTTATTGAAGAACTAAAGGCTCAGGGCATTGATTATATGTTGGATACGATGGTTTTAAGCGTTACAGAGACTAAAAATATTACCGCTATGAACAGCCAACAAGGACTCATGGAAATTCAGGCAAAAGCCATCGTCATGGCGATGGGGTGCAGAGAGAGAACGAGAGGAGCTATTGGTATTCCAGGAACCAGACCCGCAGGGGTATTCAGTGCTGGAACGGCTCAGCGCTACCTGAACATGGAAGGCTATATGGTTGGTAAGAGAGTGGTTATATTAGGCTCAGGAGATATTGGACTTATTATGGCGAGAAGAATGACCCTAGAGGGTGCAAAAGTGCTTGCAGTTGCAGAGGTTATGCCTTTTTCTGGGGGACTTATGAGAAACATCGTCCAGTGTTTGGACGACTTTGATATTCCTTTACTCTTAAGCCACACGGTGACAGAAATTAAGGAAGGGACCGAGTCGAAGGGGTTGTCATCTCTCAGGTAGATGAAAATCGAAAGCCAATACCGGGAACTGAAATTGCCTACGACTGTGATACCTTGCTCCTAAGCGTGGGACTGATTCCAGAAAATGAATTGTCTAAAGAAGCAGGCATTTTAATTGACCCTTCAACAAACGGACCTATTGTTAACGAAGCGATGGAAACCTCCGTTTCAGGTATATTCGCTTGTGGAAACGTGGTTCATGTTCATGATCTGGTTGACTTTGTTACCGCAGAGAGCAGAAGAGCAGGAAGCTATGCTGCTCAATATGTTCAGGGGACGCTGGCAGACACGAAAGAAAAACTGAATACTGTTGCGGGTTCAGGGATTACCTATATTGTGCCGCAAAAGATTCGACCTGAAAATTTAGATGAGAAAGTTTCTCTCTTTATGAGAGTGAATCAAACCTTCTCCAATGTAAGTCTTGTGGTAAAGGCAGGAGATCAAGTGGTTCGAGCATTTAAAAAGAAACACTTAGCTCCAGGGGAGATGGAAAGCATCGATTTAGACAAAGATATGTTAGAAGACATGGGTGTAGAAACCCTTACCATAGAAGTTCGAAGGGAGGCATAAACGGTGAAAATTGGAGAAATGAAAGATATGGTTTGTATTGTATGCCCAGTCGGGTGCCGATTAACACTAGAATATATGAAAGAGACCCCAATAGCCTTAGATGCCTTTGAAGTGAAGGGAAACAAGTGTAAGCGGGGGAAGCGAATACGCCATTAAAGAAATGACAGCGCCGACCCGTATGTTACCGACTACGGTAAAAATACAAGAGGGAACGCTGAACCGCCTGCCTGTTAGAACGGCGAATCCAGTCCCGAAAGAATTGCTTTTCGATTGTATGGAAATTATCAATCATGTAGAAGTTCAAGCGCCGATTAAGGTTGGCGATGTGGTGATTGCCAATATTTTAGGAACAGGTGTGGATGTTATTGCAACAAGAAGCATGGGTAGATCAAAATAAAATTCAGAGGTGGCTCAAATGAATGTGATCCAAATGCCGTTGGTTGACAATAGAAGAGATCAAGAACTATCAATATTCCACTATGCCCGTATTTTAGAGGCTATGAAGGAAGCGGTTTGCCTCATAGATGTAAAAGGGGAAATTCAATATGTCAACGACGCCTACTGCCATTTATTCCAAGTTCAAAAATCAAAAACCGTTGGCAAATCCATTTACAAAACCATTGTAGATGATTTGACCATTCGATGTTTGAAATCTCACAAGCTCTGTGAAGGAGAGTTGGCCTATAAGGGTTTAGAAGGCACTCTTACGGTTTTGGCTGAACCTATCTTTTTCGGTGGTCAGTTGGAAGGTGTTCTCAGCCGATACAGTCATGTGGTGGAAAATGAAAACAGTTTTGGGAAAATCAACTGCCATTAAATTGAATGACTACGTTCGTCAGAACCCTTTTGCAGATTTCTATGTGACAGAAAATCAGAAGTTGATTGCGGAATTGATTATGGCAAAAAAAGCGGCGGCAACGGATTCTACCATTTTAATACTGGGTGAAAGTGGCACGGGTAAAGAATTGATTTCTAAAGGCATTCATCATAACAGCCGTCGTCAGGACAAGCCCTTCATTGCAGTGAACTGTGGGGCAATTCCAGCGAACCTCATTGAGTCAGAATTATTTGGTCACGAACAAGGGGCTTTCACAGGTGCCCTGAAAACAAAAATTGGTAAATTTGAATTAGCAGATGGTGGCACTATTTTTCTTGACGAAATTGGCGACTTGCCTTTGGAGTTACAAGTAAAACTACTCAGAGTCATTCAAGAAATGGAAATTGAACGGGTGGGTGGACAACAGCCTCAGAAAATAGATGTTCGAATCATTGCGGCAACCCATCAGAATTTAGAAGTGATGATCCATGAGGGCAAATTTAGAGAAGATCTTTACTACCGCCTCAACGTCATTCCTATTCACTTAATCCCTCTTAGAGAACGGTTAGGCGATATTCGGCCCTTGGTTAAGCGACTTAGTGCTAAAATCTGTGGGGGAATGGGCCTGGAAGAAATCTCATTTGAAGAAAAAGCCATAGAGATGCTAGAGTCTTGGCAGTGGCCGGGCAATGTTCGAGAATTAGAAAATATTGTAGAGCGGGCTGTGGTCTTGTGTGAAGGAGAATGTGTCAGTAGTCACGACCTTCCTAATGAAATGAGGCAAGTCTATGAAATCTATCAAGCTCATCAGGTTGAAATTTTAGAAGGTCTTGAAGAAAATAGTCAGGTTCTAGATTTGAATCCTAGAGGCAATGTCCAGAAATTCGAAGACTATGAGCGAATGATTATTCAAATGGCAATGGAGAAACACAAGAGTTATAATGCCGCAGGAAAGGCCCTTGGCCTTACCCATAAAACGGTAGCAGCAAAAGTTAAAAAATATGGACTGGGTATCGAAGCTTAGTCTACAAGCTACAACACCAAACAACAAACTGTAATTTCTAAATAAATACAATTTCTAAATCATAAAGGGTCGCTGAAAATATGGTAAAATATTTTCAGCGACCTTTTGAATATAAATCAATCTAAAGTACCGCTTAGGGAGGCAAAAACCATGAAAAAGAATCCAATTGCTACAATCCAAATGGCGTCTGGCAATGCCATTAAAATAGAAATAATGCCTACAGAAGCGCCAAATACAGCGGCAAGCTTTATATGGCTGGCAGAACAAGGGGCTTTTGACAATAGACCGATTAAGCGGATCGTACCCGATTTTGTAATTCAACCGAGCTTCAATGCTTTTGAGAAAGACCAACGTTGCGATTTTATGATTCAAGGCGAGTTTAGAGCCAATGGTTTTAACAACCAACTTCCACTAACGAAGTACGCTGTAGCAATGGGTGGAGATGGTGAAACCTTAACGTCGGGCAGTTGCTTTTTTATAGTGGTTGGAGACGCTATGGAAAAACTGGACGGAAAGTACTCTGGCTTTGGAAAAGTCATTGAGGGTTTTGACGAAGTTGACCGCTTGGTAAGGGTTCCGCTAAAGTCTGTAGAAACCGATTTACCCGGTGTCGTGATCAATGAGCCTGAACAAATGGAAGTCATTGAAAGAATAACAGTGGAGACTTTTGGTGAGATCTATAATGAACCTGTAAAAACTAAGGGTGTATGGGCTTATGAGAGAAAGGAATTGATTCAAGGGGCAGTCTTTGAGCATTTTAAAGGCAACCAGTATAAGGTTCTTCACATGGGGAATCATTCTGAGACCGGTGAAGAAATGGTTATCTATCAAAAATTAAGTGATGCCTCTGAAATTTGGGTGAGACCAGTAGAAATGTTTTTAGAAACCCTTTTAGTGGATGGCAAGGTCATCAGAAGGTTTAGGAAAATATCATGAAATATGACAACATGATCAAAGCCATCTTTAAAGAGCGTTTAAACCGATTCATAGCCAAAATTGATGTTGAAGGGGAAGAAGTCCTCGCCCATGTTAAAAATACTGGCAGATGTAAAGAGTTGTTAGTACCGAATGCCAGTGTTTATGTATCTTTTTCAAATAAAGAGACCAGAAAGACCAAATATGACCTCATTGGTGTGGTTAAGGGAGATCGTCTCATTAATATGGACAGTCAAGCACCGAATAAAGTGGTTCAAGAATGGCTTGAAGCAGGAAGCTATTTCCCTGATTTGAAGCTCGTTAAGCCAGAAAAGACATATGGAAAATCTCGGTTTGATTTTTATATTGAAACAAGCTCTGAAAGGGCATTCATAGAAGTTAAAGGCGCCACTTTAGAAGAAAATGGGGTTGTAAGGTTCCCGGATGCCCCTACAGAAAGAGGCGTAAAGCATATTTACGAACTGATTGACTGCCTTAAAAATGGGTATGAAGCTTATATCATCTTTGTAATTCAAATGAAAGGCGTCCTTTATTTTATGCCAAACGACGACACTCACAAAGCATTTGGAGACGCACTCAGAAAAGCTGAAGCCGAAGGGGTTCACATTTTGGCACTGGATTGTCACGTGACACCCGACAGTCTTAAATTAGCTGATTTTGTAGAGGTAAGATTGACGGAATAAGGTGAACTTGAAAAAACAAAAGTGCTAAAGAAATAGAGGCTACAAGCACCAGAAATATATTTCGATTATAGATAGCAAAATTGTTTTTTTATAGTATTTAGTGGTATAATTATAATATCACTAGAAGTATGAATATGACACTCTGAGTCCTACATAAGGAGGTGTTTTATGAGAATAGAAAGTTCGGTACAACAGTCGTACACCAAATTATCGACTGGTTCAAAAATTAATAGTGCTGCTAATGACCCGTCGGGCCTTGCAATATCCAATAAAATGACCTCTCAAGTCAATGGTTATGACAAGGGTACTGAGAATGCATTAAGCAGCCAAGATCTTGTAAAAACCGCTGACAGTGCTTTATCTTCTATCAGCGATAGTTTAAAGCGTATCAAAGAATTGGCAGTACAGGCATCTAACGGAACTTACACAAGCGAGGACAAAAAGAATATTCAAAATGAAATTTCACAACTCAAAGATGGTATCAAAGAAACTGTAAGTGGTACAGAGTTCAATACCATGAAAGTATTAGACGGTTCCTACAGCAACAAGAATATTGCTTCCTCTCCATCTGGAACGGGGAAAACAATGACGATTCAAAATACCAGTTTGGAAACCTTAGGCATTCAGAACTTTGATGTGACAGGGTCCTTTGACATGGAAAGTATTGATAAAGCGATTCAAACCGTATCCGACTCAAGGGCTAACTTAGGCGGCGTAAGCAACAGTATTGATTACATGACGAGTAATAATACCACCACTTCATTAAACCTAAGTGACGCAGAATCAAAAATAGCCGATACAGATATGGAAAAGACTATGTCAGATTTAAAATCTCTAAATTTAAGACAAAGTGTTCAACTGTACGCTCAAAAACAAAAAATGAACCAAAATGCTGGAGTGCTTAATATACTCGGGTAATCTATAATATTAATACAATTAAGGCTCTTTCTCGATAAAATGTGAAAGGGCCTTTTCTTGGATTTCTCAGAGGTACATAACAGGTTTTAACAATGAGGAGGATACAAATGAAAAATATGGTTTTATTGGTGGTAGATGTTCAAAATTTACTGATTGCAGAACATCCCCACAAAGCGGATGAACTGATTGGCAACATTCAAAAGTTACTTCATGAAGCTCGAACCAATAAGGTAGAAGTTATTTATGTAAGACATGACGATGGCCCAGATACAGCATTGACAAACGGAACAGAAGGCTGGGAGATTTATAAGGACATTGAACCAATTGAAGGTGAAAAAATTGTGGAGAAGATTTTCAATAGTGCTTTTCATAAGACAGATTTACACAGTTACTTGAAAGAGAAAAGCGTTGAAACCATTATGTTAGTGGGCATGCAAACGGAGTTCTGCATCGATGCCACTCTACGAAGTGCTTTTGATTTGGGCTATAAAGTCATTGTTCCTAAAGATACGAATACCACCTATGATAATGCCTATTTACCTGCCACTCAGCTGTTGAGTTATTATCATGACATGATTTGGAACAATCGATATGCTGAAGTCCTTACAATGGAACAGGCTGTGGCGTTGTTGCAAGCCTGAGAATAACAAAAAACCTTTGGTAAATAAAAGGTAATTAACATATAATAACATTAAGTACAAATAAAAATACAATTTCTATAAAAACGAAGAGAAATAACCCCATATTTTGGAGGATTACAGATGGCAGAAAAGACGAATGCTGTAAGACTTTGCGACATTCAGCAGTTGTCTTACAAATTATATGAATATGAAAGTAGCGACGGCGCTTTAGATGGCATGTCAGTGGCTACTAAAATTGGAAAATTGCCAGAAGAGGTTTTTAAAACCTTAGTTACAGTTGGACAAAGTAAAAATCACTATGTATTTGTAGTGCCAGTAGAATCTGAACTGGATTTGAAAAAGGCTGCAAAAGCAGTTGGGGAAAAGTTTATAGAAATGATTCCAATGAAGGATCTTTTGAAAACCACAGGTTATGTGAAGGGCGGTTGTTCTCCTATTGGAATGAAAAAGACCTTTGAAACCGTATTTGATGAGACTTTAATTTTACTTGATGAAGTTGTTTTTAGTGCAGGAAAAATAGGTCTCCAGATTTGTATCAAAACAGAAGACCTAAATAAAATTATACAATTTAAACTGGCGGATTTGGTTTGATAAAGGACTCTCCCAACTTCACAGCTTCAAGGCCATTAGGACTGTAGCCGTCCGCACCAACTTTTTTGTATAAGTCAGGGTCCAAGTTAAAAGCCCGACCGCCTACAATAATTTTTAGTGTAGGGTGGTCAGTTTTGATGAGCTTTATAATTTCCTCACAAATAGGCACGTGGGTTGTAAGGGATGCGGATAAGGCTAAAATATTTGGATGAATGCGTTCTATAGCATTTAGGATACTATCCGTTGGGGTATTAGCCCCAAGATAAAAGGTTTTCCAGTGATTAAGCTCATATAAGTCACAGACCATTCGAATGCCTATTTGATGCATTTCGTCACCGACACATAAGCCCATCATACGTTTTGAGTCTTCACTGGGTTGGTGTATTTTATAAGAGAGCATTGACATGATATGCTCTGTTACAAGAGACACATAGTGTTCATGACCAACAGAGATTTTTCTTTTTTGCCATAGGACACCAATATCATAGAGGGCATTTGTAAAGACGTCTAAGTAGAGATCGGCAATACTTATTTCTTGGCTATTTATAGCATTTATAATCAAATGAACAGCCGTATTTCTGTCTGAGTGGAGCAATGCTTCTAAATAGGCATCTTTTAAAGGCTGGTAAGGACTGTTAGCGCAGACAAAGTCCTTATAGGTGACTGTATCTGAAGAAATAGCTGAAATAGCTTCTTTAAGGTACGAAACTGATAGTCCCGTAGAACCGTGGTGATTCTCAATATAATTTTTGAGCAACTCTAAATGAGAGATGAGAATTCGTTTTGGAAGACCCACTTGAATGAGAAGGTCACTTAGCCATAAGACGTAATCTAAAAAACTTGGGAGGCTTTCCAATTCAACAGCTGCTGCTAGTTGCATAATGTTGGATACAGCATCTTTATATGACTGCTCAATTTGTTTATTATTATAGTTTAAATAGGCGATTTGATTCCCTACTGTTTCTATAATAATTTCATCAATGTTAGAGCGAAGCCACACTGCTTCTTCATAGGTATGATTCATAAGGCACCTCGATTACTTGATAGTATTATTTATTTTACCCAAGGATAGAAAATGAAAACAGATTCCAAAGCCATAGCTCAAGCATCATTTCAAGGAAGAAGCATGTATTACAAATATGGAAATTGAGGAGAGCGAAATGACTTCTGAACTGAGTAAACTTCTTAACATTGGACCCAAAATAGCAAAAGAATTAGAGCAAGCAGGTATTAAAAGCCCAAAGGAACTTTGTGAAATGGGTAGCGTTGAGGCGCTGTTAAAAATCAATGGCACTCAATTTGACGAGAGCTGTCTCAACAAACTATACGCATTAGAAGGGGCCATTAGGGGTATTCGGTGGCATGGCTTAGATATAGAAACCAAAAAAACTATTAAAAATGCCTATTATGTTAGAATCGGCAGAGCGGAGTGAACGCCATGATGACGGATAAATCAGCTTTAACGATTGAAATCGAAGTATCAAGTGACTACTACGAAGCCACAATCACTATGTTTCGGCCAAGTACTATTCCAGATACTGAGGTTCATGAAGCCATTCGAGAGGCTTTGAGACGAAAAAATGTGGTTTATGGCGTGGACTATGAAGCCATAACGCTTTTTGTTGCGGACGGAAAAAACTATGTGAATCAAGCTATTGCTCGTGGCATAGTTCATGTCAATGGAACGGATGCCTATATAACACCCCATGTGAATTTTGAGGGCATATCAAAGCCCATTATTCAAGAAGACGGCACAGTAGATTTTAAGAACCTTCTACAAGTTTCAGCGGTTAAAGCAGATGATATACTTGCTATAAAAACCGTGGTAAAAGAAGGTTCTGACGGTATTACGGTTACGGGTAAACCTGTTAAACATCGGCCTGGGAAGGATGTTACATGGAAAATTGGTGAAAATGTAAGAATTGGTGAAGATGAGAATACGCTTTATGCTGAAATAGATGGCATTGCCAAAATGATCAAAGATCGTATTACGGTTTCTCAACATATAGAATTGGATGAAGTAGGTCCAGCAACAGGGAATATTTATTTTGGTGGAGATGTTCTTGTTAAAGGAAATGTGCTAGGAGGCTATACGGTCCACTGCGATGGAGACCTACAAATTCAAGGTTTTATTGAAGGTTCGATCATTATGACGAAAGGCAACCTTACAATAAGCGGCGGCATTAATGGCCATGGTATTTCAGATATAGTAGTAGGCGGCAAATTAACAGCTAAATTTATTGAAAATGCCAATATTTATGCAAAAGGTGAGATTGAAACAGGTGAAATTATTAATAGCAAGGTATTGTGTGACAATAAAATAGTGGTCAGAGGAAAAAAAGGCCTGATTATTGGTGGTGAAATTACTTCTAAATATATGATAGAAGCCAATCAGATTGGTTCTAAACTTGGGGTAATTACCAGCATTAATCTTGGGGTTGATGCATCTGCTATTTTTGAATTGAAAGAATTGAAGGAGTCTATTCAAGCGTTAAAAATACTTGAAGACAGACTTAAAGCCAAAATTCCTATGTTGCGCCGAAATGTTTTGATTCAACCTGAAGTAGGGGTTCACGAAGATTTACTCAAACAACATGAGGACAGCTTATTGAATATTGAAATTCAGCTTGAAGAAAAGCAAGAACGTCAGGATGAATTGATGGACGCCCTTCGCAATGTGAATCAAGGAAAGGTTAAAATTAATAGCATACACCCAGATACGGTAATCCGAATTGGAGACTCAAAATACTTTATAGACAAATCTCTAAGTGCTTGTGTATTCTCCAAAGTGGGAGATCAAGTTGTTGCCATAGGTATTGAAAGAGTTTAACATCAGCGCTTTTAACCTGTGTGAAAATGGAAGAAAGAAGGCACAATAATGAATGAAAAAGACAGAAAGCCTATAAGAAGAGCACCAAACCCGAAAAAAGATTTTTATGGGATTATAGGCGGGTTGGTATTCCTCATATTGGTAACATTGTTCATGGTGATGTTTCCTATTTTTGGACAGAGCATGTTGCTCAAAGTTGCTTTGGCAATGGCTTATGCACTAGTATTTTGGCAGCTTTTCGGGATTTATATGAAAAAGAAGGACCAGCTGTAGCAACAAGCACCATTGAAGTTTATTTTAGATGAAAAAGTCCTAGTCAAGGCCAATGGAAGTACTTCTTCGTTCCATAAGAACTGTATCCATATAAGAACCACCTTCCATTTTAGCAATGCGATCTCTGTAACCAACTATACGAAATCCACAGCTGGAGTGCATCTCAACACTGGGAATATTTTTTGAAATAATAGAGGATTGAAGGGTCCAGAAGCCTTCTGTTTCAGATGCTTCAGCAAGAGACGTGAGAAGCTTCTTCCCAATACCCTTTCCCCGTGCGTCTTCTGCTACATAAACGCTGACTTCGGCAACGCCTGAATAGACACATCTAGAAGAAATTGGGGTGAGTACGGCAAAGCCCAAGAGTTTTTCAGATTTAGAACTGTCAAAAGCAACAAATCTGCAGGACTGTGTATGAGATGTATCAAAGTGTTCCCAAGTAGGCACACAGGTTTGAAAAGTCGCCAATCGGGTTAGTATGCCTTCCAAGTAAATTTGAGAGACTTGCTCCCAATCTATGGGCTGAAGGGTTCTAATCTGTATAGACATGGTATTACCTCCTATTGATTTATAATATTTAATGTTTGAACGAGTATATCTACCCAATGACCATTTTTACAAAATTATATAAATACCCAGCAATAACGGCACCTACAAAGATATAAGCCACATAGAGGAGAACCGCTTTTTTCTTCATGATAGTAAGAATTCCAGTAATGGCACCTAAACTCGTTCCAGGACCTGTAATCATAAAGGCTAAGAGGACACCACCGCTGGCACCGCCAGTCATTAAGCTGTTCAGAATTGGCATTGAGCTTGAACCGCTGACATAAAGGGGAATGCCTAGCAGAGCGGCTAATGGAACCGCAAAGGGATTGTTGGAACCAAATAAGGTAAGTATCAAATCTGTAGGTACAAACTGATTAATCCAGTATCCTATTGCAGCAAAGACTGCAAAGTACAGCAGGACTTGTTTAACGCCAATATCAACAATAGCGGTAAATAGTGTTTTCAACTTATATGGGTCCCCATTTGACATTGAAACAGAGACAGAGCCATTGGCACAACAACTGGAAACTTCATTGATAGAGCTGCTGACACAGCAAAAGGCAGTATCATCGGCTGTAGAAGGTTTTCCTGAATTGAATCTAGATTGGTTGTGGAGCCATGGGGTATTGGTTTCAATCAGGTGAGTTATAACGCCTGAGCCAATGCCTATTCCAATGGATGATAACAGCAGTGCAGTTGCAAACTGAGTACTGACAATCCCAGAAAGCATAATAAAGAAGTCTGGACTCATGAGTGGTGAAGAGGTGAGAAAAGCCATGATAGCACCCCAAGGCAGTACCGTAGTTAGCATTGATACCACAATAGCCATGGTGCCGCAGGCACAAAAAGGAGTGAATGCACCAAAGGCTACGGTAGAGGGAATGGAAACTTTTGAAGATTTTAATAATAAGGATCTCAGTTTTTCAGGGTCAACATAAACTCGGATGCCTGATGCTACTAGTATACCAATAGAAAGCCATAATGCATTGTGCTGAAGGGTAAAGACCACATACAGTAAGGTGTTTTTTAATAATTCCAACATGAGATTACCTCCTTGGGCATGCTATAAGCAGCATTTTGAGTCAGCTAAGGCTTTGTTTAGCAGTTCTAAACTTTCGATGACTTGAGACCTTTTATCAGAAGGGATAGCTGTCATTATTTTAGAATAATAGTCATACATGGTTTGCTCTGTAGTATCATAGATGCTTTGACCTTTTTCGGTTAATTCTATAGCCACATAGCGGCGGTCTTCGGATTGGGCGTTGCGCTTTAATACGCCATCATCTACCAACTGGTTGACGGAACGGCTCAATGTACTTTTGTCGAGTTGAAGGGTGTCTGCAAGCTCATTTAGTGACATAGAGTTTGTTCGACCAATTTCTATGACAGCATGGCATTGGGTTAAACTAAGAGAACAGCAGGCGGCTTCACTCTTTTCCAGAAGCCCCAAAAGTCTGACCAGTTGTCTTAGATTTTCTCTAAGTGGAAGTTGTTCAAAATTACTCATCGGTTCACCTCTTTCATTTGGATGAGTAAAATATATCACATATAGTTGCATTGCGCAACTGTTGTTTAGAACAATTAAATAAAATTGTAAGTTTATATGAAAATTTACTTAAATCTTAATGGCTTTAGGGTAGATATAAATTACCATTTGATGTATGCTGAAAATAGGATAAGTTTGTATTTTTATGAAAGGAGATGCATATGAGCCATCATCTGTTGCTATCAAAATTAGGCGAAAAGTATGACACAACCTATTTAGAATGTGTTAAAGATCTTTTGTCAGACGCGATGGTATTGTCTATGGAGAATTTTATTCAACATGGCGATGTTACCTGTTTAGATCATTGTGTACAGGTTTCTTATATGAGTTTCAGAATTAGCAAACGACTTAAATTGGACTATCGATCAGTTGCAAGAGGCGCCCTTCTTCATGATTTCTTCCTTTATGATTGGCATGTTACCAAAACAAAAGAAGGTCTCCATGGGTTTGTTCATTCTAGAATTGCTCTAAGAAATGCGACAGAGCGCTTTAAACTCACCGGACTTGAGCAAGACATCATTGTAAAACATATGTGGCCTCTAAATATTACACCGCCTAAGTATAAAGAATCTCTTTTAGTCTGTCTTATTGATAAATACTGTGCTACTTTGGAATTGGAATTTGTAGATGGAAACATTAAAAAATGGAAGGCCTCTCAAATGGTATAAAACTATTTGGGAGCCTTCCTTTAATTTTTTGACCCTATGGACCTATGAGGAGGACCTTATGATAAAAGCTTATCTTTTTGATTTCGATTATACATTGGTAGATTCATCTCCAGCAATACTGGAAGCCCTTGAAGCTAACCGCATGAGCGAACTGTTTACCTTAATTATTGGTGGAGACAGTCTTTTTGACTACTATGCAGCTCAAAATGCAGGGGTTCAGTTTAAGGCCGTTCTAAATGGTGCCACAACAGAGGCGGAGTTCATGGCACATGGGTGTAAAAAAGAAGACATTATGGTGAGTCTTGGAGAGCTGATGAATAATTGACGTTTATAATCGAAATCCGTCTCTGTTAATTGTAAAACACATAAGTACTAGGATTAGTTACCTTTTGTATATTTATAAGTTGTTTGTTGAAGGTTTAAAAATGCCTTTAACACCTGTATTTTTATTGGATATATGGCTATATTAAACGTTAAAAATATTAGACCGTCATTGTATAATAATAAAAGAAATCAAGATAAAATTTTAACGAATTTTGAACCTCGCCGAATAAAATAAAGTATTTTTAAATATTTCTTTATTTTATTTTGTAAAATGCGGGACAAACTTAGTCCATCCATTCTCCTCCTAGTGATAAAAGTGTAAGGTATATTTACGGCCTAATAGTAAGTCAATCTTTGAGGAGGTTAATTATGGAAAAAAGAAGTACAGTGACACATCAAAAGCAAGTACAAAAACCTAAAGAAAATAAAATGGTTCTTGTCATCTTGCTGATGATTACCATCTTTATGGCAATCGGATTTTTACCTGCAATCAATCCTACAATTACTAATGTTGCACAGACTGCTGTGGAATCTGTAAACGAAGCGGGGTTTGGACCTGTTTTGGATTCACTTAAGTACGAAAAGTCCATCCATATTTTAGCAATGTTATTGCTGGGATTTGGTTTTTTAATGGTCTTTATCCGAAAACACGGTTTTAGTTCAGTAACAGCGACATTTTTGGTGGTCAGCGTGAGTCTACCTCTCTATATGCTGATTAAAAGTTTTGGTGCAGGAGAGTTCCAAATGACTGTGGTTAACATTGACACATTCATCTTTGCTGAATTTGCGGCGGCAAGTTTGCTGATTGCAGTTGGTGCGCCTCTTGGGCGATTAAAAATGGATCAATACATTGCATTGGCATTTTTATTTATACCTGCCTATATGTTCAATGAATGGCTCATGCTTGAAAGTGGTCTTTTTAAAGGATTTTTAGATACGGGCGGTTCAGTGGTTATACATGCCTTTGGTGCTTATTTTGGCCTTGGTGTCGTCGCTAATACTTATTTCAAATTTAAAGATAAAGCGGGCAGTGAAGTGGATAAAACAAGCAATCAGTTTTGTCTTATTGGCAGTATGATTCTTTGGATTTTCTGGCCATCTTTCACAAGTGCATTGGTGGCGCCACAAGAAGTTCCACTTACTGCTATTAACACTGTATTTGCCCTTTGCGGTGCAACTTTGGCAACTTATGTTTTCACACGCTTAATTCGTGGCAAAATAGAAGTGGAAGATATTGCAAATGCAGCTCTTGCAGGTGGTGTAGCTATTGGATCTACCTGTAATATGGTAACGCCAGGTTACGCGATGCTTATTGGTGTTGCTGCAGGTGCTCTTAGTACAGCAGGTTATGCAATTCTAGCACCAAAGGTTGAAAAGTGGATTAAAGGCACAGATACTTGCGGTGTACACAATCTTCACGGTATGCCTGGTATACTTGGTGGTTTAACAGGTGCTTTAGTGACTGGCAATACAGGCGTTCAACTACTTGGTGTAGTCATTACAGTAGTACTTGCCTTTACTTTTGGAAAAATTACAGGCGTGGCTATCAGCTTCTTTGGCGAAAAAGAAATACCTTATAGCGATGAAGATGAGTTTGCTGTAGAGCATTAAATGTAAGTTGATGAAATTTGGATTCCAATTCAGACAAAATAAAAAAAGAGAAATAGTGCACTTAAAGTGTACTATTTCTCTTTTTTTATGATTTTATTGGCTCTATTATACCACAAAAACAGGCAAAAGTCAATTATTGTAATTAGTGGGAATAAGGTGTATTAAGTATTAGAGGTGATTTTTTATGAAGAAAGAAAGTATAACGGCATTAGTAAGTGCTTTTTCAAGAAGTTGTCATTCGAGCTACAATAAGGTCCGTATTTTTGATGATTATTTGGCAAAGGACATTTTGTCGAAGGAAGAGATTGAAAGGATGTCGGCTCACATGAGCCAAGGTATTCACTTTTTCAATTCAGAGTTTTGTGGTACGTCTGAGGAAGCGCTTAGATGGATTGTTGATCATCAGCTTTCTCCATCACCTTTAGGGCGAGCAGCGTTTGCTGAAAAGGCACTTAAGACCGCTACGGTCCTTGGAAGCTGTCAATACATTATTCTTGGGGCGGGTTATGATTCGTTTGCCTACAGACAGCCTGAATGGGCTTCACATTTGAAAATTTTTGAAGTAGACTCCCTAGCCATGATTTTAGACAAGGAACGTAGAATCTCTAAAATGATGGGCAAAATGCCTGAAAATTTAGCTTATTGTCCCATGGATTTTGAAAAAGAGAGTTTGTGCGAGGTGCTGTCTTCTTATCCTCAGTTTGACTCAAGGCAAGTGAACTTTTTCAGTCTCCTAGGTATAACCTATTATCTGTCTCAGTCAAGTTTTGTAAAGGTGATTGAAGATATCAGCAAAATATCCCCTCAGGGGAGCAGTATTGTGTTGGATTATCCAGATGAGTTAACTTTTACTGATAAAGCAGGGGATCGGGTTAAAAAACAAGTAGCTATGGCAGGTCAAGCTGGTGAGAATATGGTTGGTGGGTATGCTTATGATACCATGGAAGATATTCTTGCAACAAACGGTTTTTTAGTTTATGAGCATTTAACACCTGAAGAAATTACGCAGCAATACTTTAGCGAATATAATTTAGCCAATCCTAGGCATATGATGACTGCTTTTGACAATGTGAACTATTGTTTGGCAGTAAAAAAACAGCCATAAGTAAGGAAAGGGGGGGTTACCTTCTTAGGCTGTTTAATTTGTTACATTTGAAATTAGGAATCGATTAGCCATTAGATGCTCAGATTGAGGGTACTTGTTGTCGCTTCAACGTCATTGTTTTTTTGATAGGCTTCAGTTACTTTCTTTGCCAGTTTTTCATAGTCGTTGGTCATTGAAGACGTGAGAATAGCTGCAATGCTGTTTGTGCTTGAGTTATCTGTAGAAGAACTGTCAAATAGCATATTTTTAGCATAACTGTTGAGATTTACAACGCTGTCATATGTATCTGATGATGTGCCAAGCAAGTTGTTTAGCATTTCAGATGAATTAATGGTCGAACTTGTGTTGAGATTGCTTATAACGTTGAGGAAGGTTGATTCGCTAGAAACACTTGAGTCGTCTTCTGAATCGCTGGCTTCTAAAGCCTTAAGTAAGTCGGATTGAGACTTGTAAGTACTGTAAATGCTAGATAAGCTTGCGTTTGATAAACTAGATACACTCATTTGATCACCACCTTTGAATTGAGTATATAACTTTAACCTGAATTTAGTCTGAATCTTTCGTGCCTATTTTAATATTTTTTTAATACACAAATTGGAAATCATACAATATAATGAATAACGACACAATTGTTTTTATATGATGTCCATAATAGACTTCATTCGATTAGGTATTGAAAGGTAATGGTGGCAAAGAGTATGGAAGATTCAGCATTAGTATCAGCAGGAAGAAAGCGTATGGAAAAAAAATCAATTAGGGCAGGCAACCGATTATTGCTTTGGATTCCTATTCTACAGGTGATTATTCTCGTTTTAATGGAACTTGCGGGCATTAAAGGTTATGAAGACATTATTACGTTATTAGGATTTGTCGCTATTCCCTTGCTTTATGTGAAGTTAAAGCTTAATGGGGAGTTTAAAAAAGTTTTCAAGCTTAATCCAATTAAGCTTAAGTCAATTTTGCCATTAGTACTGATTACTTTTGCTCTGCAACCCCTGAGTACTTTCCTCTTAATGATTTCTACGGCAATTTTCGGAAATCATATGGACTTTTTATTTGAGAGTATATTGAACCAACCTGCTTTATTGCTCTTTTTATCTTTGTGTATTGTTCCTGCTTTAGGTGAAGAATTTTTGATGCGGGGTATTGTGCTTCATCTTTATGGGCCTATGAAATGGCAAGCTCAAGTCATTATTAACGGTTTTCTCTTTGGGCTATTTCATCAAAATCTGAATCAATTTAGTTATAGTTGCTTCATTGGAATGGTTTTAGCTTTATCGGTAATCTTAACAAAGAGCATTTGGAGTGGGGTTATCATCCACTTCTTAAATAACTTTCTTTCCTATTTGGAGTACGAGTTTGATTTTACATTAATCAACGATGCCATCAATCAACCTGTAAATTGGCTTGTGGTTATTGCTTTGTCAGTTTTTTCAGCATTTATCCTCTATATACTTTTTGTTTGGCTAGCATCTTATTATGGGGAGAGTTCTATAAGGGATAGGCTGACAGCAGAAGACGAGGCGTGGGTTATGGAAAAGGGTTGTGAAAAATTGTCGTGGACCTCTATGTGGACCGTATCCATGTGGCTTATCTTGATTCTGTTTGCGATCATTTCAACTCTAATTATTATTGGTGCAAATATGAGCTAGCAAATAGAAGGGTATAATCGAAGGTACTATAACAGAAAAGCCTCATCCTTATGACGAAGTAACTTAGCGTCTTTTAGGATGAGGCTTTTTCAATTAATTATATTGTTTGACGCTTTGTACTGAGGCGCCTATTCTGAATAAGTTAAATTTACAGGACCTTCATAAATAACCTCATCGTTGTACACAAATTTGATTTTTGTAATATGGTGACGATCTGTTGCAGTTAGTTCAAGGAAATTATGATCGTTTTGCATATATGAAACGGTGCCATCTTCAATTAAGTAGTAAGGTGTATTAAGTTCATACTTTTCATCACCAAAATATAAATCTATCAGATTGAGCTTAACAAAATCGTCATAAGTCTTATAATCATAGTCGTATTGGAAATCATATGACATAGCCATAGTACCATCTTCTGACTTGTAGTAACCATCTAGTTGGTTGGTCTCACTAAGGGGTTCTGTGTCTTTGTAATTCTTTCTTTGGGCAGCAATTTGTTCGTCAAACTGATTAATTTGTTTTTGCATATCATTTTCCGCTTCTAATATGGGAAGAAATTTACTACTAACGATATCTTTTCTACATGCTTCTAGGCTTTGGTAGCTTTTGAAGTTTGAATAAGTTACGTCATCGGCGTATTCGTCATTAAAATAAACTTTGCCGTTTTTGTCTTTCATAAAGACGGTAACACTGTTCATTTTAATATCGAAATGGGACAGCCGAACGGTATAAGATGCAGTTACTTTTTTCTTGTCCTTTGACAAGGTGTATTTAGGACTTGAGGTAATAATGGTGTCTCCTTTTACAAGTTTAGTGGAACACATCGTTCTGAAAAAATAAGCGTAATCAGTCGCTGTAAATACGACGACTTCTCTGTTGAATCCTCCTATATCATAGGTATAGGCCCCGTAAACTTCTGAAATGTTTGTGAAATTGCTTTTGTCAGTAGTGACAGTACCAGCGAAAGCAGTGAGACCTGTTATTTGAATCATTATGGCAAGCATTGTAATGAGTGATATTACTTTCTTCATGAAATTCATCTCCGTTCAAATGATCTATTTTCTTAGTTTATTTATCAAGGTTGAGATTAACTTTTTGATTGATGATAACTTTTCCATCTTTAACAACTTTTATATTTGTAACAGTAGCTCGGTTTGGTGCAGTAATTTCCATATAGTTCTTTGGATCTTGAAGATACAGGGCGACTCCGTTTTTGACAGTAAAGGACTTTGCGTTTATTCTATAAGAATTTATACCGATTGTATAATTGATTCTTGTAAACAAATAAAAGCCGGAGTAATCCTTATAGTTGAAATCAGAATGAACCTCAAATGTGATATATTGGTTCAGGTCAGAAGAAGGGTAGAATCCGTCTAGATAATTATTTACTTGGATAGGTTTGGAATCATCAAAATTGGCTGTAGTATTATCAATTTGGTCATTGGCTGTGTTAACTTTCTTTAATAGGGATTTTTCTGCAAGCATGGTTTTATTAAAATCAGCGCTTTCCAAATAGTTATCAAAGTCATCTGAGTCAGAATAAGATTTGTAGATATTTCTGTTCACGCCTTTATAGTCAACGGCGTTAAAGTATACTTTGCCAGTTTTGTCTTTCTTGAACACATATTGACCATGATATTGAATTGAACTTAAATAGGTTGTAAAAGTTGCAGTAATAGTTTTCTTGTCACTGGAAAGTTGATATTTAGACAATTCAAAGGAAAAGTCTTCAGACTTATAAAAGTCTTTTTTCGTAAGATTTCTCATGTAAGGGTTGATGTACTCTTTACCTACATGCAGGACAGAAAGATAGGTATAGGAGCAATCATAAATACCAAAAATCTCTGATGTGTCTTTAAACAAAGTCTTGTCAGTCGCTGTAGGTGCAGCAAATGCACTGATAACACCTAGTTGAAGGATAAGAGCTAAAACTGTGATGAGTGATACTAATTTTTTCATAAATTCATCTCCGATGGTTTAGTATAGCGCTAATAACTCACAGAAAGTTATCTTGAATTGTATTTTAAAAACGCCTTTTCCATTTTATCACAAATAGTGTATCCGTAAAAGTAAATTTGTATATTTTTAAGTGAGACTAAAATATATTTGATAAAAAATAGTAATCTGGGAAGTGTTGCGAAGTAAGGTCTTTGAGTTCCAAAAACAGTTATTGAAAGGAGTGCGTTATGCGGAAAAAGTCGAGTAAAGTATTATCCATTTTATTGTCATTTATGATGACGATAACAGCGTTGATGCCTGTTTGGAGCAGTGCTGCAACAAGTAGTGGTAAGGATTACGACCATCACTGGGCCAAATCGGCGATTATTAAGGCGCTGGATATGGGTATTCTAAAAGGGTATTCTGATGGCAGTATTAAGCCAGATCAAAAAATGACTAGAATGGAATTTTTCTCTATGGTGAATGCCGCCTTTGGTTATACTGTTGAAGCTGATGTAAGCTTTGTGGACATGTACCCATCAGCATGGTATACACCAGTTATCAAAAGAGCATTTGTAGCTGGTTATTTAAGTACTATAAAATCCCTTGGAACTGCAAGCGTAGGTAGCAAATTATCTGACTTAAACAAGGCAACTCCAGAAGGGTATGAAGCCATTTTATCAATTTTAGAAGCTAAGATTATGCAGGGCACACCAGATAAGCTCTTTATGCCAAAGGCGGATATCAAACGACAGTAATCAATGGCGACGTCATTATTATGTCAGGTGATATTGTACTAAGAAATATGATTATTAACGGTAATCTTACTATTGATGAAGTTGTAAATGATGGAAATGTTACTTTGGATTCGGTGACTGTTAAAGGTAATACCTATGTCAACGGTGGTGGTGCCAGTAATATGGATTCAGTTAATTGCATGAATTTCACTGCGGCCGATGTGTACGTCGCTAAACCGGATGGGGCAGTAAAAATAGTTGCTTCTGGAAATTCCATTGTTAAAAAGGTAATGGTGTCAAGCGAAACTATAATGGTTGAATCTGCTATGACAGGAACTGGATTTGGAACCATTCAGATTCAAAATTCTGCTGTTGCTAGCTTGCAGGTTTCACTCATGAGTGTTAAGGCTGACAGTGTACAAATCAATTCTTCAGGAACCATCCTTATTTCGGATGTAGGGTCTACTATTTCTACATTAACGGTAGACGCAGCCAATACTAAAATTAAAGGTCTTGGCATTATTGATTTAGCAAAGATTAAAGTTTCGGGAACTACTTTTGAAAAAGCGCCAACTAAAATGACTTTATCAGATGGCGTAGCAACACCTCAAATCGTTGCACCTAAGTAGTCAATGTTAGCTTGGAATAAGTATCAATTATAGAAAGAAGAGATGCCCTATTGATTTGGGGCATCTTTTTTATGCAATAAATTTTTCAGGTAAAGGTTGATGATAAATAGTATAATAGTAGAGAAATCCATTGGGTTATTACCCTTTATAATAATGAACGGAAGGTGAACTAAATGAATCTTTACTTTGAAAGTACAACTATTAAAATTAGACCTATAGAATTGACTGACCTTGACGATATCCATGAATATGCTTCTAATCCCAATGTGAAACAATATATTGGCTGGCCTCTTATGGAAACCAAGAAACAAACTGAGGACCATGTAGCCCTTATGATTTCTAGAAATGAGGATAAAACCCATGTGTATGCTTCGGTTATAGATAACTTGACGAACAAAGTTATAGGTACCTTAATAATTTTTGGTCTTGACGAAGAAGCTAACCATGCTGAAATTGGCTATGTATTTAATGAGTCCATTTGGGGAAAAGGTCATGGTACTGAAGCGGTTAAAGTGCTGTGTGATCACGCTTTCAACAAAATGGGCTTACGCAAGTTATTTGCCAGAATTGTTGAAATCAATGTAGGTTCAGCAAAAGTATTGAAAAAGAATAATTTTACTTTGGAAGCTACGTTAAAAGATTATTACTGTATTCATGGAGCACTTCTCAATTGCCAATGGTATTCTAAATTGGCTGAATAGAAAAAAGTCAGTTGATATAAATAGGAAAGACTCCGAGAAAAGCAATGCTTTCTCTTGGGGTCTTTCTTTATTTATGAACATTTGTTCATTAATAATTATCCAGTTTCTGTGATATAATTGTGAACTGGTGCATTTGGGGTTACCAATTGTACAATACTTTAATAAACAAGGTGAAGAGGGGGCAATTCATTTGAAGTTATCAGCATTTAAACGGAACATCATTGTTATTTTTATTTTGGCAATCATAGCAGTATTTTCTGGCATTTATTTTACCTATTCTTACAAAACGGAACAACAGATTGACGCCATGCTCAATAAGATTTTGACTGATGAAATTCAAATTTCAAAGGAAAGTGTAGAAAATATTTTCAAGGGGTACGAGGAATCGGCATATTTTTTAGCCAGCAACCCTGCGCTGAAAAACTACGCACCGGATGTGACTTATGAAAAAACAGCGGAAGCTGTACTCTTAGGCGCAAAAAATACCAAAAAAGATATTATTTACGATATTTATATTGGTGATAAAAATGCCAGAATGCTATCGGCAACCACAAAAAATGAAGATTTGGTTGGGTACAACCCCCAGTTTAAGGCAGATGGGTCAAAAAAACCTTGGTACTGGACGCCTATAGAAACTAAGGGGACCTATTGGTCAGACATCTATCGAGATGTATTTACTAACTTCCAAATGATTACAGTTACAGTACCTGTTTTAGATGGGAATGGAGCACCTATTGGTGCAATGGGGATAGATTACTTCTTAAATGAAATCAATGACTCTATAGCGACACAAAAACTGTTAGACAATGGTTTTTATCAGTTAATTGACTGGAATGGAAAAATCATATCTGACAAGAATTTTAACGCAGATCAAGGGAAGTCATCAGCAGGTAGATTCCATTTTAGTGAAGAGATTGTGAAATACGCTACAGATAAAAATCAGCAAGATGTAAAATTCTTTGATATTGATAAGAATACAGCTATTTATGTACCTGAGAAATTAGCAAATGCTAAAACAGAGGAAGAACTTGCCGCTTCAGGCATTACTATTGAAGATATGAACGGCGATGGAAATTTGGTTGACGATATTCCTTTTGCGGTCTTTACAAAAGAAATGAAAGAGCAAATGTATCCTGGAACCTATAAAGCCATTGCCATTAAATTGCCACAGACGAACTTAACGTTAGTAGGCATGGTAGACACGAAAGATATTGCTGGTTACGTTAACGCTGTTAATAAAACCTCATTCACCATTATGTATGTATTTATACCGCTGTTATTGATACTACTTCTTTTAGCCTACCGTTATATGATGAGTGTTTTGTCAACCATGACGCGACACATTGACGAAATGGCTCAAGGTCGTTTTTCATTCCATACAAAATCCAAACATAAGGCTTTCAAGGAAGTCTTTGATAAGCTCAATTTAGCCAGCACCAATGTAGATGACGCCTTGAAAGACACGAAACAAACTTTCAATGAAGTCTACAGTACCATCCATGAAACAGAAGAAGATTTACACAATGTGAAAACTTTATCAGACAATATTACCATGACGGTTGGAGAGGTTTCTAGTGGAATCTATGACCAATCTGAGGACGCTGTTAGAGGTGCCAATAATGTTGGTATTATTTCAAAGCTGATTGAAGAAATCAATGAAAACACTGAGGATTTAGTGGTTAAGACTAAAGAAGTCAACCAAATCAACTATTCTAACTACAAGAATCTTGAAGAACTTAAAATCAAATCCGAAAACACAAAGAACGTTTCTAACCAGATTACAGGGGTTATCATAGAACTGAATGAGAATTCACAAAACATCGGACATATTATTGATACCATTAATGATATAGCTACTCAGACCAATTTACTTGCCTTAAATGCCTCTATTGAAGCAGCGAGAGCAGGAGAAGCGGGAAGAGGTTTTGCTGTGGTCGCCGACGAAATCAGAAAGCTGGCAGAAGAAACGAGCAAGTCTACAAAGATGATTTTTGAAATTGTAGATGCGATCAAGTTGATTTCAAGTAAAGTAGCCAATTCTATTGGGGATGTAAACTACGCTATTGATGAGCAAGTGAAGTCAACAGATAATGTAAGCCAATCATTTGATTCATCTAGTGAGATTTATAAAGCCTTTGAACTTGCCTTCGTACAAATTAGCAAGCAACTGCACGATTTGAATATCAAGAATAGTGAAATTGAAAAGGCCATTACCAATATAGCTGCGGTTTCAGAAGAAACGGCAGCCTCAGGGGATGAAATCAATACAGCGGTTTCACAACAAAAGGATTTAGTTCTTGAAACGGAAAAATCATTAAATAGGATTGTTGCTCAAGTAGATTTATTGGGTGAGAAACTTAATCAATTTAAATAGTCCTAAATAAGCTATCACTACGAGGCAGTACAACAGAACGGTTGTACTGCCTTTTTTTTGTTTTTAGAAACTAAATCTTGGGCATAGTAATGGCAAAAGTTGTCCCTTTGCCCAACTGGCTTTCACAGGTAATTCGGCTATTTAGAATACCTGTAGTCTTAGCAAAGACAATACTGAGACCAAGACCTGTATTGCCGTTACTTCGTTTAGTTGTAAAAAATGGTTCGAAGATATGTTTTTGTGTTTCTTCATCCATTCCAATGCCGTTATCAGAAAACAGCAATAGTATGGTCTCAGACTGCTCTATAACATCAATGGTTATTTTAGGCTCTGAGGTGTCGGCTAAACCATGGTCGACGGCATTGAAAATAAGGTTTGTAAGGACTTGAGTAATAGCCCCAGGGTAAGACTCTATAACAAGGTCTTCTCGGCAGTGTAAGTCTAGTGTTAAACTACCATGGGAGATGCTGCTGATCAAACTAGAAAAAGTGAAGTTAATCAGACGATGGATTTCTACAGGTATTTTTGTTTCAGAAGACCCTGAGGTGTTTAAGAACTTAAAGTTATTAACTAAAGTTGCTGTTTTGTTAAGGTTTCTTGAAATGCCTGAAATGGCTTCGTTGCTTTGTTCAATTAAAGACTCAAGGGTTGTGCGTGACAAACTGTTATCAGACAATTTATGTGAACAGGATTCAAAGTTTTTTTCGAGCAAGCTGTTCAAGGAAATTGCGTTGCCTAGGGGTGTGTTGATCTCATGTGCAATGCCTGAAACCAGTCTCCCTAAAGCTGCAATTTTATCTATTTCCATGATTTCTTTCATGGCGCTTTCAAGTTCGATTGTCTTTTTTGAAATGATTTGATTGAGTTGATCGTTTTCTTCTGAAAGCAAGCGGGCAATTTCTTTCTCGGTTTCAATGCGGTCGGTAATATCGCTGCTGTTGCCCATAACCGAAATTAAATTACCGACTTCGTCAAAAATTGGAATTAGAGTAGTGGTAATAGTTCTAAATTGTCCTTGAGGATTTTTCAGTTGGCAAATGCGCTCAACTCTATTTTGAGTGCTGAGCAATTCGTCAAAAGCTTTGTCAAAATAAAGAGCGGTTTCTTGTGTTTTAAACAGTTCGGTAAAGTGATGTCCGACTAATTCTGATTTACTCATGCCTGCCATTTCTTCAATCATTTGATTTGTCGTGGTCATGGCACCAGAAACGTCAATGGTGTAAATCATATTGCTGGAATTTTCCACCAAAGAACGGTATTTAGCTTCGTTAAACTTTAACTCAGTTAGAGTAGCTTTAACGTCCTGCTGCATTTGATTGAATGCTTTTGTAAGGGTGCCGATTTCATCATTACTGCTGATGGGAAGGGTAATGGCATCTTGATGATCAAGCATGGCTTCAGCGGCGTAAGTTAAGTCAGAAAGGCGTTTGGTGAGGGTTTTAGATACAAATACGCCCATACCCAAAGAGAGGGGAATTGAAAGCAGTATAATAATGATTGTAATAAAATTAAGAATGGCCAAACCGCCAAACATTTCCTCAGTTTTAGGATGGGCCAATAAGAGCCATCCGTTGCTGAGCATATGCCATGCGACAATTTCTTCACCAGTTTCTAGTGGAAGGTATTGTAGCCCAATGGGATGCTCCTTAATATAGGCTTTATTCTCTGAATACCAAGTTCTGAACCGTTGAAGGTCTATGTCATCTGGCAAGTAAATTTCCTCTCCTGTGTCGGTGACAAGCATGACATAGCCACTTTCATAGATTTTAATGTCTTTTAGCCGTTCTTGAAATGCGCTTAAAAATAATTCTGCACCTGCAACACCAATGAGCTTGCCTTTAGATGTTAGAGGAATGGAGTAAGAAATAACATTGGCATTCCAAGGTTCCCAATAATAAGGCGTCGTCCAATATTCGCCCTTAACAATTGCTTCTTGCCACCATGTTTCAGAAGCGTAGCCATCATCAATAACGTCATATTCTGGTTCTCTAATATACTGTCCATTTTCAAAAGTAAAAGAGACGGTATTTGTACCTGGAATGACCTTTGAGTTGAACAATACCCAATCCGACACATTATCAAAATCAGCTAATAATCTTTTAAATATTTCAGTCAACCCTTGTTTATAAGTAACCATATAGTTAGGATTTGAGACGGCTTGCTCTAAATCTAGGGTGCTCTCTACGGTGCTTTTAATGACCAGTGAAAGTCTTTTAACTCGAGTAAACTCGCTGTCTACAATTTTTGCTTCACGGTCAAGGGTAGTCATTAAATTTTGTTCAGCTTCTTTCCGAATGAGAGCCTTAGCCTCAACGTAAAGAAAAATGCCTAGGGTTAAAGAAATGGCAAAGGTTAGCGTTACAATGGCAACCGCTATTTTATTGGAGATTTTTTTCATATTGAAATTCTCCTTTATTGTTAAAGTGTATTATTAATCTTGTATACCCTTAAAGTAAAATATTAGGCAAATTTAATAGGTGGAGCGCTTAATTATTTGTCTGAAACGTGATAAGATGGGCATAAGCATAGTGTAGATTTAGAAAAGTCAGAGGAGAATTTTATGAAAAGAAAAATAATGACGCTGTTTATAGGGTTTTCATTGCTTTCATCCTCATTCATTGGTTTTAGTGAAGCAAATGCTTCCTCAGTTCACGTTGAAACATTTGGTGGACAGGATAAATGTCATACAGCTCAAGCCAGCACATTAACCGCTGTAAAACCTAGAGTACTTAGAACTATTTCTGCAGATTTAGACGGAGATGGTAAGAAGGAAGTTATTACTTTGACCTATTACTCTGAAGCTTATGCCATTCTGAAAATTAATAAATGTGAGATGGTCATATCCCTTTCAGGTATTGGCGATCCTGATGGCGTTGATGTGAAAGTCATAGATTTAATTAAAACGGATAAACCAAAACAATTAGAATTTAGGGAACTTACTACGGATATTTATGCTCATAGAGAGCTTTATAATTATCGAAATGGTAAAATTGAAATTATTTCACTTCCTAAGCCAGCAAATACAAATGTGATAGTTAGTGCTACCTACGATGGAAAAGGTGTAATTACCCATGCTTATGTGAATCAAAGTATGTATACCTGGTTTTACAAAGAGAGTTTTAAATACGATGGCAAAACTGTAAACCATATTAGCAGGAGTAGTTATCCACTCGATACCGATGTTACGGTTTCTACGGTTATTAAATTACAAAGATCACCTACAGATAAGAAGTTAATTTTTAAAACCACAAAAGGAATGAAATTGATTATTGTCGAAACCAATGGCAAGGGATGGTTTAAGGTGAAAAGCGGTTCTGGTAAGATGGGATGGTTCTTCTTTGACGATAAGACAGACAAAATTCAAGGCAAGCCCAGTGCAGAAGTATTTAAAGGCTTGCCATATGCAGGTTAATGAATAGGATCTTTTATTTGAAATACTCACTTTTAAGCATAGAGTAGACGATTTGGTCTAAATAGCCCCGAGACGATTTGTAATTTTGTCTCAAAATACCGTCTTTATGAAGGCCTAAACTTTCATAAAGCTGGATGCCCTTCAGATTATCAGGGTAGACATCCAACCAAAAACGGTTTATAGAACAGGTTTCAAAAGCGTGTTTAAGCAAAGCATTCATAACTTCTTTACCGTATCCAATCCCTTTTTCAGTAACAACAATTCTTCGAAGCTCAAAGATTTCTGACTTGAAGTCGAGCTTACACAGAGCAAAACCTATGATTTTATTGGTTTGCTCTTTTTTTTTGAAAACGTAGAGAAGAAACTCTGGAGACTTAATTTCTTCTCGGTGCTCATCGAAGGTGCCACTCCATACAAAATCGGAGTTTTCCTTATCAAGTTCCATGTCAATTATGGTGTATATATCTGTTTCAATGGCTTCGGTAATTATGAGACGTTCTGTTTCGATCATGGGAAATCATCTCCTTTGTTATTCATTACCCTAATTATAGCCAAATATTTAAATAATGTCTGTAAGGTCAAAGTCTCTAAGGAAAAGTAGCTATAAAAAGTTACCTTGCAAAATAAAACTATTCATAATTGAAAAAATATGATATGATTAGTGGTTGAAATATCTGTTTATTGTGTAGAGAAGAGGTTAATATGAATGATATAAATAATGAAGCCATTGGAAAGATAGACAAATTTAAAGATTATCCTTTTGATAATCAAATTAAAAGAGCTCTAAGTGAGCTTGGTTTTACCAGCCCACTAGAAGTTCAAGCAGTTACTATTCCTTTGATTTTGGAAGGCAAAGACCTAATTGTTAAGTCTCAAACAGGTAGTGGTAAGACAGCAGCTTTTGCTATTCCTCTTTGTGAGAAAATCGACATGGAATTAGAGAGACCACAGGTCATGGTTTTAGCTCCAACCCGTGAGTTAGCTGCACAGGTGAGAGAGGACATTGCAGATATCGGTAAGTTTAAGGGTATCCGCTCATGTGCCGTCTATGGACAGCAACCTATGGAAATTCAGCGTAAAGAGTTAAAAAAGAATCCTCAAGTCGTCGTAGGTACTCCAGGTCGTATGATGGACCATATCCTGAATAAGAATATTAAGCTTCATGATATCAAGTACTTAGTCATTGATGAAGCTGATGAGATGCTTATGATGGGCTTCAAAGATCAACTAGAAGCTATTATTTCTAAATTACCTGGAGAAAGGGTAACCCTACTTTTCTCGGCAACCATGCCCGAAGAAGTACAATTTTTAAGCCAACAGTATATGAAATCTCCTGAAAATATTGAAATTGAGTCAGAAGTACCAAATATCGAAAAGATTGAGCAATTGTATTATGCAGTTGATGGTCTTAGAAAAGTCGATTTTATGAAAAAAATGCTCCGTCATGAACAACCTAGAAAGTGTATTATTTTCTGCAATACGAAAGAACAAGTGGATAACTTGTTTGATATTTTCAGAAAGTGGGACTTTACTACATGTGCCGTCCACGGCGGCATGGATCAGGGTCTCAGGACTGAAAAGCTCAAAGACTTTAAAAAAGGTAAATACCGTATGCTGATTGCTACCGATGTTGCGGCAAGAGGTCTTCATGTACAAGGTATTACACATGTTATTAACTATGGTGTTCCTTTTGAGCACGAAAGTTATGTTCATAGAATAGGTCGTACAGGCCGTGTAGACCAAAATGGTGTAGCAATCACTATGGTTATTCCGAGTGAAATGGATCGTTTTAAGGATTTGCAAAAATTCTTAGGCTATGAAATTCCTTGCAGAGGTGGTTATGTAGACAAAAAACCTCCTGCAGAAAGAAAACGTAGAAGTGGACCTGAAAATTATAAGGCGGTTAAACGAAAAGAAGTTGGTGTTACCGTTCAAATTCTTGGCGGCAATAAACAACTCCTCAAGTCAAAAGATGTTCTTAGCGCAATCAGAAGCACTGTCGGCATACAAAATGATGACATTGGAAAAGTTGATGTGAGAGATGATGTAACCAACGTTGAAATATATAACGCAAAGGCAGCTATGGTCGTAAAAAACTTAAAAGCTCGAAAAATTAAAGGTAAGCTTTACCGAATCAGAACATTAGGATAAAATGGTTTTAAAAATAGGAATGGAAGAGGGCTGAATATGACAAAGTACAAAATTAAATTAGAAGACGATACCTTATTTGATTATGAATTTTCAGGTTCTTTAGATGAAGCTATTGCTGAAATTAAAAAAGCAGATCAGTTTATTCCTTGTAAGGACTACCGTGGAAAATCCTATTATGTAAACAAAATTATGATTAAAATTGTTTTTTCAGATCAAGAATAAATTAAAAGCCTTCGATTTTTTCGAAGGCTTTTAAAATGCTCAAAATATCTTTATACTATAGTTAAGTGTACTAGACAGTCATTAAGTATATTAGACATTGGATTAGAGCAGGAGGATATTGGTATGAGTGACCTAATAAAAGACCTTATGAATGATTACTGTGAAAACCAAGTTTTCACCCAATTAAAAACTGAAGAAATGCCTGATAGTCCAGTAGAGTTTTTTAATTGCCAATTTAACAATTGTAATTTTGAAAGAATGGATTTCTCAAATTATATATTTGACCGTTGTATTTTCAACGGCTCTAACTTAGCCTTGGCCTTAGTCACCAATGCTAAGCTGATGAATGTTACGTTTAATGATTGCAAGGTAGAAGGGGTACGTTTCGACTTGTGCGATCCTTTCATTTTGGAAGTTTACTTTGATCGATGTTTACTTAGAAACTGTAGTTTCTCAGATTTAAACATGAAAAAATGTAGATTTGAAAATTCTCATATTTTAGAATCGGACTTTTACAAAACTAAGTTAATGGAAGCATCCTTCCGTGGTTCTGTTTTGTCAAAGACCATATTTGCCGAGTGTGATTTAACGAAGGCCGATTTTGAGGACGTTTCAGATTTTATCATCAATCCTTCCATCAATAAGTTGAAAAAGGCTGTTTTTTCAAGCAATGAATTGGCAGGATTACTGAGACATTTGGATTTGGTTATCAAATAGAGTGGAGGCGGTATGGTGTATTCTTTCAGATTTGAAACCCCTTTAGGGCAAATGCTGGCAGCGGCCCAAGAGGACCAGTTGGTTGGGGTATGGTTTACGAATCAAAAATATTTCCCAGAGGGACATGAAAACTGGACTGAAAAAGAGGACTATCCAATTTTTAAGACACTGAAAGAATGGATGAAGTCTTATTTTGATGGGAAAGCACCAACGGTGAAGTTGCCTTTAAATCCTCAAGGGACGGATTTTCAAAAGACCGTATGGCAGTATTTGTTAGAAATTCCCTATGGCACGACGGCTACCTATGGGGAAATTGCTCAAAAAGTAGCTTTAGAGATGAACAAACCCTCTATGTCTGCACAGGCAGTAGGTGGGGCAATTGGCAGAAATCCTATATCAATCATAATTCCCTGTCATAGAGTAGTGGGAGCGAATCATGCTTTGACAGGCTACGCAGGCGGGTTAGACAAAAAAGAGGCACTTTTAAGACTTGAAGCTAAATACAAATAGGTATACAAACTAAAAAATACCCCTTTAAGTTGTTAAGTCACAATAAAATGGACATTAACCTTTAAAGGGGTGTTCGTTTATTCACAGAGCTTTAAAATACGTTCAGCGTGTTTCTTATCATCTGATATTAATTCTTTTACTTTTTTAAATTTTTCAGCATAAGGTTCATATTTAGCAGCTGACTTTAATTCATCTTTAGAGAGCATTTTTGCCACATTAGACAAACCGAGTATTTGGAGAAGGACTAAAACTGAAACAGATCTAAAGGGATTAGGTTTTAAAACCTCACCTGTATAGGTCTTTAAAATGCTGGCATGTTTGCCTTCTTCGTCAGCCATTAGTTTAAGCATATCCTTTTGAGGTTTACTCTTAACTTTTTGGGCTAAATTTGTATAGAGGGCTACATCGTCCATTTTTCTTTGCTGAGCTTTTACAAGGGCTTTGGTTTCCTTGTCACTCAAATCAACTTTTTTATCCGACTTTTTTTCGAATTTCATATGCTGTCTCCTCGTCTATACGGATGGGTTCAATAATCTATTCACTTCATCATTTTACTCTTTCTTATGAAAGATTACCACAAAAAAAGTCTATAGAGGAGCAATCATCTATAGCGAGGTTTCTGTTCCAACGAGTATAATAGAAACAGATAGGGGTGTGCAAAATGGAAAAAAACACACGGCTTGAAATTTTAACTGAAAACCGTATTGGTATAACAGAAGATATTTTAAAAGAACTTCATGAAAAAAACATTGATTTGGTTTCCATGGAGGTTCAGGCAAAACGGATTGGGATGATGGTAGGAAGCCTAGAAACTGAAAGGCTCAGTGCACTTATGTCCGCTATTAAGAAAATCAAAGGGGTCCAAGCAATTGTACCCATTGAGCTTTTAGAATTTGAAAAAATTAACAAGCATTTATTAGCCATTATCAATGCCGTTGATGAAGGCATATTGGCAGTAGATGAAGACAATCGTATACGCCTTTTTAACCATTATTGTGAAAAACTCTTTGAACGAGATGAGTCCTCTGTACTTGGAAAGCCTGTAGAAGAGCTTTTTGGCAATGAGGCGAGAATCGTCAAACTGATTCACGACGGCATGGCCTATGACAATGCTGAATGCCGTTTAACCATGGATTGGGGGCAAATCAACTATTTATCCACTGGACGGGTTATAAAGACAGATGAAGGGGATATAAGAGGTGCAGTTGCATCTATAAAGGATATTGTCAAAGTGAAAGCCCTCATTCAAGCTATTTCTCCTGATGAAGGCTCGGTTTTTTCTGAACTGATTGGTCACAGCAAAGCTCTGGAAAAATGTAAGCGAATAGCTAAAGCAGCGGCGTCCAGTCATGCAGCCGTTTTAATTCGTGGAGAGAGTGGAACGGGAAAAGAAATTTTTGCTCACGCCATTCACAAATTGAGTAAGAGAAGGGGACAGTTTGTGACCATTAACTGTGCGGCCTTACCTGAGCAGTTAATTGAGAGTGAGCTGTTTGGATATGAGAAAGGCAGTTTTACAGGTGCATTTCAATCTCGAAGTGGTTTATTTGAAGAGGCAGAAGGTGGGACCTTATTTTTAGATGAAATAGGCGAAATGCCCCTTACCACTCAAGCAAAACTTCTTCGTGTTCTCCAAGACGGGGTCGTCAGACGTATTGGCAGCCGCCATGAGAAAAAAATAGAAGTTCGGGTGGTCGCCGCTACTCATCGTCCCCTTGAAAAATTAATCAAAGAAAATCGGTTTAGAGAAGATTTGTATTACCGATTAAATGTACTTCCCATAGAGCTGCCAAACTTAAGAGATAGAAAAGAAGATATTCCAATGCTGGTCAATCACTTCATTCATGGATGTTGCAAGCGAATGGACAGACCAATCATTGGTTACGACTCAAGTTTTATGGAAGCCATCCTTCACCATGAATGGCCTGGCAATGTAAGAGAGCTACAAAATGCCATTGAACGAGGGGTTAGCCTTTGCGAATACAATATTTTGACAATTAAAGATCTCAACATTATGCCTATGCAACATGTGGTTGAGATGGGAACTGAAGGACTTAAAAGAGAAGGCGAAAAAAGGGAAGTGGCTCAGGTCCAAAGTTTAAAAGATGGTCAAGTTACTAAGCCCTTAGCCACCATCATAGACGACTTTGAGAAAAATTACTTGAGTCAAATCATTGGCAACTATTCCAGTGTGAGAGCTATGGCAAGAGATCTCGGTGTCTCCCATACCACCATCCAGAATAAGCTAAAGCGCTACGGCCTTGAAAAGTAATTTTTCCTGCTGAGTGTAAATAAATATTGCCGTTGTAAATAAAAAATGCCACTTTTAAAAACAAAGTGGCATTTTTTAGTGCCAAACATTTCGTATAATTGATATTTACGAAGAGGAAGTCCTCAAATCAGCCAATTGTAATTTTTAAAGCCCGTTGGCACGAATATTGCACTAATATCAGTACAAGTACATCTTTAAGAAATGTGCAGTTGTGGTATTAGCAAAGAAGCATAGATGGCGAAAATGAATATTTGAATGGGAGGACATGAAATGAAAAAGGAAAAACTGATTCAAAAAGGATTCTCAACACGTTCTATTCACGGTGGTCAAGTAAAAGATCAATTTGGTGCGCTTGCCACACCAATTCATCAAACAGCAACCTTTATCTTTGACAATGCAGAGCAAGGGGGCAGACGTTTTGCTTTAGAAGAAGAAGGCTATATCTATTCCAGACTTGGAAACCCAACTTGTACAGTTTTAGAAGAAAAGTTAGCAATGCTTGAAGGTGCTGAAGCGGCAATTGCTTGTGCATCAGGGATTGGCGCAATTTCGTCGGCATTTTGGTCGCTCTTAAAATCAGGGGATCATATTGTATCGGCTAAAACCCTTTACGGCTGTACTTTTGCGTACCTTAATCACGGTTTAACACAATTTGGTGTTGAAGTTACCTTTGTGGATTCAAAAGACCCTGAAAATATTAGAAAAGCAATGAGACCAAATACAAAGGTCGTTTACTTAGAAACACCTGCTAACCCAACCTTAGAAATTGCAGATATTCAAGCGGTAGCAGATATTGCTCATACCGTTGAAGGTTGTGTGCTGATGGTAGACAATACATTCTGTACGCCTTATACACAAAGACCAATAGAATTTGGCGCAGATGTTGTTGTTCACTCAGGCACAAAATTCCTTAACGGTCACGGAGATGTTATTGCAGGATTTGTTTTAGGAAAGCAAGAGTACATTAACAAAGTGAGATTGTTTGGTGTTAAGGATATGACGGGTGCATCTATGAGTCCGTTTGATGCTTACTTGATTATCAGAGGTATGAAAACCCTTGAAATCAGAATGGAAAGACATTGTTCTAATGCTATGAAAGTAGCAGAATTCCTTGAAAAACATCCTGCTGTTAATAAAGTATACTACCCTGGACTTCCTAGCTTCGAGCAGTACGACTTGGCTAAGAAGCAAATGTCTTTACCAGGAGCCGTTATTGCCTTTGAACTTAAAGGTGGCTTAAAGAAGGGGTTACTGTTATGAACAGCGTTGAGCTTTGTAAGCTTGCAGTAAGCTTAGGCGATGCGGAAACCCTTATTCAACATCCTGCTTCAATGACCCATTCGCCATATTCACCTGAAGAGCGTCAAGAAGCTGGTATATCAGATGGTTTAGTGAGATTAGCAGTTGGTCTTGAAAATACAAATGATATTATTGAAGACCTTGAACATGCCCTTAACAAAATAATCTAGTAAGTAATTTATTAAACATAATAATAAAAAGGGTGCTCTTTATCAGAGAATAATTTCTGAGAAGAGCACCCTTTTAAATTGCATAAAACTACCTCATTTTAGAAATTGCCCCTGAAAGAAATGGAATCAACCAAATACACCAGACGAAAAGGCTGAACTTATGAAATGTTCTATTTTGAGCCAAATCTTTCTTTCTAAGGACCCATAAGGCCCATAGTGCGTGGACGAGCATAAGTAATATGGCAGCCAATCCAGTAAAACTGTGAAGGCTAAAACCCGTCGATGTCATGGAAAGTTGACGGGTTTTAGCAATGGTTTCCATGGTAAGTGTCCCAGTTGTGTCGAAAAACAAACCTATTATAAACATCAGAGCATGCCATGGTTTTAGTGAACCTTGTAATTTTTCTGCCCAAACTCCAATCGTATAGAAAACAAGTGCAGAAGTGATAAGTACGATAGCTGTGAATAACATATTTAAGCCTCCTTTTTTACGAACATCGTTCATAACGTTTTAAAAAATAAATCCGTGACCACCGCGGATTTATATAATGAACCATGTTCATATAATAACATAATAAAAAAATAATAACAAGTTTTTTAGTAAAATATTAACTAATGTATTTTATTACCAACCACTTGGGCATTGCCGCCGCTTCTGCTGGTAATTTTTTTATTGACGGAATTATTCTGAATCAGTGTACCCTCTGTTTTAAATCGATACTCGATGGCATTAGGGTAGGCTTCTGGTACTGTGACTTGATTGTTTTTCACTATTGAATTGGTGGCATTGCATAAATAAATGCCTACATCCTTAGTTGTAGAAATGTGATTGTCAACAATGGTCCCCTTGTCATGAGAACTGTTGTCCAAACCTAAAAGAATGCCTCTGTCACAGTTTTCAATGGTATTATTAGAAATAGAAGTACCAGAAGAGCCATCCCAAAAGTGGATTGCCCCTTCGGTTAGGTTTCCTTTAGGAAATTGAATGTTTTTAAAGGTATTACCATTAACTACCCAATTCTTGCCCATATGAACATCAATGCCTCCAGTATAACTTTGATAGGCGACCTCTTGAGTAAATTCGAATAGACAGTCTTCAATGCGGGTATAATCACTGTAGGTTCCAGAGTTATTGCCAGAGCTTTTTAGCATTTGTTCTTTTATATTAAAAAAGCGTACATTTTTTACAAGGCAGTAGTCGGCATCTTTTTCAGATAAAATTTGTATACCGTGATCATTGACTTCGCCAATCGAAATGTCTTGAATGGTTACATGGTCACTGGCAATCCAAAAAATATGACTGGTCTTAAAATCACCTTTAAGTATGACACTATCACGATTCCCAGATTTAGATCTGTAAGTAATGTTATCGCCAGCAATCCAAAGACCGTTTGGTATGATGTAAGTGCCGTCTGCAATGAGAATGGTTACGTTGCCATCCTTACAGGTATCCTCAGTCCACATGAGTTCTTGAACAGAGTTTACTTCAATAACGCTTTGAACGGGCAATTTTTTTGACCCATCTGTTTCAGCAGCCAAATGGGTATCCACACTTTTGGGGAGGATTTTTCTGGCAGACTATTTTGAACACTACTACCTGTTACTGGAAATGTAAAAGATGCTATTGTAAGCAAGGCCAGCAAAGCAATTGCCAGTCTGTAATTTTTCATAAAAATACCTCTCTTTCTATTGGCTTATTTTATCATCCTTTAGTAGGGGTATTCTACTATAATTATAAATATGGTATGCTCATTCAAGGAAATCATATATGCTGACATTAACATAAATGGTATCTAGCGTCAAAGTTGCTCTCAAATGTAAGAGGAGGATCATATGGCTGTAGATATTCAAAAGCTCATTGAACTTAAAAGTATTGAAACAGTGATGCAATTGGTTCATTTCACCAAATCAAGATTATGCAGCGGGTATAGAAGCCCTTTCACGTGGGATTGATCCTGATACAGGAGAACGTGTTTCTCCAACGGAGATGATTGCCCGTGCAGATGAAGTGGGTTTATTGCCAGAATTAGAAAAATTAATGCTCCGTAAGTCACTAGAGACTTACAAACCCTTGCTTGAAGCGAATCCAGACCTTTTGCTCTTTATGAACATGGGGACTCGCTTTATTGAAATTTGTCAAAATTGCACCTACATAGACGAAGCAATTGAGGAATTTAATATTCCTGTCTGCAATATTTTCTTTGATATAACGGCATTTGAGTCCAGTCGGTTAGATGTTACAAAGAACTTTGCAGACACTTATAGAGGAAAGGGCTTCTATATGTGTATCGATGATATCGGTGAGGATTATAGCAATATCGATAAGCTTCTCTATTTAAGTCCAGATATTGTCAAAATAGATTTTAGAGCCCTTAGACAGCTTGAGAACAAGACTTACGCTGAAAATATGATAAAGACCTTAAAATTTATTACAGAGACCTTAGGGATTATTATGGTAGCTAAGGGCATTGAAGATGAGCAAGATGTAAGTTTTGCTTTAGTTAACGGTGCCCAGTTCATGCAAGGTTACTATATCTCAAAGCCAGTAGATCTGACTACAGAATCGCTGATTTCCATTAAAGACAGGTACAGAAACCTAATGGCAGCACATGTTATTGAGGAAGAATCAAGAACCGAGCTGACCCGTCAGATGACTTCTAAAGCCTATATGATTATGAGTGGTCTCAAGGAGATACTCTGTGCTAGCAAAGGGAAGGGCGAGGACTTAAGTGCCGAAGCTATTTTTGAGGCATTTCCAATGGTAGAGAATTACTGGATTTTAGATGAGAAAGGTTTTCAAAATGGGAGTAACCATGTAAATAAAGGGGATTTTGTGCCTAAAAAAGACATCTATGTTCCAAATTTATAGCCCAGGTACAGATTTTTCAACAAAAGACATGTTTTCGTCAACTTTACAATACAATATTGAATGTTTGGGTAACCAGACCGTTTAATTCTATTTTAACCAATAATATGTGCGTTGGTAGTTCTATACGTTTGGATTTTTCTCCAGATGTAGCGGTACTTTGCGTTAATATCAATCTTGATAAAATTCATGATAAGCCTAAAAGCCAACCATCAGAAGCGTCAAGTGACGATGATGACTTCAAGATTATTATTGGAGATTAAACAACAAGATTACGACAGATTAGATGAGAAGATGGTGTGAAAATGTACAAAATTATGATTGTTGAAGATGAGCAGACAATAGCTAAAGCCATGGCAGAACGCCTTGAAATGTGGAACTATTCAGTTTTATGTGTTGAAGACTTCAAAGACGTAATAGGACAGTTTATTGTGTTTGAGCCGCAACTGGTTTTGATGGATATTTCGCTGCCGTATTTTAGTGGGTATCATTGGTGTGCCGAAATTCGGAAACGCTCTAAAGTACCAATTGTGTTTGTTTCTTCAGCTTCGGACAATCTTAACATGGTTATGGCAAATGAATATGGGGCGCAGATGATTTTATTGCTAAACCTTTTGATTTAAATGTATTTGTTGCCAAAATACAAGCATGGATGCGACGTACCTATGCTTATGTTGGGCAGACACACTTGATTGAGTTCGAAGGGGTTATTTTAAATTTAAGTGAGGCTACGCTTTCCTATAATGACAATAAAATTGAATTGACTAAAAATGATTTTAAAACCATGCAAATTCTTTTGGAAAACCCAGGGGAAATTATTTCTAGAAGTGCTATTATGACGAGACTTTGGGAAAGTGATAGTTTTATTGACGACAATACTTTAACCGTTAATATTACAAGGTTGCGTAAAAAACTTGAAGAAATTGGTTTAAAAGATTTTATAGCGACTAAGAAAGGCATTGGTTATAGCCTTAATGCAGGAGGGACAAAAGGTTGAAGAGAATGTCCTTAGGTCTGGGCTTGTTTTTCGTTTCTGGAATTTCATTTACCTTGATTTATTACTTATTTGGTCTGCCTCTTGAGGCGATTTTATATGCTTGGAGCTTATCGGTCTTTATAGGAACAGTCCTTGTTTTAGGATATGCCTATCGGTATTACAGAAACGCTTTGAAATATAAAGCAAATAAAAAATGAATCGGATAAAGCCTCTATTATGTCCAAGACCCTTCCCAATCCTTTAGATGAGTTGGAAGCACAGTATCAGGAAGTTTTGCTGGAAATGCTGGCAACCCAACAAAAAAAATCTTACGGATATGGATAGCAAACACAAAGAACTGACGGACTATTATACCTTGTGGGTCCATCAGGTCAAAACTCCTATTTCAGCATTAGGGCTAATGTTTCAAACTGAACCAGATACAGACAAATCTAGAGCCATGAAATTGGAACTCTTTAAAATTGAACAATATGTTGAAATGGCACTTCATATTATACGAATAGATGCTGTGGGTACGGATTTAATGCTGTGTCCCTGTGAAATAGAAACTTTATGTACTGGCGCAGTTAAAAAATACCGCAGTCTCTTCATTGAAAAGAGAATAAAGCTGAATCTGAACATTTATCCACTTACAGTCCTGTCCGATGAAAAGTGGGTAACCGTCGTGTTGGAACAACTAATATCCAATGCCCTCAAGTATACCTCTAAGGGTGAAATTAAAATATATAACCATGAAAATGAGCCCCATATATTATATATTGAAGATACAGGAATAGGCATACATAAGGAAGACCTTCCACGGGTCTTTGAAAAGGGTTTTACGGGATACAATGGTCGGCTAGATAAAAGGGCTACAGGTATTGGGTTATACCTCACCAAGCGGATTTGTGAGAAACTCAGCATGGTCATAGACCTTGACGCCACATTAGATCAAGGAACAAAAGTGCGTTTGGTATTTATACCTTACAATCGTGTAAGCTTAGAAATGAAAATGTAAGGTCATTCGATGGCTGAACATTTTCATTTTTTTTATACTAAGTGCATAAGGTAAATCAACGTATGCATTTAATATAAAAATAAGGTATGCATTATTAGGAGGAAAATATGACATTGCTCACAGTAAATAATTTGAAAAAGACCTATCAAAACCGCTTTGGCGGCAATCAAGTTCACGCCCTTAAAAATGTTAGTTTCACAGTTGAAGAAGGGGAGTACATCGCTATCATGGGTGAGTCGGGATCTGGAAAAACGACACTTCTCAATTTACTGGCTTCACTAGACCGACCAACCAGCGGAGATGTGATTATTTCTGGTAAGAATCTTTCTCAATTGAAAGAATCTCAGTTGACGGACTTTAGAAGAACCCACTTAGGATTTGTTTTTCAAGACTTTAATTTGCTAGATAACTTTTCGATTCAAGACAACATTTTTTTACCCCTTGTCCTTGCCAGAAGTTCCTATGAAGAAATGGGAAAGAAACTGGTTCCAATCGCACAAAAATTAGGCATTGAGGATTTGCTTCAAAAATTTCCTTATGAAGTGTCTGGAGGACAGAAACAAAGAGCGGCTGTTGCAAGGGCACTGATTACGTCTCCTGATTTGATTCTAGCCGATGAACCCACTGGGGCGTTGGATTCTAAATCTACAGACCAGCTCCTTTCCATGTTTTCCAAAATTAATCAAGAGGGACAAACCGTATTAATGGTGACCCATAGTACAAAAGCAGCCAGTCACGCCAGCAGGGTTTTATTCATTAAAGATGGTGAAGTCTTCCATCAACTTTACAGAGGTAATTTGAACAACGAACAAATGTATCAGAAAATTTCAGAGACTTTGACCATTCTTGCTACTGGGGGAAACCTCAATGTCTAAGTCTTATTATGCTAATCTGGCAGTTACCAATATTCAAAAGAATTCAAAAATCTATTTGCCCTATGGGCTAATGAACATCATCATTATTGGAATGTTTTATATCATGCACAGCATTGCTTATGATCCTGGGGCTTGAAAAAATGAGCGGCGGGTCTTCTCTAAAACCGATTTTATATTTTGGCATTTATGTGGTGGGCATTTTTTCAACAATGACGGTTTTTTTATACCAATAGCTTTATTATGAAGCGCAGAAGAAAAGAAATTGGCGTCTACAACATTCTTGGAATGGGCAAACACCATATTGCTAGAATGATGAGCCTCGAAACCTTGTTTATTGCTATAGGTTGTTTATCTGTGGGAATTGGCGCTGGTATTGTGTTTAGCAAACTGATGTATATGGTCTTCTTAAAGCTTTTAGGCTTTCCGATTAGCTTTACCCTTAGCATTTCAGTCGTTTCAATAGGCGTCACACTATTGCTGTTTGCAGGCATTTTTATAGGAACGATGATTCTTAATCTGGCACATATTCATCTGTCAAATCCTATTGAATTGGTTACAGGTACAGCTGCAGGAGAGAGAGAGCCAAAGACAAAATGGCTTATGACACTGATAGGCGTCTTGGCCCTTGGGGCGGGTTATTGGATAGCTTTGACGGTTAAAACCCCGTTGGAAGCCATGATGCTCTTCTTTGTGGCAGTGATATTTGGTTATGATAGGCACCTATGCTTTATTTACAACGGGAAGCATTGTCCTGTTAAAATCTCTGAGAGCAAACAAAAAGTTTTATTATCAAATGAAAAATTTCACAGTGGTGTCTGGAATGCTTTATCGCATGAAGCAAAACGCTGTAGGATTAGCCAATATTTGTATTTTAAGCACCATGGTCATTATTTCTCTGACAACTACTATTTCTATGTATGCTGGACTAGATGACATGCTCATCAATAGGTATCCTGCTGAGGCAGTAATTTCATGTTCAAATTCAAAAGAAGGGGATTTGGAGCAACTGACTGATTTGGCAGATAAGACGGCTAGAGAGACTAACGTTCAAGTTGCGGACCTTAAGTCTGAGTATTTTGCTCTGCTGTTCGCAAATGTTGGAGAAAATGGATTTAATGTTCAAGAAGACGGTTACTATGGCGCTGATACCAATGTGTTCCAACTCATTTCTTGGAATGACTATATCCAATCTGGCGGCAATCAGGAAGAGATGACCATTCCTCCTGAAGGTGAGGCCATTCTTTATTGTAACCGAGGTGCCTACGGGGCAAGTGAATTGATTTTAGGTGGCGCAAAAATTGGGATTTCAAAAGAATTGGTTGCCTATAACATCAATACGAGCTCAACAGATAATTTGGTGAAAACCTTTTATTTGATTGTTAAGGACGAAGCAGAAATTAAGACCCTTTATGAAAAGGCGTCCAACAAAGTACTAAAGTCTCTCAACTTAAATGTTACCTTTGACTTAAAGGGGTTCTGAAAAAGGAAAAACTGATTTTGCAAAAGCCTATAGAGTAAGCTTGAAGGCCTCTGAGGTCGATGCGTATATTGAAAGTCGTTCAGCGTCAAAAGCAGAATTCTGTATGATCTACGGTGGCTTTTTATTCTTAGGACTATTCTTAGGCGCTATTTTCTTAGTGGCCACAGTCATGATTATGTATTATAAACAAATTTCTGAAGGCTATGACGATCAACAGCGATACGAAACCATGCAAAAGGTTGGAATGAGTCATCAAGAAATAAAAACGGCTATAAAGAGCCAAACAGTATTGGTCTTCTTCATGCCTTTAGTGGCAGCGGTTATTCATGTGGCCTTTGCTTTTAATGTGGTCAACAGACTGTTGGCGGTATTCAGTTTTACCAACACACCTTTGTTCATAGTCTGTACAGTTTTGACATCCTTTGTCTTTGGGTTATTCTACTACGTCATTTATAGAATGACGGTGGGGGCATACTTTAAAATTGTAAGCTGGACAGCCTAGAACAAAGGGAAAAAAACACCCTACAGTGTGACAGTTCTCATGTCGGCCTGCAGGGTGTTTTCTTAGTTTAAGCTTGGTTACTACTCCAATGAGTTTTTAATTTCTTCTAACAGTTTTTTGTTTTTTTGAAGTTCGGATTCAGAACCTGTAACCACGACAGATGCTTGCTTAAGGCCGTCCTCAAGTAGCTTGATAAAATCTTGAAGATCCTCAGGGGTTGTTTCTGCAATGGCCTTCATAAGGGCCTCGTCCTGAGCAACCGTTCTGCCACCTAGGACGCGGTAGTCATCTGCTGAAGCTTGGTCAAATACACTTGTAGGTGCATCAAAGGCACCAAGAACTGAAATGATGTAGGGGTCAATATCTGCTTGAGTTAATTTCAAGCTTTTTAAGTAAGCGATGGACTGATCAATTGTTGCAAGTGTTGTTGCAAGGCCTGGGTCTCTATAAGAACTGAAGACGACGTTTCCAGTTGGAGAGACAAACATACTACCACCATAGGCCCCACCTTTAACGCGAATCATCGGGTAAAGGTATTCGTTGTTCATGAGCTGAGCAAAGACAAAAGTACTGCCTTTAATCGTGCCACCCGTTTGGTGGGTGTTAAAACCTTTGTAGACATATTGGACTTGCGAAGGCATAACCAAACCGGTTTTAGTGACGGCTGGTTTGAAGTCCACTTTTATTTCAGGGAATTTTTCTTGATTAAGACCTTGTGTAAGGTTTGTGATGTTCTGTTCCGCCGCGGTCATGGCGTTTTGTTCGCCAGTAATAGAAACATGAAGACCGTTGATATTTAATGCTTTCTTTTGGATAGAAGCCAATCTTGCAATCAATTTAGGCGATTCTGTAGTCCAGTTGTTTAGTAGTTTATCAAAATAAGCCATCGTTTCTTTAGAATCTGCATAACCGTATTGCCCGCTTGGCGTAAGGTTTTTGCTTAAAGTTTCCCAAGCAAGTGAGTCGCCTTCGTTCATATAGTAGTATGCGTAATTGGAAGCAAGTTGCTCAACGTAATATTTAAGCATGCTAGGGTCATCGTAAATATGATTTGTGACCATCTCATTAATCAAAGCCATGGCATCCTTTGTTTGAGACTCCAAGAACACACTGTCAACGACTAATTTGTTTTCTTTAATGGTAAAAGTATCTTCTCCAGTTATCAATTTAGTATCTACACTGATTCCGCTTGTATACTTCATAGCATCTTTGGTGATGGTATCTAAATTCTTGTTTTTTGTCCCCATAACTTGGAAGGTGCCTGTATAGATAGCCAAGTCACGAATTTCTTCTTTTGTTAAGGTGTTAAGGTCGAAGTAATAGGTCAGGGACACGGTTTTATTAGTAGGTGCCAAATGTTCCGTTACAGGAATATTAGTAATGGTTTTAGTTGAGTGATCTCCTGTTTTAACACTGTAATTAATATCTTTCAATTCAAGGGTTGGGAGTGTTGCAAGGGCAGCATCTGTATCTGGTTCGTTTTTCCATTTTTCGAAAGCGCTTAATTTTGCCTTAAGAGCCTTAAGGTCCTTATCTGAAAGACGTTTCTTGTAAGCCGCAAGTTTGGCATTTAGGCGCTGCTCTGAGGCTTTGTTGTAGTCCACTTTAGGTTCTAAAGTTATAACGAGTTTATGGGTATTTTTGAGTAAATATTGATTTATTAGCTTTTCGAAATAGCCATTGTTGATAGCATCGTGTTTAATTTCATCGACTAATGGGTCTAAGTCAAAGAAGTACATTGGGTCGTTGTAACTAACGACGCCAAGTTCCACCATTTCTCTCATGTTATTGCCTTTATCGGCACTGAGATTTCTCAATCGATTGGAAAGGTCCACGTTGTTAAGGGATGCGCTGATTAATTCTTTGTCCAAGCCACTTTTTACAATTTTATTTAATTCACTTTGAACAAATTTTTCTAAAACAAGTTTTTGATTTTTATCAGTATCAGAGGTACTGAATTCCACAGATAAAGCCTGATTTTCAAAGTGCATGGTGCCATCAAAGCTTTTACCGATGCCTGAACTCTTAAAGTCAGCTTTCATTGGAGAAATTTCAAGATTGGTCATTAAGCTAACCAACATGTTCATGGCTAACATATCTTTCTTAGACATTTTATCGAGACCATAGCCAACGCTGATCATGGTTTTATCACTTAAATCGGTACCTTTGTCAACGTTATAGTAGGATGTGGCATATTTTGTCTTTGCAAATGGTTTTTGTGTACCAAAGTCCGTGTCTATAACTTTCTTGTCGTATTTGCTAAAGTACTCTTCACTGATTTGTTTTAATTTGCTGCCAATATCCATTTTGCCGTAAAGATAGACTGTGGCATTGCTAGGATGATAGTATTTTTTATAGGTTTCAACCAATTGAGCGTGAGTCAAAGTGACAATTGATTCTGGATTACCACCTGAATTATATGCAAAGGTGGTATTTGGGAAGAGATTTTTATAATAATCTCTGTATAAAATAGTGTTTGGGTCGGACATACTGCCTTTCATTTCACTGAATACAACGCCTTTGTAACCCAATTTTCCTGATTTAGAGTCTAGCTCATATCCCCAGCCTTCTCTTTCGAAAATTCTTGAATCCTTTACAACCTTTGGTGCGAAAACTGCATCAAGATACACATTCATTAAGTTGCTAAAGTCTTTGTCATTTTGACTAGAGAAAGGGAATGAAGTGTAATCCGCATAAGTCAATGCATTGGCAAATGTATTGACAGATGTCTGTGCCATTGTCATAAATGGAGATTTTGTCGGATATTTTTCAGATCCAGAAAGTACACTGTGTTCCAAAATATGATTGACACCAGTATCATTAGCTACAGGTGTTTTGAAGAAAATATCAAAGGCTTTGTGGCGGTCATCGTTTTCGAAGTAAATGACTTTACCACCTGTTTTTACATGCTCAAATTGGAAGACTGTGGAACTTGCCTCGTCAGACCATTGTTTGCCAATGAGTTTAAACCCTTCATAGGTATTGCCTATAATCATGTTGCTGGTTTCGACTACTGCTGTTGTACTTGTTACTGGTATTGTAGCATCTGCAAAACCAGTAGCAGTAGATGCCATTAAAGATGCAACGACCAGCAGGCTAAGCCATTTCTTATTAACCTTCATTTGAAAACTCCTTACCATAATAATTTATTTTTTATCAATATTAACTATACAACTATTCTAACCTGTTTCAAGGTGTATTTTCCTAATTTTATACAAAATTAATCCTTTTTTAAACACTTTGTCCAAGTTGTGACTGACGTATGTATTCTTTGTGTAGAAAAACATTAAGAATCGGGAATATGATATAACTTAGGGTAATAATATTAAGGATATGGTTTACCATAGTAAGTAGGTATGAAAGGCTTAAGGTGAAAATATGGAAATAGTCCCCTATTTAAAAGGTTTTTCTGAAGGTTATGCACGTCAGTCTTCAAATGAAACTTTTGAAATACAACATTTATTAGATGTTGAGAAGTTCGTTATAGAGTTGTGCCGTGCCCGAGAACTATCCATGGAAATGGGTCTTATAATTGGCTACGGTCATGATTTAGGAAGGCTTAAAGAAGGTGTAATGGGTAAGCGTCATAGCCAAGTTGGCGCAGACATATTAAAGGACTTACTTAAACCTTCGGATTTTAATAAGAAAGAAAGGCGACAAATCTATAATGCGGTGAAAAGACATAACCAGAAAAGCAAAATACATGGTCCTTATGCTGAGCTAATTAAAGATGCAGACAGTATGGCCCATGATCTTGAAGGACTGGTGGACATTGAAGACTATTATGAAAATTGTAGAGTTTTAGCTGTGAAATCAGGTGCGCCAAACCTTCGTGTTGCCTCAAAAGAAAATTGGAAGGAAGCAGGCATTAAGGCCTATCTAAGAATTGTTAAAATGACAAAGGATGAAATTGCCCTCAGTGCCCATTCTGAATTTTGGGTACATGATTTAAGGGTAGCTATCAGAAAAATGCGTTCTATTCTTTGGATAGTAAAACAGGTCGAGGGGTTGGAATGTATTAAGGCTTTAAATGAGGTTGATAACAAATTAAAAAAAATGGCAAAAAGACTTGATTATGTTAGAATATTACAAGTAGCCCTTCGTAAAGTATCTCTTGAAAAAGACGTCTATCAAGATTTTCAGCAAAAAATCTGTGATGAATTTAACGATTTGAAGGCTCATTATGATTGGTCATATCAGTTGGAAGAACTGGAAGATCAGATTAATGAAATTTTTGAATCCTTGCTCTTAGGTTTACAAAATCCATGTGAATTATTGTTATCTAGAACATTACATCAGGCAAATGGCTTGGGTTTGAAAGAACAAAAGAAACTGCATGCTTTGAGAATTTCGGCAAAGCGAATTAAATATTTGTCTCAAATGGGCTTGATTCAGTTGACACCCCATTTGTTGCAGGAGGAAATCCTACAGTTACACGGTCTGATTGGTGACATTAATGATATATTTGAACTTCAAAAATTAATGGATGAGAGTTTGTTCTCAGGTGCACTTGAGGAGTTGAATGAAGAAGTATTTCAGAAGATATTCTTAATCATAAAAATAAGTCAACAAAGTGTGGGAGGTAAATGTGAATTCGGCAGATTGGATTGAAGCATACGCAGCAGAAAAACCAGGGGCTTTTTGTGAGTATAAGCCAGAGTGGGAAGTTATTCGACTAATGATTAGAGACAAAATGTTTGGCATGGTAGGGCACGATAAAGAAGGTCGTTCGATTTTGACCTTAAAATTGGCACCTAACAATGGTATTGTGCTCAGAAATTTGTATTCAGACATAGGGCCGGGTTACTACATGAACAAGACCCATTGGAACTCTGTAGATCTAAATGGGTCAGTGCCTAAAGAAGTCATCCAAGAGATGATTGACGAATCCTATGAACTGATACTGAATGCTTTTAGCAAAAAAGCCCGTCTGGAAATTACAGCAACAAAATAACCAGACGCCTTAAGGTTATTAAAATCCTTAAGGCGTCTGGTTTTTAGTTATTCTTTCTCTAGCAATGCTTCTTGGTTACGCTTAAAAACCCGATCCAGTTTAAGCAATGTCCAAATCATTGTTGGCAGAGCGATAGCAAACAATAAGCGGAAGGCAGTTTCAAAACTTAAATGGTCGGCAATAGCGCCGAAAATAGGGAAAAATATAATCATAAAAGCGCTGAAAATCATAGATTGGAAGGAAAGCAGTGTAGCTCTGTGACTAGAAGGGATCAACTGATTAATATAGTCACAAAAAGTCACAAAGAGCATGCCATCTACAAAAGCTAGTCCTAAGTAGCCTAATACGGTATAGGGTGTAAACCCGTTCCATGCAAAACACATTAGGGCGATGATGGAACTGGTCCAAATAATCCATCTTGGTCCGAAATACTTTTCCCATTTATGGACTTGAGTAGAGGAAATCAGGCTTAGAATCGAACCAATTGCCAGACTGATGCCAATCATCCCTTCGGAAATTCCCTGAGATTTCATAGCGTTTTGCAAGTAGAAATAGGTAGTGGTCATGAACATAGAAAACATCTCAATGAATAAGATATACCGTAAAACGTGTTTATGGGCCCAAATGACCTCAAGACTTTCCTTAATATGAAGCGTCATGTTAGACGGCTGGTCCTGTTTTTCTCTTTTTCCAATCGTAGGTTCAACAAAACCAAAGGCTTGCAAGATGGTAAAACTATGAACTCCTAAGGTTAAAATATAGGCTAAGTCATAGGAATACATGGCAACAAAACCACCTAGAACCAATGAACTCATTCTTGAAATTTGATAACAGGCTTCTTGTCGCCCCTTGACTCTCATATATTCATTTTCAATGCCTAATTCCAGCATAGAGTCGTAAATGAGAGCATCTCCTGCACCAGATTCTAAATTGTAACTGATGGCAGACAGTATAAACGCAAATAGGAAGCCCCAGAAACTGTGAGAGGCCAACATGACCAAAGTGGAAAGTAAGGCAACACCTCGCCCTGAAATTCTGGAGATTTTACGACCGAAGCGATCGGCTATCATGCCAGTAGGCAGTTCCATGGTTAAAGAAGTCACATGGAAAATAGATTCTAAAAGGCCTATTTGGACCAAATTCATGCCACGGTGAGCTAAAAACAGCATCCAAATAGCTTCTGTTAAAGCAATAGAGTTGGATAGAATATAGATATAATTTTTTTTAATATTTTTGCGAAGCGGGTGATTCCCTACTTTTGAAGAATTTTTGGGAGTAGCTATGTGATTGAACATCTTAATTTCTCCTTTATCATAACGAGGGTTAGAAACTCATTTCTGAAAAATCAACAACGCTGGGCATAAAAAAAGAGACCCGTCGTTTCGGATCTCCTAGGATAGCGTATTGATTAGGAAATGAAACTTACAAGATTTACCAGTTGGTAGATGCAGTTGCCCGTTCACATGCTAAATTGTGGATAATACCACACATAGCAATTGGCAATTGATCTAAAACGACTGATCTCATAAGCAAAGATGCCATTGCATTTTCCTCCGTTGGATATAATTATACATATTACAATTAAAATTGTAGCATATATCTGATGAAAAATTAATGCTATTTTATAAAAACATCCTAAATTAATTCGGTATTGCAGAAATAAATAGGCTTTTGAGCAAATGTAAAAAATAATAAACGGCAGAGTGGACTTTAAAGTGCTATAATTAAACTAATTGTACAAAACATTTTAATGTTAAAGAATAGGGGATCAAAATGGATTTAAAAATCGATTTAAAACAATTTGTACCGAAACAGATGTATATGAGAAATGGTGTAAAACACTTTTTAGATCCATATAGACAGATGTTAGTACCTTTAACACAAGAGAACCTGCTTTTATACAAAATGGAAACCTATGCAATTCAAGTCATGGGCGTACCAAAGCAAATGGTTTATACAAAGCAATCCTTTAGAAAATATGGAATGGATTCCTCTAAGGTAATGGATTTAGTGATCCATGACCAAATTAATGGCGAAATTAAACCTGTAGCTATTGTTGAATGTAAGTCTACGAGTTTAAAGCTTTGTCATACGACAACGTCTCACATTGAAGATTTTGCTAAGAAGAATCATGTCAATTATTTGATTGTCACCAATGGCAGCGAAGTAGATTCTTACATTTCAAGGGAAGACCGTTTGTCATTTTGGAAGATAGACAATATTCCTGACTACGCAACTATTAGAAAAAGCTATGAAACAGAAGATCAAGGGGCAGCCCATCCTGTAAAGACAAAGAAAATCGTTGCGCCTAAGTTCAGCTCAAAAAGAACGCCAAAAGTAATTCAGCCTATTGTTATGGATTGGATGCGGGCTTTAAAGAAAGAGTTTGATAAATGCGCACCTCAAACTTTTGGTGGCATTAGCATAGTAGGAGATTGCGGTCTTAGAAAAAAACTTACTGGCTTTGGTTCAGAGAAAGTTCAAAATATAACTCAACGAACTTTCTTAATTAAAGATTTTCAGGGCAATCACCAGTTAATCAGCTTAGACTTGGCACCAGATGATTCAGGAGCGCCAATATTGTCAGTCACTATAGATGATATAGACAACCGTCAAGTGGTGTTGTCATTGGATTTAAGCTTAATTCTGGACATAGATGAAAAGCAAACTTGCATGAGCCTTAATTTAAAAGATTACTTTAAGCGTGAAAACTTTGACTTTAACAATGAACTAAAACAATTGATTAAAGAAAGAGCTCCTCATTTATTAGATGAAAGCAAAGTTAACTTTGGCTGTTGGGAAAACGGATCTACTATTGAGTTAAGCAATAGCAATTTCAAAGAGATTTTAATTCAATTGATGAGTTTCGCCGTTATATTAGACGAACACCGTGGCAATCAAAAGGTTAAGGAAAAAGGGACTAAAAAACAGTAAATTTTGAAGTGATATAAAAGCAACTTAAAAAATGACATAAAAAGAGCACCTAACTATTAAAAAATAGCTGGGTGCTTTTTTGACGGATTTTTCATTGTCTTATCCGAGAATATGGATATCGATATGAGAAACAGCTTGTGTTAAGACGTTGCGTTGAATTTCTTTAATGACGCCAGTCATTGTAACACCGCCAAATTCAACGGTAACTTCAGATTTTTCGCCGTTTTTTGAAAGGATTTCATCTACCATTTTAGAATTGAAAGTTACAGGTGAAGCCCCCATTTTTTTGCCGTAGATAGCACCACGTACAAAACCTTCGTTGAAGTAAACGCCTGATTGTTTTTCTCTTGCTGTTGCATTTAAAACTAGTGAATTCATTTTTGGCTCCTTGGGACAAAGTCCGCAGGTTTGACGAGGCATCGAAGAGAAGAGTGAAAAATCTAAGGTTCGTCAAACGGTAAAATACACATTATAAGCCATAAATGAAATCTGCCTATAGGCTTTCAACTTCATAATATTGCTGGAACTTTCACAAATGTCCAGCGTCCACTAAAAGACATGAAAACATTATATCACAAATGGGGTATCTACGCTGAATTACTTTATATCGCAGTAAAAGCTAATAATTAGTTTGTGATTTATTGAATGTAAATCCTATGCAGTGGGTAAAAAACAAAAAAGTTCATAACTCGCCATAGCATAGGAGGATAAATCATGGGATTGACACATTTTAATGAACAAGGCTTTGCAAAAATGGTTTCAGTAGATGAAAAACAAGAGACAAGCAGAACTGCCATTGCAAAGGGTTCTGTATATGTTAGCGCTGAAACCTTTGAACGTATTTTGTCAGGTGGTATTTACAAAGGTGATGTCCTCACCGTGGCTCAAATTGCAGGTATTATGGGTGCAAAGAAAACAAGTGAACTGATTCCTATGTGTCATCCTTTAGGCATTACCAGTGCTGATTTAAAATTTGAATTAGATGAAAGCCACCACCAAATTAAAATTGAATCTAAAGTTAAGACAGTAGGTAAAACAGGGGTAGAAATGGAAGCGTTGACAGCGGTTACTGTTGCTGCTCTTACAATTTATGATATGTGTAAGGCAATGGACAGAGATATGGTTATTGGTCCAATCTTCTTAGAAGAAAAAGATGGTGGCACCAGCGGCCATTATAAGCGAGGTGCAAATCACCAAGACAAATAACGTTAATAGCAGTTATTAAAAACATCCCAAGGCGATTCTGAAATAACGCCTTGGGATGTTTTAGTTCTAAAATAACTTGACAGATGGACTTATTAGGCGTAAATTTAGTTTATAAAATTAAATTGCATAAAATCAAATGTTGTGAAATTCAATGAAATTGACTAAACTATGAGGTGATATAATGTCCATTTATGATTTTAAATTAACCGATATCGATGAAAATCCACGTTCAATGGATGAGTTTAATGGTAAAGTTCTTTTAATTGTCAACACTGCTAGCAAGTGTGGTTTTACCAGTCAGTACAAAGGCCTAGAAGCACTTTATCAACAGTACAAAGACCAAGGTTTTGAAGTGTTAGGTTTTCCGTGTGACCAATTTGGAAATCAAGAGCCAGGTGAAAATGAGGAAATTAAAGGTTTCTGTGAACTAAACTATGGCGTTACTTTTCCACTCTTCGAAAAAATAAATGTAAATGGCGATGAAGCCCATCCGCTATTTCAATTTTTAACCAATGAAAAACCAGGTCTGGTTGGAAAAGGGATCAAGTGGAATTTCACAAAATTCCTTGTAGACCGCAGTGGCAATGTAATTGAACGTTTTGCTCCAGTAGTGGAACCGGAGAAATTGAAGTCAAA
>CAXXWB010000048.1:0-64711 GCA_963677505.2 uncultured Acidaminobacter sp.
GATTGTATTTTCTGATCCTGAAAAAATCAAAATTCTGGATGGGTTAATGCATACGAAAATACTGGAAGTGATTCATGAAAGAATCTTTCAATTCCGTGAAGAAGTTGACGTGCTTCCTGTAAGTCACAATCATAAAGCCGTCTTTATCGATGCACCTTTATTATTTGAAACCGGATTGGATAAAAGCGTCAGTGAAATCTGGGTCATTGATACAGAGGAAGAAACACGAATAAAACGCATCATGGAAAGAGACGGTTTACAGCGGGAAGAAATATTAAAAAGGATAAATTCACAGATGGCAAGAAATGAAAAAAACGAACGTGCTGATGTGATTCTTGACAATAGCAAAGACCGGGAAAAACTTTATCAGCAGTTAGACCATCTACTGCAAAATATATCATAGTGTCGGAGAATGTAAAATGACTAAAAAAATCGTTGCAATTGTTGCAATACTTATTATAATATCTGGCCTGTCAGGCTGCGGAGAGACCACCAGCTTTCTCAGCGGTTCCAAGAAACAGGAGAAAAATACTGTAAAGTCCAATGAGGTCTATATTCCAATTGAAAAGATCAGAACGCTCAACCCAATCGTAACAAAAGATCAAGATGCTTTTTATATAAATAAGCTGATTTATGAAGGTATGTTCGGGCTCGATAAGAATCTTAATATCACCAACGTTCTAGCTGAAAGCTATTCGTATGGAGACGCCGGCTATTCTGTTACAATCAATCTGAAGCAGAGCGTGTACTGGCAAGACGGAGAGGAGCTAACCGCGGCTGATGTTAAATTTACAATGGATGCTATGGCGAGTGCTTCCTATGCGAACGGCACTTTATATGCAGGGAATCTGCAGAATGTTAAGTCTACAAAGTTGAGCAACAAAGATCCATATCAGATTACGATCTATTTTACCAATAATAATAATATTTCAATGAGTAATTTTACCTTTCCTATCGTAGCAAAGCATCAGTTTAAAAATATTGAAACTGCGAAAAAGATTGATTCAGGTTTTGTACCGATCGGAACTGGACCTTATAAGGTAACAGCGTTTAATGAACTTACTCACATTGTTCTGCAGGGAAACCAGAAATATCATACAGGCAGCACACCGACCAATGTATTGAATTTTCAAATCATTCCGCAAAAAAGGGATGCGATCAATCTGATGGATGTCAATAATATTTCCATTACTTTTTCTAAGGAAATAAACCGGGATACCATCTATACCAATAAGGACGTCAGTGTTATCAATTTCCCGTCCAACGAAGTGGACCTGATCGGATATAATTTCAGAAATCCGGCGATGAAGGATTCAAAACTTCGAAAAGCGATTGCCAGTGCAATTGATACGGAAGAAATCATTGAAAGTGCCTATTTTAAAAACGGCGTTCAGAATGAGACAATCTATTATCCGAATTTCCTTGGGGTAACCAGTGCGAAAACACACAATACGTATGATATCGTTAAAGCGAAAAAACTATTACTAGAAGCTGGTTATATAGATAGAGACGGCGACGGAATGGTCGAGAATGTGAATAACGATTCTCTCGTAATAAATATTCTGGTTAATTCCGAAGACCAGTCAAGGACTGCTGCCGCACAGATCGTCAAGGAGGGGCTGGATCAGCTTGCGATCCAGACAAACATTATCAGTAAAGACTGGAATGGCTATAATTCTGATTTGGCAAGCGGAAATTTTGATATTTACCTTGGTGGCTACCAAATCAATGAAAATTATGATTTAAGATTCCTTCTTCATACAAATTATGGAAATTTGATCGGCTATTCCAATATTGCACTGGATGCGCTGCTGGATAAAATGGAATCAGGAATTACTCAGGATGAAAGGGAAAAGACATTTAAACAAATCAGAGATATCCTGATCGAAGATCTACCGTATGACTGCTTGCTTTATAAGACCTATGGTGCAATTGCTGCTCCGACTTTTAAAGGGGAGTTGCATCCAACCTTCTTTAACATGTATCAGGGTAGTGAAAAATGGTATTCCATGCTTGAAGTGGAATCGAAGGATGATTCTAAAGACAATCAAGTGGAACACTAGAATGAACAAGGATAAATATTTAATACGTAGTTTTAGAGTTTTAGAGTTAATTAAGATAGTTTCGAAAAAACAGTTTGACATTCGAGCCGAAATGCAGTAAAATCAGTATTGTTCAGTCTTACAGAGTTAAGATTTTGTGACTGATATGGCGATCATATGCGGTCGTGGCGGAATAGGCAGACGCGCACGGTTGAGGGCCGTGTCCGAAAGGGTATGGGTTCAAGTCCCTTCGACCGCACCATAAAAATTAGTATAGCTTTTGCTATGCTAATTTTTTTTAGTCTTCAAGAAGGGACTTGAACCCGAAAGGGCGCGACTGTAGAGAGAAAGTCCGGTGGACTTTCGAGCAGGGAGCGGTCCAAGCCTGCTGAACAAGCAGGCGCAGGACGGCAGGTGCGAGCGCGGCGAGCAGCTGTGTAAGTGCCTTCGACCGCACCAAAATGTATAGGCAAAATAGAAATCCTGCGTGAGAAGCGCAGGATTTCTGCCGTTTTTACGACTTTTTCCTTTCTAAAAAACGGCGTTCACTATTTTGGAGGAGAAAAATTATCATGTCTTCTATTTCATCAGTGTAACGGTTAACGGAACGATACTGTCTGAATAAGCGGCCCAGAACGGTGTGGCTTTATAAAGCTCCACACTTTCTGCAGGAACGCGGATCGTTTTTAGGCCAGAATAGTTAAAACTTGATGCTTTTGGTGGAATCAGAGCGTAGATATTCAGGTCGATCTGTGCAAGGCTGGTGTCAACCGACAATAACATTCCTTTGAATTCAATGCAATCCGAGCCCAAGGTTATTGTTTTTAAATCAGAACATACACTGAATGCGGCTGACGCTGAATGTTGAAGTGATAGCAGACTTACCTCCTCAATCGTTGTGCAGCGGTAAAATGATTGAACTCCAATTCTTGCCAGATGATCCTCCGCGTCCAGGTTGATCAGACTGCTTAAATGAAAGCAACGTAAGAAAGCATAATCTTCTATCGTTTCCAGCTGCTTGTGAACCTTGAGAACGGACAGCCCTTTACAGTCAAAGAATGCGGCCAGCTCCACGGCTTTTACCGTACTCGGGATCTCATATTCCGTTGCCTTTCTGAAGGGAGGATAATTAATCAGCTTAGTCATATCGTAGTTGAAAAGAACTCCGTCCGACGCAGTATAGCTTGTATTTCCTACTGCGACCTGAATCGATTCAAGAGAGGAACATGAAGTCAGTGCATAGTCTCTTATCTGGACGATTTCCTGCGGAATTACTATTTCGGGAGCATTTTCCACATACTGAATCAATTCGTTGCCAATGACGGCAAATCCGTTCCGGATGATGCTGTTCTTATAAATAATATCCGTGTAAGTTTGCCAGCCGGGAGCGTTGATATATGCCTCATAGCTTCCATCCGGGACATAGATTTTAAATGAGGGAAGCATACTTACGAATTGACTGTCCATTGCCGGCGGAATATCCGAATTCAAATATAAAACTCTCAGGTATCGATTCCCCCAGAATATCTGACTGCCAAAATCGGTTACAGCGGCCGGAAGTGAAAAAGAATATGCTTCTTTACCTAAAGGATAGGCGATCAGAACGGTTCCCTCCAGGTTATACATGATGCCGTCGATATCTTTGTAGTATTGATTTCGGCTGTCAACGGTAATGCGCGCCAGGTTCAGGGCCTGGTAAAACACGCGCAACCCCATTGATTCAACGTTTTTTGGGATATAAATTTCGGTCAGACCGCAGGAAAAAAAGGCGTTATTATCAATCACTCTGACGCTTTCCGGAAGCCGAATTTCCTTTAGCAGCAAGTTGCCTCCGAAAGCATTAATTCCGATTTCTGCAAGCCTACTATTCTCTCCGAATTTGACTTGTTCCAGAACTGACTGACTGTAAATATAGTCGGGAGCATAGCGTGTTGCATAGAATACAAAAGCACGGGAATCAATTTTTTCAACAGTATCCGGTATCAAGACCTCTCTGATTTTTATTGTTATGAAAGCGTCTTGACCGATAATCGTTACCGGTTTTTGATTATAATACCAGGGTATCGACAAATAGTAGGGCAGTACCATTCCTTTCTTTGCAAATATCGAATAGCTCTCATTGTCGCTGTTCAATTCAAAGCGGAATAAGCCCAAATTTGTCGGAATCGCCTGCGGCGAGGTCATAATTAGATCCTTGTATTTCTGCCAGCTTGGCGTGCAGAAGTATTTTGAGAGGGCACGCCTTGGCACATACAGCAGTAAATATTCGGAAGCTTCATGAAACACGCATGCATCTAAACAGGGCGGTATGATCGACTTGAAATAGACCTGCTGCAATAAGTTGCAGGAAGCGAAGGAGCCGCGGCATAACCGTTCGACACTTTTGGGGAGAACAATGCTTTCCAGGCCGTGGCAATGAAAAAATGCATAGGCCTTGATGATTCTGATATTGCTAGGCTCCTCAAAGAGCAGGATAGAAAGCTGAGGGCAGAAGGAAAAGCTGTTCTCTTTAATCTCGGTCACCGGCAGCCCATTATGGGTGCTCGGTATCGTCACCAGAGAAGGAAGCGCCTCGACCTCCCTTACCGATATCGAATAACTTCTTTCATCACAGTTCAGCTCAAACAGAAAATAATCTTCCGGGGTCAATGAGCCGTCTTCAGTGGCCGTTTCGGCCTGCATCGCATCGATGAGCGGTATCGGCTCTGTGGGTTTTTCTAAATCAGTTGGCTGCTCCGATTCCTCATTAAGATCGGTTATTATACCGCCGTCTGTATCTATTATAATTTCATTTATCATCGTAATAATCAACTCCTTAAATTAATAAGATTCACACTATAATATAATCATTTTGACGGATAATGTTCACAACCGCCTAACTCACCTTCAATTTCAGGATAGGGAGTTAAGACATCATTTTTCCATGTACAATACATAAAGTGTCCGAAAAGGACAAATTAAAAACGCTGAAATGTTAAAATTTCAGCGTTTTTGTTTATTGATAAGCAATTTCGGATAAAAAATAAGGTTTTTAGCTCGGCCGTGGTCTATTTTTTGATTATTCGTCCCTATCGCAATCTTTGCAATCATGACCCGATGGCCTATCGCATTTGATATGAGGACTTCCGACTAACGTATTGGCTCCAAACTCAACAGGGACTTTGACACAAATTTTCTGCGTAATGGTAAAGTGGCATTTGTTTTCAATACTTCCTGGACACGGAATACAGCCACTGGTAATGATTGGTTCGCCTTTGCAAAAGGTTTTTACATGGCCTACCTTTGCAAAGGGAATTACTTCTACAGGCACACATACGGATGCCTCTTGAAAGGCATGAGCCTCACATGTTTCCTTATAATTTGGTTTTACAATTATGTCATCTATATCATCAAAATCTGACATTTTACTTTCTCCTTTAATTTATAAAATAAACTTTTGGTTTATGCAGTATATTATGTTTGTTAATTGCTTGAAGTGACCTATTGACCTATTTATTTAAAAATGAATCATCAGTTTGATAGTGCCCAGATTAAACGTTGAACATATTATGAACAATGGCAATTGATGATTCATAATGATTAGTTTAAGGAGGGTATTATGCTAAATATTGAAGAATCAAAAGAAGATTATTCAGAAATTCAGCATTCAACGATTTCAGAGGGTACAATATTGCCTTTTGTAATAGAACTTGATAAGGAAAACTCTAATTTTTATCCCGCCACTAATGAAAATCAACGATTTTGCTACAGTGTAACAGGGATCGGAACGAAATCATCTAAATTCGCAGATCTTAGTCATCTGATTTTGGGAATATGTGATCAAATATTACAGGATGAGATCGTCAATGTTTCAGTGAAAATCGATGGGGTAGAACAGGATGTTGGTCTTGAGGAAGGAAGAAGTGTACAGTTGACGACCCGACAAAATTCGGATGGGATATCAGAATATCCAGGCCTGAAATTTGATATTAACTTGAATAAAACCCATGGTAAAATGTGTTTCAGCTTTGAATTGACACGCCCATATCAAATTGGTCGGAATAAAGTGTACTTAGTAGGCAACAATGCCGTTATGAATGAGGGAAGCATCTACGGACCCGTCAGTCAGGAACTACAGGAAGACTATGTCCTTGCTTATCAAAACGCATCCGTTTATATTCCTGTTGAGGTTACTCCCCGTGCCGATTTAGGTGAAATAAAGACCTCTTGCTGCGGAGAACCGACAGTTGCCATACAGGAAGATCGTGTCAGCAGTAAATATTGTTTTACCATCATACAGCCTATTTGCGTGGAGATCCCCCTTGAATTTAGTGCTGAGGCATTACTTGGCAGCCTTCACGTTAAAACGGACACCGAATGTATCCCTGTTTGCGAAGATATCAGCGAGGGCAGTAGTTCTGAACAGGAAACGATAAAACCGAGTCTGCCTAGTTATAATCATTATAAAGTCTATTTCTAAAAGAATATTCAGCAAAAGAGGCCTGAAAAGCAGATTCCGCTTCTCAGGCCTCAAGGAGAAGATATATTTAAGTGTGAAGATAACAGAGTCTATTTGAATAATGCTACAAAGCCGTCTGTAAACCACGGAAAATAGGTAACAAGCGCCAGTGGAACACACAGAATTAAAGTGAAAATAATTGCATATCTGAACAGCCTGTCGATTGAGATTTTCGAAATAGCGGAAGCCACGAAAAGAGTGGTCCCATAAGGTGGTGTGACATAGCCGATCGCAAGATTCAGTACTATGATTACTCCAAACTGGATCGGACTGACGCCTACGTTCATCACAACCGGTAGGAAGATCGGTGAAAGGATAATGATGGCCGGGATATTGTCGATCAGCATTCCTACTATAATTAAAAATACATTGATGATCAATAAGATCAAAAATGGACTGTGTGTAAACGATAAGATCCCGTCGCTTACCTTTTGCGGAACATTCTCCAAGGTCAGAAACTTTGCCATTGCGCCTGAAAAGCCAATGATAAAAACAATAACTCCATTAAGAACAGCCGACTGATAAAATGCCGCTAGCATGCTTTTCAAAGTAAGTTCCTTGTAGACAAAAAGGCCGATAATGATGGAATACACAACGGCAACCACAGCGGATTCCGTAGGAGTGAAGATACCGGAGTAGATTCCGCCAAGGATGATCACCGGAGAGAATATTGCCCAGATACCATCCTTAACAGTAATTGCGATTCTCTTAATGGATGGTCTGGTATCACTGCCCCTGTATCCGTGCTTTTTTGATATGACGTAACAGGCGATCATCAACACGAGACACATCATGAGACCGGCAGGAATTCCGGCCAGGAAGAGGTCACCTACACTGATTCCCACAGTTACGGCATAAACTACAAAGGGGATACTTGGAGGGATGATAACACCGATCGAACCTGCAGATGCAATCAAGCATGCGCTGAATTCATCCCCATATTTCTTTCGCTTCATCTCGGGGAGCATCAAAGAGCCTACCGCAGAAGTCGTAGCTGCTCCGGAGCCTGAGATTGCTCCAAAGAATGTTGCAGTCATGATAGAAGCGATTCCAAGACCGCCTGTGATCCAACCCATGAATGCATCTGCAATATCTACCAGCCTCCTGGCGACACCTCCTGCACTCATCAGGATACCCGCTAGGATGAAGAACGGGATCCCCAGCAATACGAAAGAATCGATCCCGGTAAAAGCATTCTGGGCCACGATGCGTAGAGGTACAGTAGAATACATCAAAAAAGTGACAATCGTCGACGTGGCAATTGCATAACCGATTGGCAAACCTATTGCGATCAATGCAAGCATGGCGCCGAACATTACTAAAATTTCCATTATTTAGCCACCTCGCTTTCGCTGGTTGATTTGCCAAGCAATACCTTTGCACTGACAATTATATTTAAGATGAGACGAATGCCTACGACTAAACTGCAGACTGGAACTGACAGATATGCGGTCCATACAGGTATTCTCATTGCCGGAGTCAGTACATTCATATCAATTTGTGCCATTATAATATCAAATCCATAATATGCAACGATCCAAGAGGTAGCCAGCCAAATCAATGCTACAAAGATATTGACGACCTCGTCCGCTTTTACCAATCCTCGCTTTACCAAAGACATCGACAAAATTTCAACACGAAGATGCTCTTTGTCTTTTACACCGGCGCTGACGCCTATCCATGAAAACCAGACAAATAAATACCTTGCAAACTCTTCCGACCAGGACAATGAACTATTAAATATATAACGCATTACGACATTCGTAAAAATTACTACGACCATTACTGCCAATGCGATTACCAATGCTTTTTCTTCAAATTTATCGAATAATTTCCATATTTTTCTAATCAATATAGTTACCTCCTTAGCAAGCTACGGTCATAAGACCACAACCGATGGAACTCAACACCGATTTGTTGATGCAGACGGCATTGGAATTCCATCAGTTGAGATCGATCAAGAATGAATGAATGTACTTGCTGTATTATTTAGTGGGATATGCAAGATCAAATATTTTAGCATCGATCTGGTCTTTATAACCTTCAACGACAGGCTTAGTAGCATCGATCATTTGCTGGGTAAATTCAGCGGAAGGTGTCTCTATGGTCATTCCGGCATCCTTCATGATCTGCATCGCTTTTCCATCAACGTCTACTGCGATCGTTCTCTGTTCAGTAGTCGTCTTGGCCGCAGCATCCGTTACAACTTTCTGCAGATCAGCAGGAAGGCTATCAAAGAAGTCTTGATTGATAAATGTTACCATCTGTAATGCTGTGTGATTTGTTAATGTGCAGTATTTTGTGACTTCCTGGAAGTTCCCATCCTGAACATAGATAACAGATGTATCTACTCCGTCGATGGTACCCTGCTGTAAGGCTGTGTAGATTTCACCGAATGACATTGGGACTGGATTGTCGCCTAACGCTTTGTGGGTATCGATCATGAGGGTGGATTCTCCAACACGGTTTTTCATTCCTTTAAAATCATCCATTCCTAAAATTGGGCGCTTGGTATTGGAAATGACTCTGAATCCGCCATCAAAATAACTGAGGACCTTAACATGGATTGATTCAGTTTCAGCTGCCAGCAATTTTCCCATTTCTCCATCAACTTTTGCTGCCCAGTCTGCTCTGTCTTTGAAAACAAATGGCAGGTCGAAAATGTTCCAATCCGGAAGGTATGTAGTAAACAGTGAGGACATGGCCATGCCGCCTTCGATCGTTCCCATTGTAACACCTTCCAGGATCTCTCTTTCACCGCCCATGGAACCGCTTCCGAGGACCTCTACAGCGATTCTGCCGTTGCTGGCTTCTTCAACATTCTTTTTGAATACTTGTACGCCTTGAGCGCAAGCGGTGAATTCATTTTCAATATGAGCAAATCGGATCGTGTATTCTGGTCCAGCTGCTTTATCGTCGGGTTTTGCTGCTTCTTCCTTGTTGCCTCCGCATGCTGTCATCGTGAACATGACCATAACTAAACATAAAATGATTGATAAAAACTTTTTCATCTTTTTCTCCTTTCAATGTGAAAAAAAATACTAAGGGTTAATAGGTTTCTATTGGTTTTTATGATAACGTTTTATTATGTTGCAAAAATAAAGCCAATTCGAAATATTCTCATAATTTATTTTTTACATGTCTGAAATTAATTGAAAAAACTGGTTTTGAGGAAGAAGATCGGATAATGTGACCGTTAGCGTAGGGCACAAGTACACCAGCAAAACTGAAAAAGTTCCAATAATACGGAAAATTGAGAAAAAAGATTCACACTCTGTAAATCAAAAAGTGGATTAATTCGAATTTTGTAGAGCTAAACTGGTAGGAATCCACCAGTTAAAAAGCCAAGTTGGCAATGATGCTTCTACAATTTCACCTAATTATAAATGGCTGAAATTAGTTGAAATAGCAGGCTTTGAGGTAAAAGTTTAAAGAACGTGACTGCGGGCAGAGGACTCAAGTATACAAGCATAAAAAGTTTCAATAATATGGGAATAACGAGAAAAATATTTCACACTTTTTCTTAATATACACATATAAAAGAAAAGTACCATATCCTAATCAGAGGTGATATATGAAATGAAAAGTGAACCTGTTACGGTAAATAAAGTCATCATCGAGAGCAATATGAATTATCAAAATACACCGGTATTGCATTATAAAATTGAATATCCGCAGTTTAAGGATTCATTGTATCAAAATGAGCTGAATATCATCAATGAATGGTATGGGGACAATGCTGAGGCTCTTCAGAAAAATTACGAAACGGAATTGTATCAACAAGCGATTGAACTGTATGAAAGCAGTAAAGAGAATGGATTTCCTTTTCATATGTACGAAGCAGTTTCCGTATATGAAGTTACTTATAATCAAAATGATTTACTGAGCTTATACTTTGATAATTATATTTACTCCGGTGGCGCCCATGGTGGCACGGTAAGGCGATCGGATACCTGGAATATTAAAAACGGACGCAGAATTTCTCTATTTCAATTTACCAACAATCCTGTGGCTTTTCAGACAGAGCTTCTAAACAATATAAGAGAACAGATTGCGCTTCAGATAGAAAAAGGGGAGGGTATGTATTTCGAGGATTATCCCCAGCTAATTATAAAAAACTTCAATCCCGAAAGCTATTATTTGACTCCAAATGGTTTAGTAATTTATTATCAGCAATATGAGATCGCACCATATGCCAGCGGGATTCCCGAATTTTATATACGAGAACCGTAGGTATGGGTCTGTGGAGGGGAGGGTGGGGAAAATTATTTAATTTTCCCTCTTACCCCATTCTTTATTCTGATACCTTTATTTCATATTTTTAATATACTGTCCGATCTTCTTGTCTTCATTGGAGATATGCTTTAACAGCCAATCAACAACCATTTGATTTGCATTCAGAACAACAAGAATGTTTCCGCCTGATTCTTTAAACTCTTTCTGTAGATTGTCAAGCTGACCACAAAATGCGGTATGTAATGCTTTTTGCTTTTCGTATTCGGGATATTTGATACTGAGCATATACTTTTCTTCATCACTAAAATGCTTTCTAGTATAATTATCAAGGAAATCAAGCATTTGCCCGATATATTCTTTTGCCTGTCCTTTTTTCCCTGCTTCAAATAATTCATCCGCTTTTTCAAACCAAATCTTATGTTGCTTGTCAACTTCTGCTACTCCAACTGATAAATCATCAGTCCATCCAACTGCCATCTTATTTCCACCTTTCTATATAAAGATAAATTTTAACAATGAATTTATAATACCCTTGGATGATTATTCCAATCGTAATTTTCTTGGATTGGCAATTTTTCTGGAATTTATAGATGAGGTGGGTTATAATATCTTCATGCTTTCAATAGAAAAGAGGTATTTATGTCAAAGGTTTTAATCGCCATGAGTGGTGGGGTAGATAGTTCAGTAGCCGCGGTTATATTGATGGAACAAGGTTACGAGGTCGCTGGTGCTACCTTTAAGCTGTTTGAAAATGAAGATATCGGGATTGATAGAACGAAAACCTGCTGTTCCCTCGAAGATGTACTGGATGCGAAAAGTATTGCAGATAAGCTTGGATTTCGTCATGATGTATTTAATTTTGGACTGCAATTTGAAAAGGATGTTGTAATACCTTTCGCAGAAGCATATAAAAACGGGGAAACACCAAATCCATGTATCGAATGTAATCGATGTATAAAATTTGAAAAATTTCTGGAAAGGGCTTTGTTTTTAGATTATGACTTTATTGCAACAGGACATTATGCAAGAGTGGAGAAGGACCCGGTATCCGGCAGATATTTGCTGAAAAAGGGTTTGGATCAGACAAAAGATCAGAGCTATGCTCTATATACCATGACACAGGATGAGCTTTCCAGGACACTTTTCCCACTGGGGAATCTGAAAAAGACAGAAATCAGAGAAATCGCTGAAAGGAAGGGCTTTGTAAATGCCAAAAAACCCGACAGCCAGGATATTTGTTTTGTAAAAGATGGAGACTATGCTGGTTTTCTGAAAAGAACGTTGGGCGTAAGTGCGGTGGAAGGTGATTTTGTAGACAAAGCAGGAAATAAATTAGGAAGACATCAGGGAATCATTCATTATACCATTGGTCAGCGGAAGGGGCTAGGCAAGACGTTTGGAAAGCCGATGTATGTCGTTCATATTGACAGTGAAAGCAATCGTGTAACACTCGGCCCGAATGAAGATTTATTTGTTGACAGTTTTACTGCTGGAAATATTAATTTCATGTCCATAGAAAAGATTGAAGGTCCGATGGAAGTGAACGTGAAAACCAGATATAAGCAGGCTGAGGTTCCTGCAACGATTTATCCTGCGGATCATAACCGTATTTTCGTAAAATTCAAAGAGAAACAGAGGGCGGTTACACCGGGACAGGCAGCAGTTTTTTATCAAGATGATGTCGTTGTCGGAGGAGGTAAGATACTCAAATAAAATTTTTTCCTTAATAACAAATAAAAATAAACCCCGCAGTAATCACTGCGGGGTAATTTTATGCGAATCTTTATTCTTTGTTATCTGTCTCTTCAACTGTTTCAGTTTCTGCTTCCACAAGTTCATTTGCGGGAGCTTCTTCAACTGTCTCATCTTCTGCTTTTTTCATTCTTTTTGGAAGTGGTTTTTTAGAAATTTCTTTCTCACTGCTTTCTTCTGGTTCTTCTTTCTTTGTCTTCGTAGACTGAGAAGGAGCAGGCTCGTCTGTAACAACCTTGGAAATCGCCCATCTCATGATTTCAAACTTTGTTTTGTCTGCGCCAACCTGGATGGTAAGTGTTTGATCTTTGGTTTTAACGATTTTCCCGCAAATACCTCCGATGGTGATTACCTCATCCCCAACTTTGATGGAATTTCTCATCACTGCAACGGCTTTTTCTTTTTTCTTTTGAGGCCGAATCAGTAAAAAATACATGATAACGATTAAAAAAACTAAAGGCATTAAGGTTATTAATTGTTGATTCATTATTCATCCTCCTCTCGATAATAAAAAAATTATATAGTAAAAAAATTGAAATGTAAATGCCTTTTTTCTTGATTTCGGTTTTTAAATGTGTTATTATAAATTTTGTTACGCCGGCGTGATGGAATTGGCAGACGTGCGGGACTCAAAATCCCGTGGTGGCAACACCGTATCGGTTCGACCCCGATCGCCGGCACCAAAATAAGTAAGTTTCAGAGCTATCTGAAACTTATTTTTTTTATTCAGTGTGTCCAGCGGAATTTGCGCAGCAACTTTTTTGTATAATTCTCCTTATGAAAAATATAATGTAAAAGAATATATTGGGATAAGATTGCCTGATGATTACAGTGACGACATTTCTGAGAAAGATGTCTGTTATTTTTATTATCGGAATGTCTTAATAAGGAGGATATAATGGAAACAGTTTGGAAGAACCTGAAGGGATTTCTATATGCATTTATTTTATTTATTCTGATGACTCTTTTGATTAGCGTTATTGTGAAACTTACACCTGCACCGGAGGGTTGGTCTCTGTATTACATGGTCGGCGTTTTATGTATTTCCTGTTTGTTTCTGGGAGTTTATTTTGGAAATCATATTAAAAAGAAAGGGATTTTATACGGAGCTCTTTATTCGATTATTTTTTTACTCATTCTGTCATCTTTCTATATGTTGGCATTTTCCACAGGGATGGAGCCGGGATTCGGTTTGCTGAAATATTTGATCCCTATACTTTTCGGCAGTTTCGGCGGGATGGTCGGTGTAAATCTGAGAAATTAAGTTATATTGGAAATTGTTAAGCATTTTCAACGGTAAATGATGATTTTGCTTGTAGGAAGGACAAATTAGTAGTAGAATATTCTGTAATATAAAATTAGAGATAATGATATATTTCAATTTACATGCATGAGAAGAGAAGGTGAAAATTACAATGAAGAAGGCGTTGGCAGTAATTCTGTCTATCATCATCATCTTTGGCTGGTATGCTACCCTGATGGGAATAGGCTCCTTCGCTCCGATCAAAGACCAAATGAAATTGGGACTTGATCTTTCCGGCGGAGTTTATGTTGTCATGGAAGCACAAACCAAGGCTACCGGGGATGAATTAAAACAACTTATGTCGCAGACACAGGCAGTCATCGAAAAAAGAGTAAATCAGCTTGGTCTGTCTGAGCCGGTCGTTACGATAGAAGGGCAAAACCGAATCAGGGTTGAACTTCCGGGAGCTCAGAATGCGGAAGATGCCATCAATGCAATCGGAAAGACAGCACAGTTGCAATTTGTCCTGGCGGACAAAACCGTTGTATTGGATGGCAGTCAGGTAAAAGATGCTGGGATTGAACAAGATAAGGAAAATGGCGGTTATGCCATTGGATTGAAATTCACGAGTCAAGGTGCAAAAGCTTTTGAACAGGCAACATCTGATATTGTTGCCGGGAATATCAAATCCACAACGGACGGTGTTCCTGATAGTGCTATTATGATCATCCTGGATGAACAAGTTATCTCATCACCGCTTGTTCATGAAACAATTCCAAACGGGCAAGCCATTATTACAGGCGGATCCGGTGGATTCGGTGAGGATGAAGCGAAAAATCTATCTGCATTGATTCGTGGTGGTGCACTTCCTGTAGCATTAAAAGAAGTACAAACCTCTGTGGTTGGGCCATCAATCGGTATGGATGCACTTACAATGAGTATCCTTGCAGGCATTATTGGAGTAGCATTGATCTTCGTGATCATGCTTACGATGTATCGCATTATGGGCATCGCGGCCAATATCGCATTGCTGCTGTATATGCTGATCGTTTTCTGGGTATTTGTCGGTATGGGCGGTGTTCTGACCTTACCGGGTATTGCAGGTATTATCTTGTCAATCGGTATGGCAGTTGACGGCAATGTTATTATATTTTCAAGGGTTCGAGAAGAAATCAAGAATGGCAAAACAATTAGAGTTGCTGCTGTTTCCGGATTCCACAGAGCATTGGGTACGATCATTGACTCCCACATTACAACAATGATTGCAGGTATCGTACTTTATCAGCTTGGATCAGGAACTGTAAAAGGGTTTGCCATGACTCTGATGATTGGTATTCTCTCAAGCTTATTTACAGCTGTTGTTGTGACACAGGTGTATGTGGATGTTATTGCAGAATCTAAGGTATTTTGCAAGAAGAAATATTTTGGAATAAAGGAGGTAAACGCAAATGTTTGATATTAAACGTCAGTTTTCCTTCATGAAATATAAAAACTACTATTATATCATTTCTATCGCAATTATTGTGATAGGTATCGGCGTTGGCATGATTCGCGGTTATAATTTTGGGATTGACTTTACCGGAGGAACCATGATACAACTCGACATGGGGAAACAGGTTACTGCTTCCGAGGTTGCTGAATTACAAAACGTATTGAAGAGCGATAAAATCGATGCAGACATCGTTCTGGCAGGAAAAGATAATAATGAAGTAATTATTCGAACTGTACAAGCTCTTGATACGGCAGCCCGCCAAACGGTACTGGATGATATCTTCGCGAAATTTAATTTAAATGACAAGTCTGTTCTTACCATAGAACAGTTTGGCCCGTCAGTCGGGGATATGCTGAAAGCGAATTCTGTAAAGGCAGTCATCATAGCAAGTATTTTTATGCTGATTTATATCAGTATCCGTTTTGAATGGAAATTTGGACTTTCGTCAATCATTGCTGTATTGCATGACATATTAATCTTGATTGCGTTTTACGGATTTTTTAATATGCCGATCAACACTCCGTTTATTGCGGCGGTACTTACGATCGTTGGATACTCCATCATGGATACCATCGTTATCTTCGACCGAGTGAGAGAAAATCTCGGATTAATGAAGAGATCAAAACTGGAAGAACTGATCGACCATAGTATCAATCAAACACTTGGACGTTCCTTAATGACTTCGGTTGGAACAGTTACGGCAATCATTCCGCTGTGCATTATGGGCGGAGAGACGATTCGAAACTTTACATTGCCGCTGATCATCGGAATAATTGCAGGTACAGGCTCATCGATTTTTATTGCCAGTCCGATTTATTTCCAATTCTGTACAATGTCAGGCGGATCAAAATATAAGGCAAAGAAAAGCAAAAATAAGGAATAATAATTTATGGAATTGATGGAAAGATTCTTAAACGAGCTTCTTCAGATAAATCCTAACATTAACATTGAGTTGATCAAAAAGGCTTATCTGAAAGCAGAAGCTTATCATGAAGGACAGTTGCGAAAATCGGGTGAACCATATTTGGTTCACCCTGTTGAAGTTTCAATTATACTTGCAGAACTGGGCATGGACGCAAACACCATCGTTGCAGGACTGCTTCATGATACCGTTGAAGATACTTCCTATTCCGGAGAAGATTTAAAAAAGGATTTTGGGGAAGAAGTCGCTTTGCTTGTTGATGGTGTTACAAAACTCGGAAGCCTTGTTTTTGAAAGCAAGGAAGAAAGACAGGCTGAGAATCTGAGAAAAATGTTTTTAGCCATGTCCAAGGATATACGTGTTTTAATTATCAAATTAGCGGACAGACTTCATAACCTCAGAACCATAAACTATATGAGCGATGAGCAGATCAAGGAAAAATGCAAGGAAACCCTTGAAATATATGCTCCGTTAGCCAGCCGTCTCGGTATCTATACCATGAAGTTCGAGCTGGAAGATATCGCGCTGAAACACCTGGATCCGGAAGCGTATTATGATCTGGTAAGTCAGGTTAAAACAAAGAAGCAGCAACGAGAGGAAAATATCAATAAAGTAATCAGTGAAATCAAACAAAATCTGGATGATCTGAGTATACACTACGATATTACCGGACGATCCAAGCATTTCTATAGCATCTATCGAAAGATGAAGTATCAGAATAAACAGATTGAAGAAATTTTTGATCTTACAGCAATTCGAATTATCGTAGAAGATGTGAAGGACTGCTATGCTGTTCTCGGTATCGTCCATACCTTGTGGATCCCGATCCCGGGACGATTCAAGGATTACATAGCAATGCCAAAACCAAACCGATATCAATCTCTGCATACGACAGTGATAGGCGATAGTGGAGACCCTTTTGAGATCCAAATTCGGACCTATGAAATGCATCGGATTGCAGAATACGGTATTGCAGCACATTGGAAATATAAAGAAGGCATTTCACAGGATAGGGAAGAAGGAAAACTTGCGTGGCTGAGGCAGACACTGGAATGGCAAAAGGACCTGAATGATCCTAAGGAATTCATGGAAACCTTAAAGGTGGATCTATTCTCCAATCAGGTATTTGTTTTTACTCCGAAAGGAGATGTTATTGAGCTTCCTGCTGGTTCCACTCCACTTGACTTTGCTTTTAAAATCCACTCAGCAATCGGTGTAAAATGTATTGGTGCCAAGGTAAACGGGAAAATGGTTCCCATAGATCATACCCTGAAAAACGGGAATATTGTTGAAGTCGTAACATCATCAAATGCGAAAGGCCCAAGCATCGATTGGCTGAAGATCGCGCAAAGCAGTAATGCAAGAAATAAAATCAGAGGATGGCTAAAGAGAGAAAATAAATCCGATAATACGGATAAAGGCAAGGAAATGCTTGAAAAGTATGCTAAGAGAAAGGGGTACGACAGTCAGCAAATCCTTAAGAGCTCATATATCAATAAATGCGCCAAAGCCTTTAATCTGGCATCTTCAGATGATCTCTATACCGCAATTGGTTCCGGCGGGGTTCTATTGAGTAAGGTTGTAACCTTACTTCTTGATTATTACCACGACGAAAAACAAGCTGAATTAAGAAGAAAAGAAAAAACTGAACAGGTCTCCTTGCCGGTATGGGGGACAAACAGCCCTGAATATGGCATTGGAACTCACCGATGCAGGGATTTTAGATAAATACGGCGTAAAGCTGATTGGTACGAAAATTGAGGGTATTAAAAAGGGTGAAGATAGAGAACTGTTCAAAATTCTCATGAACGAAATTGATGAACCGGTTATTATGTCAGATATTATCACTGAATTTGAGGCAGGCATGGCTTATGCGGCACAAATTGGATACCCTGTTATTGTTAGACCTGCCTACACTTTAGGGGGCACAGGCGGAGGTATAGCCGATGATGAAGCCGAACTCCGCATCATTCTCAAGTCGGGATTAGACGCCAGCCCAGTAAATCAGGTACTTCTTGAAAAGAGTATCAAAGGTTGGAAAGAAGTTGAGTACGAAGTTATGAGAGACCGATTTGGAAACTGCATTTCCGTTTGTAACATGGAAAATCTGGATCCAGTGGGTATTCATACAGGGGACAGTATTGTCGTCGCTCCGAGCCAAACCCTTTCTGATAAAGAATATCAAATGCTGAGAACTTCAGCCCTTAAAATTATAGAAGCCATTGAAATAGAAGGGGGCTGTAACGTTCAGTTCGCCCTTAACCCAACCAGCTTTGAATATGCGGTTATAGAAATTAACCCTCGGGTGAGCCGATCTTCGGCACTGGCTTCAAAAGCTACAGGTTACCCCATTGCCAAAGTAGCGGCTAAAATCGCTTTAGGCTATGGCCTCGACGAAATCAAAAATGCGGTGACGGGTATGACTTACGCTTGCTTTGAGCCGAGTCTAGACTATGTGATCATCAAAATTCCAAAATGGCCTTTTGACAAATTTGGAAACGCCAATCGCGTGTTGGGTACAAAAATGATGGCAACAGGGGAAATTATGGCCATTGGCAGTAACTTCGAAGCGGCTTTCTTGAAAGGTATCCGCTCCTTGGAACTGGGTCAATACCATTTACAGCATAAAAAATACAAGAAACTCACCATTGGAGAGCTTAAAAAGACCGTTATGAAGGCAGATGATGAGCGGATTTTCGCCTTGGCTGAAATGCTCAGAAGAGATTATAGACTGGACAAAATCGCTGAAATTACTGGCGTGGACAAGTGGTTCCTCAACAAGATTCAAGGGATTATCAACGAGGAAACGAAGTTAGAGCACAGTAAAATTGAAGACCTTGACCCAGAATGGCTTAGAAGACTTAAACGAAAAGGATTCTCAGACAAGGGTATTGGCGATTTGGTTGGGGTTTCCCCAGAAGATGTATACCAGTTGAGAAGTATTTGGAACATCATGCCTGTCTACCATATGGTTGACACCTGTGCAGGGGAATTTGAAGCGGTATCGCCTTACTATTACTCTAGCTACGAAACTTTTGACGAAGTAGAAGTGTCCGATAGAAAGAAAGTCATCGTGTTAGGCTCAGGTCCTATCCGTATTGGTCAGGGGATTGAGTTTGACTACGCTTCAGTTCACTGTGTCAGAGCCCTTCGAAACCTAGGGATCGAGACGATTATCATCAACAACAATCCTGAAACGGTGAGTACGGACTTTAGCACGGCAGATAAGCTGTACTTTGAACCCCTCACCGAAGAAGATGTATTCAATATCATCAACAAAGAAAAGCCTGATGGAGTAATGCTTCAGTTTGGCGGTCAGACCGCTATCAAACTGGCTAAATTCTTAAGTGAAAAGAAAATTACCATCTTTGGGACCAGCGCCGACCAAATTGACCAAGCAGAGGACCGTGAACGTTTTGATGCCTTCTTAGAATCGGTTGGCATTAACAGACCAAAGGGCAAAGGGATTTACACAGTGGCAGAAGGCATTGAAGAGGCGGTGCGTCTTAAATACCCAGTCATTGTGAGACCAAGCTATGTGCTTGGGGGTCAGGGCATGGAAATTTGTCATTCGGACAAGGAACTGACTTATTATCTTAAAAATGCCTTTGTAAAAGACACTAAGAACCCTGTGTTGATTGATAAATACCTAATGGGCAAAGAGCTTGAAGTGGATGCGATTTCAGACGGCAAAACCGTGTTGATACCAGGAATTATGGAGCATTTAGAGAGAGCGGGCGTTCACTCGGGCGATAGTATGACGGTGTATCCTTCTCAAACGGTCAGCAAAGAGATTATTGACGAAATTGTTGATTATACGAAGAAAATCGCCTTAGGTCTTGGCATAAAAGGGATGATCAACATTCAATTTATTGAATACGACAATGAGCTCTATGTTATAGAAGTCAACCCGAGAGCCTCTAGAACGGTGCCTTACATTTCAAAAGTCAGTGGGGTACCAATTGTAGAGTTGGCGACGAGAGTGTCCTTAGGGGAAGCTTTAATCGACCTAGGCTATGGTCAGGACCTTTACCCAGCGCCAAAATGGATTTCCGTTAAAGTGCCAGTCTTTTCAACCCACAAGCTACCAGATGTGGAAATTAGTCTTGGGCCTGAAATGAAGTCCACAGGAGAAGTCCTTGGGATAGGTAGAACCTTTGAAGAAGCCCTTTATAAAGGCTTTGCGGCGGCTAAATATGCGCCAGTGACGCCTCAACCGACTATTTTGGTCACTCTAAATGATCAGGACAAAGAGGAATTTAAAGGATTGGCAGAGCAGTTGAAACAACTTGACTTCAAATATGTGGCAACCGCAGGAACGGCTCAGTGTCTTAAAGAAATGGGCATAGAGGCGGCGATTACCAACCGCATTGATGAAGATCATCCGAATATCTTGGATCTTCTCTATAAGGGAGAAACCCAATTGGTTATCAATACGCCAACCAAGGGGAATGATTCTAGCAGAGATGGTTTTACTATGAGAAGAGCAGCTGCAGAGAGAAATATTCCAGTCTACACTTCTTTGGACACTTTCGAAGCTTGGCTTCAGGCGAAAATTGCCATTGCATCGCCTGCGGAGACGGAAGTTTACGACATTAAAAACGATTAGATTAGTCAAAAAATAGAATGAAAAAAGCAGATGGGCATTCCAAATTTGGAATTTCCTATCTGCTTTTTTATTGTAGTTATAAAGAAACCCGAGCTTTGCTTATGTTGCTTTTGAGGGCGGCCTCAATGATTCTAATGACCCGAAGTCCGTCTTCACCTGTGACAGGCATATCCGAACCCGTCACAATGGCATTGTAGACACTTTGGTAAAAGGAAGGGTAACTTCCTGATAATGTGGGTATATACTCCTTAGTAGTACCGTGGTTTAAAATGCCGTAAGCGGATGTTTCCTCTTCACCCCAATGAGGGGTGTTTGGCAGTGTTCCTGCTTTTAACGCTTCTTCCTGAGGGTCCATGCCATATTTTACATAGGCCCCTTCTGTACCGTAAAGGGCAAACCTTGGAGTAGGCTCCTTTATAAGGGCGGAAGCTTTTAGGGTAACTTTCAACTCAGGGTAATAGAGAATTAATTCAAAGGCGTCATCTGCTTCTCCAAGGCGTTCTTTTGCAAGGTCGGCATAAAGTTCTTGAGGCATACCAAATAGGCATAAAGCCTGATCAATCAGGTGAGAACCTAGATCGTAGAGCACTCCTGAACCGGGAATATTCTTTTCTCTCCACGAATTGTCTTTAAATGCTGGTCGGTATCTGTCAAAGTGAGACTCGTATGCGGTGAGTCTGCCTAATGACTTGTTTTGAACGATTGTTTGAAGGGTTAAAAAGTCTCCGTCGAAGCGGCGGTTGTGATAAACGCCAAGCTTCAAATTCTTGGACTTTGCCAATGCAATTAAGGACTCTCCTTCTTCTACGGTAACCGTAAAGGGTTTTTCTATCAGAAGGTGTTTGCCAGCAGTCAGCATTTGGATGCCCAGTTCTACATGTTGAATATTAGGGGTACAGAGAACAACAAACTCTATTTCGGGGTTTTGGATAATTTGATCCATGTCAGATGTGATTAGGGCATTTGGAAAATCATGTTGAGCGGTTTGGGTTTTTGAGTTATCTCGAACAAAAATAGCATGAACTTCAAAGCCCTCATGACATTTTAAAATAGGACCATTAAAGACACTTCCAGATAAGCCGTAGCCAATTAATGCCGTTTTTATTTTTTTCATAAAGGATCACCTCATTGGCTTTATTATATACGGGGATTCCTTCGGAGAGAATAAGATTTAGACATAAAAGAGGATAATGGACAATATTGTCGAATTACTATATTAATAATTGTCGTTAGGAGGGGTGATTCGTGCACATTTTGCATTTGGAATATAGCGCGTTTTTTAGAAAAATCATTAAAGAAATGATTATTGGAAGTGGACATAGTCCTGTAGAAAGTAAGTATGGGAGCGATGTTTTTAAAATTTTAGCGCAGACAGACGTGGCACTGATCATCACTGGTTTTGAATTGGCAGATATGACTGGAGAAGATTTGATTGAGAATCTCAATGGTTCCAGATACGCAGACATTCCTATTGTGATTATTACTTCTTTGGACGCTGATGAAATGAAGGAGCGGCTAACGGGTCTAAATGTTCGAGACTATATTTTAAAGCAAGATTTGACGCCAGAAACTTTCAACAAGTGTATTGATAATATCTTAGAAGACTGATGGATGTAAAATAGAAAGTATGATTAAGCCCCCTTAGAGGGGCTTTTTTTAGGATGTTTAACACAATAAGGAGGCGCACAAAAATGGTTAACTGGGACGAATCGATTGAGAGAAGAAATACCCATAGCATTAAATGGGATGGTGTAGGTGCTTTCGTGGGAAAGTCAGGCTTATTGCCATTTTGGGTTGCAGACATGGATTTTTTATCGCCAAAGTCAGTGGTTGAAGGTCTTACTGAACGTGCAAAGCATGGAGTTTACGGTTATACCATGGACAGCGACCCCGCTGAGAGGGCGTTTTCAAACTGGGTGTTAAAACGCCACGGGGTGGCGGTTCAAAGAAAATGGATTGTTAAGTCACCTGGAGTTGTAACGGCTATAGGTCTTGCGATTCAAAGCTTTACACAGCCAGGAGATGGCATTGTGATTCAACCGCCAGTTTATCCGCCCTTTGCAGAAATGGTTGAAGTCAATGAGAGGCACCTTATTAAAAATCCTTTAGTGATAAAAGACAATCAAGCCGAAATGGACTTGGTTCATTTGGAACACCTATTTAAAACAGAGAAGCCTAAAATGATGATTCTGTGTAACCCTCATAACCCACTGGGGCGGGTTTGGGAAAGAGAGACTATTGAAAAAATAGTTCAGCTTTGCGAAGCGCATGAAGTGCTCTTATTTTCAGACGAAATTCATTGTGACTTAGTGTTTAAGGACTCAGTCTTTACATCGGCTTTGGCATTGGGAGAAGCGCCGTCACCTTGGGTGATTTCTGCCATGGCACCGAGTAAAACCTTTAACATTGCGGGTTTATTCTATTCGCTGATTCTGATACCAGATAGAGATCGCCGCAGACAGTTTCGAAATGTCATGAACCGTTTACATATGAATGCAGTCAACTGTTTCAATGAACTTGCGGCACAAAAAGCTTATGAAGAGGGAGAAGCGTGGCTTGAAGAACTTTTGCCTTATTTAGAAGAGAACTACAAAGTTTTATGTGATTTTATCGCAGAACAAATGCCAGAGGTGGGCATTTTAAAAATGCAAGGCACCTATCTGGCGTGGTTGGATTTTAGAGCTTGGTTTAATACGGGTGAAGAACTTAAAACCTTTATGATTGAAGACGCCAACATTGCCGTAAACGATGGCAGAACCTTTGGCGAAGAAGGGGAAGGCTATATTCGGTTTAACTTTGGTTGTCCGAGAAATCAGATGGTAGAAGGACTGGAACAAATTCTTGTGGCAATAGAGCGAAGGAAGATAGAAGACTAAAAACCAACGGTTCGTGTCTGTAGTACTTCTTTCTTAGTAACCCAAAGACGCATTGACAATAAATACGTGAATTCTATTAGGGTTGATTTGATGCTTCATTAAAACAAAGTCGGAACAAACTCTGTCAGGGCTGTTACAGTCGGAACAGACGCCCGTTTGAGCACAAGGTGTATTTCTATTCAGTCGCTTAGCATTTGCTGGAGCGGCTGTTTTTTTATTTCTTTCAATGGCGGCGTTTGTATCCGATACGAGTTTGTTAATGCCTACAATGACAAATACGTGTTTTGGTCCGTAGATCATAGCAGCCGTTCTATTTCCTGTACCGTCTACATTGAAGAGGCACCCGTCCTCTGTTAAAGCGTTGCTGCTAGTAAAATAGTAATCCGCATCAAAGCTCTTTAAGAAAACGTCGCGAATGTCTGAGGGGGTTAAACCTTCTTCATAACGGTCCCAAAAGGTGTAAGGACCTTTTCTGAGAAGATCAATGACACCAGACTCAAAAAGGGTCACGGAACCACCTACAGCAACATTGCTATCGGTGGGAATCATTGACTTTAGGGTTTCCTGAAGTTGACTTATATTCTCTACATAATGAGGCACAAAATTATTTCGTTTGAGCGCAACCATGGTAGACTCTATTTTCTTTTGTAAGAGCCAGTTCATATTTTGATCCATAAAAAAACCTCCCTTGTTAGTTTGTTAAGCAATATTTAGAATATCATACAGTTCCTTGTTGCTTAAAGGTTATCATTATTTTAGGGCCTATGCAAAAGAAGAACTTGAGATAGAAGTTAATTTATTTTATGGTAATTTAATTCAATGTATGTTATTTTCTTAGTATACCGAAGTAATTTTGGAATTAAAGAATTGGAGGATATTTCTCAGTGTTGACACAAGATGATAGAGTTAGACTTTTAGGTTTTAGAGTAAGACATGACATCAACCAGCTTCATTTTTCGAAGGGAATCATTTCTAGAAACCAACTGAGCAATATTGAGAACGGGAAATCTAGTACAACGGAAAAGGTTCTCTTTCAGCTGTATTTGCGTTTTTGCGAATATATGATTGCCCTAAACGACTACAATCGATTCCATATTGATTCCATGTCTCAGTATGAGCCTTACAAGGCCCTTCAAGAAGTTTTGGATTTGTATGACGTGGTTTGTGAAAAGACACTTGATCACGAGACTATTAACGAGATTAATTTGAAGTTAAACCGTGAAAATTTTGGTCTAATCAATACCTATGTATTAGAGAAAATTGGAGATGGGCTACTTAAAAATGGCGATAAAGACAACGCTTTTACCTTCTACATAAAGGCATATTATAAAATGACCTCTGCCCATGTAGATGAGATTAATTTTAAGTATTTAACAGGTTTTTTGGAGAAAATAGCAACTTTGGGACTAGAACTCAATAAGGCTTTTAACGTGGCTGAGATTCAAGACCATTTGGTTTACCTTCAACAAGAACTTGCATAAAATTAATATATTTCTAATACTTTCCTAAGCCTATAATACTTTATTTTAAGCGCCCCTTTTGATAGACTGACATCAATAGGGGATTTTTTCTATGAATTGTTTTATAAGGAAAAATTCTCCTTGTATATTCACGATTGGGAGGGAAACGTATGGGTATTTTTGATCGGATGACCACCTTGGCAAAAGCGAATATCAATGATCTTATTGATAAGGCAGAAGAACCAGAAGCTATTGCAAAACAAGTGATTCATGACTTGGAAGATGCACTTAGACAAGGCAGTATGGGTGTTGCAGCCTCTATTGCAGAAGAAAAAAAGTTAAAGACTTTAATGGATCAAGCGGCAACTGAAGCAGAACTGTGGTATAAGCGAGCGGAAGATGCTATGGAAAGAGGGGACGAATCCCTTGCTAAGGAAGCTCTTAAACGCAAATTAGGTCATGACCAAGACTTGAGTCGATATGTGATTCAGCATGAAGCTCAGTCAACACAGGTTAAAATGCTGAAAGAAAACTTAAAATTGTTGGAAAGTAATATTGAAGATGCAAAGAGAAGACGAGATGCTCTGATTGCTAGAAATAAAACGGCAGAAGCTCAGAAAAAAATAGCAGAAACTTTGAGCAAAGCTTCAAAAATCAATCCTTTAGAAGCACTTGACCGCATGGAGCAAAAGGTAAATTTGACAGAAGCACAAGCTCAGGCCTTTGGTGAGTTAAGACATGATTCTTTAGAACAGCATTTTAATGCATTGGACAGAGAAAAGAGTGTAGACGAAGCCCTTGAAGAATTAAAAAATAAACTAGCGAATAAATAAGAAAAAGCTGAAGCGCCCTTGAAAAAGGTGCTTCAGCTTTTTTAGCGTCATAAGTTAAATAAATGGCCAACCAAGAAATTTTTATCGACTGCTTTTACCGCGGTAAGGCGTGCCTGTACTTTTAGCGGTTCCAGATTTTCTGCTGTCAGAGTGACTTCTGCTACTTGGACTTGTAGGACCTTTGCCGCTTGAACTAGTAGGGCGTCCACTTGTGGCACTTTTACCGCCTGTGCTACGACCCTCTTTGCGTCCAAAGTCTCTCTTTTTACTGGCATCTTGCTTGGCAAATGGAGATTTTTTCCCTCTAGTAGCCCCGCGGTCAGTTTTTTCAGTAATATCTCGACCCATTTCGTTAGGTTCTTTAAAGATACGTTTTTTAATAGGTTGATCGATTTCTTTTTCTATAGCGTGAATCATCTGCTTGTCTTTTGGCGTAGCAAAGGTGTACGCACGACCTGATTTACCCATACGTCCCGTTCTGCCGATACGGTGGATATAGCTTTCCACCTCTTGAGGAATATCATAGTTGAAGATATGGGTAATACCGTCAATATCTAGCCCCCTTGCCGCTACATCTGTAGCAATCAAGTATTGGACTTTCATGTTTCTAAAGGACTTCATGACCTTTTCTCGCTTAGCTTGAGTCAAGTCGCCGTGAAGTTCTTCTACGTTGTAGCCTCTTTCATAAAGGGCTTCTGCCAACTTGGTACATCTAATTTTAGTTCGACAGAAAATGATGGCCATGAAAGGATGCTCTTCTCTCAAAATACGTTCAAAGTCACCTAACTTTTGACGGTCTGTGGTTTCCACCACATATTGATCAATGGCTTCCAGTGTAATTTTTGGAGATTCGACCTTAACACGGACTGGGTGCTGCATGTAACGAGAAGCTAATTTTCTTACAGGCTCTGTCATAGTTGCTGAGAAACAAAGGGTTTGTCTTGTTTCGGGTGTTTTCTTGATGAGCATTTCCACATCTGGTAAAAATCCCATGTGGAGCATTTGGTCAGCTTCGTCTAAGACTAAGAATTTTAAATGCTTAAAGTCAAGGGACTCTCGTCTTGAATGGTCCAACAGACGACCACAAGTACCAATAACCAAATGGACTTTATTCTTGAGTTTATGGAGCTGAGCCGCAATATCCTGCCCACCGTAAGCAGCCAAAACGCTTATTTCTTTACCTTTTTGGAGTTTTCTGGCCTCTTCTGTAATTTGAATGGCCAACTCTCTAGTTGGGGCAACAATCATCGCTTGTAGATGGTCGTTGGTAGGGTCAATTTTTTCGAAAATTGGCAGTAGGAAGGCAATGGTCTTCCCTGTGCCTGTCTGTGCTTCGCCGATTAAATCTTTGCCCTCCATAATAGGTGGAATGGAAAGGTCTTGAATAGGAGATGCTATGGTAATGTCCTCGCGGGAGAGGGCCATTACCAGTTCGTCGCTGATGCCATATTGATAAAAGGGTTTACTCATAGAAACCGCCTTTCTTATACAAGGGTAACAAAAATAAAACTTTCGGTATGACGCTGAATCAGTAAAGTCACACAAACGAAAATTATATCATAAATTAGGGTCCTTTGGATAGCACCTAAACTAAGGGCAGATGTGCCAGACCCAAATGTTACGCTTCTGGTTCAGGCAGTGGATTTGAATAAATAATTGGCCCTTCTATGAAATACATTTCTTGCAAGCCCTTGCCCTTGACTTCTATAGGTTGGCGGGCAAGGGTATCGTATTCGTCTTTGACGATTTCGTAAGTATTTTTAGAGATGTTGATTCTCATAGGTTCGCCGTTACTTTCCATACGGGAAGCCGTGTTGATGGTATCACCGAACACGTCGTAGATATATTTCTTAACCCCTACGACCCCACCGACGATTTGACCGGTGTTAATACCAATTCGAATGCGCCATTTGAGCTCACTTCTCTCATTTCTCTCGTTTAAAGAGATAAGAATTTCTTTAGCGGCATTGACCATTCTAAAGGCGTGATCTTCTACAGGAACGGGAACACCGCAGACAGCCATGTAGGCATCTCCAATGGTTTTAATCCGTTCACAGCCGTATTTTTCCATAATGGCGTCGAAGGTTGTAAAAATATCATTGAGTTCAGATATGAGAAAAACAGGATCCAAGTGCTCAGACGTGGTTGTAAAGTTTGCAATGTCTGAAAAATAAACCGTACAAGACTCAAATTTTTCGGGAAGGGTTTTACCCGTTTTTTTCAGGTCATTTGCCACTTTTTTAGGCAGGATGTTGAGCAGAAGCTTTTCAGATTTTTTACGTTCTTTTACAACCCAGACTAAGAGGAAGCTAATGAGAATAAGAGAAGCTGCAATAATACCCACAATCAAAAGCAGTCTATTCCGTTCTTTGATCCGCTCTGCAATTTCAGCTTTTTGTTTGAGCAATTCTTTGGTCTTTTTCTCTGTATCAAAGAGAACCTCAGAGTTTGCAAAAGCTTTAGCTGTATCTTCTTCCTGAATGGTGTCCGTCAATTCCGTATAGAGAACTAAATAGTGACTGGCTTCGGCGTAATTGTCTAGGGCCTGATAGTCGCTGGCCAACTGTTTGAGAGAACGCTTTAAACCTTCTCTAAAACCTGCCTCGCTGGACTTTTCATAAGCTTTAAGATGGTATTCTAAAGCTTTTTCTGGGTTTCTTTGATCGGCATATACGCCGCCTAAATTATTCAGGGCGCTGACTTCACCTTCAAAGTCTTGAGTTTTGCTAAAGGTTGCAAGGGACTTTTCATAATAGCTGATGGCCTTTGGATAGTCCTTTTGAGCGTCGTATAAGTAACCTAAGTTCAGGTTGACACTGGCAATGAGTGTAGGGTCTTTAATTTTTTCGGCAATGAGCATGGCCTGGTTGTAAAAATTAAGTGCATCTTCAGTTAATTCTTCCTTTTGATAAAGGTCCCCAATGTTGTTTAGTTCTGTGGCGGCCTCTTTTTCGTAGCCGAGCGTCTTATGTATTTCCAAGGCTTGTTGGAAATAGGCTAAAGCTGCATCAAAGCGGCCCATTTCACTGTTTGAGGAGCCTAAATTATTGGCAGTTACCGCGATTTCTTCCTTAAGACCAAGGGCTTCATAAAGACCGAGAGCGGATTGATATTCTACTAAAGCTTTGTCATAGAGGCCCATAGATTCGTAAATGGTTCCCTTGTTATTCTGAACAAAAGCAATGCCTTTGTCGTCGTTGAGGCCCTTAAAGAGATCTTGGGCAGTGTCAAAGCTGTCCAATCCCTTGGCATAGTCTCCAAGATTTGCCCATAGAATGCCAAAACCGTTTTTGCTATAGGCAAGACCTTTCATATAATTGGCTTCTGTGGCTTGAGCAGAGGTTTCTTTAAAAAAGAGAAGGGCGTCTTCAGGCGCATCTTGTTGCAAGCTAATGTATCCTAAGTGGTTAAGGGCATCAATCTCACCGTTTTTGTAGCCCAGTTCCTGTGCCAAGGTAATCGATTCATCGGCGTAGCCCACAGAGCGTTCTAGGTCGATGGCGATGAGTAGGTCGCAGAGTTGGTTGAGAATATCAACTCTTTCTTTCCCAGTTGCGTTTTCCAGCTGAGATTCCAAACTTTTAATTTCAGGGGTGTTGCCTAGATTTTCTCCAAAACTGAGAAATGAAAAAACCATCGCCAACGTTATTAGGACAATGAGGGGAATCCATTTTTTATAATGCATATTAAGCCTCCCAAAGAATGGTCATACCATCACGAGCCATGTGAATACTGTCTTCTTTTAACTGAGACTGAATATCATCTAACTCCTCGTCCCTTCTATGAAGGGCGTGATGGCCCAAGAACAGCTCCTTTGCATGGGATTCATCATAAAGAGCTATGCCCTTGGCGTGGGAAGAATGTCCCCAGCCCTCATATTTACTGTGGAAGTATTCGCTTTGGGTAAAGTTGGCATCATAGTAAATCCAGTCAGAGTCCTTGCTGAATTTCACAAGAGGGTCGTGAATTTCTTGTCCGTGACCTAGGTCGGTCAAGTAAGCGAAGGATTTCCCGCCCAGCTCTACGCGATAAACTAAATTGCCCCCAGGATGGTCAGAGGCCATTGCTTTGACTGTACCGCCAAGTGTGGAGACGAAATCGTTTGAAGAGAGGTTGTGAAAGACCATTTTTGCTTGAAGGGCTTCAAAGGGCATTGGCAGAAATGGCTTTTGGAAAAGTTGGTGTAGGGCCTGTTCAGGACTGCTAGATTCTGTCACGGGACCATACACGTGAAACTCCAAACCACTTTGATAGGCTGGCATGAAAAAGGGAAGACCAATGACGTGATCGTAGTGATAGTGGGTAATGAACAGGGATATTCGCTTATACTGTTTAAAATTACGTTCTGACTGACCTAAAAAGACTAACCCCGAACCCGCATCTAAAATAATCAGTTCCTCTTCATTGGAAATTTCGATGCAGGATGTATTGACAGCATAGCGGTATTGGCCGGGAGCACAGCCTGGACAAGAGCCCTTCACGCCCCAAAAAATTAATTGATGTTTCATGACCTCACCTCATTATATGCGCTCATAGGCGCGTTCATTTTTAAAAATAGCTACCAGTTCTGGATCTAATCCGCCTTTTGAGGCGTCGTCCTCAAGAATCTCAATGGACTTGTCTATTGGAATTGCAGGTTTATAGGGGCGATCTTTAGCGGTTAAGGCATCAAAGACATCGGCAATGGCCAAAATACGAGAACGAATTTCCAAATCTTCAGCTTTTCTGCCGTTAGGGTAACCAAATCCGTTGAGTTTTTCGTGATGATCGGCTGCAATTTTTGGCACCAACTTTAAATCACGAGTCCAGTCGATACCAGCTAAAATATTGTAGGTATGAACGGCGTGGTCATTGATTTCCTTCCGTTCGTCATTGGTTAGGTTTCCTCGTTGTACGGAGAGGAAATCATATTCTTCAGGGGTAAGAAAGGCAATCACGTCTCCGTCTGCATCTTCATAAGTAAGGTCTTTAAGCCCATCGAGAAAGGTCTTCTCCTCATCTTTAAGAAAACCGCCTTTGTTGATGCCTTCTAAATTAGTGACAAAGGACTGGACCTTTTCAGCTGAAAGACTGGCATTGTCGGCGTCTGAAGATTTTTCTTGTAGACATCGGGCGATATATTTATAGCGCCACTTAATTTGTGTCATAGCGTCGTCGGTAAGCTTATTGCGTTTCATAAGAACATACTCTCGCACACCAATTTTACCAACATCGTGAAGCATGCCTGCAATATAGAGTTCTTTTAAGGCTTCCTCGCTAAAATTTAGCTGACTATAGGCACCGTAATCAACCAAATTGACTGTTTTAGCAAGGGCCACAGCATAGCTGGCAACACGCTTTGAATGACCTGCGGTGATTGGGTCTCGGCGGTCTAGTGCGGTAACCAATGTATCAATCATAGAGTCCAGCAGGTTCTCAATATCTTTAAAGAGAATACTTCGCTCAATGAGCATGGCGGCTTGAGAGGCGAGAGAGCCTACAATTTTTTCGTCACTTAAAGTATAGGGAATCACATGACTGGTAAAATCCTTGGAATATGCCAGAAATTTATGGGAGGGAACACGTTTTTTATTGATAAGTTGCAAAACCCCAATCATTTCGTTGGTGTAATTTTTTAGAGGTATAACTAACATGTTACAGGTTTCATAGCCATAGCTTTCATCAAAAGATCGATTGTGATGAAAGCCTAATATTTCAAAAGTATCGCTCATATTTTTAAAGTTAAAGGTCTGCCCCGTGACGGCACAAGCGCCTGAAATGCTATTCATATTAATTGGGAGTTTAAATGACTTAAACGGAAAGGACATAGACGTGTTCAGGGTATACATAAACACCAGTTGAGGTTCTTCTTCGGATGCATCTAAATGTTCTTTGATGTAAATGCTACCTGCGTCACTGCCTGTTAATTTTATACATTCAGTCAAAATCAGTTCTAAGAGCTTATTGACATCTTTTTCAGCCGTGAGTTTCAGCCCGATTTCGCTGATCTGATCGAGTAAACTGACGTTTAAATTATCCAGCATAGAATCCCTCCTGAACATTGAGCAATAATGATTTGACAAATCATCATGTGTTTAATACCCCAAAAAAACCAAGACTGGCGGTTAAATTGAGAATTATATAGTTTTTTATATATTTTTTAAGGGTATAAGTCCGATGAATTAACTTTTACTTGGTAGGAGGGGATAAATGTGAAAAAAATTTTGGCGAAAGTACTGATTCTTTTAATGGTTTTTAATTTAGGTGGAGGTGTTTTGCCTAACCTGTCTCATGCGGTTCAGTTGACAGTGGATACTAGCCTCCAGTTTGATTTTGAACCCTACGTGGCACAACAGACCAGTGAACATTTAGTTGTGCAGTTTAAGGTAAGTCGCGCCAGTACACTTTACTATCAAGCCGTACCGACGGGAACTGCAGTCACCAATGAAAGTGTTATCAGCAATGATACCAGTAAAGCATTTCAATTTGGTGCGACTTCATACATTAAATTTGATAGCTTACAGCCAGAAATAAGTTATGACTTATGTTTCGTCTTGACGGATCCAGAACATGGCAATATTGCCGCCAGCGTACCTTTCAAATTGACCAATCAACATTTAACTTTACCTAATCCACCTGAACCTAATGGGATTCAAAGTGCTACCTATGCCAATGGTCCAGCGGAAAATGGCGCTCATATTTATGTTTTCTTGGAAGCACCAAGCCTTTCTGAAACACCGATTGCTCCCGCTGTTGGAGACGTGTCGGTTAAATTTTCAGGTAGTATTACAGGGAATCCAGGTGAAAGAATTTTGACCAGTGGTGAATATACCATAGCGCCAATTTATTTTGGCAGTCGAATTATGGATATATGGATTATACCAGAGACCTTTGTAAGTGGCACTTTGAGTGACTATAGCCTCTATGGTATGGGAGCGCCTGGAACATTTGAAGTGGCCATTGTCAATACGTCTGTTTTCAATCCAGCTATAAGCGAAAATTTAAGCTTAGCGCTTCCGATAACGGAGACGCTTCTAATGGAAACAACCTTGCCAGTCATGTATCCAAAGCATTATGTAGAAGATGCGGGTCAAGACTATATCCTATTCCAATTAGACAGAGAAGTCCCAATTGTAGATTTGCCAGCCATTGGAGATTTAGGCATAGCTACAATACCAGAACTACCACAAAATAGTGTTTTGACCATGACGCCGATTGAAGTCACTACGGACAGTGCAATTTCCTTTAAAGTGGAGTTTGATTCAGTTGCAGAGACTTTTCTTCGTACCGCAGGAAGTCCGTCTTTTAACGTATCTTACACGCCATCTACGCCAACCATGCAGTTGGTCACCCAACCGTCCAATCCTTATTTTATAAATTCGAATTTTGCAGGGTCAGAATCAATCAATGAAATTGAAAGCATTCAGCTGTTTGAAGGCACTCAAAATGCCATGACGGCTACAAGACAACCAAACTCAAACAATTTTACAGTAATAGTACCATATGTAACGCTACTCCCAATTGCATATGAACAGCTTATTAGTGGGGTAAGAGTAAATCCAAGTAGCCCCTACTCCTATGTAGAGACGAATAAGGACAGCGGCTTGTGTATTACAGTAACCGCATTGAATGGTACAACTGCCAATTATATGCTCAACTTTATTCCAGACCCTTTAACTTTAGGCGGTATAAGTTTTGGTGGGACAGTGTTTGCTGGGTTTAACCCCTTCCAAAATCATGCTATTCCATATCAAATTGTCACATCAACGGTTTATACCCTTGAAACCCTACCTGCATTGACCGTTCTCTATGATTCAGAGTCGAGTATTCAGTGCAGTATTTCGAACCCTGTAGCAATACAGGGAACGGGTAATTTTGATTATACAATTACGTTGAGTGATGGTTTGACAACGCCAACAACTCGAACCTATCACGTCTATGTGATTTATTACAGCGGAGCATCTAGCGTAGTGACAGATCACAGTGATAGAAATGTTGGAACAAACACAGCGCTACCAAGTGGTTTACCAGCGGGAATTGACCCTTCACAAATATATGATCCATTTAAATTCCTAACCACAGGGACTTCACCAACGGCAGATCAAATTCTTTCAGAAGTTAATAAATTGAAAGATCTTATGGCCTCAGCTCAATTGGGAAGTCTTGACAGTGCCATGAAGAATTTTGATACCTTATTCAAGTCCGTTACCAATAGTGAACAGGCCTTTAGCACGTTGGGTGCAATGGACGGTGTTCTTGGTAAAATAACCTTTACCCAAGGCAGCACAGCCGCCAATGCCAATGCGGTAAAACTGGCAGAAAGTTTGACCTATAATACAGAATCTAAGTTGATGTTGATTAAAAATCCTAATCAACAATTAGAGGTTTTGACCAAATTTGTAGATGCTGCTAAAATATTGCAAGGTAGCAGTACAGAGCCTCTTGTTCTTATGAACCAAAGTATTGGAGAAATGCTTCAAAAGACGGCTAATAATTTTGGGACAACTCAAATGGCAGCACCTGAGCCAGGTAAGCCACTGGTCGTTGAAGGAAAAGCCATTCAAGATGTTATAGCAAAACAGGCAGAAGGTCTTAAAGCACTCAATGATCTTCAACAAAAGTTCTTTGATGCTGGGAATCAACAAGCGCTTAAACCAGAAATTAAACTTGAGGTTCAACCTGCTGAAGGTTCTAAACAGTTAGAAGTAAGTCTCCCACAGGAAGCCGTGGATATTTTAAAAGCGCAAAAAATTGATGCTATCGCGATTAGCAGCCAACATGTTGAAATTAAAGTACCTGTAAGCGATTTAAAACCGTCTGAAAATGCCCAAATCGTTATAGAACAAAGAACAGCTCCTGTTTTACGAGTACCACTGCCTGAACCGCCATATGCTGTTTACGAATTTTCAATGTTGGTTAATAACAGTAAACAGGAGACGTTTTCTAAACCAATTACCTTAAGCTTTGAGTTGGCAGCCTTTGGGTTTGCAGGTGAATTGGGAGATACACTAGTTGTGGGACGCTACAACGATGCTTTGCAAGTTTGGCAGCCTGTGGGTGGGATTGTAGACCCTCAAAGTGGCGTCATCTTTGCAAAACGGGATAATTTGAGTCAGTATACCGTTCTTAAATCTAAGAAAAGCTTCAGCGACGCAGACAATTCATGGGCAAAGGAAGAGATCAACGCTATGCTTAACAAAGGGATTGTTTCAGATGCGAGCAGTTTTAAGCCACAGAGTATGTTAACCCGTGGAGAGTTTGCTCAGTGGATTGCCAATGCCTATGGTTTGAAGGTTTCTGAAAAGTCACTGCCATTCAAAGATGTGCCAAAGAACAGCGAATATTATAGCGCTATAGCAGCTGTATACCAACAAGGGATTTTACAAGGCAGCAAGGACAAGTTCAATCCAGATAAAGCACTGACTCAAAATGAATTGGCAGCGGCGCTTGGAAAAGTTCTTGTCAGCTTTGACAACAAACAGAAATCTGATAAAGTGACATCGAAGCACTTAGCAGCTTTAAAGACCACTCAAGTGGCATCTTGGGCTGAAGACGATATGGCGCTTCTAATGGAACTTGGTATGGCTGTCAATGCTAAATCAGGTTCTGAAAACATTACGAAGGAGGCAGCGGCGTCTGCATTCATGAAATTCTATAGATCTTAGAAATATTAAAAAGGGTGCTGTTGCAAATCTAGAAATCTAGAGGAGTAACAGCTCCTTTTTCGTAAATATTAATAGGTCTTATGTTGGGCTTTCTGATTGTTCGACTGTACTTTTGCTTCACCTCATATTTGGGACGCACTTAAATAAGCTTATTCTAAATTTTACTTGCTTTAGAATTAGGCTGTTTTTTTATACTCTATTATACCTGTTTGATTCTTGAGTATTTTAACGTGGAGCTTATTTAGATTCATTCCAATCGCCACTAGTGCTAGGTCGGATACAATCTTTTTCATGCCTTTATGCCTAAATCGATCATATTTCAGTCCGTCTTTTAGCTTTGAAAACATTCCCTCGGCTTGTATTGAACGATTCATTCGTTGTTTGATACCCTCTGAGGTTTTTATGTTGTGGTTGGATTCTTCCCTGTATTTTTCAAATGCGGGTGAAAACTGAAATCTTTTCGATGTACCGCCTTCTAACTTCTTACTTTTGATACACTGACTATTATAAGGACATTCAGCGCACTCAAAACAACCGTAAGAATGAAGTATATCCTTGTAGCCTGACGCGTATGTCCTTGTTCTATCTTTGAGTCTCACTAAATTTTTGCCCATTTTGCAGACATAAGCGTCTTCAGCTTCAAGGTAGGTCATATTTTCTCGTTTTCCGATGTCTGACTTTGATTTCTTACTTTTAGCAGTCTCGTAGTTTGATGGTTTTATATATGGCTTTAATCCTTTTTTATTCAAGTAGTCATAGTTTTCAACACTTTCATAACCTGCATCCGCCACGATGTTTTCTAGATGCTTCCCATATGCAGGCCTCATCTGCTCTAAAAAAGGTTTCAAAGTATGCAGGTCGTTACTCTTCTGACTGCCCATCACTCCAACGATAAAAGCTCCACTTGAAGCTAGTTGTATGTTATAGGCGGGCTTAAGCTGACCGTTCATCATGTGATCTTCTTTCATTCGCATGAAAGTTGCATCGTGGTCTGTTTTCGAGTAGCTATTTCGATTTCCCATGATATTTAGGTGTTCTTCATACTTTTCTAGTTTGTTAATCACATCTTCAAAATACTCATAGTCGCGTTGATGCTGAGTTCTTCAATGAGTCGCTGTACCAGTTTCATCTGGTGCTTCTCAACAGCCTTACGCCAAACAAAGGTATAGCGTCCAGAAATGGCTTCAATCTTCGTGCCATCGATATAGAAATTTTTTAGATCAACGTGTCCTTCTTGAAGCAAAATCTCAACAAACTGGGTCAATAAATCTGACGAAACCGCTTCTAAAGAATTGCGGAAACGATTGATGGTCGTGTGATCTGGTGCTTTGTTGCATTGAAGTAAAAATGTCCTCTCGTATCATAAGTACAAAAATCTTCAATCTTTCGGCAGGAATAAACGCCTTCACTGTAACAAAATAGAAGGACTTTTAACAAGATAATTGGGTCAACAGCTGGCTTTCTTCCCAAGGTGGAGTAGGTGCATAAAATAGAACTTAAATTCATCTCCTCAACGATATTGCACACCAACCGAACTTTACTATCTCTAGGAATATAATTTTCCACATCAAATTGCATTTTGAGTTGCAATGTGTGATGATTCTGAGTAAAATTGATATGAGTTAGATTGTTCGTCATAAAATAATTATAACTCACCAGAGCTGGCTCTTCGAGCCAGTTCTAAACATTTATAGAATAAAAATGACCTGTGACAAATCAAATGATTTGCTACAGGTCATTTCTTATTGGGGGCTATTTTGCAACAGCCCCTTTTATGTGGAGTTAAATTATACTGTATTAAACATAAATATAATTTTGCAATCAGATTATAAAAACTGAATAAATATTGCATAAAAAGTATTAAGATATCATAAAAAGGAAAAAAATGTAGTAAAATCATTGACATAATATGGTGGAAAATATATTATAAGCATGCTGCATCACAAATTATGTATAGAAAGGGATAAAAATAATTAAAAGTAAAAAAATAGCAAGTTTGTTTATGTGTGCAATATTAGTTCTGTCATTTTCATTAGGCGCATTTGCTGACCAGGGAGCAAGTGGCTATCAGATAATTGCTACATATAAGATTCCTCAGCAATCTCCACTGATTGATGTACAAATATCTTCTGTGCATTCAAATAATGTTGGAGCTCCTTATGGCTATGTTAAACATCAGAATATAGTTATTAAAACTCTCGCAGGTTATGTTCAAGTTGCTAATTTACATGTATGGTCAGAACCTTGTAAAAAAGGTAAATCTGTAAAAGATATTCATCTTTTTGATAACAGCAGAGGAATAAATATAACTATTTGTGAAAGTGATTTGGATAGTGCTAAACGTGCTTTACAAAATTCACTTGAAAGTATTGGATATGGGTTATCTACTGTACTTAAAGATCTCGGATTTGCAGCAGCTGGAATAGCAATAGTTAGTGCTTTATATACTTTAGCTGAATGGATTATTGTACATTTATGGTGGGTATTGATGTTTGCTTAAGTAATCTGACTAATTAAAATATCAATCTAATTTGTGATGCAGCAGGTATAATGTATTTACAGGAACTAGTCAAACTTGAAACACAAAAAATTCAGAGTATTATAATTGAGTATCGTATTTTCAATTGTAGAGAACTAAGGAGATTTATTATGGCGATTTATCATTTGTATTTTAATGAGTGTATTCAAAAAATAGATTCTAGAATAATTTGTAGGATATTGAACAAAACTGATTACTTTACGATTTACAGTTACGAAAATCCATTAGGAATTGATTTTAATAAATATAATTTGGAAGAATGCATATCTTCAAATGTTCCAATTTCATCGGCTGTTGATTTCAATGTTAAAAATTATAGATTTGTTTTTAAAAGTTTATATAACAATGCCACAGTAATAAGGTTTTATACTGATTGTAAAACATCTGAGAAATTGATGAAGAATTTTGAAATGTCTTCAGAAATTGTAGATGATAATTGTGTAAGGTGTGTATTAAAAATAGATAAGGATTTAGTAAAATACGTTGATGCGTACGTTGATGATATTAGATCAAGCTCCTTTATTAAAAACAATCAGGTAATTGCAAATTTATTTTTAGATAACGATAGATTCACTTGTACTTATTTTGGGGATGTTCGTCCATCTGAAACTTTTTCTGATATTCAAAAGCAAGATAGTGTTTATATAGTTGACGGTAAGCGCAGAGAATATGAGTATAATTTTGAATCATTTTTTAAAGAAATGGTAGATATATCTGAGCATAAATTCATCAAGTATGATAGATTCTCAAATGGTTTTTTTAGTTTGTATTTTAGTGATTACAATCAAAGAATATTACTACATTTTGATGTGGCTCGAAAGTATATAAAAATGAGTATGACAGATGACGATATAGAATATTTCTATGAAAATAATATAGATTTGTCGGATTTTATTCATATTAAAGATTATTCTATTGAAGAATCTTGTGTGTATAATCCAACTGTTATTAATATTTTTGAGTCTCCATTACCAGATAATGATTTGCAAAATTGGATTATCGATAGCTTTGATAACTTGGAATAGATTAGAGTATTTAAAAATGATAGATTGTGAGGGCGTGTAATATTATGAAAAAAGAAGTTATAATTAACGTTGACAATATAACTAAGCGTATTAACAAGACGAATCTCTTAGATGGGTTTACTTTCAAGGTAATAGATGGCGAAATATTAGGTTTACTTGGACCTAACGGTTCTGGAAAAACCACATTAATTAGAACAATACTTGGTTTAATGAGTATTGATCAAGGTACAATATCAATTTATGACAAATCTATAAAGAATAATTTTGAGGAAATAATTTCTAAAGTGGGAGCGATTGTTGAAAAACCTTGTCTATATGAACATTTATCTGGTAATGCGAACTTAAAAATATTTGCTGATTTCTATACAGAAATTGACAATGAATATATTGAAAGTTTAATAGATATTTTTGAGCTTCGTAATGACCTCAATAAACGTGTAAGTAAATATTCGTTAGGAATGAAACAACGATTGGCACTCATAATATCATTGATTAATAAGCCTAAAATATTGATTTTAGATGAACCAACTAACGGCCTTGATCCTGTTGGAATAGTAAATCTTAGACGTTTTTTAATTACACTAAATCAAACGTATAAGACGACAATAATTATTTCTAGTCACATTTTATCGGAAATAGAAGTAATTTGTGACAGAGCAATAGTAATTAATAAGGGGAAACTAATAAAGATATTTGATATTAAAGATCTATCCATGGATGAGAAATACTATAAAATAAGTACTAAATCAAGTGATGAGGCATCAAAAATTGTAAATTTGCTTGAACAGTCTAATATTAATATCATTGAAAAAATTGATATGGATATATTGATATCAATAGATGAAGAGAAAGCCAGTGAGATAATTAGTGAGATTTATTTAAATGGACTTACTATTGTGTCTGCTAGTTTCTGCAATAAATCTCTTGAGGATGACTATTTTGATTTGATTGGGGGGGTATGTTAACATGAAAATTAACAGGAATTTAAATATAATAAAAAATGAGTATATAAAAAACGTTGTAAATAAAACGTCAATAGCATTTTTAATATTGGCGTTTATTTATGCATCTTTAGTATCAAAGCAATTTATCATTTCTGGGCAGGAAACAGTTACATTCTGGAGCTACTTATATAATTCGTTTAGTAATTACGGACTATTCACAATTTTTTTAATTGTAAACGCAACTAAAGTAATTTCTACTGAATATGAGAGTGGAACAATTGCGCAAATTGCAATTACACCAATAAAAAGAAGCAATATTATTTTATATAAGTTTATTTATATATTATCTTTTTCTTTATTACTGATGTTAATACACGTTTTAATATATTCGTTAGTAGGAGTTGTGAAGTTTGGAAATACAATCTTTGACTATGATGGATTGTTATATATTAAGAATCATGTTGAGACAGTAAATTTTGTAAATTTAACTATTTTGAGTGCATTCAGTATGTTTATTGATAGTATTATATTCTCTTCATTAGCGTTTATGCTGGCGATATTATTTAGAAAGCCAATTGCACCAATTATTATGACTTTCGTGATTTGGATTTCGGGTGCAGTATTTAATGTGGTAAGTAATGGGACTATAATAAAAAAATTGTTATTTACATCAAACATTCATATAGTAAATTGCATTACTGGAAATGGAACCGTAAGTGGCAATGGATTTTTTATTTCGTTAAGTATATTACTTGTGTATGTACTGGCTTTTCTAATTATAGCTCAGATAAAATTTTGTAATACAGATATAAGAAATAACATGAATTAATAAGTGAGGAAATTGCATAATTGCTCGCTTATCGATGAAAAAACGAAAGTCACTGAGTTAAGACCCTTCATCTCCACCATAAGAATTTTGAAAAGGTGCTGTTGCAAATCTAGAAATCTAGAGGAGTAGCTGCTCCTTTTTCGTAAATATTGACAAGTCTTATGTTGGGCTTTCTGATTGTTCGACTGTACTTTTGCTTCACCTCATATTTGGGACGCACTTAAATAAGCTTATTCTAAATTTTACTTGCTCTAAAAAAGGTTTCAAAGTATGCAGGTCGTTACTCTTCTGACTGCCCATCACTCCAACGATAAAAGCTCCACTTGAAGCTAGTTGTATGTTATAGGCTGGCTTAAGCTGACCGTTCATCATGTGATCTTCTTTCATTCGCATGAAAGTTGCGTCGTGGTCTGTTTTCGAGTAGCTATTTCGATTTCCCATGATATTTAGGTGTTCTTCATACTTTTCTAGTTTGTTAATCACATCTTCAAAATACTCATAGTCGCGTTGATGCTGAGTTTTTCGTTTTCCTATACCATGAACAAATACGATTTTACTTTGAGTACATATATTTCGGATGCTGTTAAAATGTCTTTTTACAGACTTCATGACATCATTCAGACTGCTGTCTTCTGGCAAGCTGAGTTCTTCAATGAGTCGCTGTACCAGTTTCATCTGGTGCTTCTCAACAGCCTTACGCCAAACAAAGGTATAGCGTCCAGAAATGGCTTCAATCTTCGTGCCATCGATATAGAAATTTTTTAGATCAACGTGTCCCTCTTGAAGCAAAATCTCAACAAACTGGGTCAATAAATCTGACGAAACCGCTTCTAAAGAATTGCGGAAACGATTGATGGTCGTGTGATCTGGTGCATTGAAGTAAAAAATGTCCTCTCGTATCATAAGTACAAAAATCTTCAATCTTTCGGCAGGAATAAACGCCTTCACTGTAACAAAATAGAAGGACTTTTAACAAGATAATTGGGTCAACAGCTGGCTTTCTTCCCAAGGTGGAGTAGGTGCATAAAATAGAACTTAAATTCATCTCCTCAACGATATTGCACACCAACCGAACTTTACTATCTCTAGGAATATAAGTTTCCACATCAAATTGCATTTTGAGTTGCAATGTGTGATGATTCTGAGTAAAATTGATATGAGTTAGATTGTTCGTCATAAAATAATTATAACTCACCAGAACTGGCTCTTCGAGTCAGTTCTAAACATTTATAGAATAAAAATGACCTGTGACAAATCAAATGATTTGCTACAGGTCATTTCTTATTGGGGGCTATTTTGCAACAGCCCCTTTTTTTGCCCATTACAGAAAGGTTAGAATCCGAAGTTTCTTACGCATTTTTCAATGAATTGTGATATGCTTAACTGAGTACAATTATTTTGAAACACTTCATTTGAGGAGGAAGACCTTATGCAATCCCAAGAAAAAAAACAATCCATTTGGATTCGCTTTATAAAAATTGCACAGTACCCCGTTTTGATTTGTGTGGCGGCGGCTGGAATCATTGCATATAATGGCTGGAATACCATGAAAATTGAACCTCTGCTCCAGTACAGAGAATTTAAGTACTATGAAAGTGCAGAACGGTATTTGAGAGAAAACTATAATTTAAATACCAATGACATAGAGGCGTGGATTGGCAATTCTAAAGGGAACTACATCTTCTTTCAGGCAGGTCTAATGTTCCAAAATGTAGCACCTTTTCAAATGGCATTTCTTTATGAAAATGGCTTTCCGGTAGAAAAGGAAAATATACTATGGCACCCCATAGACGATCGATATAGCCTTGACCTTGAACTTGCTGAAGTGTATCAGGAGAATAATACCATGTTCTTAAGGTTGAAAGGGACTTTAGTTTTTACGCCAAGACCTTTCATCGACATGCTTAAAACAAAGCGACTTCTTGCAGAAGGTTTTGTTGAGGAAGATGGAAGATACATAAAACCCATTGAGCACAACTTAAAACTCAATGCTAAATTGAGATAATTAAAAACCCTCAACCACCTGCTGAATCAGCAAGTTGTTGAGGGTTTTCTATTATCTTGATGAGGAAAAATGGATTAAACGGTCTTGGTTGTCCATTCCTCACAGTTCCAGATTTCTGTAGCAACTTCTCTGTAGAATTCAGGTTCATGGCTGATCAGGAGAATGCTGCCTTTATAAGCTTTAAGGGCACGCTTAAGTTCTTCTTTGGCGTCCACGTCTAAGTGGTTCGTCGGCTCATCTAGAATGAGAAGATTAGATTCTCTGTTAATGAGCTTACAAAGTCTGACCTTGGCCTGCTCGCCTCCTGAGAGAACCAAAATTTTAGATTCTATATGTTTTGTCGTCAGACCACATTTTGCAAGAACTGCACGAATTTCATATTGGGTAAAACCAGGGAAGGTTTCCCATACTTCTTCAATACAGGTATTGTAGTTGGCTTCTTTCATTTCTTGCTCAAAGTAACCTGAGAAGATTTGCTCCCCATGTTCCACTTTGCCTGAAATCGGTTTGTTAAGCCCCATGATACTGCGGATTAGCGTCGTTTTACCGATGCCGTTGGCGCCTGTAAGGGCAATTTTCTGACCCCTGTCCATACGTAAGTTGAGCGGCTTTGAAAGAGGCTCGTCATAACCGATGATAAGGTCAGTGGTTTTGAAAATCAGCTTGCCTGAAGAACGGGATTCTTTAAAATTAAATTCAGGTTTTGGACGCTCTGCCGCGAGTTCAATAACGTCCATTTTGTCCAGCTTCTTTTGCCTAGACATGGCCATGTTACGGGTGGCAACTCTGGCTTTGTTTCTTTGCACAAAGTCCTGAAGATCAGAAATCTCTTGTTGTTGGCGTTTAAAAGCTGACTCTAACTGAGATTTTTTCATTTCGTAAATGCTCATAAAGTTGTCATAGTCCCCAACGTAGCGGTTAAGCTCTTGGTTTTCCATGTGATAAATTAAGTTGATAACGCTGTTCACAAAGGGAATGTCATGTGAAATCAAAATGAAGGCGTTTTCATAGTCGTTCAAATAACGCTTGAGCCATTCGACGTGAATTTCATCAAGGTAGTTGGTAGGCTCGTCCAGAAGAAGAATATCTGGTTTTTCAAGAAGAAGTTTCGCAAGAAGGACTTTCGTTCTTTGACCTCCAGAAAGCTCATTGACATCTTTGTCTAGACCCACATCTAAGAGACCAAGACCACGGGCAATCTCCTCTACTTTAGAATCGATGGTATAAAAATCGTTGTGGGTCAATAAATCTTGAAGGGTGCCCACTTCGTGAAGCATGTCTTCCATTTCTTCTGGGGTTACTTCTCCCATTTGCATATAAAGGGCATTGATGCGTTCTTCCATTTCGAAGAGGTAATTGAAAGCGGTTTTCAATACATCTCTCACGGTCATACCAGGGTTAAGGACCGTGTGTTTGATCTAAGTAGCCTACACGAACGCCTTTTGACCACTCTACATCCCCTTCGTCAGGCATGAGTTTGCTGGTGATGATGTTCATAAAGGTAGATTTACCTTCGCCATTGGCACCAATGAGTCCAATGTGTTCGCCTTTTAAAAGACGAAAAGAGACGTTATTGAAGATCGCACGGTCGCCAAAGCCGTGGCTAAGGTTCGTAACGGTTAAAATACTCATAAATATATTCCTTTCCTTTCTATATCAAAAAAATCATAGCGAATCAAAAGTTTCCTATTACATTATATGTGAAATGGAAATGAAATCAACTTTTAAATAATTAGTAGATTAGACCTTTCGAGAAGTCCCACAATTAGGTAAGATAGAACAAAGGGGAGTGACAGTGCAATGAATAGAAATATACGTGTCCATACAATAGATTCCTTTGCTAAAATAGGAGAAGTTTCAACAGGTAATCCAGCGGGATTTGTCTTAAACGAAACCTTGACAGAACTTGAAATGAGAAGGATTGCAGCGGAAGTCGGTTTTTCGGAAACTGCTTTTGTGACCGATTGTAGAAGTGAACAAAGGGGAAATAAGGCGGACTTTAAAGTGCGTTTCTTTACACCAAATGAAGAAGTAGATCTTTGTGGACATGCAACCATAGGTCTCTTTTCAGGTCTGTATCAGTTAGGAATGCTACGTTCTGGCCAGTGGACTCAAGAAACAAAAGCGGGGATCCTCCGCGTTCAAATTGGAGAAAACGGGACCGTGTTAATGGAGCAGGCGCCACCTCAAATGACAGAGATTGTTGATAAAGCAGGCGTGGCAAAATCACTTGGACTATCGATTGAGGAGCTTCACCCGAGTCTTCCTTGTCAAATTGTTTCCACGGGTTTAAAGGACCTCTTAATTCCTGTAAGGGATGTTAAAGTCTTAGAGAAAATCTCAGCCGATGATAAAGCGATCAGTGCCATCAGCGAAGCCTTGAATATAACTGGGTATCATGTATTTGCCGTTACGGGAGAAAACAGTGCGCGCTGCAGAAACTTTGCACCTCTCTACGCTATTCCAGAGGAAGCTGCTACAGGGACTTCAAATGGCGCTTTAACGGCCTACCTAGATTATTACTTGAAACAGTCAAAAAAATTCACCTTTATACAAGGGGTGGAGATGGGTATTCCCTCTCAGATCAATGGATTCATCGATGAAATGGGAATCATTTGGGTAGGGGGAATTGCCTGTCATATGGGAGAAAAAGTGGTGAGCCTATGAGCGTGACCCTTGGAGAAGCTATAGAATTGGATGCTTTTAAAACATTCAAACTCGTTGCGGGAGAAGGGGGTCTTAAAGCGCCCCTTGTAACGGTTGGGATGATGGACTATGAAATGGGCGATATGATTGAAAAGAATTTCAGAGAAGGGGAGTTGGTATTGACCACATTGGTCAATATTAAGGACGATTTAAATCGACTTGGCGAAATTGTTGAAAGGTTTATTAAGGTAAAGGCTGCAGGTCTTGCCATTAAAAACATTTACATAGACACCATACCCGAACCTATTATGAAACGCTGCAATGAAGCTAATTTTCCAATCTTTATGTTTCACGATATCTTCTTCGAAGTGGTCATTACTGCAGTCAGTGATTTGGTAAAGGTTCAACTTGAAATGGAAGATTTGGAAGTTCAAATTGACCGAATGCTCTCAGGGGAAATGAATCGGTTTGCGGTGAGAAGAGTGGCGCAACAATTGTATCGTTACTTTGGCGAGTATGTTCAGGTTGCCTATGGAAAGGGGTCCCTATCAGAGGCTTCTGAAAGTGGGTACCTACAGAAACACCTGCTAGACAAAAATCACAGATGTTGGCCCTACAGAGGCGGATTTCTGGTTGTAGTAAGTGCAGAGGAACCAGATGGAGAGACGCTTTATAAGCACATGAAAAGAAGTCTAAGCCAACTTAAGTTAGACCAAGGTCATATTTTAGGGTTCAGTCGTGGGGGGCAGAAAATCGATCGGTTGGATACTGCCATACACGAGGCCATATATGCCTATCAAACGGCAGTTACCTATCAGTTAGAACAACTAAAATTTAGTGAAATGGGCTTGGACCGTCTGTTACTGCCTGTGAAAGACAACCCTTGGACGGTACAATATTATGAATCCGTAATAGAACCGTTGCAAAGTTATGATCAAAAACAAGGAACGGATTTATTAAAAACAGCTATTATCTATATTATTTGCAGTGGCGATGTAAAGCTGACGGCAGAAAGACTCTATCAGCATGCCAATACTGTTCGCTACAGAATGGAACGGGTGAGGCAAATACTGTCCGAGGACAGAGAGGGAAGAGAAGTTACCTGCCATACAGAATGGTCCTTTTATGAAATGTTAGCCGTAGGGGTTCGCCTACACTTGATTTATACAGGGGATTTGTAAAAAATACAAACAAAAGGGTTTCGGTTTGGAGTCCTGCATAAAGAAAAAAAGTCTCTATTGTTGATAAACTGTACTTGAACGTACCAACAAAGGAGACTTTTTTCTTTGAAAAGCTTTTGCAGCCCCTAATGCATGGGCTTTCCCCCACGACGACCCGCCGTCACGCAGCAGGTCGTTTTTTAGTTTCAAGCGTTCAAATTTAGAGACTGTCGATGAGAATTTCGGCAAGTCTCTTTTTTAGATTGGCTTCTAAACTCAGTTGAAGGGCATAGAGACGCTTGTCCTCTACGCTGGCAGAGCTGAGGCGAGAGAAGACGCCATCACTGCGAAGCTCATCAAGCAAAAAGTTTTCCATTTCATGAAATTGATTATAATAGTGAGCCAAGTCCAAATCGGTTTTCCCATTTGGAGAAGTTCTAAAGAGGACGCGAAGGTCGTCGATGGTCAGGACATTTTTCAAATGATAAATCATAACCAGTTGCATCAACTGTTCGGGCGTATATTTTTTCTTTTCGGGCGCGCTGACTAATTTGGCTTTCACATAATTGTTGATCATGGTTTTAGTAAGGGTTTTTTCAGCTTCATCTACCGCCCAGTTGGAAATGGCCTCGTCAAACCAGCTAGTGACTTGATCCATATAGAGGGGGATTTTTGGAATATCCTTTTCTTCGATGCCTTTATAATTTTGGAATTTTTCAATAGACATAATGTTGCCTCCTTCCTACTTGACATGATTATACCACAATGATATAGTTATGAAAACCAGATTAATTGTATTTCGATACCATGTATATGACTAACGGTCATTTTTACATCGTTTATATGTTCAAATGACAGTGCTAAAGGAGGTTTTGTAAATGAATTCCATTCAAAAACAAGTTAAAAAACATTTTTCGCTCCATATGAAAGAACCTGGAAATACTATTACTCACTTGATTGGCGCTTTACTTTCAGTGGCAGGGCTGGTCTATATGATTTACTTAGCCGTGAAAGATCATAACGGATTTTACTTAGCAGGCGGGCTCATTTTTGGCATTAGTCTGATTGCTCTTTATAGTGCATCGACCATCTATCATTGGATTCCTGGCTCTGAAAGACTTAGCGGTATTTTAAGAAAGATAGATCACGCCATGATTTACGTCCTCATTGCAGGAACCTATACGCCTATATGCCTCATTACCTTAAAAGGCTTTATGGGAACAGCGCTACTCATTGGAGTGTGGACCCTTGCTATTACAGGGATTATTGTAAAATTCTTTTGGATGTCTGCCCCAAGGTGGCTCTATACTGGATTTTACTTGTTCCTAGGTTGGCTGGCAGTTTTCTTTATCTACCCTATCTATAAATCCATGCCTGTGGCAGGGTTCATTTGCCTTGTAACTGGGGGCGTACTTTACACCGTGGGTTCAATTATCTACGCAAAAAAATCAGAAGCCCTGCGTTTAGCACGCTTGGGCTTCCATGAAATATTCCATTTATTTATTTTAGCAGGCAGTGCCTTCCACTTTATCATGATCAGTCACTTTGTGATGATCTAGCGCTTCTGGTCGATAAAGAGGAGTCTTCGAATGGCATGGCCAACGCCCCCTTCGTGGTTGGCGAGGGTGACAAAATCACTGACGGCCTTAACGCCCTCTTCTGCATTGCCCATGGCGACACCGATACCAGCCATTTGAATCATGGAGACATCGTTAAAGTTGTCTCCAATGGCCATAATGTCGTAGTCTTTAATGCCTAGAGCATTGGCGTAATATTTTACAGAGTTGCCTTTGGAAACATTGGCATGGGTCATTTCAAAGTTAATACGATAAGAAGAGAAAACGTGTAGTCGGTTCATGGCCTCGAAATGGGATTTGCCGGCTAGACGTTTTTTGTCGTCATAACAGAGGGCCAAGATGTTTAAAATACGGTCATCTACATCAGCAAGGTCCTTTGCGGATTGGTAAACCAAGCCCTCTTCTTTTTCTACTAAGGCTCGAAGCTCTCTTTTGATACGGTACATATCGGCTTCAAAATCAGGTGTTTTAAAGGTTTCAACTTCGTTTTCCATAATGTCCAGACCGCTTTTTAGACTGTAAACGTTATTTTCGCCAAGGGCGATAAAGCTAATTTCAAGACGTTCAAGTTCCGTAAAAGCCATGAGAAGGTCTTCCTTTTCAATGCCCTGACAAAGGAGTAACTCTCCCTCTAGGGAATGAACCGAAGCACCGTTAGAACCGATAATGGGCAGGTTAAGGTTGGACATGGCAATCATTCTTTTTGCATCTTCATAATGTCGACCTGTGGCAACAACCACTTCAATGCCAAGAGCCTGTGCGTCTAAAATAGTTTTGACATCTTCTGGGTGAATTTTTTTGTCGTGACCGAGTAGGGTTCCGTCTAAATCGATGGCGATGAGTTTCATATGAGCTCCTTTATGCAAATAGCCTTTTGTAAGGCATGGACAGTATCTATTAAAAATTGTATCTAGTTCAAATGAATTATATCTAAGAAACCTAATGACGTCTAGCGAAATAAGATGATAAAATGGGTTCAAACAGAAAATTATTTAGGAGGGCGAAATTATTATGTGGATCGATCTTAGAAGTGATACAGTAACCTTGCAACCTACAGACATGGTAAAGGAAATGACCAAAGCAATGGTAGGCGATGACGTTTACGGAGATGACCCAACAGCCGTAGCCCTTGAAAACTTAACGGCAAAAATGATGGGAAAAGAAGCGGGTCTATTTGTACCCAGCGGTACCTTTGGCAACCAGTTAGCGGTTTTAACCCATACCAAACGCGGCGATGAGGTGATTGTGGGTTCAGAAGCTCACGTCCTTATGCATGAAGTTGGTGGGGCGGCAGTGATTGCAGGCGTTCAACTGAGAACCATTCCAATGCCCCTTAACCAGATGGATGTTGAAACGGTGAAGCGCACCATTCGTGTAGAAGATTTACATTACCCTGAGACAGGTTTAATTTGTATGGAAAACGCCTTGGGTAACGGAGCTGTTATGCCCCTTGAAAACATGCAGGAAATTTATCAATTAGCAAAGGAAAACCAGTTGCCCGTTCACTTAGATGGCGCTCGTATTTTTAATGGGGCATTAGCCCTTGGGGTCAGTGCAAAAGACCTTGCAGATTGTGCAGATACAGTGAACATTTGTTTGTCTAAAGGCCTTTGTGCACCTGTGGGTTCTGTTCTTGTAGGGTCTAAAAGCTTTATAGACAAAGCGAGAAAGAACCGTAAAATGATGGGCGGCGGTATGCGCCAAGTGGGCTTTCTTGCAGCAGCAGGTATTTACGCACTGGAAAACATGGTAGAGCGTTTAAAAGAAGATCACGACAATTTAAAGTATTTAGCCGATGCGCTAGATAAAATTCAGGGCATTACCGTCCTTCGTGAAAGAACGGCTATTAATATGGTCTTCTTTATTTTGCCTGAAACCATCATCAAGGAAGAGGCTTTCCTCAAAGGGCTCCTAGAGGGCGGTATTAAAAGCAATGGGACAGAAGATGGAGAATATCGTTTTGTGACCCATTATGGCATTGGCAGACATGAAGTGGAAGAAACCCTTCGCGTCATTAGAAAACTTCTTGGACAATAAATTTTAAAATAAGTTAAGATTATCGCCTTCTCGTTTTGGTATAAACCTAAACAGAAGGCGTTTTTTTTATGCCTTTTAAATTGACGAAATAGAGGTGTAAAGATGTCTAAGGAAAGAACCACTATGACAGGGAATCAAGGCGTCGCCAGAGGCTTTTACGAAGCAGGCGGACATATTGCCGCAAGCTATCCGGGGTCACCGACGGTTGAAATTATGGAAACGGTTAAGGAAATTTGCCCAGAGGCCTATGCGGAATTTTCTATCAATGAAAAAGTTGCAGTAGAAGTGGCCATTGGCGGGGCTTTTTCAGGTGCCAGAGCCATGGCGAGTATGAAACATGTAGGGGTTAATGTGGCCATGGACCCTCTTATGACCTTTACTCAAACTAAAATTAACGGGGGATTTGTTTTGGTCACAGGAGACGACCCAGGTATGGCCTCTTCTCAAAACGAGCAGGACAATAGAACCCTTGGAAAATTTGCCAATATGGCAATTTTTGACCCGGGCAACAGTCAGGAAGCCATTGATTTTACACGTCTGGGATTTGAAGTGAAGTGAACAGTTTGACCTGCCTGCTATGGTGAGAATCACCAGCAGAGTTTGTCACGGCAGGTGTATTGTAGAAACCAGTCCTCGACTAGAGCGGGAAATCAGCGGCTTCCATGGCAATATTAAAGATTACGGCATGATACCGCCCAATACTTTTGCCAAACAGTACACCATGAAAGCCTGTATTGAGGCTTTGAAAAGTGAAGCCCCTAACCTTAAAAATCACAGAGGCGAAGGTATTAACCGCTATGAACCGTCTCCCAGTGGTCGAAAGGACGTTTTAGTCGTTACATCGGGTTTGGTCTACTACAACTTGAAAGAATTGCAGACGGACCTGAGTATTTTCAAACTGGGAATGGTCTATCCTCTCCCGCTGAACACCTTGAAAGAACTAGCAGGTCAATACGAGAAAGTCGTCGTCATAGAAGAAATGCTGCCCTTTATTGAAAATGAATTAACCTTAGGCGGCATCCCTTGCGAGGGGAAGGCCTACTTTAATTTTACAGGGGAGCTTTCTACAGAGAGTATTGAAAAGGGCTTGGTTAAGGCAGGTGCTTTGGCAAATGTGACTTACGAAGAACTTCAACCTGTGGATACAGTCAATCGGATTGCCATGTTCTGTGCAGGCTGTCCTCACCGTCCCGTTTTCGATATTTTGAAAAAGGCCAAGGCTAACCTGATTGGGGACATCGGCTGTTATTCTTTAGCGGTACTTGAGCCCATAGAATTGAGCTCGTCAATTATTTCCATGGGCGCCTCTTTAGGCATTATGAAGGGCATGACCAAAGCCAATACCTTGGCAGGCAAAAAAGAAGCCCTCGTCAATGTCATTGGAGATGGGACCTTCTTCCATTCGGGCATGACAGGCGCAGTGAATTTACTGCATCAGCTGGATCCTACTGAAAACATGACCGTCATTATATTAAACAATGGTCTTACAGCCATGACAGGAGGCCAACCAACGGCAGTGTCAGGGGCTTATTGGGAATCTGGTGCAGACATGTTTGTAAAGATTCCAGACTTGTTAAAAGGCATGGGTTTTGAAAATGTCAGAGTGGTAGATCAGTTTGACTATAAAGAAACAAAGGCAGTCATTACAGAAGAAATAAAAAGAGAAGGTCTTAGCATTATCATGACCACTCGTCCTTGTGCCTTGAACTTCAAAATCAAAGAAACCCCATTCTATGTGGACCCAACGGTTTGTATTGCCTGCAGAACTTGCATTAAGACCAATTGCCCGCCACTGCTCATGAAGGCATATGAAGGGCAAGAAAAGTTGAAGAGCTCAATCAACGCCGATATGTGCGTAGGTTGTTCCGTATGCTCGCAGGTCTGTCCAGTAGGCGCCATTAAGCGCCTTGGCGAATAGGGGGAATGTCAGGTGACGATTAACATATTATTAGCAGGTGTGGGTGGACAAGGATTGGTTCTTACCACCAAATTAATTTGTGATGCAGCTTTTCTAGCAGGATTTTCCTTTAAGTCCAACGATGTGATTGGATTGTCTCAAAGAGGCGGAAAAGTATGGGGCAGCGTGCGTATTGGAGAGGAAGTCAATTCGCCTAATATCCCTCCTAAACAAGGGGATTTTCTGTTAGGATTAGAACCCTTAGAAGGTCTCCGCTGGAGTGGTATGATGAAACCCAGTGGCACCATTATCATGAATACGGCTAAAATTCCGCCTGTACCCGTGGTGTTTGAAAAAGCCCCCTACCCTGAAAATATTCCTGAACTTTTGGAAAAAAACTTTAAAGTGATTGCCTTTGACGGCAATGAAGCAGGGAGAGAATTGGGCAGTTCTAAGATTGCCAACACCTTTCTGTTGGGCGTTTTGGCGAAGAGACTCCCAGAAATTCCAGTGGACATATGGGAAAAATCCATTGAAGCCAATGTTCCGCCCAAAACAGTAGCTCTAAACTTAAGTGCCTTTGAGATTGGCTACAAAATGGAGGCCTAAAAGACGAACAAGAAATAATGAAAAACAGATAGAACAGCAGGCGATAAGTCAAAAGGTTACAACTCGTTGACTTCATCGCCTGTTTTCTTTTGAAACTTGACAAAATAGGTTATAGTAACCATAAGTATAACTGTGTTTTGGAGGGGAATTATGAAAGAAAAAATAGTCATTGCAGATGATGAAAAAGGACTGGCAGATACCTTGAGTTACGCCTTCGCGCGGGAAGGTTATGAAGTGTTTACAGCCTATGACGGAAAAAGCGCCCTTGAAATGATACAGCGACTTCGGCCTAAATTAGCTATTTTAGATGTGACCATGCCTTATATGACAGGTTTTGAGGTTCTAAAACAATTAGGAAGCGACCAGCCCGTCGGCGTGATTCTATTGACGGCAAAAAACGATTTGGTGGATAAGGTCCTAGGCTTAGAGTTCGGAGCAGATGATTATATTACCAAACCCTTTGACATGAGAGAGGTTTTAGCTAGAGCATCGGCCTTGCTAAGGCGAATGAGCAAATTTACAGATTTGGAAATTTCTAAAGAGCCCCTTAATTATATTCAGATAGGCCCGTTGTCCCTTCAACTAGATGCCAGAACGGCAGTTTTAGAAGGACGTGTTTTGGAACTGACACCGAAGGAGTTTGACCTCCTCTGGATTTTTGCAGGAGCACCTATGCGGGTCTTTACCCGAGAACAGCTTCTCGATATGTTATGGGATCTGTCTTATGAAGGGGGAACTCGAACTGTGGACATTCATATCCAAAGGCTCAGAAAGAAAATGGGCACCTTCGGAGAGTGTCAAATACAGACCGTCTACAAAGTCGGTTATAAGTGGGTAGGTGACGGTTTTGTCTCTTCGTGTTAAATACAATATATTTGTGATTTTGCTGCTGGCAAGTGCCATTGGCATCCTCAGTTATTTGACCCTCACAGGCATCAAAACCTACCAAGAGGAACAGCTAGAAGGTTACTTAGCAGGACAGGCGAGAACGGCTCATGTCCTTATGGGAGAAAAGCTCACCGCCGAAAAGGCTCAAGAAATTGTACGTCAACTCAGTGTGGACAAGTGGATGGGAACTGCTGTTTACGATATGAAAGGGACTCTCATTGCCAGCAGTCAGTTTCTTGGCAATACAGGAGGACTGGAGGCGGTTAATCAGCACACAAAGGCAATGAATTATGCTAAATCTGGGAAAATAGCGTACTCCAAAGATATTCAAACTCAAGGTGTTACCGACTCTATTGTGGACTATTATGCACCACTTATGATTGGGGAGGAACAGGCAGGGGTTTTACAGCTCACCTACCGATATCAAACCTATCAAATTTTTTATGAAAAAATGAAAAACCGAATTAGTATAGCGGCTACGGCTGTATTTATTTTTAGCTTGACTGTAGGTTTAATTTTCTTTGGGCGTTTGTCAAAAGCAGTCAAAACCCTAGAGAAATCAGTGGACAGCGTTGGGGCGGGCAAGCGAAAAGGCGTGACCCTCCTTAAGCGAAAGGATGAACTGGGACGGTTGAGCGAAGGTATTTCAGAAATGTCAGACACCATTTTCAATCAAATAGATACCCTTGAAGAAGAGCAAATGAAGCTCAATTTGGCCATTGATAAATTGAAGGCAATGGAAGCAAAGCAAAGGCAGTTCTTTGGCAATATCACCCATGAATTTAAGACGCCCCTGTCTGTGATTAATGCCTACAATGATTTAACGGAAATGTATCCTGACGACAGGGAACTTTTAGAGACGACCCATCGTCAAATAAGAAGCGAAGTCAATCGTTTGACCCAAATGGTGGAGCAATCTTTGGAATTGGCAAAATTGGAACGCTATGATTTTGAAATCAGGAGAGATCCTGTAGATTTGAAGATTCTACTTGAGGAAGTGATAGAAAGACTTTCTGTCAAAGCAGAGAAGTATTTAATAGCCATGTCCCTTCAAGTAAAGGGTGAGGCGAAAACCATTCTTTACAGCGATCAAGAAGCCTTAAGTCAAATTTTAGTCAATGTGATAGACAATAGTATTAAATATAACCGCCGAGAAGGTTGGATACAGTTAGAACTTTCATCGGAAAAAGAAGAAATTAGCCTTACGGTGAAAGACAATGGCATTGGCATGAGTGCTGAAATGTGCGAACAGATCTTTGAACCTTTTTCAAATCCCAGTGCACAGAACTTGACAGAAGTTAAGGGAAGTGGTCTGGGACTGGCTTTGGTCAAACGTTTGATAGAAGAATTAGGGGGCAGTATTGCTATCAGCAGTGAAGAGGGTTTTGGCACTGTGGTTAAAATGTCATGGATCCGATACAACTTGGAAACAAGCCGCAATGACTTGGAAACACATAGCTGATAGGCTTTAAAAGTAAACTCTGCTTGAGGAGGTAAAACTTTTATGAAAATAATTGGGCATAAGACCCTTTTAACAGCCATTATATTGATGGGGGTTCTCATTGCCACTGGCTGTCAGTCCAAGGGTGGGACTCGTGAATACGTTGTTGAAGATGGGGAGACCACGGTGGTCATCCATAATCTTGAAAACGTTTTGCCCAAGGAAGGTGCAGCATTAGCCAAACAGGTTTTAGAGAACTTTAAGGGCTTTGATTTTTTAGAGGATACCGCTTTGGTAGGGTATCGATTTTCAGAATCGGTATTTGGAGAGGATCGGGGCGTGTGGACCTATGGGCTGGACTCAAAAGCCTATGGCTATGATTTAAAAATCGATGCAATTCCCAAAATTGGCAGTTTATCTAAAGATAAAACCAAACTAGTAGTAATTCCCGAAGGTCCGGGGACAACGGAAAAAATTCTTTTAAAGCAGTTAGGAAGGGATTCGGTTGAGAAGTACGATTTAGATAAAAAGACGTACTTGTATACGTTTAACTGGCAATATTCTGGAGATGGACTCACTTCTGTTTCCAACTATGGAAACGAGGAACAAGTCCTTAGAATTCTTTCGGATGGTACTTTAAAAAAATATAAGTTATCCGTACCCCCGCTACATTTTTTAGACTCGGCCAATTTCCAAGGCGACAGTCAACATCTGTACTATGCTTTAGCAGGCGGCAAGGAAAACGGCATATACAAGTTTTCTTGGGAAAGCCAAAAAATTGAGAAGGTTGCGTCAGATTTATTTGTGGTAAATATGCGTCTTTCTCCCAAAGGCGATAAATTTGCCGTTGTAGAAGGTTTTCAAGATACAAGGGACAAAAGCAAATTGACCATTGTTGGAATGAATGGAAAACGACTCTACACCATATTTGAAGCCATTGCCATAGAGAAAGTACAGTGGCAGCCCGACGGACTTGGGTTGGCCTTTTCGGCTCTCAATCCAGAGGGAACAGCCAATCTTTATCATGCGGACTTAGTGAACGGACAGCTTCATTTTCTAGGAGAATACCCAGGGTACAGCATTGAATATATGGCTTTTGATTCGAAAAGCAACAAACTAATGCTCTCATATCTCAATCGGACTCAGAAAACCCCTAAATGGACAACACATATTTTGACCCTTAAAGAAGGAGATGGACTTTATGAAAAGTAAACAACTGATAGCAATGAGCCTTATTGCAATTTTTGCCCTAGGCGTAACGGGGTGCAAGAAAAACACCTCAACAACAGGAGAGACGAAGACCCCTGTGAATTCAGTGGAAACAGCAGCACCGGCAAATGAGGAAAGCGGCAATCCTTTTGAAACCATCATTGCAACCTATGACAAGTCTATTGGCTTTGTAGAAGTGTCAGGTCATGCTAAAACAGAAGAGGAACAAAAATCCGCTTTAGCCGCTATGAAAAAACTCAAACTCAGCGGAGCGACTTCGACGGAGCTTTTTAGTTATTTCAAGGAAAATATTGAAGGACTAAGAGCGCCTTATTCAGATGATTTTACCGCCTATGCCATCAGTGGTATTCAGAAGAACAGTTTTGAAGACTACGACCCAAACGGAGTCCTACTTTAGTGATATGTCCCACTTTGAAGTGTTTAGCAAAGAAGCGGAGAAATACGACTACAGTTACTTAGAACTTAAAAGACATACTGGGGATATTGAAAATCCAGAGCTGAAGGCGTTAATGGAAAAGGCTATCCCTCAGGGTTACATTTATAGCAGTGCAGAGGGAATGGTATTCCCTGTAACGGACTTTACAGAATTCGCAAAATATAAGAATCTCTACAGTCATGAATTTGGGGCGTTGCTCAATCAACTTGCCTATAATAACGTGAATATTTTAGCCAGTGATGGCGGTTTAGTAGTGGGTTATGACCATGTTGCTGCAAGGATTTTTGAAGCGGACAAACAACTCCAAACTGCAAGTGACAGCAAATATCAAAAGTTCTTAGCGATGGAGTACGTTTCTAACTTATCTGTCCTCTTATTCGGCCTAGACAACACACCTGCTTATGACTATGAAACCCTTAAACTCAGAGAAGATTTAGCCCTTATTTTCAAACAGATGGCAGAGCAGAAGGACAGTAAAACAGCTACCTATATTCAAATGCACATGTCCACCCTTGAAGCGGAAAAAGGCATCTATTCAGATGCAACCATGGACAAGGTTCGCCAGTTGATCCAAAAGGTAAAAGCGGACTACAAGGTAGCTCCAGAAGACGAAACCGCCTATTCGGACTGGTACTCAGGTCAAATGAAGTAAGTTAATTAAATTTAGAGCCTCATAAGTAAGGAAGTTCCTTGCTTATGGGGCTTTTGTTTGTGTTTAAGGGGCTTTTCTCTGTAGTTAAGAGTCTTTTCTCTGTAAAGAAGGCGAGTCTCAAAAAAACACTTTGAAATCAGGGAGACCTCGTTTTGTAATGAGACTTTAACACGGTTTAAGCGGATAAAAGACTATAATATAGTAAAGAGGAAATGTTTTTTTGCCGATACTTAAAACGTGGATTATCAATAGGTCCTTTCAAAATGAAAAACGGGGAGAGTCTTATGAAAATAAAGTCTTATATGGGCGCCTGTATGGCGATTGTAATTGGAATAGCAGGGGTTGGCATCGCAGATATGTTCAGCGGCGGGGCTATCAGTTCGGCAGCAGAGACCGCTAAAATAGCCATAGTGGCAAAAACACCTACAGAACCTGAGGAAGCTATAAAAACCTCAGTTTTTTCTGCTCAATATGAAAATTATTTGCCAGACACTTGGTTTACTACCGCTAAACTCGGCAGCAATTTAACTAGAAAAGATGCAGCCTATTTGGCAGTTTACACTCTTGCAAAAGCCACAGGCAAGTCTGTCGATGTTATTGACTATAAAACCAACCTAATTGATACAAAAGACCCTATGCTCAGACGGGCAGTAGATTTAGGTTTGATTAGCGTGGGGTCCGATATGAAATTCAACGGGAACAAAACGGTGACCCAACAAGAAATGGCAGCAATTGTCACTAAAATCTTACTCAAGACGGGCCAATATGAAAAGCCTACGAAAGCCATGACCTTTGCCGACAAAGGTAAAATAGCGGATTGGGCGAAGGAGTCTGTTCAGTATTTAAATCAGCATGGGTGGCTTGTTTGGCAAAATGGAAAGAACTTTGAACCCGCTAAAGTCATTACGGTAGGGCGAGGAATAAGCCTAATGGATCAAATGCTTGGTGAAAAGATGGTGTACGAAAAAGTAACGGGAACAAACCTGTCTACAGCAAAACGTTATGAAGTGAACGGCTTTAAAATGCCCTTGCCAATTCCGACAGCGACTGAATTGGAATATGGACTTAACGCTTCCAAAGACCTTCAAATCGCCTTTAGTGGCAATCTAAAAGACAGAACAAAAAATACCCATAAAACCGTTCTTTCTCAACTCACAGAAATTTTAGACAGCAATGCTAAGGTCAGTTATGACGCTAGAAGTGCTTTTGTAAAAAATGTGAGAGACAGTTGGGACTCAAGTAACCAAACTTATCTTTTTGAAAAAGATTATTATATACAAATCGGTAGTGGAAAAGTTGTAAACACAAAGCCAAGTGAAGTAGAACTCAAAAAAGGGTATCTTCACTTGATTTCAGGCAGCAAAATAGCTTTGGAAATTATTCTTTAAGAAAGGAGGCATCAGAATGAGACGAAATAAACATTGGACTTCGGCGAGAAAAGTACTATCCATACTGCTTATTGGTGTACTAATGGGAACTGTAGCACCTTGGGGTGAGATGCTTCCCGCTTTTGCAACAATCAACGCAGGCGGTACCATCAATATTGACTCAATTGACTTTACCAAAGAACATGATGGACTGGAAATGTCTTCGGCCTATGTTCAAATTATAGGTAGTGGACTAAAAGGCGTACCGGTACTCTTTGAAAAAACGGCAACATCAGATCCGTTGCCTCTTGGGAATGGTGGTTTCCAAGCGATTGGTACAAAAATTGACTTCGGAACAGATGCCATCAATGACATCATTATCAAATATACTTTTACAGATAAAGAAGCCCGATCGCTCACTGGGAAAATTCTCGTTGGGACTCGGGTTTTGGACTTGAATTTAACCAGTTTTCCAAATATCAATAAACTTAATTTAAAAAATGTAAATGTTACCAATCATGATGACCTTATTCTAGACGGTAACAATCTTGACCAAATCGATGGCAGCATTGTCACCGCTACTTATGGCCGTGACATTAAAAAATCTTTTGTCCCATCGACAGGAGATACAGCAGCTCGCATTACCTTGACAGACCCTACGCCAGAATCGGCATACGGCTATCAAGACATCGACTTTACCCGAACTAAAAACATAGTGGTAGATGCTTCTAATCAGGCAACATCCACTGTAAAGTACACCTATTCCAACGCTTTTAGATTTACCCAAGACTTAGGGTATACCAATTTAGAAATGTTTCCAAGCATTGGTGCTGTAGGGGATTATATCTACTTACAGGCAGATGCCTTCCCACCAGCCACATACAAAGTACATTTAATGAAAACCTTGGATGGTACTGAAGAATATTCAACCAGCAATATGGCAACGACTATTAACCTTGACACCTTGAAGAAGCAGCTTGTTGTCCAAGTGCCAGCAGGTTTATCTGAAGGGGACTACAATGTGGTCCTCACCAAAGTTGAAAATGGAGAAGTCGTAGCAGAACAAATTGTAGGAGGGGCCAGCGACCCACAAGTATATACCGTCGTTGACTCTTTGAAAAAGCTCAACCTTGAACAAATCTCACCGACTACAGGACCTGACACAGGTGTAGATGTCACTGTAGTTGCTAAAAATATGATTAACATGAATATTCCTGGACTGGTACTCAATGGTTCAGCAAAGACCTTCTCTAGTTCAGATGGAGATCAGACCTTAATTGTTGATTATACTAACGATACAGGAGATGGCAAACCAGATGGAGAATTCAACGGTAAAGACGTTACCGTCAAAAGGAAGGTCAGTATCTTTGTCGGCAATAAGGCCATCTTCAAAAAGACAGGCTCTGTATATGATGTAGATATTGGCACCAATGATTCGCCAGATAAAGTTTCCATCAGAACTGCACCGATTGATGACGTGCTTGCAGATCCAATCAAGGACGTTCTCGTTGAAACGGAAACTATTTTAACCGCTACAGATGGGAAGGTTTATACCTTTAAGCAAAGTGACACAATGCTTAACGCCTTCACTTTCATACCAAGTACATTAACCCCTGTCATTGACTCGATTGTACCAGATATGATTCAAGTGGTAACCACAACAGGCAGCAAATACAAACTCAAACAAGATACCTACTTGGTTATTAAAGGGTCTAAGTTCAATGTTTATAAAAAGACCAACGCAGATGGTACAGTAGAGCTTAAAAAACCGACGGTCCTTATTAAAGGGAGTCGGCAATATTTCTGAGTCTCAATATCAAGTGGGCTTCTTCCCAAATGACGCAAGTGGACCACTGATTAAAACAAAACTTACCGACGCAGATGCTACAGAAACCACTGTAGTGGATTCTGGTGGTGTAGCCATCCCGCTAGAGCTCACCGTTCTTAATAGCAACAACGAAGTGGTGGACGGTACAGTTGGGAATGAAACTGGAACAAAAATTATTATCAAAATACCAGACGAGGTTACTTTTAAAGTTGCTAACGTTAAAAAGAACATCCAAATCAGCAATCCACGCCTAGGCAGTGAGTCTTATGGTAATGCCGTGGTCAAATACGATGCCATTGAAGTTCTTACCACCAGTGATTATCCAATCATTGAAGCTGTAGTACCAAATGTAGTTTCAATCGATTGGCAACGTTGAAGTTGTTGTAAGAGGTACTAACTTTGCCAATGGCGTTAAAGTTTATTTAGATGGAGAATCGATTTCAGGTGTTAAACGTGAAGTAGATACCTCGGGGGATAAGATCAACCTTAAATTTACAGCGCCTCCAGGCAGAGAAGGTATGACTCAACTTCAGGTTATGAACCCTTCTGGTGGTATGGCAGTTTGGGACTTTGTCTATGTCAAAATCATTTGATAAAGATCCGAGCATCACCAGCATCAGCCCAGCTAAGGGATATACGGAACCCTTGTATCGGTCAAACGGTAACAATTACCTGAAAACCAGATCCAACTGCGCCGACCAATATTGGTTTAGATGCATTTAGACTCATCGGTTCAAAAGTTTATTTAGACAATAAGGACGTAAACACGTATAACTCAGATGCCAACGGGAATTTGCAGTTCTTGTCTTATTCCGCACCACTCAATGAGCAACTCATCACTTTAGACAGCAACAATGTGGCAAGGTATTCTGACCTTTACAAAAATGCCTATGTGTATAGCTATGCTGATGATGATTCAGATACCTCTAAGCGTAGACTTTACTATATGGAACAAGATGAACAAAAACGCCCTGTTTTAACAGATGGGGATCAACGTTACTATGTCTTTAGATACAACAAGAACACAGGGGTCTTCCAAGTCTATGGCGCCGATGGCAATGTTATAGACTCAGATGTAACCGTTGCTTATGATGGCAGTACCTATGCCCCAGAAGGCGTAACGACTTTTGAAATAGATGATCCTGCGGTTACAAGGCGGAAAAGTTTATATTAAAGGCGTTATGAACAACGACATCGTTAGAAGAGATATGAGCGCCGATGGTACTTTGAAGGCGAAATGTCCGACTACAGCAGAAGCCTCATTCTTAGAGAAGCGACTGCCAGCAATGTATATTCTTTCTTTACCCTAAGTGAAGACTTTGAGGGCAATTTAAAATTGACTAATGGTAAAGATAAGGTTTATAAAGTTGTCAAAAGCAACGGTGGTTTTAAAGCCGTAACAGGTACAGGTGCAGAGGAAACATTATCCTTTGTCTATGACAGCAACCACACAACAGCGCCATACAATTAGGGACCATGACATTAAACTTTACAACCGCATTTAAATTTGACGCAACCACACATATTATTACAGGGAACAGAGCGAGAGTCGTCTCTAAAGACCAGATTCTCTTCAGTGTCCCAGTGTTGGCATCGGGAACAGGTTTATAAAGACGTTGCCGTGTAAACCCAGATACAAAAAGAGCTGAACTTACAGGAACACAAGGGTTCTACTATGTTTCTCAAGCGGGATCTTATCCAGTTATTACAAAAATTGACCCTGCTGAAGGTTCAGATGCAGGGGGCTATACCGTTACCATTTATGGTTCGGACTTCCAAGACGGCGTGAAGGTCATCGTGGATTCTCAAACCGTACCAGATGCAGACGTATACTTGGCACTGGACGGAAGATCTATTTCCTTTACAATGCCTGCAACCATGAAGGATTTAAAAAATGATTACGGCGTTGACCGATTTACCGTTCCAGTTGTAGTACTAAACTCAGACGGGCGCATCAGCCAGCGTAGAAAAAGGCTTTACCTACATTAAGCCATCTAGTATTCCGAAAATCACCAAAGTCATTGCGGATACAGGCTCTTTCTAACGGAAATGAAATTGTTGAAATCTTCGGCTCAGACTTTAGATTCTTCGAGCCTTTTAAAGATGCGGACAATGACGGCTCTAGCTACGAAGTGGGAGATGTGTTCACAGACTTTAACGGCAATGGTAAGTGGGACAACTACCGAGAGTATATGGAAAATGGTGATACGGCGGAGTTAGATGCCATAAAGGTACCTGACACTACCAACCCTTACCATACATTCTATTACAAATCAGATGTATTCCCACGGGTATTCTTTGGAACCGAAGAGGCGAAAATCGTCAACTTTGGCAATGGCTATATCAAAGTCATCACACCGGCTCATGCCGCAGGCAAGGTAAACTTATATCTTGTAAACAATGACTCAGGGATTACCAATAAAGTGGGCTACACCTATGTATCTTCAAAGCCAACTTTGACCAGTATTGTCCTAACATTGGTAGAAAAACAGGTCAAGAGTTAAAAGAAATTTACGGTACAGAATTATACCGTTCAAGTGCAAAAGGGTACTATAATTTAACTGATATAGGAACGCTCCTGTCACCTTGCCTAATATTCAAGCACTGGTAAGATTCGGCGATATAGATAATCGGGAAATTTCCAGAAATATGCCAAATTCGGGGCTGATAAATAATGGCAACGCTACAATTAACTTAGACGGTGGGCTGAAGGTTATCTACTCAGCGGAACCGAGTCCAACACTGACGGTGCAGGTACAGGAAAATGGCAATGTTTATACACAGACGTTCGCTTATGATAATACCAATGTATTTATACCAATGGGTATGCTTAAGACCTCGGTCAATTACTATTCTCCGGGAAATTATGTGAAGACGTCGCCAACCACCTATAATCCTGCAAAAGATATTTTCGAGTACATTCGCGTTAACATTGAAGACCGTCGTGTAGTGGTTGAAAGAGGCTATGCGCCAAATACAACCTATGACAACGCAAATCACGTTACGGCTATGACGCCATCGTACTTTACCATCGATACTGTCCCTGCCACTTACACCAATCCAGATGGTGGGACGGCTAAAATTGATTTCACCTATACCAACCCAGCCAGCGAACCTAAAATCTATGACGTGAAGCCTAAAGTGAAGTCAGAAGATGAACTTTCCTATTATGTAGAAGGTTCCGTCAAAGGGGCATGGGGAGTTTCGAAATTAGAGGTACAGATTTTAGAGAAGGCGCCATTGTTATGATCAATGGGGTTAAAGCAACCGTTGTTGAAATCACCAAAGTAACCATAGACGACCCTGCCAACCCAGGATCAACGCTGACACTAGACAACTCATTGTTAAAGTACCGGTAGGCACCACTGCCCGATGTAGACAAAAAATACCCTATCTTTGTTCAAAATACAGACAAAGGGATAGCGAACTCTACAACTTTGGGATAATCGGATTGGACCTGAGGCTGCAAAACCAATTTACTTCGTTTACAGAAAGCCTCTTTCTGAGCCTGTCATCAAAGTGTTTCGCCTATAGAGACTTCAGTCGCAGGCGGAAAATACAGTAACCGTTACAGGTACAGATTTTAGAGATGGCGCCAGCGTTATCGTAGGCAGTACAAATGGTATACCAATGCCAAACGTAGTTGTGGTCCAACCAAGGGACAAAAAACACCTTTACGGACGACCACTAATTTAACCCTTGGAACGAAGTCGGTAACCGTTCAAAATAGTGACTACGGTTCCTTTACGCTGAACAATTCCTTAACCATTATTTCGGCACCTACGGTAAGTACAACTGTATACGCTGCAGATGGTTCGGCGGTTAAGACTCGTGTCAGTCTAGAGGGCGGTGAAGAAATCACCCTTAATGGTACGGGGTTCATTAAAGGCGCCCAAGTTTACTTTGGTCCAACGCCAACGCTAGACACCAGTGAAACCCTTACAGGAACCTACCGGTCTTTATAGAGACGACAAGTATTATGTGTTAAAAGATG
>CAXXWB010000049.1:0-19881 GCA_963677505.2 uncultured Acidaminobacter sp.
CAACCCTCTTATAGGACATTTTAAAAAGAAGAGCTATACAAAGGTCTTTTTGGACGTCAAAAAACTTTACCGTGCATGGCTTTTAAAATAGAAGTTACTGCTTCACAATACCATAAGGTTAGAACCAATCTTCAAAAGTTTATCGATCATAAAGAATTGTATAAATACAATTACATGGGATTGATACATAGTTTCCAAAAAAAGTCTCAATATTACGAGCACCGATTTCTCTGTTCAGAATTCGTTTACCATATTCTCAAGGAAAGCGATGTTATTGACCTTAAAATTCCGAGAAATCTTGTTCGTCCAGAACATCTCAAGCAAGTGGGTTGGCCTGTGTGCTTTGAGGGCGATTTAAGAGAAATGCACCCATTTGAGGGAAGTCAAGAGTTAAGCAATGGCCTGATCCACTCACTCAATAGAAGAATCAGTTTGATCAGTCAAGCGCTATTATCATCATAAATTGAGGCCATATGGCCTTATTTTTTTGCCGTCAGGTTATTTCTTCAGTTAGGGTGTAATAATAGGGTTCATAAAGGAGGGCTGTCAATGAAAAATAAATGGGTTTTCAGTATTATAATAGCTCTCGGCATCCTATTATTTGCCAACAGTTATTATAAATTGGAATACAATATGAGTTTGGCTCAATATTTTTTAACCGATGAGTGGCTAACCTCAGAAGAGCGAAGTTTTTTAGCCACTCACGGTGACTTAATATATGGCTCTGATCAGAACGCACCACCCCTACGTTATGTCAACGAAGAAACGGGACAGTATGAAGGACTGGTGATTGACTATATTGCGGCATTGTCCATGGAACTTGGTGTAAATATCCAAACCCGTCCAATGATTTGGAACGACGCACTGGAAGCCGTTGAAAAAGGCGAAACTGACTTTTGTGATATGTATGCATCAAAAGAGCGGACTAAGCGATTTCTATTTACTGACCCTATTTACTATCAACGGGGGGCAATACTGGTTAAAAGAGGGGATTTGGGCATTCAAAAGAAAGAGGATCTTGAAGGCAAAAAAGTTGCCGCTAACCAAGGTGATTATGTTCAAGAGTTTCTTGGCGAGCAGTATCAAGCGGTTGAAGTGTTGGCAACAAATGATTTAAGAATTGCTATAACAGCCCTTGAAGAAGGTAAAGTACAGGCGGTTTTAGGCGACGAGTCCGTCTTAAACTACTATTTAACGAGAGAAAACCTCAGCGGAGACTATGTCATTTTGGATACTTATCTTTATGAGAGACCTGCAGCTCTGGGTGTTGATAAAAACAATCAGGAAATGGTCAACATATTGAATAAGGCCATATACAGACTTAATAAGCAAAATACCATGGAGCGAATTTACGACAAATGGTTTGGAGGTCAACCCCTTATCACAAGAGGCAATACTCAAGAAAAGTTTCTATTAATATTTAAATTTACTTTGGCGGTAGGTTTGCTAAGTGGACTGGTACTCTATTACTGGAATAGACAGTTAAAAAGGGAAGTAACACGGCAAACTTTAGCCCTTAAACAAAGCCACGACGACTTGGAGAGAACTTTCCAAGAATATAAAATGGCAGAAAAACAAATGATGCAGTCCAGAAAAATGGCGGCAGTTGGTCAGTTGGCAGCAGGTATTGCCCATGAGATTCGAACCCCTCTGGGAATTATTCGAAATACGGGTTACCTACTCAAGCGAAAATGGGCAGAAGAAGAGGCTCTAAAGCAATTGGAAATTATAGATCAGTCGGTTTCCAGAGCCAATGGCATTATTGACAACTTATTGAACTTCTCAAGAATATCGGATAACCGTATAGAAAAAGTGGATTTAGAGCGTTTTATCAACGGTTTGTGGCGGTTGAATGAAAAGGCTTGGGACACTCAAGGGATTAACTTCGTTCTCATTTGTGAAAGTCCTGTCCTAATAGACGTTTATTCCGAAGGCTTGAAGCACGTCTTATTAAATTTATTTTCAAATGGTGTAGACGCCATGGCAGAAGGTGGCTTATTGGAAGTTCAAGTTATTGCTAAAACCCAGTCGTCGCCCTGTAAATTGGTGATAAAGGATTCTGGAAATGGGATGAGCGAAGAGACCTTAGAGCAACTGTATGACCCATTTTTTACAACTAAACCCATTGGAAAAGGCACGGGACTTGGCCTTTATATCGTTTATAATGAAATTCAAAAAATGGGCGCTCAAATATTGATTGAGAGCAAGCTAGGAGAAGGCAGTCAGTTTACAATTACCCTGCCAGACACCCAGATTTTCCAAACATCAGATGGAAAACCCAAAGGGGAGGCACTATGAATAAAACATCCTTTCAAATCTTAATTGTGGACGATGAACCTTTATACGCTGAAAGTATTTTGCAGATTCTAGCAGTTGAAGGTTATGAGGCACAAATGGCTAAAAATGGTGAAGAAGCCCTTCAAATCTTAGCGTGGAAGCAATTTGATTTGGTTATAACCGATTTGATGATGCCAGGATTAGATGGCATAGGTCTTTTGGAAAAAATTAAGTTGGAAAATGGCAGGGCTACAGATGTATTGTTAATGACAGCTTATGGCACCATTCCCAGTGCTGTTAAAGCCATTCAGGGTGGTGCTCTTGGGTATTATGTCAAAGGCAGTGACCCTGCCGAATTAATATGTGAAGTCGATAAGGCCTTTCAATTGGCAGGTCATCGGTTAAAAAATGATTTGGCTAGTGGTAGTATTGCTCAGCTAATGGTTTCAGAGAATGCTAGATTCATTCAGATGGTTGAAATGGCTAAAAAAGCAGCCGATTCCCCAGTTAATATTATGCTTCTAGGGGAGTCAGGGGTAGGAAAGGATTTATTTGCCCGCTACATACATGAAATGAGCCCAAGAGCAGCGGCATCTTTTGTAGCCGTCAATTGTCAAGCCCTTTCAGAGAACGTTTTAGAGTCTGAATTGTTTGGCCACAGTAAAGGCGCCTTTACTGGGGCTTTAATCGACAGAATGGGAAGATTTGAAACGGCAGACCAGGGGACATTGTTTTTAGATGAAGTGGCAGATATTGCCCTGTCTACGCAGGTAAAACTCCTTCGGGTCATAGAGAATAAAAGCATTGAAAGAATAGGCAGCAACGAATCCAGAACGGTGGACTTTAGATTGATTACAGCTACCAACAAAGATATGACTTCCATGATTGAAAAAGGTCAGTTCCGAGAGGATTTTTATTATAGACTTAGTACTGTGGTACTGGAAATACCGCCACTTCGTTCAAGGAAGGAAGATTTGCCGAGATTGGTAGACTACTTTGTAAAGACGGCCTGTAGTGCCATGAATAAAGAGATTCTTCAAATTGACGAAGAGGTTTGGGCATATTTAAGGCAATACGATTACCCAGGCAATGTGAGAGAATTGAAAAACATCATTGACCGATTGGTGGTCTTTAGTGAAAAGGGCGTTATCAATAGCCAGCATCTGTTTGGTTATGCCAAGGAAAGTTCTGAAGAGCATGTACCTTTTGATGATGAAGAACCTCAAACTTTGAGAGATTTTAGAGCGGCAATGGAACGAGCCTATATTATTAAAATGCTTGAAAAAAATGACCGTCATTTAACAGAGACAGCAGCTGTCCTTGGCATTACCAGACGCCAATTGTTTAATAAAATGAAAGACTTGGATATTGAATAAGGACGAGATAAAAACGAGAAATAAATTTCCTGACCGATCGGGAACTTTATTTCTCGTTTTTTATTTTTTTGAATTCTAAGGGGCAATCATGGGGTTGAAAAATGAACAAAAGTTTTTGTTAAATTCTGAAAACCACTGCAAACACTTGTATCGTTAAAAAATATATTCTGAATTGTGAAAAAACAATATTTTGGCATGAGAGTTGCAAATTAATAAATGCATAAATCAAAGTGGGTTTTGATAAGGGGGAAACAAAAATGAAAAAAATACACAAAGATGCCATCGTTATTGGCGCAGCATTATTCGCAATGTTCTTTGGTGCAGGTAACTTAATATTTCCACCGGCTATTGGTCTGAGCACGGGGAATCATTGGGTCAGCAGTTTGTTAGGCTTTTTAATAACAGGGATTGGTCTCCCGGTTATGGGTGTGCTTGCAGTTTCTAAGGCAGGAGGTACCATCAACGACTTAGCAAATCGCGTCAGTCCTAAATTTTCAGTGATTATCGGCACCATTATTATTTTAGCCATTGGGCCCCTACTGGCCATTCCAAGAACGGGAGCAACGGTATATGAAATTGGCATTAAGCCGATGATGAATGTTCATCCTTTGTTGGTGTCAGTCATTTACTTCGGCATAACATTATTCTTTGTCATTAAACCATCAGGCATTATTGATAAAGTAGGTAAAATATTGACACCTATTCTATTGGTGGTCATTGGTTTGATTATTGTAAAAGGCATTTCGGCACCACTTGGAGCACCTGTAGCAACAAGCATTGCCAATCCATTTTCAAAAGGGTTCCTTGATGGTTATCAAACCATGGATACCCTTGGATCAATCGTTATGGGTGGCATTATTTTAGGCGCATTGCTTGAAAAAGGCTATACAGATCGTAAGGTACAAATGAAGCTTACAGCCGTTGCAGGTTTATTGGCAGGGGGCACATTGGCTCTTGTCTATGGTGGCTTATTGTATTTAGGTGCAACAGGCAGTGGTATTCTACCAGCAGACATTACGAAAACTCAATTGATTATAGAAATCACCACAAGACTTTTAGGAAGCAGCGGACAAATTATTATGTGTGTTGCTGTATCAGCAGCTTGCCTGACCACATCTATTGGTCTGACTGCCATTGTAGGTAACTACTTTGAAAAACTCAGTAAAGGCCGTGTCAGCTACGAGAAAATCGTCATCGGCACATGTGTTTTTAGTGCCCTTATGGCCGTTGTTGGCGTAGAAGTCATTATAAAAGTTGCTGTACCACTTTTGGTATTGGTTTACCCAATGGCAATTGTGTTGATATTGTTTACCATTTTTGACAAGTGGATTAGCTCTCAAGAAGCTTTCCAAGGCGGTATTGCCGGTGCGGCATTTATAGGCATTTTAGATGCTCTTAAAGCCATTGACATCAGCTTTGTTAAATCGCTGGTTAATCTGTTGGACCCCCTATATCAGTTTGCGAACATGATGCCTTTTGCGTCAATGGGATTTGCCTGGATTCTCCCCACCCTGTGTTTGGCAATTCTTGGCGCAATCATAGGCAGCATGAAAAGCAGCCGTACAGGTTCTACAGTTGCCATAGATCAGCAGTAGCATAAGACTTCTGCGATAATACACCCTGTTGCCCCGCGAAAGCGGGGCTCTTTTTGCTTTCTGGGACTGAAAGATATAAACTAAGGGGAAATCAAATCTGTCAAAAAAGAGGAGAGATCCCATGGAGAAAAGATACATATTGTCCTTTGATCAAGGAACTACAAGTTCTAGAGCTATATTATTTGACAAGGAGAGCCATATTGTCAAAGTGGCTCAAAAGGAATTTACTCAATTTTACCCAAAGGCGGGCTGGGTTGAACACGATCCAATGGAAATTTGGGGAACCCAGTCAGGGGTTGCCCGTGAAGTACTTGAAACAGCTGGCATAAGTCCGAATGAAGTGGCCGCCATAGGCATTACCAATCAAAGAGAAACCACCGTGGTATGGGACAAATTTACAGGAAAGCCTGTTTACAATGCCATTGTGTGGCAGTGTCGCCGTACAGCCGCCCTGTGTGATGCGCTTAAAGAAAAAGGTTTAGAACCCTACATTAGAGAAAACACAGGTCTGGTAGTGGATGCCTATTTTTCAGGCACAAAAGTCAAATGGATTTTGGACCATGTGGAAGGGGCAAGGGAAAGAGCAGATAAGGGCGAACTTCTATTTGGAACAGTAGACACTTGGGTTCTTTGGAACTTAACACGTGGAAAGGTTCATGCCACAGATTATTCCAACGCTTCCAGAACCCTTTTATACAATATAAAAACCCTTTGTTGGGATGAGAAAATTTGTCGTGAGCTAGGCATTCCTATGAGCATGCTCCCAGAGGTGAGAACTTCTTCAGAAATATACGGTTACACCGACGACTTGACCTACGGCGGCGCTAATATTCCCATTGCAGGCATAGCTGGAGATCAACAGGCGGCCTTATTTGGTCAGGCCTGTTTTAAAGAGGGTATAGCAAAAAATACTTATGGGACAGGGTGCTTCCTGCTCATGAATACAGGTACTCATAGGGTTTCTTCAAAAAATGGGCTTTTAACAACCATCGCTTGGGGCATTGAGGGGAAAGTGACTTATGCCCTGGAAGGTTCTATTTTCATTGGTGGCGCAGCGGTTCAGTGGCTAAGAGATGAAATGAATTTGATTAGCGATGCGGCGGACAGTGAATATTATGCTAAAAAAGTAGAGGACACCAATGGGGTTTATGTGGTACCTGCTTTTGCAGGACTTGGTGCGCCTTATTGGGATATGTACGCCAGAGGGGCTATTTTAGGTTTAACGAGGGGTGCGAACCGAAATCACATTATTAGAGCCACCCTTGAAGCCATTGCCTATCAAACAAGAGATGTATTGGAAGCCATGGCTGAAGACTCAGGCATTACGCTAAAAACCCTGAAAGTAGACGGAGGAGCCACCCAAAATAACTTTATAATGCAGTTTCAGTCCGACATATTAGGGACGACTGTACAACGTCCTGTTATTACTGAAACCACTGCCCTAGGTGCGGCTTATCTAGCTGGGCTAGCAGTAGGTTTTTGGTCCGATAAAGAAGAAATTGCAAAGGGTTGGGCAATTGAAAGTGAGTTTAAAAATCAAATGACTGAAGAAAAACGTGAACAGCTGTATAAAGGTTGGAAAAAGGCTGTTGAAAGAGCTAGGGACTGGGAAGAAAAGTAAGAAAATTACCTGTTCCACAAGGCTAGAAAAGTATTGTACATAAGGTTCATAGTATGCTACCATAAAATAAGTTGTACGATATAAATATGTGTACGTATAGAGGTGGACAATGACAGAATCAGCAAATAAACTGACCACAGGAAACCCTACAAAAAATTTAATATCCCTTGCAGCTCCAACTATGCTGGGTTTTATTTTTCAAATGATTTTTGACCTAGTGAATATTGGCTGGATTGGGCACATGTCCTCAAAAGCCGTGGCTGGGGTGACTATTTTTACCACCATGTTTATGTTGGTAAATGTACTCAACGAAATCATTGGGAGCAGTTCAATTTCCTTAATTACACAGAGTTTTGGAAAAAATGATAAAGCACGCTTAAGCTTGTGTGTAGAACAAACCCTTGTGTTTAAAGCTTTTGTGGCTGTCGTAGCAGGGGTCATCTTTTCAATTTTATTGAAGCCTTTGTTAGGTTTTTTTACAAATGACCCTGAAGTTATGAAGGCGGCAATGGACTATGGGTATTTAAGAATATTCTTCTTACCAATTATGTTTTCTAGTTATACAGTCAATACGGCTTTTAGGTGCTTAGGAAATGCCAAGCGTCCAATGTCTATTATGATGATGGCGGCACTTCTTAACTTGATTTTGGACCCCTTCTTAATGTTTTCAACCATTCCAGGAACTCAGGTTCATGGGCTGGGTTTTGGTGTTTTTGGTGCAGCATTGGCAACTTGTATAACGGTTTCATGTGCTTTCATATATGGTTTTTCTCTTCTTCTTAGAGGGAAAGCACCTGTAGAAATCAGATGGAGACAGCTCTTTAAATTAAACTGGGAAATTGACAAGAAACTATTATTAATTGGACTTCCAAATGGTATGGAAGTATTGATGAGAAATATGGTGGGCATTATTACCTTGAAACTGATTACTTCCTATGGCACATCGGCAATCGCTGCAATGGGTATTGGGGGTAGACTTTTTGAGTTCACTTTTATGCCATTGGTAGGTCTTGCTATGGCAGGCAGTACCATAGTCGGTCAGTGCCTTGGCGAAGAAAATACCCTCAGAGCAAGACAAACCGCTATTTTGGCAGCTACCTACGGCGCATCGGTTATGGCAGTCGCCGCAATTCTTGTGATGATATTCCCGAGTCAATTGTTACACTTGTTTATTAGAGACACAGAAGTAATTGCCATCGGTATTGTAATGCTCAGAGTCACTATGCCTGGGTTCGTCTTTGCAGGTATAATGATGGGTATTGGTAGTGTCTTTTCTGGTTCTGGCCACAACACACCTTTTCTTATTTCAAGTGTCATTGGCAGATGGGGTGTTCAAGTGCCACTCCTCTTCTTATTTTCCTTAGGTCTTCACTTACCTGTGAATTACCTTTGGTTTAGCTTCCTTGGAGCGGATATGGTTGAGACTATAATCATTTTATACGCCTTTAAACAAGGGAAATGGCTAAGGAAGCGAGTTTAATTTATTGAGAGTGTAGAACTCGTAAAATAAATCGAATAAGAGCATAAATTAAATAGATACATATATATATGAAAAAGCACTCAGAGGCCTATAAACCTTTGGGTGCTTTTCACCTTATAAATGAAGGTCTCTTTTGTTATAAGTTTTATAGGTTACGAGCATTGCAGTAGAAACGATAGCTGTGCTAAGAAGTATAAAGAAAGGACTTAAGCGATTGGTGGCGATAATGGTATTGGCATCAAAATATTTAAAGGGTACCAAATAGCGCATAAAATGAATTTTCTCAAAAACATCTGTAAAATAACCAAGCAGGTAGGTACTTAGCATCAGAGCTGAAGCAATGCCAGAAGACCGTCGGCTTGTAATATCTATAGCGGAGAACATCATTCCCAGTGAGAAAAAAATCAGTTGTATAAATAGCATACCCAGAATAATCAGAGTAATAGCAAGAAGGATGGGTTCCCCTTTTGCGACTAGGGTCATTATAAGGACCGAAATTAGCCAAGTGATAATATCGAACAGAAGGAGATGAGTCAGTCCTGCCAATGCCTTTTCAGTAATGATTTGAGAGCGAGTCATTGGCTTCACCATGAGAAATTCCGCCGTATGGTCTCTTTCTTCTTTGGACAATAGGTCTGTTCCAAGGACTGTAGCGTGAATGGCAGCCATAACGTTGAGGTAGAGGAGCATAATCCCGTAAAAGCCTATTGCCTTAGTTAAGTCGAAACCATAAAAGCCAAACATTTTCATAAGGACTTCAGGTATTTGATCCATGAACAGTTCCAGTTCTTGAGGGGATGCATTTAAGCCTACATATTTCCCCATGCCGCCGCCAATCATGAACAAAATACCAAAGCTCCAAAATAGAAGGGATTTCAGTCGAGATTTTACTTCAAAAGTATAAAGATTCATGACAATACCCCCCCTATCGGATTTGAATTTCTTTTCGAATAAAACGCCAATAGGCAAAACCAATGCCTGCGGCAATCCAGAGAAAAGTAATCCATAAGAATTGGGTTTCGTAAGATTCGTGAAGAATGATGTATTCTGCATCAAAATACTTGAAAGGACTTAAGTAGCGAATTTTATCGTCTCCAATAAGTGCGCCAAGCATGCTGAAAACATAGAATCCAAAGACCATAGTCAAAGAGATGGCTTGTACAGACTTGACTCTTTTGGCGAAAACGGCGTAAAAGGTCCCAATGGATACAAAAATAAGTTGGATTAAAAACAAAGATAAGAATTGTAGATTGATTGTCAGGACAGAATAGTTGCCTTTGGCCAATTGATGGATGGTAATCATTGAAACGACAGCATATACAACATTGGTAATAATAAGATTTACAAATATAGCGGCCAATTTTGCTGAAATAATCACAGACCTTTTGACGGGTTTCGTCATCAAAAAATCTGCTGCCTTCATGCGATCTTCCTTTGACAAAACCCCTAAGCCATACTGCATGGCCTGAAAAGCCCCAATTAAGAGGATATAAGTGAATACAAAACTATAAAATCCAGAAATAGAAAAGAAATTTTCAAGATGAATGCCAAGGACAGACAGTACCGTGGGTGGGAATCCTGAAAACAGTTTTTTTATGATGTCGGTGTTTTCGGCATAAATCGGGTAAATATTTAAAAATATGCAACTTAACCCACTGAGGGCGAGAGCCCAATAAAGGCTGGCGGGCAGGAGGCTTTTCAGTTCAAACTTGAAAATATTCATGACTCGTCCTCCTTGGTGTAAAAGTGTAAAAAGATTTCTTCGAGGTCGGGTTCTATAATGTTGACATTTGCAATGGGCAAATCTGCAAGCTTTTTGAGAAGGTCATGAATATTACCTTTATAAATAAAATGACCGCCTTCATCCTCTCCAGAGAACTGGCTTAGACCTTGTAAATCAAAGTCTTGAGCAGTAAGGGGCTTTGAACTGTCAAAGTCTACTTTTTTGTATTTGTTTTCTGTAAGGGCGCTGATGGTGTTCACTTCAACGATTTTACCGTCTTTAATAATGGCGACGCGGTCACACATTTTTTGGACTTCGCTTAGAATATGGGAGGAAAAGAGAATGGTTGCGCCCTTTTGATTTTCGCTTTTGAGCAAGTCGAAAAACTTTTGTTGCATTAAAGGGTCTAGACCGCTGGTAGGCTCATCTAGAATAATTAATTTTGGATTATGAAGAAGCCCTTGTACGATGCCGACTTTTTTCTTATTGCCAAAAGATAAGTCTTCAATTTTTTTCTCCAAATCTAGGTCGAGGTAATTGGCTAGTTCTTCAATGCGAGGCATGCAGTCCTTTTTATAAAAACTAGCAGAGTATTTTAGCAAATCTAGAACTTTCATGCCATCATAATAGGCAACCTCTGAGGGCAGATAACCTACGTCTTCAGCAATATTAGAGGCTTCTTTGAAGCAATCTTTTCCAAAGATGGAAGCGCTTCCGCTGCTAGGGTGTATCAGCGCCAATAAAGTGCGTATGGTCGTTGACTTGCCTGCTCCATTTGGACCAATAAATCCAAAAATTTCACCTTCTTTTACATTGAAACTTACATCTATAATGCCACGAGCTTTTCCGTAGGATTTAGTTAAATGGCTGATTTCAATAATATTCATGTCCATTCCTCCTCTTACTTTCATTTATTGGCAATTAAAATGAATTCAAACAGATAATTGAGAGTATAACATGTGGTATAATAAGAGCAGAAAAGGAGTATACTTATGCGTAATTTTACATATCAAAATAGAACTGAAATGATTTTTGGAAAAGATGTCGAAAATAATGTGGGTCAGAAATTAAAGGGACTTGCGAAGAAAGTGTTAATTCACTATGGCGGTGGTAGTGTTGTAGCCAGCGGACTTTTAGATCGTATAAAAGAATCTCTTAATCAAGCAGGTGTTGCCTATGTTGAACTGGGTGGTGTGAAACCAAATCCTAAAATAGGTCTTGTTAGAGAAGGGGTTGCCTTATGCCGAGAAGAGTCAGTTGATTTTATTTTAGCAGTGGGCGGTGGCAGTGTCATTGACTCAGCAAAAGCTATTGGCATAGGTTTTTACCATGAAGGCGATGTTTGGGACTACTTTATTCAGAAGGTGTCCGTTAAGGAAACATTACCGGTTGGGGTAGTATTAACCATTCCAGCGGCTGGTAGTGAATCTAGTAACGGTTGCGTTATTACAAATGAGGAAAATGAATATAAACGCTCAGCAGGCAGTAAAATTATGCGACCTGTATTTGCCTTTCTCAACCCTGAACTCACATATACTCTTCCACCTTACCAAACGGCTTGTGGAATTGTTGATATGTTTGCTCACGTTTTAGAAAGATATTTTACCAATGAAAAGGGTGTTAATCTGACCGACCGATTATGCGAAGCGACCCTGAAAACTATTGTAGAACAAGGTCTTGCTGTTATGGCAAATCCACTAGATTATAATGCTAGAGCTGAAATTATGTGGGCAGGTGCAATTGCTCATAATGGGTCCCTCGGTCTTGGCAGATCTGAAGACTGGGGAAGTCACATGATTGAACATGAAATCAGCGGCATTTACGACATTGCTCACGGTGCTGGACTTGCCATTGTATTCCCAGCTTGGATGCAGTACGTTCATCAACATGATCTTGGGCGGTTTGTCCAATATGCGGAAATGGTTTGGGGTATTCCAACTGAAGGTAGAGATGAAGATGCAGTAGCGAGAGCGGCAATTGAAGCCACTAAACGATTCTTTAAACAATTAGGTATGCCAATTTCCTTTGAAGATGGCAATTTGCCGACTGATAAAATTGAAGAAATGGCAGAAAAAACAGTTGAAAATGGTCCTGTCGGTAGTTTTATCAAACTGGATAAAGGCGACGTCATCAGAATATTAAAAATTGCAGCTGATTTAAAATAGAAGAACAAAGGTGGGATTTCTCAATGTTAAAGCAATGTCCGTCGTGCAGAAGGTACTTTGAACATGAGTCTAACGAGTTATGCGAGCGCTGTCAGCAAGCTGTCCCAAAGGAACATTTTATAGATACTCAAAGAAGATGTCACTGTGGGATGATGTTTACCCCTTTTGAAGAAGAAGATTATACTTGTCCGAAATGCAAACGTTCTGAATATGATAACATGAGTGAAATGGAACAAGAGGAAGTCTATAAAGTGGTTCGAGATTTCCTTTACGCAAACCCTCTTACGTCAAAAGTCAAGGTTTCAGAACGCTTTGGAGTACCTATGAAAATTATTGATGAATGGATTAACGGCGATAAAATTGAAGAAATTGGCGAAATGGATCTTGTGGATACTCGCGCTAATATTTGCAGCGTCTGTGGTGAAAAGACTACAAAAGGGACACTTTGCAAAGCCTGTGAGAAGAAAATCAGCGAGAAGATGGAGAGCCACAACCTTGCAACCAAAAGAACTTCCGGAAAAGGTAGAGAATAGATTTGTAGAGAGAGGTGCTTCTATGAATAATCCTATTTTAAGAGCAGTGTCCTTAGCAGATGGTAAACCAATAAGTGAACTGATTGTTATGGCTATTGAAGATTTAGCGGACCAGTTTACGAAGGCAACGGAAAAAGAAGATTTAGTGATACGGTTGCGAATGCTTCTTGAGGTTCCAGAAACAAGATTTTCTGCGGCTTATGGACTAGTAATTGAGGACAATGGCAAAGTGGCAGGTGTAGGCTTTGCCTATCCTGGAAATATTATGAGAGCGCTTACTCAAAATATGCTAAATCATATGAAAACTATTGGTGTCAATTATCATGTAGATGAGGAATCGCGCCTTGTGGCGTCCAAAGAGGCCAATGAAGACGAATTTTATATTGATAATTTGGCGGTTTTTGAAGCGTACCGTGGAAAAGGCTACTCAAGAATGATTATTGAAGCTTTTGAAGAAAGGGCTAAAGCAGAGGGTTTTTCTAAAATTTCCATATTAGCAGACCTTCATAACCCAAAAGCAAAGGCTATCTATGAAAGGCTAGGCTACGTGTCAGACTCTGTTTTTAGAGTCCTTGGACATGATTACGATCATTTGGTTAAGCCTTTATAAGCCAGACTAAAACTTTATGAACGAAAAAATAGAAGCTTCATTTATCCTTTACTGTATTTGAAAGAGGCACATATGAAAATTACCGTGATTACCGTTGGAAAAATTAAAGAGAAATTTTATACAGACGCTGTGGCAGAATACGCCAAGCGTCTTTCTAAATACTGCAAACTTGAACAAGTCGAAGTAGCAGACGAAAAAGCCCCTGAAACCTTAAGCGAAAAAGAAGAAATTCAGATTAAGGACAAAGAAGGGGAGCGAATTCTCGCAAAAGTCCCCGACAGCGCCTATGTGATTTGCCTCGCCATAGAAGGGAAAAATCTTTCCAGCGAGGAACTCTCAGAAAAAATGGCTCAGTTAGGCTTAAACGGCGACAGCCATATTGTGTTTATTATTGGAGGTTCTTTAGGACTTTCTCAAAATGTACTCAGACGCGCAGATTTTAAACTGTCATTCAGCAAAATGACCTTTCCTCATCAGCTCATGAAGGTGGTGTTAGTGGAACAGGTTTATAGAGGGTTTAGGATTATGAGGGGTGAACCGTATCATAAGTGACGGAGGTTTTACTAGATACTATTATCAAAGATATGGAAAAGTCTCTAATTAAATAATAATATAAGTCTTACTACAGAAGTACAGGCATCAACAATAAGTCAATTGTAGAGATGAATAGCACTGTTTAATATCCTCAAGAAGGTTTGTCAAATACAATGATGGAGAATACTAAATAAATCAAATCAAAACAATGACTAAGAACAGCAATTTAGAAGTGCTTGTTGAGTTGCCTCATCACCATTTTTAAGCAATTTGAATAAAATATCCTGTATCCCCATATGGATTTTACAACGATAGTCTGCTGGGACCTGAGAAAAAATACTGTTTGTCTCAGAATAGTTTACAACAGGGCATACGCCACAATAAGGCTGGTAAGCACAATCGCTACAGAATGGTATGGCTTCTAAACATGATGCAGAGCAGACGGCATTGCATATATTAGAGTTTAGGATATCATTATAAGATATATTATCGACATTACCAAAACAAAAACTAGAATCGCCCATCTCGCCCAGCATACGACCTTCATCACATGTGTACACATTTCCATCATAATAATAGGCGAGTTGTCCTATTGTTGCCCCACATGGGGATCTAAGTTCCATGTAATTAACTGACTCTCTATTAATAATTTTTTTTAAGAATATTCCAGCAAAATTCTCTTTTACTATGATGCCTCTTTTTCCTAATTCAATTATGTAAATTAATGTATCCTCATAAAAACGGAGAAACTCGTCTGATGAATATCCAATAGAATTCCAATTTTTTTCCGCATAACCAAGTTTAGTTAAAGGTCGTATAAAAACACCATTAAAACCTAAATCTAAATATGTATCAATAATTTCTTTACTAAATTTTAAGCTATGCTTCGTAGTTGTTTGTATTGCATTGAAAGGTAATTCTGCTTGTCTTATTTTTGTAATTGAGTCATTAAGAACCTTAAATACATTCTCGCCAAATGCAGGTCTATTTTTATTATGAAGGAACTCGTTCCCATCAAGTGACGTTGAAACATTAAATCGATAGATTTTAAAGAAGTCAATGATATCATCATTCAGTAGTAGTAAATTGCTGACAATATTATACTCAACAACTCGATCTCCTTTAATTGACTCTGCATACTTAGTGATATACTCAATCACAGGAAAATTTAGCAAGGGTTCGCCACCTTGAAACTCAATACAAATTAATTTTTCTTTTGAACAAAATGCAATATCTACAGCCTTCCTAGCTGTATTAAAACTCATCATATTTGAGGACTTATCATTGCAAACACTAGCTTGACAATAAACACAGTTTTGGTTACATTGCGTTGTTACCACAAAGATATGTAAGCTTGTGGATGAAAATAGATGGTTTTTAAAACTTCGTACGTTTGGAAAAGCATTTTCGATAAATTCTTCTTTTTCACCGAAATAGAGAAACTCCTTATTTACTAACTCTTCTATTTTTTTCATAGATAATTCCCTTGGTTTAACTACTAATGCCATCAACTCTTGCGGTGATAAAAAAGAGTAGTATCCGGCATCATTTGTTATTAAGTACTTGTCTTCTAATTGTTTGAAGTTGAAACGATTAAACATGATTCCCCCATAGAGCATTAATTAAACTAAAATAGAGCCCTTACTAAATAAATATACTTATATTCATATAACAGTTACTTAAATATAAGGCCTGACTTCAGGGTTTGTAGCTGCTAATGTAGATGAAAAGAACCCTCCACATAAAGATTTGATTTTACAAAATTGGCACTCGCTCTTAAACCTAACCTTTTCTCTTGTTATACTTTTTTTATAAGTCCCCCATAACATCTTGTCAACGTAACATAACGGGTAATTATATAACTGGCAATTTACGCCGTTAGCTATAAGGTTTCTAGTAGCTTCTTTTAAATAACACATTGTGTCTTTGTATTCTACCCACACATCATTTTTATTTAACATAGCATTCCCCATCAATTCAAGACCCATAAAATTTACTCTTAAAACAGGCGCAAAAGATTTTATTATATATTCCGATAATTCCTTTAATTTCTTGTAATTGGATTTCAATATTACAATTCTTATTTCCACTGATACACCTAACTCAATCAGGTTTTTAATACCTTGTACAGTCTGAAAAAAACTACCTTGTGATCTAGTTATTTCATCGTGTTCATTTTGATTATCGCTGTATATCGGAATCCCTACAACTAGATAGTTCGGGATTGCTTCGCTGAATTGCTGTGCGTATGAATAATCTGCAAAACTCCGGCCGTTCGAAAGCAGTAAGAAATCGGTTTTTTTTAATCGTTCTCTACATATTCCTAAGAAAATTAGCAATTCGTGTTTTAATAAAGTGGGTTCACCACCAGTTATACAAACAAAATTTGCATCTTGTGGAATTGAGTTTATCTGCGTTATAAGGTTTTGTTCAGAAATAGTAGAAGTTTTTTTGCGAACGTTATCCGAGTCAGGGCACATGATACAGTTAGAATTACAGTTGTTTGTCGTAAATATAGTGTATTCACTATTCATTATTAAAGCATTCTCACAGTTATTCATCGCTATACCTTTCCGAATATAAATGCTAGTATCAACCCAATAAGTATGAAAATTGCAAATGGCATAAGTCGTACAATTTTAATTTTCATCTCTTGCTTACCTTTATAAGAAAGTTTCTTAATGTTCTCTGCTTGTTCAGCTGTCAATCGTGATTTTGTTGTTTCATCAGATATTAGTAAAATGTCTTTAATATATCTTGAAAGAACGATCGAAGAAGTGGTAGATAATACCATTCCTTTTTCAACTTCGCTAATTGTTATTTCTTCATAATTGAAAGTATCAGAAATAACTTTCAAAATAAATACGATTACGGGTAAAAGTATAGTGAAAATATCAAAATTAAGGAGTAGCCCTAGGTTATTGACAATTAATTTAGATATAATCACGTCTGACATTGCTATAAGCAACAACAGAAAGTATATTTTTTTATTTTTAATATATGAGTAAATAATCAGCAAAATAAAGAAGTTGAAAGCATTGAAAATGTATATATTTAAGAAATAAATATCATTAAAAATAATACCATAACAATTATTGAGGAAGTAAATAATTAGCATACCAAAACTAAGAGATCCTAGTAGCTGTTTTATGTGCACGCCAGATTCTCGCGTAATAATGCTTAAACTAGAATATAATAAATTAAAATTTTTAAAGCTTAATATAATGCTCTCTCCAACAATATAAACAAATGCAGTAGCAAATGTTAGAATGAACAAGGTGAATGAAGGAAAAACGGCATTAGAGTATTTCCCGTAGCTTTCTAACGGAAATAATACAGCTAATAAAATCATTAGTTTTGCATCACCAGCTGCCCAGACTTTGAATGAGTACAACAGCAAACTTAAAATGACAGCAAATACAATATTTGTGGAGAATTGGCAAGTGTTGTCGTTGATTTTGAATTGAAAAAATATCAAAGGTAACCCAATAAAGAGAATAATCATCAAAATCCGATTATAAATTTTACCATTCAGAGAATCAGTAACTGTAGATATTGTAGCAGCGACAAAAGTTAATAATTGTAAAAGATGCGTAGATAATGCTTCAATCATGACTCTCCCTTTTATTTGACTGAGCAATCAAATAATTGCAAAACTCGTCTTTTATTTGTAGAAACAATTGGTCATTGCATTCGAAAACACATTGTACATAAATATCGCTGACACATATAATTTTTATTTTGCAAACTGATTGATAATCACATATACTCTTGAAAATTGATTTTCTTGGGTATATCAAAGTATTTAGAAATAGTTCATTATTCATTTGACATCCTCGTGTGTTGCAAACCAATCATGAGCAATATCTTCAATACTATAAGATGTCGATAGTATATTTTCATTAGTAGTGTTTTCTTCCGTCTGAATACAAGTTTGGTGTAAGGCGCGCGCTAATATTATTTCTCTTATACCTTTAGTTTGTTCACTTACATGAGCACGTAACAGCTGATTTAAAAGCTCGTTGTAAAACTCACCAACCATCTCTAGAGACGCGGAATATCCCTGCTTATGTTTCATTTCAACAAGCAAATCACCGTTATTATCCATTGATAAAAAAATATAGAAATTATCAATAAAGATATATGCTGTTTTCATTACTACATACTTAGGATATACATTACTATCAATTCTAAAAGTTGTTGTATCTTCAATTATTTTATATTTTTTGTCCATAGCAGTCCTCGTCTATTTAATTGATGGTGTTGGAGGTGGAGTTTGGGGTGTTTGAAATTGTGGTGGAGCAACAGTTGTGTTAGGTAAAGATACAGGTGCTGGCGCTGAAGTATGTGCTGGCGCTGAAGTATGTGCAGGTGCTGAAGTGTGTACTGGCGCTGAAGTATGTGAGGGAGCTGACGTATGTCCACCAGAACCAGATGAATGAGAACTGTGTGAGCTATGTGAACTGTGCGAGCTGTGTGAACGATGGTAGGCAAATGATTCACTCGCCATCAAAATCCCAGTAAGTATCATAAGAGATCCAATCATCAGCACCTTACTTCTATTAACATTACCTTCTTCTTCATAGAGAAAGTCATCAATGTTTTTCTTAATTTCTGGCACATTAATCAACATAAGCACCTCCTGTTTTTATTCCTTTATTCCAAATCCCTTTAAAAATTTTTCCGTTTTTGAATTTGTAAGTGCCTGATCCGTGCATTTTATTATTCAGCCATTTTCCTATATATTCATCACCATTCTTGAATAAGTACGTCCCATTTCCGTTAAGCATATCATTTTTCCATGAACCTGAGTATTGCTCACCATTATTCCATGAAAAAATTCCAGTACCATCTTTCAGCCCATTTACGAAATGTCCTTGATATGTTCCAATTCCTATATACTCAAGCTGACCAGTTCCGTCGATTTTATTATTTTTAATTTGGCCTAGATACTTGTTGCCATTTGTCCAATATATCGTACCAATACCATCACGAACTCCCCGTTTATACTGACCTTCGTATATTAGTGTCCCATCTTTCCTATACTGTCTACCGAAACCATTTGGTTTTGAGTCTGTTAGTTGAGCTTCGTACTCAACGAAAGAGCCCGTTGAATCATATTTTAATTCTAGGTTTTCGTTTATTAGAATTAAATTTTCATACTTGTTGAAGTATAAGTCTATAGAAAAAGTATCTGTAATAACATCTATTGGAACCATGAAGACTCCGTCAATCATTTTAGGTTCACTATTTAAAGAAATTTCAAAGTCATTTAATATTGCATTTTTTTGACCTATAGAAATTTGTAATCTAATATCACCTCTCTCAATTATAGCTGTACTTCTGCTTGTTTCCCATGTGGAATTAATCCCAAGACCTTGGAATAATTCAATTGCAGGCACATACGTCTTAGTGCCTTCTATTATTGGTGAGTGAGACAATTTTAAGTCTTGTCCGTTAATGTTAATTTGAACAATTTTATTCACCGCATACGAGTTAACCGCTAATAGCAAAGAAATTAATAAACAAATTACAAGACTAAATATTTTCTTCATATTCTCACTCCTCAATTTTATTTGATTATATTTACTATTTGGACTATTCAATTTTGTAAAGCATTATATACTTAATTTTTCTTTGCATTACAACATCAGATAATTATACCATTTTAACAATTGTTTTACAAAATTTGAATTACCAACGTGGCACAAATGGGTTTATAACCTTAAATGCAAAAGTAAGTTCCGCTTTTAGTAGTTGAACGGAAGTTACTTTTGCAGAAAGTGTAATGATCTAATATAGATATCTATCCTGAGAGATCAGGAGATGACATAATGAAAGCATCATTACTGGTAGAAAAACTTGAATTTTATACGAATTATCCGATTAACAATATGAAAAGTGTTGTTTTTTCTAATTATATCAACTAAAATTAGAAAAAAGGAGAAAATTATGATCATTCGAAAA
>CAXXWB010000050.1:0-75763 GCA_963677505.2 uncultured Acidaminobacter sp.
AAACAGCGCCAAACCCAGTTCTTTCTACAATGAAATACTTCAGAGAAGAATACGAAGAACATGTATTCGACAAGAAGTGTAGAACTGGCGAATGTAAAGCACTTGCTAAATATTCTATTATTGAAGAAAAGTGCGTAGGTTGTACGGCTTGTGCAAGAGTATGTCCTGTAAATGCAATCAGCGGCAAAGTTAAAGAAGCTCACGTAATTGATCAGGCGGCATGTATCGGCTGTGGCGCTTGCTACGATAAATGTAAATTTGGCGCTATCGTTAAGCCGTAGTTCGGGAGGTGAAAGAGATGAGTATGGTAAAAATTACAATAAATGACAATGTCATTGAAGTACCAAAAGGTACATCAGTACTTAATGCAGCTAAAACAGCTGGTATTCATATTCCTACACTCTGTCATATGGATCTACACATGGACCACTTTGGTGTTATCAACCAAAACGCTTCATGTCGTGTATGTATGGTAGAAGTAGAAGGCAGACCTGCACTCGTTCCTTCTTGTTCTGAGAAGGTTATGGACGGCATGGTTATCAGAACAGACACAAAGAGAGCAATCACTGCTAGAAGAATGTCTGTAGAATTATTGCTTTCTAATCACCCTAAAGATTGTTTAATGTGCCCTAAGAACATGGAGTGCGATCTTCAAAAATTGGCTGCAGATCTTGGCGTTAGAGACAATAAGTGGGAAGGCGAAAGAATCAATTATCAAATTGACAAAACGTCTAAAGCGATTGTTAAAGATGTTAATAAATGTGTTATGTGTAGAAAATGCGAAATTATGTGTAATGAAGTTCAAACTTGCGGCATCCTTTCAGGTGTCAATAGAGGCTTCCCATCATTCGTAGGCCCTGCATTCAACATGGACATGAAAGAAACTAGCTGTACTTACTGCGGACAATGTGTTGCGGTATGTCCAACAGCAGCTCTTACTGAACATAACCAAATTGCAGATGTTTGGTCAGCAATCAACAACCCTAAGAAACACGTTGTTGTTCAAGTAGCTCCAGCGATTCGTGTTGCTGTAGGTGAAATGTTCGGCATGGAACCAGGTACAATTTCTACAGGAAAATTAGCGACTGCTATGAGAAGACTTGGCTTTGATGGTATCTTTGATACAGATTTCGCAGCTGACCTTACAATCATGGAAGAAGCAAGTGAATTGGTTCACAGATTGACACATAAAGGCACGCTTCCTATTCTTACAAGCTGTTGCCCTGCTTGGGTTCAATTCTTCGAACATCAATTCCCAGATATGTTAGACATTCCGTCTACTTGTCAATCGCCACAAATTATGTTTGGTGCTATTGCTAAGACTTACTATGCTGAGAAAAAAGGTTTAGATCCTAAAGATATCGTAGTGGTATCGATCATGCCTTGTATCGCTAAAAAAGCTGAAGCTGCTAGAGAAGAACTTTCAGTAGATGGCAATCAAAATGTTGACTTCGTTCTTACGAATAGAGAGTTCGGCAAAATGCTTAAAGAAGCTTGTATCGATTTCGCTACACTTCCAGAAGGTGAATTTGATAGCATGTTAGGCGAATCTTCAGGCGCGGCTGTTATCTTCGGAACAACTGGTGGCGTTATTGAAGCGGCTACTAGAACCGCTTACGAATGGGTAACAGGCGAAACATTAGAAAATGTTGAGTTCACACAATTGAGAGGCATGGACGGCATTCGTTCTGCAACTGTACAAGTGGGTGACATTGCTCTTAATATTGGTATTGCACATGGTCTTGGTAACGCTAGAAAGCTTCTTGAAGATATCAGAGCTGGCAACAGCCATTTCCATGCAATCGAAATCATGGCTTGCCCAGGCGGCTGTGTAGGCGGTGGTGGACAGCCTTACCACCATGGCGATATGGAAATCGTTAAAAAGCGTCAACAAGCGCTTTATGAAGATGACCGCAATGCTAAAATCAGAAAATCTCATGAAAACACTGAGATTATCAAGCTTTACGAAGAGTTCCTTGGCAAACCTTATGGTCACAAGGCACACGAACTTCTTCATACTCACTATTCTCCAAAAGAGAGAGTATAATTTAAAATTAGACAAAACCCTTGAAGTCTTTACGCTTCAAGGGTTTTTCTCTTGTTTTAATACAAAAAATAACCAAGTTTATATTTGTATAAAACATACAAAAAAGTCCATAAAGTAATTATTTTAAAAAGGATCTTGTGAAGAATAAAATATTCAAAATTGATTAGTCATACTTAATTTATGTCTTAAATTGATTGTTTTTGTATTTTTTTGAATGTTTTTTGGTGTGTCATCCGTATAATGTTTATTTTTATAGATTTGTATGCTTTTGACTGACTTTCTAAGAACGGTTGACCTTTTAAGTTTTCAGGCATATAATCGATTATGTTTTTGATGTACATATGAGATGTTTCAATGAAAATGGGTAGATATGCAAAGATAGAAAACTGTTGGGGGTGATTTAGTGAAATCAACAGCCATTCAAGAAACTTTGGCAAAAATTCTTGAAATTGATCAGGCGTCCATTGATATGGAACACGATATTGACGCTTTGAAAGGTGTAAAAGAAAAAGAACTTAGAAAGAAAGAGCGAGAAGTTGACCAAAGGTATATGAGAGAGGCTAGAAAAGCTGGTAAAGAGGCTTATGACCGTGTGGTGGAGAAGGCGCATTCACAAGTGGCAGAAATCTTTGAAGAAGGAGAAATTGTGGACCGAAGAATGCGCAGGCTTTATGAGAAAAGTGAAGAAGCCCTCGTGAGAGAAGCAATGCTTCGGATTTTCAAAGATGCTTTTGAAGCAAAGAAGGAGTAAGAGACCATGGGGAATATCAGTAAATATGCAGCAATCAACACGAAAGTAAAAGCCATGGAAAAGCAGTTGCTCGTAAATGAAGATTATGTAAAAATGTTAGATCTTCCTAGTGTGGCCTCAGTGGTGGACTATTTAAAATCAGAAACCTACTATGGGCGTTATTTACCTGCAGATGCAGGTGAAGATATTGGAAATTTAGAGGGCGTTTTAAAGAAACACCTTTTCAGCCAGTACGAAAAATTATTTCATTATTTTACAGGTGACGACAAGAAATTTTTCAATGTACTCTTCATGAGGTATGAAATTGAGAATTTAAAAGTGTTTTTGAGAGTTATTATTAGAAAAGAGTCTTTGCAGAGAATTTCTGACCACATTATTATTCCAGAAGCCTATTCTCACATTGACTACACTCTTTTAAATGATGCAAAGACTTTAGATGATATCATTTCTGGTCTTGAAGGGACACCGTATCAAAAAATCATCCAAATGTTCAAGGATGAAGAAGAAGACAAGTTGATGTTTTACATGGAGATGAATCTAGACCGTCTATACTTCAATGCACTTAGATCTAACGTTAGAAAATTAGATCGTGAGAACAGCCGTGCTATTGGAGAGGTCGTTGGAAGAAATATTGATATGCTTAATATCCAATGGATTTACAGGGGACGCAGGTTCTACAAAATTTCACAGGAGGAACTGCTCAACTACAGTTTGTCTGGAGGGAAATACTTCAAGTACGATCAATTGAAAGAAATGTGCTATAAAGAAAAGCTTTCAGAGATTGAAGCACTTGTAAGACGTTCACCTTACGGAACGATATTTGAATCGGTTCCAGATTTTGAAGTTTTTCTTGAGAGATCTATGGAACGTTATATTTACAATTATTTCAACGCACTTAGATTGAGCTACCCTATGACAATCATGGAGCCGATGGTTTACATGCATCGACTGGAATATGAAATCCGTGATTTGATTACCCTGTTAGAAATGAAACGCTACAACTTTAGTGCAGAGCAAGGTAAGAAATTCTTAGTACGGCACATTAAATAGGAGGTGACATCCATGGCAATTGAAAAAATGGCGATGCTTCACTTAGTAGGAGAACGAGCTGACCTGGATGACATCACAAAAGAATTGATTCTTTTTGGAAAAATCCATTTGGTTAATGCAGTGCCTGAATTAGAAGCTAGTCATTTTGAAGCATTTTTGCCTGAAGAAAATCGTGACAGGATTCTCGAGACCAACGGATTTGAGCCAATTGAAATGGCCGTCGATTTTAGATCTCATTTTGAGAAAGTAGAAAGAATCATGCATCATTTGAGTATTCCTCAAAAGATCATGAAACAGAAACTAGCAGATGAACATGGTGAGATAAAAGAGGCAATGCGATTATTGGACATCCTCCATCCAGAAATGGAAGATATTCAAAAAGAGCTCAAAGAGTTGAAGGAGCAAAGAGAACATCTAGAACGACTTAGGGCGCTAACCTATATCGATGATACAGATTTAGAGTTAGGCAAACTGTTTCAAATGCAAAATTTTGGCATGAAATTAGGACTTCTCACGAAGGAGAACAGAACCAAACTTTCACTGAACTATGAAAATATTCCTGGTATTTTCATGCACTTGGGAGAAATCAACAATATGGAAGCCATGTTGGTGGCATATCCGTTGGAGATTACGTTAGAAATAGAACGGATTCTAAGGTCAGTGTTCTTTGAAGAAATTATGGTTCCAAGCGAATATTGGGTTAACACGACTGAAATTTCAGAGCGGTTAAATATCAATATCGAAAAAACTGAAAATGAAACTCAAGCACTTGAAAACAAAAAGAAAGATTACCGAAAGCGCTATAAAGAAGATTTAAGATACACGTACAACTTATTCAAGTTGGAATTGACCAAAACGGAAATGAAAAAACAAGCTGTTGCCAGCAGAAACTTTATATTCTTGACAGGTTGGATTCCTAAAAGTGCAATTGAAGAACTCAATAAACGTTTGAATAAGAGTCATTTGAATGTAATTGCCTATCAGGCGGATGAAAGCCTTAGCGCAAATTACAAACAACCACCAACAGAACTTAACAACAATTGGCTGTTTAGACCATTTGAAATGTTGGTTAAGTTATACGGTGTACCATCTTATGGAGAAATCGATCCGACACCATTCTTTGCAATCATTTATATGATATTGTTTGGTGCCATGTTTGGCGATTTAGGTCAGGGTCTGGTATTTCTCTTAGTAGGCATTGGCATGGTCATGATGAAGAAGCAGGAGGAATTTGGTGGCATCTTGTCACGCCTAGGAATCAGTTCCATGTGCTTCGGTTTCCTTTATGACAGCTTCTTTGGATATGAAAAGGTCATTTCTGGAGTGGTTTCTAATCTGACGGGAAAAGATGTTGAATCATTGTTCTTTATCAGACCGATGGAAAACATTACGCTGTTACTGGCCAGTTCAGTTCTATTTGGGATTGTCTTGCTACTGATTGCCTTTGGTTATGGAATTTACAATAAACTCAAAGCCCATGATATCAAAGAAGGCGTTTTCGGCAGAAATGGTATAGCGGGATTAGTTTTCTACTTATCGTTCCTGATGATTATTGGGAATGTGGTAGGTATCTTTAAGGGTATGAGCTTGACGCCGTTCTTTGTGATCTGTGGAATAGGATTGACATCCATACTTTTCAGAGAACCTGTCAGCAACATGATTATTGGACACAAACCGCTTTATCATGAAGCTAAAGGTGATTACTACATGGAAAGTGGGTTTGAAACAGTTGAGACCCTATTGACTTTGTTCAGTAACACCATGTCATTTATCCGGGTTGGTGCTTTTGCACTTAATCACGTTGGACTCTTCATTGCGTTCCACACCTTAGCGCTTTTAATTGGCGGTGCTGTGGGAGAGGTGTCGATGTTCATCGTAGGGAATATCATGATTTTGGTTTTAGAAGGCTTGATTGTATTCATTCAAGGCTTAAGACTTTTATTCTATGAATTATTTAGTAAATACTACACAGGTGAAGGCTTTGAATATAAGCCTGTCCAATTCTAAAAAAATATTTTGGAGGTCGACTATATGAAAATCGCATTAATGATGAATTTGGTATTGGTATTATCTACAATCGCAGTTGGAGCAGCTATCTACTCTGGTAAAGAGCAATTTGCAAAATGGGCAAGTAAGAAAACAGTTAAATACGCAATGGCTTCTTTCGCAGTAATCATGATGGTAGGCTTGGCATTCATGGCACCAGATATTGCTTATGCGGCTGATGCTTCGACACAATCGGCAGTAAACGGTCTTGGCTTAATTGGTATGGCATTGTCGACAGGTCTAGCTTGTATCGGCGCAGGTTACTCAGTAGGTGCAATTGGATCATCTGCTCTTGGCGCAATTTCAGAAGATCCTAAGATGATGGGTAAGGCACTTATCTTCATCGGCCTTGGTGAAGGTATTGCAATCTACGGCTTGATTATCTCAATTATCATTCTTGGAAAACTCTAGGTGATGTTAAATGAAATCTTTTTTGATTTGCAATGATCAGGAAACGCTAGTCGGAATGCGACTAGCGGGTGTGCAAGGAGTCATTTTAAACGATCGCGAAACTGTTCTGGAAACCATTCGTCAAAAAATTAAAGACGATGAAACGGGGATCATAATCATCACTAAAGGGATCATGCAACTGGCTGAAAAAGAAATTATGGCAATCAAGTTGAAAAGCAAAGTTAAACTGATTGTTGAAATTCCTGGAGCGGGTCTCACTTATGAAGATGATTACATTACAAGACATATTCGTGAGTCAATTGGCATCAAGATTTAATAGAGAGAAGGTGATCAAGTGACAACTGTTGGAAATAAGATAGATGCTTTCGCTCAAATTGTTATGGACAAGCTAAGTGCAACCTTCCAAGAAAAAAGTGTGGAGTTAGACGCACAGAATGAAGCTACGTTAAAAGAATATGATATCTTTTCTCAGGAAAAGGCAAATCAATATATCTTGGAATTTGAAGCTGAAGGCGTAGCGGAGGCAAAAAGATCCATCTCAAAAGCGAGAACATCCGTCAGAAATAAACATATCGAAACGAGACAAGAAGTATACAAGGCACTTGATAAAGCCCTTAAAGATCGTATTGGGGTTTTTACAGAAGAACCTGGCTATATTCAGTATTTAGAAGCATCTGTAGCTAAGGCTATTAAAGAGATCAGAAAATACGATGGGGTTGTGGTTGAATTGACCCCCGCAGATTTAGAAAAGCGAAAGGCTGTAATTGACAATGTTCTCACCAAAGAAGGCATTGCTCTAGAGACAGTAACCTATCAACCTGTAGTAAAAGGCATGATGGGCGGAGTCATCTTCTATAATCAAGAGCACATAGTGAGAATGGATTACTCTTTAGACGCACTCTTAGAAGAAAATAGTAGAGTTCTTGGCATTTTGTTGTCAGATATTCTTGACGAAGTAGGTGAATAGGATGAATGAAGCAGGACGTGTAAAAATGGTCAATGGACCTGTCGTCAAGGCAACTGGTATGACGGGCAACAAAATGCGTGAAATGGTTATGGTAGGCCGCAAAAAGTTAATCGGTGAGATTATCGGTTTAGATGGTGATATTGCAACCATTCAAGTATATGAAGAAACAGAAGGTGTCAAAGTTGGAGAAGAAATTTATCCAACAGGTAAGCCGCTTTCGCTAAAGCTAGGGCCAGGTCTTCTCAGTAACATGTTTGATGGGATTGAACGTCCTCTTAAGCAAATGAATGAAATGAACTATGGTTTCATTGCTGAAGGGATTGGTTTGATTTCTCTTGATGTGGAAAAACTTTGGACCGTTAACATGGATATTAAAGTGGGTGACGCTGTAAAATCAGGTCAAATTTTTGGTACAGTCCAAGAAACCTCACTTATTGAACATCGGTTATTAGTGCCACCTTATGTAGATGGCAAAGTGGTATTTGCTGCAACCTCTGGCAGATACAATATTGAAGAAGTTTTAGTGAGAATTGAAAAGGAAAACGGGGAATTTGTAGAGTGTAAAATGTATCAGGAATGGCCTGTACGTGTACCTCGACCAAGTAAAGAACGTAAAATGCTCTTTAAACCCTTGATTACAGGACAAAGAACCATCGACATCTTCTTCCCAATCGCTAAAGGCGGAACCGTTGCCATTCCAGGTGGATTTGGAACGGGTAAGACGATGACACAGCATCAATTGGCAAAATGGTCAGATGCGGACATTATCGTGTATGTAGGCTGTGGCGAGCGTGGCAATGAAATGACAGACGTTTTGGAACAGTTCCCACAACTAATTGACCCTAAATCTGGGAAGCCAATCATGGAAAGAACGGTACTCATTGCCAACACTTCTAATATGCCAGTAGCAGCTCGTGAAGCCAGTATTTATACAGGCATTACCATTGCTGAATACTACAGAGATATGGGTTATGACGTAGCTATCATGGCGGATTCTACATCGAGATGGGCAGAGGCCCTCAGAGAGATTTCTGGTCGTTTAGAAGAAATGCCTGCAGAAGATGGTTACCCAGCTTACTTACCATCCCGGTTGGCAGAATTCTACGAACGTGCTGGCTATGTTGAAACGCTTAACGGCGCGGAAGCTTCCGTCACCATTATCGGTGCGGTATCACCAGCAGGCGGAGACTTCTCAGAACCAGTTACAGAAAATACAAAACGTTTTGTTAATGGTTTCTTAGCCCTAGACAAGAAATTAGCCTACGCCCGTCACTATCCATCCATTCATTGGTTGAACAGTTACAGCGGTTATTTAGGTATACTATCTCCATGGTATGCGGAGAACGTTAGTGCAGACGCTATGAACCTTAGAGGCGATATGATGAAAATTCTCTATGAAGACAACCGTCTTCAAGATATCGTTCAATTGGTTGGTGAAGATGTATTGCCAGATGATCAAAGATTGATTCTTGAGATTTCAAAAGTCATTAAAATTGGTTTCTTACAGCAAAATGCCTTCCATAAAGAAGATACCTTCGTCCCTCTTCCAAAACAGCATTTGATGTTGGAGTTGATTAAGTACTTATACGACAGAGGGTTTGTGGCAGTAAAAGCAGGCGTACCAATTTCAGTGGTTAAAAGTGATGATTTATATTCTAAAGTCATGAAAATGAAATATACTATTCCAAATGATGATTTAAGAGGTATTGGTCGTCTTCGCGCAGAAATTGAGACTTTCTATGATGAATTGATGGAAAAATACGCATAATTGAGGGACTTGGGAGATGAATTTATGAGTTCAAATAGAGAATATTTAAAATTGGACAGAGTCGCAGGCCCGTTAATCGTCCTCTCTGGCATCAGCGGTGCCGCTTACGGGGAAGTTGTGCGCATTAAAGTCCAAGGTGAAAATGAAAGAATGGGAAAGATTATTAAAATTGAAGACGATACCGTTGTTGCCCAAGTATTTGAAGGCACATCAGGTCTCTCTACTACCAATGCAAACGTAAGATTTACAGGAAAACCGTTTGAATTGGCTCTTTCTCCAGATATTTTAGGCAGAACTTTCAATGGCGTTGGAAAACCTTTAGACGGAGGCGGAGAAATCCTCTCTAAAAAGTTTTACAACATTAACGGTCAACCGATCAACCCAGTAGCAAGAAAGTACCCTAGAAACTACATTCAAACGGGTATTTCTACAATTGACACCTTGTCGACACTTATTCGGGGTCAAAAATTACCGATTTTCTCAGGAAACGGCATGCCCCACAATGAACTGGCGGCTCAAATTGTTAGACAAGCTAAATTAACAGGTGCAGACGCTGACCGATTTGCAGTCGTATTTGCTGCTATCGGCGTAAAACACGACGACGCCGCATTCTTCAGACGCAGCTTTGAAGATTCAGGCGCCATTGACAATGTTGTTATGTTTGTAAACTTAGCAGACGATCCAATCGTAGAGCGTGTTTCTACGCCAAGATGTGCTCTGACAGCAGCGGAGTACCTTGCCTTTGAAGAAGGTTACCACGTACTGGTTGTCATGTCGGATATTACATCTTACTGTGAGGCTCTTCGTGAGGTATCATCTGCAAGAGATGAGGTTCCGAGCCGTAAGGGTTACCCAGGTTACCTCTATTCTGATTTGGCTTCTCTTTATGAAAGAGCTGGCATGTTAGACGAAAGAGCAGGAAGTATTACATTCCTTCCGATTCTCACAATGCCAAATGATGATATTTCTCACCCTATTCCTGACCTTACAGGCTTTATTACAGAGGGACAGGTCGTTCTTGGGAGAGATATTCACCAAGAGAACATTTACCCACCTGTGAGCATCCTGCCGTCTCTGTCGAGACTTATGAAAGATGGAATCGGTGAAGGATACACCACTAAAGAGCATCCGGACGTAGCGAATCAATTATTTGCTTCTTATTCCAAAGTTGAAGAAATCAGATCTTTAGCTCAAATTATTGGGGAAAGTGACCTTTCTGAAATTGACCAAAAGTACATGGAGTTCGGCAGACAATTTGAAGCTCGCTTTGTTAGACAAGCACCAGACGAAAATAGAGAACTTACCAAGAGTATAGAAATTGGATGGGAACTGCTCAGCTTGTTACCTAAAAATGAACTGGACAGACTCAGTGAGGAAATCATTGAAAAATTCTATAAAGGGTGATGGCTATGGCATATAATATGGCGCCAACCAAAGCGAATTTGATTAAATCAAAGGGCATGCTGGCTTTTTCGATTCGAGGATTCAACCTTTTAGATAAGAAGCGAAATGTTCTGATCAGGGAGATGATGGGTCTTGTAGGACAAGCCAACATTCTTCAAGCAGAAATTCAGCAAACTTATAAAGAGGCTTATGACGCGCTAATGATTGCCAATATTACCATTGGTAAAAACCACGTTGAAGAAATCTCGATTTCTGTTCCGAAGACAGAGAATTATGATGTACTTCTTCAAAGCGTCATGGGCGTTGAAATACCAAGAATCAAGCATTTGCCAATTGAATTGGCACCTGCCTTTGGGTTATTTAGAACGAATTCTTCCCTAGATATAGCCCTTGAAAAGTTTACTAAGCTGAGAGAACTTCTTTACAATTTGGCAGAAATGGAAACTTCGGTTTACAAATTGGCAATGGAAATTAAGAAGACTCAGAAGAGAACCAATGCCCTTGAACGTATTCAAATTCCAAAGTACAAGGAAATTGTTAAAGGCATTACAGAGACATTGGAAGAAAAGGAACGAGAAGATTTTGCAAGGCTTAAGAAGCTTAAGAAAAAAGCTGCAGAAAAAGCCAGTAGAGCGAAATTGGATTTGCGCAGTGGTCAAAATCAGTCTTAGCTTTTGAATTAAAAAAGCTTACCAAATAAAAAAGGCTAGAGACATCTTACTGAAAAGGGAAGATGGCTTTAGTCTTTTTATTTTAAATGAGTGCTTATTGGATGACACACTGATTACGACCGTTATTTTTGCCCTGATACAGAGCGCGATCTGCACGTTTGAAAGCATCTTCCATAGTAGGTTCGTCTTGATATTCGGAAATTCCGAAGGTCATAGTTACGTTAATGTGGTGCTCATGGAACACAAAGGTATGAGAAGCAATCTGAGTTCTTAGGCGCTCGGCCATAATGAGCGCTTCAGAAGCGTCGGTTTCTGTCAGGAGCATCAAAAATTCTTCTCCCCCCCAGCGTGCTATGAAATCCACTTTTCGCAGAAGATTTTTCATCATGACTGCCAGCTCTTTTAAAACATAATCACCACAGTCGTGACCGCAAGAGTCGTTAATGTCCTTAAAATGGTCAATGTCTGTAATGATAATGGAAAAGGGTTTTGTAGAACGCTTAAAACGCTCGCGTTCAAGATCGATTTTCCTAAGCATATAGCGGCGATTATAGAGTTCTGTCAAAGGATCTGTCGTTGAAGAAATTTCAAGCTCGTCAATGGCAAGTTTTAAGGCCTCAGACTGTTGTGAATTATTAAGGGCTATGGCGATATAAGAAGCCAAGATTTTGATGGTCTCAATATCCTGATCGCTGTAAGCGTTCTTGTCATAACTTTGGACCGTCAAGACACCTATAATTTTGTCACCAATGGTAAGCGGGTAGTAGATTAAAGAGTTTGGTTCTTTGCCATTGGTTTTTCGCCCATAGAGGGGAATCATCATGCGTCCGCAATTTTGAAAGTCATTTTCAATAATAGGTTGCCCTGTACGAATACAAGTGGCTGCAACTCCGTTAAAGGATTCGATGTTCGCTGAAAAATTAGGCAGTCGGACAGACTCTTCAATAAACATCTTATATTCGATAACCATGGTATCGCTGTTATAAATCCCGATGCCTAAAATATTCGCATTCATCAATTTTCGAATGTTTTCATAAATGGTATTGAGTACACATTCAACATCTAAAGAAGAGGTGATTTCTTGGCCGATTTGACTGAGAATAGAGATATTTCTATGAGATTCTTCCAGCTCTAGTGCCTTAGATTCAATCTCTTCATTTTTCTGTTTAAGTTCTACGTTGATGAGTTTGTGTATTTCGGCATCTTTCTTAGCTTCATCTATTTTGAAGGAATTTGTATATTGATTTAAGTGATCTTCAAGCTCTTTGCTCAGAATTTCTTTGTTAATACTTAGGTAAAGTTTAAGTTGCTCTGTAGCGGACTTGTAGTCTTCAAATTGTTCATAACAAGTAGCAGCCAACATATGAGACTCTCTCAACAATTCGTTGGCATTAAGCTCTTTGCCAAGCTTCAAGGCGTGTTCTATATAAGGAAATGCCTCGTGGTAACGTTCTTGGCTGAGTAATAGCTTACCAATTTGAATGTTGGTGTCAGTGGTTATGTATTTAAGACTGCTTTTTTTTGAATAGGTCAAAGATTTAAGGAAATAGGCCATGGCGTCTTCAAACTTGCCAAGACTTTTGTAAGACATACCAATGCAGTTGTAACACAGGCTGTAATAATAAGGACCTAAAGGAACGGTTTCTAAAATTTTCAAGGCTGTATGCGCTGTAGAAAGAGCTTCTTGGTTTTGTCCGAGTTCAATTTGAGTCAGACCGATGTTGGTCATTACAAGGACGTGGGCGCTGTTAGGTGTATCCTTAACGTATTCCAAAGCCTCCTTGAAATGTTGCAAAGCCTCGTCGTTTCGTTCAAGATAAGAGTAAATAGAGGCTATGTTGTTGAGAAAGACAAAGGCCATAGGAATGCAATCTTCTTCAAAAAGATGAATTTGGTGGGAACGAATTAAACCTAGACCTTCATTGTTGGCGGCTAATGCCTTATCTAAGCGACCTAACAGGGCGTTGATAAGCCCAATAACTCTCAGAGCCAATATATGCCCCTCGGGGTCATTAGATTCTTTAAACCATTCTAGTGCGTTCTTTGCTAGAGGAAGAGCTTCTAAGGCTTGGTCGTGCTTTGCCATGATAAAGGATTCTAGTAACATGAACTGATAAGGGGCCTTAGGAGAAGACCCTTCAATGAGAGGCAAATGGTTTTTAGCCTCTAAAAAATAAGCGTACATATCCTCTAAATCTTTATAAGCTGATTGCCATGAGAGCTTAATCAGCAAATCGAAAATGAGGCCAGCATCCTTCTCGGTTTCTAGTTGTTTTTTTAAATGTTCTATTTCGCTCATCAGAATGGTCATCTCCCATATTGCAACAGTCATATTTAACTTATTTTACCACAAATATTACAATACGGTAACTAAATTGCATGTAGTATATCTGTCGAAATTAGAAAAAATTAAATTAATAATAGAATTGAAAAGGCACATCCCTTGCAGAAAATCTGGCTTAGTAATATAATGAGAGAGTATCAGGAGATATGGTAAGGTCGGGTCCAAACCAAATCGGAGGTATACAATGCACAAATCTATGATTCGCATGAGAATGAGCATGCATGACGCACATTACGGCGGCAACTTAGTGGACGGCGCAAAAATGTTGAACTTATTCGGAGACGTAGCAACTGAGCTCCTAATCCTACAGGACGGAGACGAAGGTTTGTTTGCAGGCTACGAAAAAGTTGAATTTTTAGCACCAGTTTTCGCTGGCGATTATATCGAAGCAGTCGGCGAAATCACCACTGTTGGCAATTCATCAAGAAAAATGGTGTTTGAAGCTAGAAAAGTCATCATTCCAAGACCTGATATCAACGAATCAGCATGCGATGTTCTTGCAGAACCAATTGTGGTTTGCAGAGCGGTAGGAACTTGTGTTGTTCCTAAAGCTAAACAAAGAAACAACAAGTAGGAGGGAACCCAGATGGAAAAGTTAATCATCACGGCTGCCCTCACTGGGGCGGAAGTTACGAAAGAAGCTTGTCCTAATTTGCCAGTAACACCAGATGAGATTGCTCAAGCAGCTTATGAGTGTTGGCAAGCAGGTGCGGCAATCGTACATGTCCATGCAAGAGATGCAGAGGGCAACCCAACTCAGGACTACGCAGTTTACAAAGAAATTATTGAAAAAACGAAAGCTAAATGTGACATCATCGTTCAACCCTCTACAGGTGGTGCGACTTGGCATACAGCAGAACAAAGACTTCAGCCTGTTGACTTAAAACCAGAAATGGCGACGCTCAGCTGTGGAACTTGTAACTTTGGGGACGAAGTATTCATGAATCCAGAAGGTTACATGGAAGACTTTGCTAAGAAAATGCAAGAAAATGGCGTTAAGCCAGAATTCGAAATTTTTGAGCGTGGCATGATCGAAAATGCTAAAAAATTGCTTAAAAAAGGATTGGTTTCTGAGCCAATGCACTTTGATTTTGTACTTGGCGTTCCAGGGGCTTGCCCAGGCAACCCTGAAGATCTCACGTACATGGTTAATCAACTTCCAGCAGGTTCTACTTGGACTGTAGCAGGGGTTGGTCGTTTCCAATTACCGCTATCTACTCTTGGAATTCTTCTTGGTGGTAATGTGCGTGTTGGATTTGAAGACAATATTTACTATACAAAAGGTGTCAAAGCCGAATCTAATGCTCAATTCGTTGAGAGAGTTGCAAGACTTGCCAAAGAACTTGGCAGAGAAGTTGCAACGCCAGACGAAGCAAGACAAATTCTTGGTCTTAAAAAATAAGAAAAGAATAGCCATCCAAACATAAAAGCCCCTGTTCTCATGAACAGGGGCTTTCTATAGTGTTGTCACTAATAGTGAAGTGAAGTCCTTTGGAGAATGCGTTGCCCCAAGGGTATAGCGGTTACTTTAATTCGCTGGTGCAGTGAGGACAACGGGTTGCGTCCTTGTGAATGTCGGTAAAGCAGAAAGGACAAGCTTTCGTTGTAGGCTGTGCGGCAACCACGGGTGCTTTCGGCTTAAATCGATTCACTTGACGAATGACAATGAAAATACAGAACGCTATAATGAGAAAATCAATGGTAGTATTGAGAAAAAGTCCATAATTAAGTGTTGAGACACCAGCTGCTTTTGCTTCGGCAACGGTTTTGAAAGTACCTTCGCCAAGGGTAATGAAAAGGTTTGTAAAGTCGATTTTTCCTAAGACGAGACCGATAAGAGGCATAATCACATCGTTAACCAGAGAGGTGATTAGTTTGCCAAAGGCACCCCCTATAATAACACCGACTGCTAAGTCAATCACATTGCCCTTAAGGGCAAATTCCTTAAATTCTTTCAACATGCACAAAATCCTCCTTATAATTAATACTCCAGTACTTTGATGTTGGTGTACTCGCCATATTGTTTGTCTCTGCTGAGATTAAAATAGGTGGTAATACCATCGCCGCTTTGGAATTCTTCGCCGAGATCGGCCACGATCCAATTGCCGTTAATGTAAAGTTCATTCCAAAAGTGCCCTTCATTGTCGTAGGCACCTGTCACAATACGACAAGGTATACCAATACTTCTGAGTAAAGTAGCGTAGAAGTAAGCTAATTCTTCTTCGTTGGCTGAAGAATGTTCAAATACAGCTACGGGGCTTTTCAAATCTTCAGAGTTGCTCTTTTTATCAAATTGAATATTTTTTTCTATCCACTGATAAATAACCTTTGCTTTTTTATAAGAGGTTTCCTCTTTGTAGGAAAGAAGGTTTCCTAAATCACTCATTTTTGTTAGATCTGAAGGCACACGACTGCTTGGAATCAAATAGCGGATGTGGTTATTGCTAGTATTTAGAATACTAAAAGCCAGAACGTTGTTTTCATCGTAATTGATGATAGGTTCAAAGTTAGGGGTATCCTTTTCTTTAGAAAAAAGACCGCCAGCTTGGGCTTCTTCAACATAAATATCATGCTTACCAAGACCGAAGGGCAAGTAGATTTTTTGTTCAAACTGTTTGTTTTTAACGGGTACGTAAAAATTAATAGATTGGCTGTTCTTGCTGACAACTACATTGAATCCCTCGGTAGAAAAATTGGTCCGTCCTTTAAAAACAAAGGAATCGTTAGTCGTTTCATTGGCGAAAACAGGTTCGTCTAGCTGGATGCCAAGACGGTAAAAATTTTGAAACTCTACATAGTGTTCGTCTCGAGCATCAATGGTCAAACGACTAATTTGAAAACTACTAGAAACAGTAGAGACAATGGATTCAGCAGTTTTCTTATCCATATAACTTCCAAATTTAAAATGAAGAATATAAGCGTCTTCTTTCTCCTTGAAGACATAGGTGACCTGATTAAATTTTTGTTTGCCTTCAATTGATGTAGAATAAATAATATAGGCATCTAGGCTTAAGTCTTTAGTATGAACTACATCAGAAATATGTGTACTACTTGGAGAAAGTTTTAGAATGTCCTTTTCCGCATTTTCTTCAAGGGTTGAAAGCCTCTCGGAGGCGGATGTCTTCTTGTGAGATAAATTCATAGTAAAATATTCAAAATCATCTTTATAACCAAAATAACGGTTGGTTTCGTCGATAGGGTCCCAATGAACTGGAATACTAAAGCGAATACCAAGGTCTGCAAGGTCTACACGCTTGTAAAAATTATCGCTCTCAATAAAATCAAATTGACTACCTGCAGTACTGTCCGTAAGGATTAAATCACCAGTTTCTTTTTTCCAATCGACCTTGTATCGATAAGCTTCCGCAATAAACAGAAGAGGAGCAAATACTCTCTGGTCGCTATAAAATGGACCAGAAGAAATTTCGGAGGTTTTACCGTTAACTGAAGCAATATTAGATTCTAAGTCTAATTTGACAAAAGTATTATTCTGATATAAAACCACATATCGATCACTTTCTAGTTTCACATAAAGGCCTAAAGAATTAGCCAATTCGTTAATAGGGACATAGACTTCGTTGCCAAAGACTTGAGGTTCTCTGGAAAAAGTAATTTCGCTGTTGTTGTACTGAATTTTCAAGTCGCCGCTGTATTGAATATTTGAAGGGGGTTGAGCATCACTAACAGGAACGATGTCCTTGTGGCTCATACTTAATAGGCCCCAAAAAGTAATTGCAATAACAATCGCTCCGGGGATTAACCATTTTTTCACAGAGTTCACCTCTCTTTACTTATACAATATACCATGTTTTTTAAGGGTCTACCCAGTGGTTAGAATTTCTTTAAAGGAATTTTAATAATTCAGTTTTTTTAAGTGATTTCTTCGGGGAGGAAGGCTTGAAAATCAGTTGTTAATGTTGTAGAATACTCTGACTAGTAAAAAGGATTAAGAACAGTCTAATTCTCTAAGAGACAGGCGTTTTTTATAAATTGTGGAGGTGGCGTTTTTGGACGCAAAATTACTGAAGAAAAAGACGGTCAATGAGTTGAGAGAACTAGCTAAGGCTTTAGAAGTTCCCTACATATCTAAGTATAAAAAGGATGAACTCATTGATATCATCATGAACGGAGGCCATTCGCCGGCCATTCACCATGAATATGTCCAGACCGATGAAGAACCTTATGAAGCAGAAGATTTAGATGTAGACCTTTACGAAGGTGTGAATAACCTTTCTGAAGACGAGGCGAATGATTCACAAAGTGATGAGTCGCTTGGGGATGATTCTGCTATGGAAGATTTACCAATTGAAGAGACTGAAGAAACATTGCCAGAAGAGGCTTCGATTGACTTAATGGAAAATGAGTCAGACGGGTTAGGCGAGGAAGTCACAGGTGTTATCGATATATTAGATGAAAAGGGTTTTGGATTTATACGCATAAAAAACGAGACGGACATATATGTTTCACAAAAGCAAATTATACGTTTTGGCCTTAGAACTGGGGACTTAGTTCAAGGTACAACCATGCTCCCAGGCCCAAATGACAGAAACAGAAGACTTCGTTATGTCAATCAAGTCAATGGTATGACACCAATTTCAGGGTTTAAAAGACCTGTATTTGATGATTTAACCCCAACGTTCCCTTCCGACAGATTTGTTTTAGAAAAAGCTTTTTCAGATGTAACCTTAAGACTGATAGACCTTTTCTCTCCAATAGGCAAAGGCCAAAGGGGTTTGATCGTAGCACCTCCAAAAGCCGGGAAAACTATGTTGCTCCAAAAAATTGCGAAAGCCCTCAATGCCAATTATCCAGAAGTAGATGTAATCGTTCTCTTAATTGATGAACGTCCTGAAGAAGTGACCGAGATGAAACGCTCCATTAAGGCCGAAGTCATCAGTTCAACTTTTGACGAACCGCCTTTAAATCATATTGAAAAAGCTGAATATGCCATTTTAAGAGCCAAGAATATGGTGGAAATGAAAAAAGATGTGGTTATTCTCTTAGATAGTATTACAAGGTTGGCACGTGCCTATAATTTGGCAATGCCTTCAAGTGGTAGAACTCTCAGCGGCGGCTTTGACCCAGCGGCCCTTCATAAGCCAAAACGTTTCTTTGGTGCAGCTAGAAAAGTAGAAGAGGGTGGCAGTCTTACCATTATAGCCACAGCTCTGATTGAGACAGGGTCTAAGATGGACGAAGTCATTTATGAAGAGTTTAAGGGGACGGGGAATATGGAGCTGACCTTAAGCCGCAGATTGGCTGAGAGAAGAATTTTCCCAGCTATGGACGTTAGAAAATCGGGAACGAGAAGAGAAGAAAAACTTCTCAGCGAGTCAGAACTTGAAGCTGTTTGGAAAATCAGAAGAACCATGGGTCAAGGGGATGACGCTGCAGAACTTCTCATCGATCATATGAACAATACTAAAGATAATGAAGAATTTATTGAACTCGTCAAGAAATGGGATTGATTCTAACCAAGAACTGTGTTACAATCTAATAGCTTGACATTCGCATTGGTAATGTATATTATTATAAAAGTGATATTTTTTAATGAAAGAGGTGAACTTCATGAAACCTGGAATCCATCCTAACTACAAGACAATAGAAGTTAAATGCGCTTGCGGAAACCATTTTGAAACTAAATCAACTAAAGACGAAATCAAAATCGAAATTTGTTCAGCGTGCCATCCATTCTACACTGGTACACAAAAACAAGTTGACCGTGGCGGTAGAGCTGATAAGTTCAAACAAAAGTTTGGCTTATAAAAATTGACATCTATGAAATTGAAAGGTTAGAGATTTATTTCTCTAACCTATTTTATTATGAAAAATTTTACAAAATATGTTATTATAAACTGTTGGACTAATAAATAGACTTATTATTATGGAGGCTTCTCGTGAGCAAACTCTATTTTAGATACGGCGCAATGAACTGTGGTAAGTCAACCAATCTTCTCCAAGTGGCATTTAACTATGAAGAGAGAGGTATGCGCGTCGCTATCATTAAACCTAAAACAGATACAAAAGGTGGAAACTTAGTGATTTCAAGACTGGGTGTTACAAGGGAAGCGGACCTTTGGCTCGGTAAAGATGAAAACGTCTATAGTGCCATTGTTGACCATAGATCAAAAGCGGGAAAAATTGACTGTGTTCTTGTGGATGAAGTACAATTTTTCCATAAAGACCACATTGACCAAATGTTTGAGTTTGCCGTCAAGGAAAGTATACCGGTAATCTGCTACGGCCTCAGAACTGATTTTCAAATGAACGGATTTGAAGGCAGTGAAAGATTACTCTTGTTAGCTCATAGCCTTGAGGAACTTAAAACCATTTGTACTTGTGGAAAAAAAGCATTGCTCAACGGCAGAAAAATAAATGGCAAATACGTCTTTGAAGGCGAGCAAGTGGCCATTGACGGTGAAGACCAAGTGGAATATCAATCTCTGTGTCCAAAGTGCTATTTCAAATTAAAGGACAATAGCCAGCGAGGTGAATAAATGTCCAAAAAATATTCGGCAATAGGCGGTCAAGCCCTTATAGAAGGGGTTATGATGCGTGGAAAGAAGACGGTTGCCATCGCAGTGAGGAATCAAGACGGCGGTATTGACGTCAAAGTTGAAAATTTAAAAGCGTCTAAATTTGCACCACTCTATAAAATGCCACTCTTTAGAGGGGTGTTTGGTCTGATCTCTTCTATGGTTATAGGAACGAAGGCCTTAGCGTGGTCTGCAGAAGTTTATGCAGAAGTAGACGATAGCTATGAAATGAGTAAGTTCGAGAAATGGGCCACTGAAAAACTAGGCGATAAGGCAGAAACTGTTATGGTTTCCGTGTCCATGGTAATTGCCCTATTTATGGCGTTCTTCCTGTTTGGCGCCCTTCCGAGTTTGATCACTAATTTCCTAAAATCGGTCACAGACAGCCAGTGGATTCTGACTACTGCAGAAGGTATTATGAAAATCACCCTGTTTGTTACTTATATTTATGTCATTTCCTTTATGAAAGACATTCGCCGTGTATTTGAATACCATGGCGCTGAGCATAAAGCCATTCATTGCTTGGAGAGCGGACAGGAACTAACTGTAGAAAATGTTAAAAACTTTACGACCCTGCACCCCCGTTGTGGAACCAGCTTCCTTATCATTGTTCTTGCCGTTAGTATTGTGATTTTTAGTTTTATCAGCTGGTCCAATATTTGGATGAGAATTGCTCTGAAACTTTTGTTTTTACCGTTGATAGCGGGAATTGCCTATGAAATTATCAAATGGGCAGGCAAAAATGACAACGCCGCAGTGCGTATAATTAGTTATCCTGGGCTCATGATGCAAAAATTAACCACGAAAGAACCTGATGACAAAGAAATTGAAGTGGCCCTTGCCGCTCTTAAAAAAGTCATTGAAATAGAAGGAATGAGCTAGCGATGTTAATTCAAGAAGCACTTTCCTATGGCAATAAGGCATTAGAAGGCATTACCCCAATTCCTCAACTGGAAACTCAGTGGCTGTTGGAATGGATATTAAACGAAAATAGACTCTACTTAATAGTGAATGGCAACAAACCCCTTAAGGAGGAAGAAGAAACTCAACTTTTAGAGGCGATTGCCAGAAGGCTAGGAGGAGAACCCCTTCAATATATTATTGGGACACAGGAATTTATGGGTCTTGACTTTGAAGTGACCCCCGATGTATTGATTCCTAGAAGGGATACAGAATGTCTTGTTGAACTTATAGTAGCGCATTATAAAACTAATAAAATGACTTTACTCGTGTCCGACCTTGGGTCGGGAAGTGGGGCTATCGGCGTGAGCATTGCGTATCATTTGCCTCAGGCAAAAGTGACCTGTGTGGATTTATCCTCAGGGGCTTTGACTATGACCGTTCGCAATGCTGATCGACTGTTGGATGGAGACGCCAGAACTAATTTTTCGGCAGTCCATGGTGATATGTTCGATTATTTAGAAGATTTATCAGAAACAAGTCAAGATTTAATCGTTTCTAATCCACCATACATTCCTAGCCGAGACATTGAAGACCTTCAAATTGAAGTGAAATGTCATGAACCGCGAACGGCCCTTGACGGCGGAGAAGACGGTCTGGACTATTATAGAAGATTGATAACGTCAGCTAGGGGTAAAATGAAGATTGGAGCATGGATGCTGTTCGAAGTAGGCCATGATCAAGCAGATGCGGTAGCGCAACTTTTCCTTGACGATGGAGCGTATGAAGACATACAATGCTATCGGGACTTACAAGGCATTAAGCGAATCGTGGGTGCTCATAAAAAGTGAATGAGGTGTAGAGATGTTTGATAAACTTGAATTTATAGAAGGTCGTTATTTGGATTTAGCTCAAAAAGTTGCAGATCCAGAAGTGATCAACGATCAAAAGATGTGGCAAAAATTAATGAAAGAGCATTCGGAATTAACACCGATTGTTGAAGCTTATAAAGAATATAAGTATTCTAAAGAGTCTATTGCTGAAATGAAAGAAATTCTCGATCAAAGCAGCGATGAAGACCTCCGAGAACTTGCTAAGATGGAACTTCCAGAATTGGAAAACCGTGTAGAAGAATTGGCAGTTGAACTTAAAAAATTATTATTGCCAAAAGACCCTAACGACGATAAAAACGTTATATTGGAAATTCGAGCAGGAGCAGGCGGCGATGAAGCAGGTCTCTTTGCGGCGGAACTTCTCAGATTATACACACGCTACGCAGAGCGCAGAAGATGGAAAATCGAAATGATGAATACCTCAGATACAGGGGTTGGTGGCATTAAAGAAGCCTCAGTCATGATCAAAGGTCAAGGGGTTTACTCTATTCTTAAATTTGAATCGGGTGTGCACAGGGTTCAACGTGTACCAGCGACAGAATCGTCAGGGCGTATTCACACTTCTACTGCAACAGTAGCCGTTCTTCCAGAAGCGGAGGACGTAGAAGTTAACCTTAATATGAACGATATACGAGTGGATGTATTCCGTTCTTCAGGCAACGGCGGTCAGTCGGTTAATACAACGGATTCAGCCGTTCGTGTAACCCATATGCCAACAGGTATGGTTGTGTCGTGTCAGGATGGTAAATCTCAATTATCCAATAAAGAAAAAGCCCTTCAAGTTTTGAAAGCTAGACTTTATGAGAAAGAATTGGATGAACGAAATGCTGGCATTGCAGAAGACAGAAGAAGTCAAGTTGGTTCAGGGGACCGCAGTGCGAAAATCAGAACGTACAACTTCCCGCAAGGAAGAATTACAGATCATAGAATCGGCATGACTGTTTATAAAATAGATGCATTCATGGATGGCGAAATCGATGAAATGCTAGATGCTGTCATTACTTATTATCAAGCAGAAGCACTTAAGTCAATGGAAGAATAGGCTCAGTCAACCCCTTCGAAATCATTTGAAGGGGTTTCTTTAGGCCTTAGTAGCCAATAAAAGAGGGGGTAGCATTGTGACAATTCAATACAAGTTGGACATGACTCACATCCAATGGATCGATATCCGTTCGCCCCGAGAGTTTCGGACAGGTACAATACCAGGTGCGATAAACATTCCATTATTTTTAGACGATGCCTACGAAACTATCGGTACGATTTATAAGCAAAAAGGTCAGGGAGAAGCAAAACGTGCTGCTATGAAATTTGTAGCGGATAGGCTTCCTGAAATTTATGAGCAATTTTTAGAAGTGGAAACCAAGGGTAAGCCTATGGCTATGTTTTGTGCCCGTGGCGGGATGCGAAGTCAAACCCTTAAAAATTTACTGACCAATTTAGGTCATAAACTAGATCGACTTGAAGGCGGCTATAAGGCTTATCGACAGGTGGTTATAGACGAAACTCAAAAGGCCTGCGAAACTGCTCAAATGGTTGTGCTTCATGGTATGACGGGCATTGGAAAGACGGAGATTTTAAAAGAGCTTGAAAACCGCGGGACTCACATTGTAGACATTGAGGCTATTAGCCAACACAGAGGCTCAATGCTAGGTCGGATTGGACTACCAGAACAACCCAATCAGCGGGAATTTGAGCATTCTCTTCTTGAAAAACTACTATGTGCTAATGGCAAACCTGTATTTTTAGAAGCAGAAAGCAAGCGACTTGGGAGAAATACCTTGCCTGAGCCATTTTTCGCGGCTATGAAACGAGGTAGACATATTGATTTAACTGCACCAATGGCGTTTAGAAAACAAGTGCTTATTAGAGAATACTGCGTAGATGAATCCTATGTTGATCAAATGATTGAGATTATGGAAGGCTTCAGAAAAACCATGGGCCACGAAAAGGTCAATATGCTTCAAGAACTTCTTAAAAAGAGAGAACTAGAAACCGTTGCAGAGATATTGATGACTGAATATTATGACCCTAAATATAAACACGCTTCTCGCGACGTGCACTATGACCTAACCTTTGAAATCCAATCCATTCAGGATAGTGTCGATAGGCTTTTAAAGTGGCAAGCGGAGCAACTTTGGACAACGATTATCCATATTAAAGGCATAGAGGATGAGGTGCTAGAACACCGATTAGGACCTGCAGCAAAAGCCCTTCGCGAGGGTGAAGCTGTAGCTTTTCCGACGGAAACCGTTTACGGGATAGGCGCTAATGCCCTTGACCCTGTAGCTGTTGCTAAAATTTTTAAGGCAAAGGGCAGACCTTCGGATAATCCTTTGATTGTCCATATTGTTAAACGCAGTGAATTGGATCCCTTGGTAAGCAAGGTGACGCCTCATGCCGAACAACTGATTGAAGCTTTTTGGCCTGGGGCTTTGACCTTGATATTGCCTAAGTCAAACCTTGTGCCTAATGCAGTCACAGTAGGGCTCAAAACCGTAGCCGTGCGTATGCCTAGTCATCCTGTGGCAAGAAAGCTCATTGAAATGGCCAACTGTCCTGTAGCGGCACCTAGTGCAAATCTATCTGGCAAACCAAGTCCTACTTGTGGGGAAGATGTGGTAGCAGATTTAAATGGTCGTGTCGCTGTGATTGTCTATGGAGAAGACGCTTCTATTGGTCTTGAATCAACGGTTGTAGACTTAACAGGTGACGAGCCTGTGGTATTAAGACCGGGAGGGGTGACCCTTGAAGCCATTCAAAAGGTAGTAGGTTGTGGACGCTATGACGAAAAACTCAACAAACAACTGACTAAAGATGAACAACCGAAATCTCCAGGCATGAAGTACACCCATTATTCTCCTGAAGCGGATGTAACTCTTTTCTCAGGAAATCTTGAAAAAGTGAGAGAGGAAATTGAAAAACGTGTTCAGGAAGCTATTAAAGAGGGTAAAAGACCAGGGGTGATGACGGTTGATGAAATGGGAATGGCTTTTGAAGGGGCTATTGTTCTCTCTTTAGGGGCTTTAGAACGGCCAGAAGAAGGCGCTAACCTGCTTTTCAAGACCCTCAGAGATTTTGACCGACTGGGAGCAGATGTGGTGTTTGCAGTGGCTTTTGAAGAAAAAGGCATTGGCAAGGCGATTATGAACCGTTTGATTAAAGCGGCGGGACATAAAATAATTCACCTTGATTCCTAAAGAGGTTTTATGTATAATATCTAAGGTTTAGAGTTTGGATATGGAGGTGTTTTCATGAAAATTGCAATTGGATGTGACCACGGTGGTCTCGAATTAAAAAAAGAAGTACTTGCCTATTTAAAAGGTCAAGGACATGAAGTAGAGGATTTTGGTACCCATTCAAATGAATCCTGCGACTATCCAAAATACGGGGTAGCAGTTGCTGAAGCCGTTGTCAGCGGTATGTTTGAAAAAGGCATTATCGTCTGCGGAACGGGTCAAGGCATTGCCCTTGCTGCTAATAAAGTTAAAGGGGCTAGAGCGGTAGTTTGCTCAGATACCTTTAGCGCTGAAATGACAAGAGCTCATAACGATGCTAACATCCTCAGTCTTGGGGAGAGAGTTGTCGGTAAAGGCCTTGCGCTCAAAATCGTTGAAACTTGGCTGAACACCTCTTTTGAAGGTGGCAGACACGCCAATAGAGTTGATTTGATTAAAGCAACTGAAGACAAAAACTTTAAGTAGTCGTTCGAGAGGAGACTTTCCATGAGAAGAGTTTACGAGATGAACCACCCGTTGATCCAACACAAGTTAACCTTGATTAGGGACAAAAATACGGGTTCGAAAGAATTTAGAGCATTGGTTAGAGAAGTGTCCATGTTGATGGCTTACGAAGTAACAAGAGGTTTGCCGTTGGAAGAAGTGGAAATTGAAACGCCAATTTGTAAGACAAAGTCAAAAGTATTGGCAGGTAGAAAACTTGGCTTAGTTCCAATTCTCAGAGCGGGACTTGGTATGGTAGACGGTTTCTTAGAACTGCTTCCTGCGGCTAAAGTAGGACATGTTGGTCTTTATAGAGACCCTGAAACTTTAGAACCAGTAGAATACTACTGCAAATTGCCTTCAGACGTAGAAGAAAGAGAGCTTTTAGTTCTTGATCCAATGCTTGCTACAGGTGGCTCTGCCAAAGCGGCAATTCGTTTCTTAAAAGACAGAGGCGCTAAAAACATCAAGTTCTGCGCTATTATTTCATGCCCAGAGGGTATTGAAGCCATTCATGCAGAACATCCAGATGTAGACATCTTTGTTGCGTCTATTGATGAAAAACTCAATGATCATGCATACATCATTCCAGGTCTTGGCGATGCTGGGGATAGATTGTTCGGTACAAAATAATATGAATTTAATAGGATCAGGGGAAACCTGGTCCTTTTTTATACCTTATGAGTTGGATATTTGTATACATAGCCAGTGAAATCAGGAGGCCGTGCCATGAGAAGAGATAAGGTCAACTACTATTTGGACATTGCACAAACCGTTATAAAAAGAGGAACTTGTATTAGAAGAAATTTCGGAGCCATCATTGTTAAAAACGATGAAATTATTGCAACGGGTTACACTGGCGCTCCAAGAGGTCGAGAGAACTGCTTGGATTTGGGATTCTGTGAACGAAGCCGAAGAAATGTGCCTAGAGGTGAACGCTATGAAATTTGCCGTTCGGTTCATGCGGAGGCAAATGCTATTATTTCAGCTTCAAGGCGAGACATGATTGGCGCCGACCTATACTTAGTGGGTGAAGAATTTGAAACAGGTGAACTTGTGAAAGAAGCCAATTCCTGCGCAATGTGCAAGAGACTCATTATCAATGCTGGGATTGAACGGGTTTTTGTAAGGGATCTTGAGGACAAATATCGCGAGATTAAAGTCAACGATTGGATTGAAAACGACGATTCTTTAGTGGAACAGTTGGGTTATTGAGTCCGTAAAAATATTTTTAGACTTGGCTACTAATAGTTTACAATTCTTATTCGTGTATTGATAATTGTGTCATACATGGTAAAATCAATATGTAGCTTGATTTGCTTTTGATTTAAGAAAGCAACAGGCCGAGAGCAGTTATTAATCATGAGAATAGGGGTGTATACCTTGTATAGTATTATATTGCCGATCGTCATAGCGGCGGCCATCAGTTACTCATTGACGCCACTGGTTATTAAATTGGCTCACAAGATCGGTGCAATTGATGTGCCTAAAGACAATCGTCGTGTACATAAGACACCAATCCCAAGACTTGGGGGATTGGCCATCTATGTGGCATTTATGGTGACTTATTTAAGTCTTAACAGTATGTCGGGGGTTAAGGAGATGGGCCTTGTCATAGGTTCGCTCGTCATTATTGCCGCAGGGGTTGTAGATGATTTAAAACCCATTTCTGCAAAAGTTAAGCTCGCAGCTCAAATTCTTGCGGCGGCTATTCTTTTCTATAGTGGCATTCGTATCGACTTCCTAACCAACTACATTCGACCTTCGGAAATCATTGATATGGGATTTATGAGCCTTCCAATGACCATATTTTGGATTGTTGGTATTACTAACACCGTGAATCTGATTGACGGATTAGACGGGTTAGCGGCAGGGATATCCACCATTGCAGCGGGTTCCCTTGCTTATGTAGCTATTATCAATGGCAGAACAGAAACTGCCCTTGTAACCCTTGCTATTGTAGGTGCTTGCGCAGGTTTTCTACCATACAATTTGAATCCTGCAAAGATTTTTATGGGAGACACAGGCTCTCTGTTTTTAGGCTTTATATTGGCGGCGACCTCTATTGACGGTTCCATCAAAGGGGCTACCTTTATTGTCTTTGCTGCACCGATTATGGCATTAGGCGTTCCGATCTTTGACACCTCTTTCGCTATATTGAGAAGAATGATCAATAAACGGCCTATCATGGAAGCGGATAAAGGCCATTTGCATCATCGATTCTTGAAACTGGGATTTGACCAAAAAACAGCGGTCATGATGATGTACTTAATCAGTGCTCTGTTTGGAGTAAGTGCAATACTTTTGATTCAAGGTAACTTCTTTATAATGACTATTACAATTTTTTCAGCAGCGATGCTAATCTTAATACCAATTAATCGAACCATTGATAAAACAGAAGAGACTAAAGAAGTCGATCATATCAATCAGGAGGACCCAAAATGAAGCGAATTAAAGTCATGTCGGTCTTTGGGACAAGACCGGAAGCCATAAAAATGGCCCCTGTTGTCAAAGCCCTTGAAACCGACGATGCCATAGAGTCGATTGTCTGTGTTACGGCACAACATCGAGAAATGTTGGACCAAGTTCTGGAGCTGTTCCAAATCAAACCAGATTATGATTTGGACATTATGCAACATGGACAGACCCTCAGCGACATTACCTGCAGGATTTTAAAAGGTCTAGAAGGTGTGATTCAAGAAGTGAAGCCAGATATTGTCTTGGTTCACGGTGATACCACAACCACCCTTGCAGCATCCTTGGCGTCATTTTACAATCACACAAAAGTCGGTCATGTTGAAGCGGGTCTTAGAAGTTTAGACTTGTACTCTCCGTTCCCAGAAGAGCTTAATAGAAGTTTGACAGGTAGAATTGCGAATTTACACTTTTCGCCAACAGTGAGCAATGTCAAGAACCTTATTCGTGAAGGAATTGACGAACAGAGCATTTATCAAGTGGGGAATACGGTTATTGATGCACTGATTCAAGTGATTAAAGAAGACTACGTCTTTGAAGATGAAGGTCTTAATCAAATTGATTATGAAAATAGAAAAGTGATTTTACTCACAGCACATCGAAGAGAAAACCTTGGCGAACCAATGAGAAGTATTTTCTCAGCGGTTAGAAGGATTGTAGATGATTTTGACAATGTGGAATTGATTTTCCCGATGCACAAAAATCCAAAAGTTAGAGAATTGGCCCAAGAGTACTTGGGTGGCACACAGCGCATTCATTTAATTGAACCTCTAGAATATGAACCTTTTGCCAACCTTATGGCAAAGGCAGATATTATCCTTACAGATTCAGGTGGTATCCAAGAAGAGGCACCCGCTCTTGGAAAACCAGTGTTGGTACTCCGAAAAGAGACTGAGAGACCAGAAGCAGTAGATGCTGGTACGGTTCTTTTGGCAGGTATAGAGGAAAATACAATTTATGACATGACTGCTGAGCTACTCAGCAACAGCGGGGCTTATGACAAAATGGCTAATGCGGTTAATCCTTACGGAGATGGAAAAACTTCCAAGCGAATTACCGAGATCATTAAGTCTTATTTTGAAAAATAGTATTGGAAGTTAGCTGACATTCAGCCTAAACTGACAATAAATTGAAAGCCCTCGTTTAAAATACGAGGGTTTTTTTGTGTCTTTATTACAAAGAGCAGACCTGTATTTTTTCGTATTTTTGATTTTGTGAATCTTGTGACGAATTGATATTACGTAATTGTAACAATTTTGTATCCTTGTATGCAACTAAGTGCATATAAATTATTTATTTAGTGAAAATTCATGAAATTACGCCGAAAACCGCATAGTAAGCGCCTTTCTCTGCACAAACTGTCATAAATGTGGTATGGTTAATGAGTGAAAAAATAATAATTGTGAGGCTTATACAATGGGTAAAAAAGATATCGGAATGTATAGTAACTTAATATATATTTCTCAAATCGGTATCATGATGTTGACACCCATTTTAGGCGGGGTTTACATTGGTAATTATTTGAGTAATAAAATGGGTGGCAATATGATTCCTTTTATTGTCTGCCTAATGATAGGCATTATTTCATCGTTTTATGAATTATATCGATTTTCTATAAAATATATTGAAAAAAATAAGAGAAAGAGGAAATAGTCTCATGGAAGAAGTTAAGGGTTTGCAAATTGCGGTCATTAAATATACAGCCTTAATAGTGGTTATAGCATCGATAGCACTATTCGTAGGACTTAGCGCCAAAGCAATTCCTTTTATACTGAGCTTGAGTTTAGGCAGTGCTATGAGCGTTCTTATGTTTATGCAACTTGCCAATACAATCGTTAAGGCGACTTTTATGACGCCGTCTAAGGCAGAAATATATGTAAGTACACAGTATGCCATTCGATTTGCCATTATAGCCATTGTGCTTTTTATATCTACAAAAATGCCATATTTAAATGTATTTGCAACGGCTATGGGGATTTTAACAGTTAAGGGTATTTTGTATGTTCTTCAATTGAGCGACAAAAAAAAAACGGAACAAAATCTTAAAAGAAAGGAGGAATAACTTTGGGAGGATATGGACCGTATATAGTCATGGAGCTGCCTTTTGGGATTCAACTGAGCCAAACGGTAACAACGACTTGGTTTCTCATGGCAGTTATCATGGTACTTACTCTCTTAGGTACGAAAAATTTGCAGATGGTACCCAATAAAAAGCAGATTGTTGTCGAAGCTTTAGTTGGTGGCATCAATGGTCTGACAAAGACCACTATGGGTGAAAAAAATGTGCATTTTGCACCGTACATTGGAACGTTACTCATTTTAATTGGCTGCTCAAATCTCAGTGGACTTGTTGGGCTTAGACCCCCTACAGCGGATCTTAACACCACACTAGGATTAGCACTGGTAACATTCTTTATGATTCAAGGATTTTCGATTTACAAAAAAGGAATCTTTGGTTATATCAAAGGATTTTTCCAACCAATTTTCTTGATGGCACCAATCAATCTCGTAGGCGAGCTTGCACTACCTGTTTCTATGTCGTTCCGTCTCTTTGGTAACATTGTCGGCGGTTTGATTATGATGAACTTGCTCTATGGTGCATTTGGATTTGCTACAGAAGCATTATTGCATATTCAAATTCCATTTTTACAAGTGGGGATTCCAGCATTCTTGCACATCTACTTTGATTTATTTGCAGGATTGATTCAAGCGTTTATTTTCTCAATGCTTACAATGGTATTTGTTTCTAATGCACTAGACTAAAAACTATCAGATTTAGTATGATTAACATTTGATTGAGGAGGATTTTATTATGGATATGCTTATGGCTAAAGCAATTGTATTAACAGGTTCTGCAGTAGGTGCTGGTCTTGCGATGATCGCTGGTGTTGGTCCTGGTATCGGCCAAGGTTTTGCTGCTGGTAAAGGCTGTGAAGCTGTTGGTAGACAACCTGAAGCACAAGGCGACATCATTAAAACAATGCTTTTAGGTTGTGCGGTTGCGGAATCAACTGGTATCTACGGTTTGGTTGTTGCACTTATTCTTTTGTTTGCAAACCCATTTGTAAACATGCTTGGCTAATTAGAACTTTGAGCAAACCCTATCAGTGGAAGGAGGCATTTGAATGACTTTCTATGCATTGGCTTCCGAAGGCTTGAAGTTCGGACTTATCGAACCTGGCTGGACTATGCTATTCCAGCTGGCCAATACCTTCATTTTGTACATGTTTCTCCGTCGTTTTCTCTTTAAGCCGGTAACGGAATTTATGGCAAAGCGCGAGTCTGAAATCAAGACCAGTCTTGATACAGCTGAGAAGAAGAATCAGGAAGCTGAAAAATTATTGAGCGACTACCAAGAAAAAGTTAAAAACGTTGAAGCAGAAAGCAAAGAAATTGTTAGAAAGGCTGCTGCTAAAGCAGAGAACCGCGCTAACGATATTCTTCGTGCGGCTGAAGAACGCGTCGATGAATTTAAGCATAACGCTGAAAAGGATATCGAAAGAGAAAAAACAAGAGCGATGCACCATATCAAAGATGAGATTTCATCACTTGCTATATTAGCGGCTTCAAAAATTATTGAAGAAGACTTATCAGACGATAAGCACCGACTAATGGCAGAAAAGTTCATTGACGAGGTAGGCGATACAAGATGGCAGAATTAGTGTCTAAAGTATACGCAGAAGCGATTTTTGAATTTGCGTTAGAGCTGAATAAAATTGATGAAGTCAACGAGGATATGCAAGGGATATGTCGGATTTTTGAAGAAAATCCTGAGTTTTTAGAACTCTATAAGACGCCTAACATTTCCTTAGATGAAAGAAAAACTTTGTTGGACCATACTTTTTCAGGGCATATAATGCCCGAAGTCCTCAATTTCCTTAAACTTTTAATCGATAAAAACAGAGGTTTTTATGTATTAGAAATTGGTAGCGAATTTGAGCACATGGTAGAGGAACACAAAGGTATTCTGAAGGGTGTTGTACAGGTTACTTGTACCCTCACAGATGACCAAATCAAAAAACTTGAAGACAAACTCTCCACATCTACTGGTAAACAAGTTATATTAAGCCAAAAATTCGATCCGAGTATTATTGGCGGAATCGTAGTTAGTCTTGGCGACAAAGTTATTGATAATTCGTTGAAGAAGAAACTCGATGACATGAAAGAAGACTTATTCCAGTTGATTGTCTAGTAAATAATTAGGAGTGATAAGGATCATGAATCTTAGACCTGAAGAAATTAGCGCAATAATAAAAGCGCAAATTAAACAATATGAATCTAAGCTTCAAGTCGAAGACACTGGTACTGTTATTCAGGTAGGCGATGGTATCGCTAGAATTCACGGACTCGAAAAGTGTATGGCTGGCGAGTTGGTTGAATTCCCTGGGGACGTATTCGGTATGGTACTCAACCTTGAAGAAGAAAGTGTTGGTACCGTTTTATTCGGCTCGGACACGAACATCAAAGAAGGCGACACAGCGAAAAGAACAAAGAGAATCGTTGAAGTTCCAACTGGCGATGCTTTACTTGGGCGTGTTGTTAATGCACTTGGACAAGCCATTGATGGCAAAGGTCCAATACAATCTACTACATTCAGACCAATTGAGAGCAACGCTCCTGGCGTTATTTCAAGAAAATCGGTTCATCAACCCCTTCAAACGGGAATCAAGGCAATTGACTCAATGATTCCAATCGGAAGAGGCCAACGTGAGTTGATCATCGGTGACCGTCAAACTGGTAAGACAACGATTGCAATCGACACAATTATGAATCAGAAGCACGAAAATGTTATTTGTATTTACGTTGCTATTGGTCAAAAACAGTCGACGGTAGCTCAATTGGTTAAAAACCTTGAAGAAAACGATGCAATGAAGTACACAATCGTTGTAGCGGCCACTGCTTCAGATCCAGCGCCACTTCAATACATTGCTCCATATGCCGGCGTTGCTATGGCAGAAGAGTTTATGTTTGCAGGCAAAGACGTTTTAATCATCTATGATGATTTATCCAAGCACGCCGTGGCATACCGTGCCATGTCATTGCTTCTTAGAAGACCGCCAGGTCGTGAAGCTTACCCAGGGGATGTATTCTACATTCACTCAAGACTTCTTGAAAGAGCTTGTAAACTCAGCGATAAATTAGGCGGTGGTTCAATCACAGCTCTTCCTATCATTGAAACACAAGCGGGCGACGTTTCTGCTTATATCCCTACAAACGTAATTTCGATTACAGATGGTCAGATTTATCTTGAATCTGAACTCTTCTTTGCTGGACAAAGACCTGCGGTAAACGCTGGTATTTCTGTATCTCGTGTAGGTGGTGACGCTCAAATTAAAGCAATGAAAAAGGTTGCTTCTAAAATCAAATTGGAACTTGCTCAATATAGAGAACTTGCTGCATTTGCACAGTTCGGTTCTGAACTTGATAAAGAAACAAAAGCAACTCTTGATCATGGTGTTCGTTTGATGGAAATTTTAAAACAAGGGCAAAATGATACAATGCCTGTTGAAGAACAAGTTATGGTCATTTATACCGTCATCAATAAACATATGATGGATATTCCTGTGAAACTCATCAAGCAATTTGAAAAAGAATTCCTCACATATTTAAGAGAACAACATGTTGAAATCGGTGTTGCTATTAGAGAATCCAAAGATTTATCTGAAGATACGGTCAATAAGCTTGAAGCTGCTATTGCTGCATTTAAAGCTCAGTTCAATATGAGCGTGAGCCAAAAGAGCGTCGTATAAGATCTTGCTATAATAGATCGAATCTAAAGTAAATCGGTTAGGAGGACCTTGAAAATGGCAGGAATGGGAACGCGCGACATCAAGCGCAAAATTAAATCCGTTAATAGTACGATGAAGATTACCAAAGCCATGGAACTTGTGTCCACTGCAAAACTCAAGCGTGCAAAAGACAGATTGGAGTTGACCAAACCTTATTTCGATACGGTTTACAGCACCATTCAGGATATGCTTCGCAACGAGAAAAATTTAAAACATGAGTATTTAATAAAGCGAGAAGTCAAGAAGACTTTGTATATTGTCATTACTGGTGACCGAGGACTTTGCGGAGGTTACAACAACAACGCAATCAAAATGGCGACAGAAGACATTGAAGATAAGTCAAAAGCGGCTCTAATTACGATTGGACGCCGGTCTCGTGATTTCTTTTCTAAAAACGGCTATGAGGTCATGAAAGAAATGACTCAGATCTCTGAACGCCCTGAATATGCTCATGCGCAAGAAATTGCGAGAACTTCTCTCAAGTGGTTTGCCAATGAAAAAGTGGATGAAATCAAGTTGGTTTACACCCAAATGAACAGCACGATTTCCCAAGAGGCGAAAATTATTCATTTACTCCCAGTTGTCAGTGACGGTGCAACGAGCATCGAAACCAAACGCAGTGGGTATACGAATTATGAACCGTCTCCAGAAGTGGTTCTCGGCTATGTCATTCCAAAATATATTGAAAGCGTTATTTATGGCGCTCTTATTGAGTCTTCGGCTTCAGAACAAGCTGCTAGACGTTTGGCAATGGAAAGTGCATCGGACAATGCTGATGAGATGATTCAGGATCTTATCCTGTTCAGCAACCAAGCTCGTCAAGCAGCAATTACCCAAGAGATTTCAGAAATTGTTGGAGGCGCGGAAGCCCTCAAATAGTCAACTAAATTTTGTGAGAAAGGATGTGAACTCGATATGGAACATATGATTGGTAAAGTCGTATCTATCATTGGCCCGGTTCTCGATATTCGTTTCGAGGCGGATCACTTGCCAGCTATTTACGACGCCGTCAAAATCGAGTACAACGATATCAAACTCACCGTTGAAGTAGCACAGCACATTGGTAATAACACAGTAAGATGTGTTTCCATGTCTTCTACTGACGGTTTAATAAGAGGTGTAGACGCTGTTGCAACAGGCGCGCCGATTACTGTCCCAGTTGGTAAACCGACTCTTGGTCGCTTAATCAACGTACTTGGGGAAGCAATCGATGAGAAAGAGCCACTTGTTTCAGAAAATTACCTTCCAATTCATAGAGAAGCCCCTCTTTTCGAAGAGCAAGAGACGGCGACAGAAATTCTTGAAACAGGGATTAAAGTTGTTGACCTTATTGCGCCTTATGCAAAGGGTGGTAAAATCGGCCTCTTCGGGGGTGCCGGCGTAGGTAAAACAGTTCTAATTCAAGAGCTCATCAACAATATTGCAACGGAGCATGGTGGTTTATCCGTATTTGCAGGCGTAGGCGAAAGAACGCGTGAAGGAAATGACCTTTACCATGAAATGATTGAATCAGGTGTTATCGACAAGACAACACTTGTTTTCGGACAAATGAACGAACCGCCTGGGGCACGTATGCGTGTAGGTCTTACAGGCCTTACAATGGCAGAATATTTCCGTGATACAGAAGGTAAAGACGTACTTCTCTTCATCGATAATATCTTCCGTTTCACACAAGCGGGTTCTGAAGTATCGGCCCTTCTCGGTCGTATGCCTTCAGCCGTAGGTTACCAACCAACACTTGCAACAGACATGGGTGCCCTTCAAGAAAGAATCACATCGACTAAAAAGGGTTCTATCACATCTGTTCAAGCGGTTTACGTACCAGCGGATGACCTTACTGACCCAGCGCCTGCAACAACGTTCTCACATCTTGATGCAACGACAGTTCTTTCAAGAAAGATTTCAGAGTTAGGGATTTACCCTGCGGTTGACCCACTTGACTCTGTATCAAGAATCTTGACACCTGAAGTTGTTGGACAAGAGCATTACGACGTTGCAAGACGTGTACAAGAAATTCTTCAAAGATATAAAGAACTTCAAGATATTATTGCTATCCTCGGTATGGATGAACTTTCAGACGAAGATAAATTGGTTGTTGCTCGTGCTAGAAGAGTACAAAGATTCCTTTCACAACCATTTAACGTTGCTGAGCAGTTCACTGGTATGGACGGTAAATATGTTCCAATCAGCGAAACTGTAAGAGGCTTCAGAGAGATTCTCGACGGTCTCCACGACGATCTACCTGAACAAGCATTCCTACTTGTAGGTACAATTGATGAAGCTGTAGAAAAAGCGAAAAGTATGAAGTAGCCATCGGCTATTTCACGGAGGTGAAAAGATGGCTGCGACATACGCACTAGAAATCGTCACACCTGAGCGCTATTTCTTTGACGGTCAGGTGGAAATGTTAATAACAAGAACGAGTCAAGGTGATATTGGGATTCTTAAAGGCCATGAAAATATGGTTGCGCCACTTGCAGTCGGTGAAATTCAAATCAAGCAAGGTGATGAGTTTAGATCAGCAGCTTGTTCAGGCGGATTCATGACTGTGACTCAGCAAAAAGTGACATTGATCACAGATGCTGCAGAATGGGCAGAAGACCTTGATATCGAACGTGCTCTGGCTGCAATGGAAAGAGCCAAAGCGCGCCTTCTAGAAAAAGACAAGCACACAGACTTAGCGAGAGCAGAAGTGGCATTAAAAAAAGCGATCAATAGACTTCGTGTGACGGGAAAAGATTTCTAAAAAAACATTTAAAAGACACTCTGCATGACGCAGAGTGTCTTTTTTCGCGAATCGAAAGTAAGAGAAATATATTTGGTAAATAATACAAAAAGAGTGAAGAAAAGATGAAAATTAGCGAAAACTAGTGAAAATACTTTTATTGCTATGGAAGTCGACGACTAAATCATATATAATAAAATGGATTGAAATAAAGTATGAGATAGTGTATAATTTTGCCGTCTTATCTAAAATAAATGACAAGTTCTTTGATAATAAAAATACGGAAATGCAGGATGTCATTTTCCGTTGAACGAAGTATTGTGTAGGAGGATTCCTTACCTTGGCTAGGATATTAGTAGAAACCAGTGGGGCCCTGAAGGGCAGAGTAAAAGTCAATGGCGCTAAAAATGCAGTATTGCCAATTATGGCGGCAGCATTATTAGCTGAAGATAAATGTATATTAGACGACGTCCCAGAGCTTAGAGATGTAGAAGTCATGTCAGACATCTTACGTGCATACGGTGCGCAGGTCAGTTCGATAAAAAATGGTGTTATGGAAATCTCTACACCTGTGGTTAATAACACAATTGCACCAGATCATTTTGTTTCTGAAATGAGAGCATCCTTCTTTACAGCAGGTCCGATTTTGGGCAGATGCGGAAAAATCCGCATTCCTATGCCGGGTGGTTGTGCAATTGGTGCAAGACCTATTGATTTACACTTAAAAGGATTTGCAGCTTTAGGTGCAGATGTAAAAATTGATGGCGCCCATGTAGAATTAAAAGCAGAAAAATTAATTGGCGCCACCATTTATTTAGATTTTCCAAGTGTAGGGGCAACAGAAAATATTATGATGGCAGCTGTTTTGGCAGAAGGCCTTACAACTATTGAAAACTCTGCAGAAGAGCCTGAAATTATCGATTTAGCAAACTTCTTAAATAAAATGGGTGCCAACATCAAAGGCGCAGGTACAGACACCATCAGAATTTACGGTGTGAAGCGTTTAACTGGAACAAGACATGCGGTTATTCCGGACAGGATTGAGGCGGCGACTTACATGGTGGCGGCTGCAATTACCAATGGAGATGTTATTATTGATAATGTCGTACCGAGCCACTTAAAGCCAATCACTGCGAAGCTTAAAGAATGTGGTGTTTTGGTTGAAGAGACAGATGATACCCTTCGTGTAATTGGAAGAGGTAAAATCAATGCAGTTGATATAACGACCTTGCCATATCCAGGATTCCCTACAGATGTACAATCACAATTTATGGCGTTGATGACAGTGGCCAGTGGCAAATCTCACCTTAATGAAACTGTTTTTGAAAACAGATTCATGCATGTAGATGAATTTGCTAAAATGGGCGCAGAAATTCATATAGACAAACATACAGCTGTTGTACACGGTGGTAATCCGTTAAAGGGCGCAGATGTTTATGCAACTGACTTACGGGCAGGTGCTGCATTAATTCTTGCAGGTTTGGTGGCAGAAGGTCAGACGAGAATTGGCAATATTTATCACATTGAAAGAGGTTATGCAGACATTATTCAACAACTTAAAGGATTAGGCGCTAAAATTGAGCGGATTGAAGAATAAGCCGAGGGGAGAATAACCATGTTTGGATTGGGACAAGAAATTGGAATAGATTTAGGTACGGCAAGCGTATTGGTATATATAAAAGGCAAGGGGATTGTTCTTCAGGAACCATCTGTTGTGGCAATTGATCAATCGACAGGACAAGTACTTTCTGTTGGTGCAGAAGCTAGAAAGATGCTGGGCAGAACGCCAGGGAACATCGTGGCAATCAGACCACTTAAAGAAGGGGTAATCTCTGACTATGAAGTGACTGAGAAAATGCTCAGACACTTTATCGATAAAACTTGTGGTAAAAGACGTTTCATCAAGCCGAAAATCATTGTATGTGTTCCTAGTGGCGTAACAGAAGTAGAAAAAAGAGCTGTTATAGACGCTACGACTGAAGCTGGCGGCGGTAAAACATTCCTTATTGAAGAACCAATAGCGGCGGCAATAGGCGCAGGTCTTGATATTACAAAGCCAGATGGCAATATGGTCATCGATATCGGTGGCGGTACTGCAGATATTGCAGTTATTTCCCTTGGTGGTATTGTTGTGAGCAAGTCGATTAAAGTGGCAGGCGATAAATTTGACGAAGCCATTATTAAATACATGAGAAAAGCCCATAACCTTCTTATTGGTGAAAGAACGGCAGAAGAACTTAAAATGACCATTGGTACAGCGTCGCCAAGACCAAAACCAGTGACAATGGATTGCAGAGGACGTGACCTTATTACAGGCCTTCCAAAAAATATAACAGTGAGCAGCGAAGAAATGTTAGATGCCCTCAAAGAACCTGTTAATGCTATCAGCGATGCGGTTCATGCAGTGCTTGAAAAAACACCGCCAGAATTGGCTTCGGACATTAGTTCTCGTGGGATTGTCATGACGGGTGGCGGATCTTTATTGTTTGGTCTTGATCGTTTACTTGAGAAAAGAACAGGCATTCCAACCTATATTGCAGAAGACGCTGTTTCATGTGTTGCAAAAGGTACAGGCATGTCATTAGATCATATTGAAATCTATGAAAAAACATCTCCTGGAAATCGCAGAAGATAAGCAAGAGATAATTAAACACAATTCTAAAGACTCTCATATTTTGAGAGTCTTTTTTGTTATTTTCCTAAAGAAAAGCTCCAAGTCTTCCGATACAATAAAGAGATAAGAAAAGAGGTGCCTTCTATGATCAGAGGTTTATATATAACAGCAACACAATTACAGGCCAATCAAAAATTATTGGATGCTGTAGGCAATAACGTGGCAAACATAGATTCTACAGGGTTTAAACGTGATGAACTTCAACAGGAATCCTTTAATGATATTTTGATTACCAAATATAACGGTATGTCTGATACGGTCTATGCAGGGACTCCAAAAGTGACTGTAGAAAATGATGGCAACGATTATAAACTTCAAACTAATGAAGGGTATTTTCGAACCCAGACAGACGATTCAGTGAGCTACGACAAATCTCTTAGCTTTTCAGTAGACAGTGAAGGCTATTTAAGTACCTATTATGTGAACAGCGACAAATCTAGAGACGGAAACCTTGGGGACCGTATTTTGGGTCAAAAGGGTCAAATATTTGTAGGAAATCAACCCTTCACAGTGACCCCAGAGGGTCAGGTGCAAGTGGCTGGACAAACTGTAGACAGTTTGGTTTATTATCCAACAGGGAACGTTATAGGCACAATGGGCAGTGGTGTTAAAGCAACCCGATTGGTCACAGATTTTTCTCAAGGGAATTTCGTTCCAACAGGTGGGAGTTTAGACGTTGCTATTCGAGGACAAGGTTTTATAGAAGTTAGCACCCCATTTGGGACGAAATATACGAGAAATGGTGCAATGACCTTGAATGAAAAGAAGGAACTGGTCACATCTGAAGGTTACTTTATTCAAGGATTTAAGGGAAATATTACCCTTGATAGTGACGCCGTTTCCATCAATGAATTTGGAGAGATTATTCAAAATGGCGAGATTGTTGACAAGCTCAAAGTCGTGAATTTTTCCAACAATGGTGATTTGAGAAAAGTAGGCAGTGCTTTATACGACTTCTCAGATAAACCTGCAGGTGAAATTACTGGGTTTGAAGGCCAAGTCGTTCAAGGCAGCATAGAACAATCCAATGTCAATGCAATTAGCGAAATGATAAGAATGATCAGCGTTCAAAGAGATTATGAAAGTGGACAGAAACTGGTCAAAACTATAGATGATAGTCTAGGAAGAGCAGTCAACGAAGTGGGATCGGTAAAATAGTCGACAGTTACTTGAAGTAAAGTGAAGTGAAGCAAGGGGAAACACTATGAGAGCAATGTGGTCAGCAGCATCGGGCATGAAAGCCTTACAGCTTAAGATAGACACAATTGGTAACAACTTAGCCAATGTCAGCACCAATGGTTTTAAAAAGCAACGTGTTGAATTCAAAGACCTTATGTATGAAAAAATCAATCAAGCGGATTTTAAAGATGGAGAAGGTAAGCCCGTGGCAACAGAAGTAGGGCATGGAACCATGCCTTCGGCTACGACTAGAACCTTTACAAAAGGATCTATGGAACAAACAGAGAATCCTCTAGATGTTGCTATTAATGGAGATGGATTCTTTGTGATTAAAGATGGACTTAACAGAGAGCGATACAGTAAAGATGGTACATTTAAACTATCAGTTACCGACGGCATTTCTACCCTAGTAACCTCAGATGGCTATAAAGTACAAGGCACTGACGGGGATATTGTCCTCGGTGAAAATGTTGAAACTATGACCATCAATAAAGATGGGAAAATTTTAGTTAAACGAACAGGTTCAGATACAACGGAAGAAATTGGCAGTTTTAAAATGGTAAAATTCACAAACCCTCAAGGCTTGGAAGCGGCAGGTATGAATCTTTATACTAAAACCAATGCATCGGGTGAACCTGTTGAATCTATTGAGGGAGAAGCTGGCGAACTTTGGCAGGGATTCCTTGAAAGTTCTAACGTTCAAGTTGTAGATGAAATGATTCAAATGATTTCAGCTCAAAGAGCTTACGAACTTAATTCGAAGACCATACAAACAGCCGACTCATTACTTCAATTAGCAGCAGAACTTAAACGATAGAAATGAGGTGAAAGCATGAGTCAGATTAATGGCTTAGGTGGTATCAGTGCACCAGTGAGTAACAGCTCTCAAACGACTAATGTTAATAAAACGGTTGATGAAGCGGAAGGTTTTAAAAAGGCTTTGGAAAAGGCTAAAAACAGTAATGACGATGAGGCTCTTAAAAAAGTTTGTAAAGAGTTTGAGTCCATCTTTGTGAATATGATGTTTAAAACCATGAATGAGGCTTCTGGCTTTGATGAAGGGGAAGATGCCCTAGTCGAAAAGAGTTATGGTCGTGGCATTTTTGAAGATATGAGAGACGAAGAACTTTCAAAAAAAATTGCTGATGGCGGCGGAATAGGTATAGCCGATATGATGTTCAAGCAACTTAAGAAATACTCAACCTCAGTGGAAGAACCGGCAACGCCTACTTTGGACGTAAAAAAATAACCCGACTTGATTATTAGTACCTGATATAATATAATGGCATCAAATACTAATACGAGGTGCTAATAATGGTTGAAAATACAGGATTAAAAATTGAAGAGATTATGGAACTGATTCCTCATCGATACCCATTTTTATTAGTGGATCGCATTGAAAGTGTTATTCCTGCTGAATCGGCAAGCGGTTTTAAGTGTGTCAGCATGAATGAACCTTTCTTCCAAGGACATTTCCCTGGAAAACCATTAATGCCTGGGGTACTCATTGTTGAAGCTCTTGCTCAAGTGGGTGCGGTTGCTCTTATGAGTGATTCGCAAAACAAAGGCAAGTTAGCTGTATTTGCTGGAATTGATGAGATTAGATTTAAACGACAAGTTGTTCCAGGGGATGTACTTAAACTGGAAGTAACGATCGAATCTTTAAGACGAGGGATTGGCAAAGGAAATGCCCTTGCTACCGTTAATGGAGAAGTTGCATGTAAAGGAATATTGATGTTCGCATTGATTGATAATGCATAATTATTAAAACAATCGTGTAAAAATCTCACATATTAAAAACACAGCCTCTATAGGACTGTGTTTTTCTTTCTTTTCCCGCTATTGAAATATGTTCGATAAAGTCATAACATGGGAATAAATATAATGTTTGAGAGCATAGGCTTTCAATATATTAATTTGACGGGAGGTGACGTGGGTGCTTGGTGTAGTCTTAGAAGGTGGTGGCGCAAAGGGTTCTTTTCAAGTAGGCGCATGGAAAGCTTTGAAAGAACTGGGAATTGAATTTGATGGCGTTGCAGGCACTTCTATTGGCGCTTTAAATGGTGCATTCTTTATGCAAGATGATTTAGATACAGCTTACGATATGTGGTATAATATGTCGCCATCGAGAGTTGTTGTGGGTGATGACCGGTTAATTGAAAAAATAATTAATATGGATTTGGAAAGCAAAGATTTTCAGCGGGTCATGGGCATGCTTAGAAAGTTGGTGGGCCAAAAAGGTTTAGATATAACACCCCTTCGTGAGTTGATTAGCACTTACTTAAAAGAAGATGTGATTCGCAGCTCTCATAAGACTTTTGGATTTATGACCGTTTCTCTAACAGATTTTAAACCGACACAAATTTATATGGAAGATGTGCCGCTGGGGCAACTAGGGGAGTATCTAATCGCATCGGCTAATTTGCCCGTCTTTCAATTGGAGCGCATTGAGGGTAAACTTTATGTGGATGGAGGTTTTTATGATAACCTCCCTGTGAATTTATTGACCGCCAAGGGTTTTAATGAAATTATTACCATTGAACTCAATGGTTTAGGTATTAAACAAAAGATTCAAGATAAGAAGGACTTGAAGATTACCTCTATTAGTCCTTCTAGAAATCTTGGAAGCACCTTAGAACTCCTACCTGAAACTGCCAGACGCAATTTACTCATGGGCTATTATGATACCATGAGAATTTATAAGAGCTTGATTGGACAAACTTATTACATAGAGCCAACTCTAGACGATAACTATTACTGTAAATGGCTTTCAGGCATCCAAGATAAAGATATTGCTATTATGGCTGAACTGATGGGACTGCCTGACAAAGACCCTAAGCGCCTCTTGTTTGAAACCATTATGCCTAAGTTTTTTGGACTATTAAAGTTGCCTGCAAGCGCAGGGTACAGAGATGTGGTATTAGCTTTGCTAGAACATATTGCAACGAGTCTGGATATTGACAGATACGCCATATTCAAAGACAATGAATTTGTGCAAAAGGTTTGCTACGAGCTAGAAATTAAACCAACATCGCGCCAAGTTCATGAACAAAATCAAGACTACATACCTAATTTACTTAAGCAAACTTCCGTTTACCAGAGTTTTATGATGAATAAACTGGCTTATTCCCTTTTAGACGCGTTGCTTAGGGAAGGGTGATAAAGCCCCTGTGCAATGAGAATGGTTTTGAAAGGGTCACAGATATAGACAAATATTTGGAGGTGTCCTATGGACTATATGAAAGCATATAAAAGCTGGCTAAATAACCCCCTCATTGATGAGGCAACTAAGGAAGAGCTGTTGGCCCTTTCTGAAAATACCAAAGAGATTGAAGATCGATTTTATAGAACACTGGAGTTTGGCACAGGCGGTATGAGAGGCGTCATTGGCGCAGGTATTAACCGCATGAACAATTATGTTCTTCAAATGGCGACTCAAGGATTTGCAAGCTTTATCAATAACCATGAAAAAGGTGATAAAGCCATTGTTATTGCTCATGACTCTAGAAGAAAGTCTAAAGATTTTGCAGAAGCTGCTGCCTTGGTTATGGCAGGAAACGGCATAAAAGCCTATCTTTTTGAAGATATTCGCTCCACGCCAGAATTGTCTTTTGCCGTTCGCACCTTGAAGGCAAGTGCAGGTATTGTTATTACCGCCAGTCACAACCCTCCCGAATACAACGGCTATAAAATTTATGGCAATGACGGTTGTCAGCTCCTTCCAGAATTTGCTGACCAAGTGATTGAAGAGGTAGAAAAGGTTACCGATATTAGTTTGGTCAAGACCCTCTCCAGAAAAGAAGCGGAAGCTTCGGGGATGCTAGAAATTGTAGACTATTCTGTAGACTTAGCTTATATGAAGGGTGTAAAGGCAAAGTTAAGAAACCCTGAAATCTTTAAAAAAATGAAAAATCATTGTATCGTCTATACACCCCTTCATGGAACAGGCGGTAGACCTATTACGGTCATCGCTAAGGAACTCGGCTATACTGGCCTTGTAGAAGTTTTAGAACAGATGATTCCAAATGGAGAGTTTCCGACGGTATCATATCCAAACCCTGAAGAAGAGAAGGCTTTTGAATTGGGTGTGGAATATGCACTAAAAGAGAACGCACTTGCAGTGATTGCCACAGATCCAGACTGCGACAGAGTGGGCGTCATGGTCATAGACGACCAAGATCGGTATGTAAAACTAACTGGAAACCAGATGGGTGCGTTGCTGATTGACTATTTATTCACATATACAAAAGAGTTGCCACTTCACCCTGTGGTCATTGATACCATTGTAACTTCAAGATTTGGTGCGGATATTGCAACGGACAAAGGTGCAGAAGTTATCAGTACGCTGACAGGATTTAAGTTCATTGGAGATAAAATTCGACAATTTGAAGATGGGTCAAAAGATTTCTTCTTTGGTTATGAAGAGAGTTATGGCTATTTGACTGGTACCGATGTAAGGGATAAAGATGGGGTCATTGCATCCCTTCTGATAATGGAAATGATACTCTACTATGAATCCAATGGGATTCGACTTTTAGATCGTTTAGAAGAGCTGTATGAGGCTCATGGGTATTATAAAGAAGATTTGATTTCCATCAGCAAAAAAGGCAAGAGTGGCATGGAAGAAATTGCAGCCATGATGGCTTATGTTAGAAATTTAGAACTTAGTGAAATTGCAGGTATGGCCGTGGAGAAAATGGTGGATTATGCCAATGATGAAACGGGTCTTCCTAAATCAGATGTCCTTAAATTCTTCTTAGAAAAAGGTTCTTGGTTTGCCATTCGACCATCGGGAACGGAGCCTAAAATCAAAGTTTACGTAGGGGTCAAAACAGATCATGAGGATGAGTCCTCGGATAAATTAGAAATGTTGAAACTAAAAATATTAGAGAAAGTCTTAGTAGGATAAGCGCATAGCATTAAGCGTTGGAGAGTAGTGATTTGAATAAACGTAATTTTAAACTGATACAAGGTGGAAAAATAGGTGGAATGGGCATGGCTGCAAAAGGGAAAACCTTTAGCGGTATGCCTGCTTTTCCGAAGATGAAATTCATTGGGGCGATGGCGACCAATACCAGACTAATGGGTGTAGTCGGCGTCATTGCTCATTTTCGAAATGAAAGAGGTGAAGCGTTAACTCAAGTGCTTCACTTGGATTATGAGGAGTATGGCATAGATGGTTATCAACTCTTTGTAGATGTTTCTGAACCTGAAATTCAAAAAGAAATTCAAAAGGTCACAGGAGGGCTAGGAGGCAACTTTGTAGAAATTGACTATGAAGCCTACAGACATTTGGTTTATGAAGCCTATCTTCTGGATCGGCAAAGTGTTCATATTCAATACGATATCTTGCCCACTTTTCCAGAAATCCTTCAGCCTCTAGTTCTAAAAGATCAAAATCTGAGAGACTTATATGATTTAGTAGGACCTTTAGTTGAAACGGATTTAGAACGGCTCAATTATGGCCTTATGCGCATGACAGGACACGATGAAAATGCTTTTATGTACCTTTCTGATGTGACTATACCAAGTGCTTGGTATCAAGAAGTAGCGGCGCCAGGCACTCTTCTTAAAAATACCATTCACGAGGTAGAAAGCAAAAGTGTTGAAGGTGTTAATGGTTTAATAACCTATCGCTGCGAAGCCTTAATTGATCAATATGACCGTTACAAGTTGATCCATCTAAATTTAGAAATTGCTGATACATCTAAGGGCAGACGAATTGTTGGGATTAAAATGATTTCGGTGCTGAATATATCCGCTTATGAAGCGTCATTCCAACTTCGAAAAAGAGAACATATTGCGGTTTATGAGATTCTGCAAGATGTGTTCAAAGACTTCTTTGAAGAAGCCTATCCGGAAATGCTCATTAACAGTCATGGTGCTGGAGATTTATTCACCCAGTTCAACACGAATAACCAACACGTCTCCAAATCCGTTTACTATTTAAGCGGAGATGTGTATGCCAATTATTACATAACCGATGAAGAACAAATGGTAATTTCTACTTTTGATTTAGAAAATCTAGACCATATTGATATGGCCCTCAGTCATAAATTTGAAGGCATGCTGGCTAAAATAGGAGAAATGACAGCAGATCAGTCTATTCTCTACGATTTTGTGACAAGCGGCTATGGCAATTTGTATGAGTATCTTGAGGATACTCGTCCTTAGGAGGTGACATCTTGGTCTTTCAACAGGTTATTATTTTATTTTTGTTAATTATTGTGGGCTATGTAATCCGAAAGCTGAATATCGTTTCCGATGCCATCAACAAAGAAATTGGGAACTTAGTCATTAATGTGGCGTTACCAGCCTATTTGATTGTCTCAATGAATCAGCCTTTCTCCATGGAAATGCTTAAAACCAGTGGTATTTTCGTCGCCATGAGTTTTGCTGTCTATGCAGGCTTTTCCATTAGTGCTAAGTTTTTTTCAAAGTTGATTCGGGTAAAAGGAAAAGAACGGGACATATTTGAATATACTTTGCTGTTTTCTAATGTAGGGTATATGGGTTATCCTGTAGTACAGGTAGTTTTCGGGACTCAGGGCGTTTTTTATACGGCGGTGTATAACTTGAGTTTTTCTGTGTTGGTATGGAGTTATGGGGTCTATCTTATGAACCGTAACAGCGACCATAAAGAAAAACGAAAGGGATTTCTGAACCCAGGCCTTGTTGCGGTATTGACGGGTTTTACTCTGTTTGCGTTCTCCATAGAGTTGCCAACACCTATATCGGCAACCCTTAAAATGATAGGAGATACAACGACACCTTTATCCATGATGTTTATTGGATTTATTTTGGCGCAGACAGAAATGCGAACGATTATGAGAGAATGGAAAGTTTTTGTAATCAGCTTTATTCGGCTAATTATTCAGCCTGTAAGTGTATGGGTTGTTCTAAGACTCTTTGGGGTAGAGGGAATGCTTTTGAATATTCCTGTATTAATAGCCTCCATGCCAGCGGCGGCCAATACGGCTATTATTGCCTCTAAATATGGAAGCGACTACCAGCTGGCTGCTAAACTCATTTACATATCCACTTTATTTAGCGTGATTACTATTCCAATTGTGGTTGGAATTTTGACATAGACTTTGTGAGTCGTTAGAACTCAAAGAAATAGAATTCCAAAGAAAGAGAATCTTAAAACATATAAAAGGACTGCCTTCTCAAAGAAAAATCTGAGAGGGCAGTCCTTTTTAAATTGTGCGCCCAGCATGGGCGCACTCTAACGGGTGAAAGTCCCGAACACGCCCTAGTAGTGGGAAGTGTATAGCTTAAGGCAAGGGTGTCCACCGCGAGGTGGAATCTGAAGGAAGCCGGCGGCAAAGCTCTGGTCTGACGAACAGAAATCACATCAGGCAATAATTAGGGATAAGGCTGCAATTCAAGTCAAAGTCCAATAACTACTCGAAACTAATTATTGTAAATGTGGCAGATAGATGGAGCGAAAGAGTGCGTTCTTACCTGGGGAGGTCTCACAGACGTGAAGTAAGACAGTCTGAAATACGGAGTAAAGCTTGCTGTGAGAAGTCAGCCGAGGTCATAGTACCGAGTTTTTTTCGGGAAGGACTGAACAATCGTAAGTCTCGATTAAGAACTAGAAGGAGGTTGGTGTGTTGAAAGCAGAATACCGAAAGGACTGCCTGCAAAGGGATGGCGTGGAACGCAAAGAGTATGTAGGAGTGCTGAGCACCAACTCTCGGGAAGGTAAAGAAAGAGGCGGTGCAAACGACTTGCTGGAAAGCATACTGGACAGAGAAAACCTGAACAAGGCTTATAGACAAGTCAAGCGTAACCATGGAGCGCCGGGAATCGATGGCATAACCGTTGAGGAGGCGCTTCCTTGGATAAAGGCAAATCGTGAGGAACTCCTACAAAGTATTCGGGAAGGCAGATACAAGCCAAGCCCAGTTAGGCGAAAGGAAATTCCAAAAGCAGATGGTGGTGTACGAAAGCTTGGTATTCCAACGGTCATCGACCGTATCATTCAACAAGCTATCTCCCAGAAGCTTCAACCAATCTTTGAACCACTCTTTTCGGAAGGGAGCTATGGCTACCGCCCGAAAAGAAGCGCACAGCAGGCGATTCAGAAAGTGAAGGCGTATGCAGAACAGGGATATGTCCACGCGGTGGAAATAGACCTATCGAAGTACTTCGACACCTTGAATCACGAACTGCTCCTGAATCTTCTACGCAAACATATCCAAGATAAACGTGTGACGGAACTCATCAAGAAATACTTGAAAAGTGGCGTCATGAAAAATGGAATCATCAGCAAAACCGAAGAAGGCTCACCACAAGGCGGGCCTCTATCACCTTTACTGGCGAACATATATTTGAATGAATTTGATCAGGAGATGGCATCCAGAGATGTGAAGGTAATTCGCTATGCAGATGACATTGTGGTACTTGCGAAAAGCAAGCGAGCGGCAAACCGCCTTCTGGAAACCTGTCGTAAGTATCTTGAGGGTAAACTGAAACTGAAAATGAATGTCCAAAAGAGCAAAAATGTCAGCGTTTTAGCAATAAAACATTTTAAATTCCTTGGTTTTTGTCTTGGGAAGAATGGAAAGGGCATCTTTATCAGAGCTCACCGTGAATCTTTGGTAAAAGCGAAAAGGAAGCTGAAAGAACTGACACGCCGTAATCAGGGAAAGAATGTGCGAGTGGTATTTGAGAAAGTAAAGAGTTTCATCCGAGGATGGCTTGGTTACTATCACGTAGCTGACATCAAACGGACAATCATGTCATGGAATGAGTGGTTGCGCAGAAGATTCCGCATGTATATCTGGAAACAATGGAAGAAACCCAAAACGAGGGTGATGAATCTTAAGAAACTTGGAATATCAGAATGGCAGGCGTATCAATGGGGCAATACCCGACTAGGATACTGGCGAATAGCTGGAAGTGCAGTACTTTCGCGGTCCATCACAAATGAAAAGCTCGTACAGGCTGGCTATTATGACTTTCCAGCCCAGTACGAGCAACTACGCTTAAAGCACTTATGCGATTGAACCGCCGTATACCGAACGGTACGTACGGTGGTGTGAGAGGTCGGAAAATGAAATAATCATTTTCCCCCTACTCGATTGTCTATAAAGAATCTTAAAAGAGCCTTATTTTGAAATGCTTGCAGGTCTAATTGTTTTAAATTTAATGGTACTTGGCGCTTTAACCCGTTTGTCTGCAATGTTTTTATTGACAATAAAATTGAGAGCCTTTACTTCAAACTCTACTTTGTTTCCCACAATGTTCATGGTGAGAATGGCAGAGCCTTTAGAAAGGTCGAAACTGCTGTACTTGTTTAGTGTTTGAACATCAATGACGGTAGCACTGTTGGTTAATCGAATGTTATAACCGTTACTTTGACCACCTGAAAGGATATAGGTTTTGACGCCAGCGTGGTTAAGGGTTTCAAGCTGACTTGTAAAAAGCTCTTCCTCTAAAGGGTCTGTGAAATTCATGGTGTTATTGGTGACAATGACCAAATTTTTATAAGGGAATTTCTTGATGCGAGCCATAAGCTTTTCAAGTTGGGTTGGGTCTGCCTTGATGAATGAATCGTTTGTACTTTTCAAGGTGACGATAACCGTTTGTCCTATTATGGTTTCATTATAGTTTGTTGCTTGAATATCTGACTTTAAGAGGTCAGACATAGTTTTGTCCGCTGAGCCAGCAAAATAGGTGTATTTGTATTTGTTGAGAGCAGTTGCAATGGATTTGTAGTTTTCTACATTTCCAAGAGCTTCAGCGCCACTAAATTCTCCATAAATGGCAACCTGAGTACCACCACTGGTTTTAATCTTCATATCTTCCATTTTTGGAAGCTTGTTAACGTCCTTTGGCAAGACAATGTCATTCTTTTTCTCGACTACAGCAGTTAAGTTATCGATTAAAATAATACCACTGTCTATTTTCACGGGGTTGGTTTCGGTTAAGTAAATTTGATTAACTGTAATGGGTGCTACCAGTGTTTTGGGAAGGGTGGCTTCAACATTTTTCCAACCTGTCCAGTTAACTGCAGTGGCAAAATCGACAGTCGCTACAGTACCCTTTGAATCAGTTACTTTTGCTCTGAGCCAGTGGTTATTTCCCTGAGTCCCAAAGACATCCAATCCTAATTTATCAGGAAGCGTTTTGAGAACCAGTTCACCTGCAGCAAAGTTAATATATGCCGCGCGGGTGGCTTCTATAGCTGGGAAGTCATAAGCGAGCTGAATGGCATTGGTACCATCTGGGCTGCCGCTGACCTGAGTATACATACTTTTTACTTCTGGAGGGTAAGCGGAAGTTGTTCCACTGGCAGGAATGCCATTTTCACCTAAATCAAAGTTTTCTATTACAGCGATATCTGCGCCCACTATAACGGGAATATATTTTTTGATGCTGCCAAGAGTAAGGGTTAACACACCTTTTCCAGTTTTTCCAGTCGCAGTAATAGTGCCGTCTGGAGCGACCTTGAAGAGGTTGCCCGGAATGTTCCAAATCACGCTGGTTGGACTAAGCGGCAAAGTGTAACCGCTGGTAGTACTGCCTGTTAGTTTTGCTTTCAAGGTACCGTTGGCTCTTAGTTGAACGACTTTTGGCAAGAAATCTATGTCGACAATGTCGCTGTAGGCAGTAAAATCTTTTGTGGCACTTAAATTGCCATAAGTGGCAGTGACAGTTAGTTTACCAACACTGCTTGCTACGAGTTGATTCTTCTTGACGCTGCCGTGATTCGCTGTGACGGTCCAAGTGATTTGAGCAGGGTCTATAGTGACGGTGTTACGATTGGCATCTAGGCCTATAAGATTAAGGTCTGTAGGTGAGTTTATCAACACCTTATCTGATGCAGATTTAATCATTAATTGATCTAAAGCGCCAGACTCAGAGGTAGAAATAATGCCGATACCATTTTTAATTGAGCGCTCACCGCCATCAGAGGGGGTGTTCACAATGGCTGTGGAAGTTTGACCTAGTTGTTTGACCAACATTTCTGTAGAGCCGCCACCATCCATGCAGATGGCTTCGTAAGAACCAAGTTCGACCATAAGAGAAGAAAGTTCTTTCATATCTAAACCTCTGAAATTGGCAGTTCTGCCGTCTACAGTAAGGAAAATCATTTGTTTTCTATTCTGTGATATACCCACTGCTGTTCTAGGCTGCTTGCCGTTAATGGCAACGGTATATGTAGTTAAAGCTTTTCCATCTTTTACGATTTGAGAGCCTCCACCGATAGAGAAGTCCAAATTGGCCAATGAGGATTTATTGTCTAAAAAGACATAGTCGCCTACGGCAAAATTGTTGATGAGGGCTGTCGCCTTAGTTTCAATTCCTGTAACTACGTAGCCATTGGCTGGAATATCTAAGGGGTCTCCATTTTCTGAGATTTGCATAACTGTATTATCTACGATGACCATTTCAACAACACGCTTTCCTGAAATCCGACCAATGGATTTTGTACCCCAATTGCGGTCGTATAGGTTTGCGAAACTATAGTTATAGTAAGGTTTATTTTTAAAATCTATTTTAATGGTGGTTTTCGGGTTGGACAGTTCGTAACCTGTGCCCGTAAGATATTCCACGAAGGCTGAATTGGTTTTATCGATGTTAAGGGAGGCGTACTTTGGACTGCTAGAGCCTAAAATGACTGTTTTCCCATTGTCGATAACAGAACCAAAAGGGGTGTTGAGCTTGGGTTCGAAAAAGTCAGCATTGATTGCCCCGATTAAATTCTTTTCTCTAGAGGCAAGTTTAGATAACTTTTCCCTTTTTGAAGTGGCTGTTTCAGGGTATAAGGGTTTAATGTCGATGTTGGGATTTGTTAAATCAACTCGCATGACGTTTAAATTGACCCAACCGCCAGTGGTTAGTTTTAGATGCTGTTCATAAGTGACCCCAGAAGAGAGATCTGTTTTTTCAACATTTTGGTAGATTACACGATAGTCAGCAAATGATTGGATCGGTGTTAGCATTGTAGCGATTAACAAAAGACCAATAAATTTTTGCCCATATGAATTATGCTTTAATAATGTCATAGCATCACCTTCTTTACATATTCTATTATAGTCTATTGAAGGACGCTTTCCTTTTACAGGGACGTTAAGAAAACATTACAAAAGGGTATCTTTTTTTAAAAAAGGGCTTGTGAAAGGTAATGATTGGTGATATAATCAGCAATGTTATATTTTGTAACAGTGGCGAGCTACTGGTTAGTCAAAGAGCTTGATGTTCGGAGATGCAGGTATGACATAATTAAATCACCTTATTAAGAGTGACGGAGGGAATAGGCCCAATGAAGTCCGGCAACCGGTTAAAACACGGTGCTAAATCCTACAGGAAGTTCCATGGCGGGGACTATCTGGAAGATGAGGAGGAAAAGAACTTTAAAAGTTTAGCCTCTTCCTGCGAAGAGGCTTTTTTAGTTGCAAAATTTGCATTAGTAGCAAAGGTGCAAAACTAGAAAAATCCTGGCGTCGCGGAAAAAAATGCGTGAAACAAGTGCAAAGATCTTTGTTCCCCACAAAGATTCATTGAAACTATTCGTCAAAGGAGGAAATTAAAAATGAAAAAAAGATTATTTACTTCAGAAAGTGTAACAGAAGGACATCCAGATAAAATATGCGATCAAATCTCAGATGCAGTACTTGACGCAATCATCGCTCAAGATCCTGCAGCTAGGGTTGCTTGTGAAACATCTGTAACGACAGGTCTCGTTCTTGTTATGGGTGAAATTTCTACAAACTGTTATGTAGACATTCAAAAAACAGTAAGAGAAACAATTAGAGAAATTGGATATACAAGAGCTAAATACGGTTTTGATGCAGATACTTGTGCGGTACTCGTTGCAATTGATGAGCAATCGGCAGATATTGCTATGGGTGTTGATGAAGCCCTTGAACACAGAGGCGGCAAAGTCGATGAGGATATTGAAGCAACTGGTGCAGGCGACCAAGGTTTGATGTTTGGTTTTGCTTGTAACGAAACAGAAGAATTAATGCCACTTCCAATTTCTTTGGCGCATAAATTGGCGTTTAGATTATCAGAAGTTAGAAAAAATTCTATGGTAGATTACCTCAGACCAGATGGTAAAACACAAGTAACTGTTGAGTACGATGGTGACAAGCCTGTTCGTGTGGACACGATTGTTATTTCTACACAACACAGCCCTGAAGTGAGCCACGAGCAAATTGAAGCGGATCTTAAAAGACTCGTAATCAATCATGTTGTGCCTGCTGAATTATTAGATGCCAATACAAAATACTATATCAACCCAACGGGTCGTTTCGTTATTGGCGGACCACAAGGTGATTCAGGTCTTACTGGCAGAAAGATTATCGTAGATACTTACGGTGGCTACTCAAGACACGGCGGCGGCGCATTCTCAGGAAAAGATCCAACAAAAGTAGACCGTTCTGCAGCTTACGCAGCAAGATATGTTGCGAAGAACATTGTTGCTGCAGGTCTTGCTGACAAATGTGAAATTGAGCTTGCATATGCAATCGGTGTTGCTAGACCTGTTTCGGTTCTTGTTGAAACATTTGGTACAAGCAAAGTATCTGAAGAAAAAATCGAAGAGTTGGTTGCAAAACACTTTGACCTTAGACCAGCTGCTATCATCAGAGATCTTGGTCTGAGAAGACCACTTTACAGACAAGTTGCTGCGTATGGTCACATGGGCAGAGTTGATTTGGATGTACCTTGGGAAAAAACAGATAAAGCTGAATTGCTTAAAAAAGAAGCATTCGAAGCTTAACATTCGAAAAAATTAAAACGAAATAGCATAAAAAGGACGCTGGGGAGAATTTAATCACCCCAGCGTCCTTTTATATGCTATTTCAAGTCGCGAGACTAATATTTTCAGCCAAACCCCACTTTTTAAAGGTAAATAAACGAATAGTATAGTAGAATCTAAAATGGGAAGACTAGTTTTAGGAGAAGGCCAATGATTTTTTCAAGCCTAGAGAGCAAAGTCCTAAAAGCCCAAAATGATTTGGAATTAACAAGTAAGTTGATTGCCGCTCATGAGGGCTTTATACGGAAATGTATGATAGATCAGCAAAAAGCCAGCGGCGCTCGTCTCAATGATGAAACGACGGTGGCTATGTTAGCGTTCAATGAAGCCGTTGTCCAGTATGATGAAAGTAGAGGGAAGTTTCTTTCCTTCGCCAAAATGGTCATTACGCGAAGACTGGTAGATGAATACCGAAGACAACTCAGACAAATTCCAGAAGGCACAAAATCTATGGATGAATCCTATTCGGAAGAGGAAGAGAGCAATCGACCTTATGAAACTCAAGTCTCCATGACCGTTTTTGAAAATGAAGTTAAGCGGGCGGATCTCCAAATGGAAATTGCGCTCTATAATGAACGGTTAGGGCATTTTAGTTTAGATTTTACTGGTCTTGCGGAGATATCGCCTAAACAAGAGCGGCTGAGAGAAGAATACAGAGATGTGGCAAAATGGTTAACAGATAAGCCAGACTTGCTTTGTAAGCTGTACAAGGATAAAAAACTTCCTGTAACGGAAATACTCAGTCACTGCAAAACAGATCGAAAGCGCTTAGAGAGAGGTCGTGGGTACATCATCGCTTTAGTGGTGCTGATGGACAGCGATTTGGAAATGATAAAATCTTATTTAGAAAGGCGGTGAGCACATGAAAAAGCACATAAAGGGTATAATTATGTCCATTGAGAATGAATGTGCCATCGTCCTATCGGCTGACGGTCAATTTTTAAAAACAAAAGTTAGGTCAGGGGCTAACTTTGTTGGAGATGAAATTTCTATTGCTGGAAATGAACGCCACTGGATTTGGGAACAAGTAGAGGGTGTGCTGTCAGCACTTAGAAGACCAGCACTTCAAGTTGCACTCAGTTTTGCTTTGGTAATGGCAGGCGGCATAGGCACTTGGGCTTATCCGACAGGTCATATTTATGTAGATGTAAACCCTTCTTTGGGCATGAGTTACAATGTTTATCACAGAGTCATCGCCATGGAGAGCTTCAATGAAGATGGCTCCAAGGTCATTGGTAAAGTGTCTTTCTATGGGAAAAAAGTAAGTGAAGGCGTTGAAGAAACGCTGACGGTTATGAACAATGAAGGCTTTATTAAGAGCGAGGCAGAGGGGGTTAGTGGGGTGCTGATAGGCTACACCGACTCAAAAATGGAAAAGGAAGTTCTAGAAACGGTTCTAGAAACCTCTAAAAAATTGAAAAAAACCGTACAAGTCGCTTCTTTAAAAGTAGCCTCAGATGCGAAAAATATAGCTCAGGATCAAAAAGGCCAAAAAGATACCTTATCTCCGATTCAAGCAGAGATAGCAAAGCGAAAGATAGCTAAAAATAATTTTGATAAAACTAGGGACAATAATCGTGCTAAGAATAGAGAAAAGAAAAGTAAAGAGACTCTAAAAGCTGAAATTAAAGGGACTGCAAAGGATTTGAAGAAAAAGACAACAACTGAAATCATTGAGGAAAATCAAGGAGAAGTCAAAATGATTCCCAATGCTAAAGTGGATGAGATAAAGAAGAAAAATCAACTGAAGAAGGACAAGGATAAGGACAAGGATAAGGACAAGGATAAGGATAAGGAAGAAGACAAAGACAAAGACAAAGACAAAGACAAGGTCAAGGTCAAGGAGCACAAAGCGCCAAAACCAGATCCAAAAGTAAAAAATAATCAACCGGTGGAAAAATCAGTGGACCTTCGAAAACAAAATTCTGAAGAAAACATCCGCCTTCAAAATATTATTGAAAAAATAGGGAAACTAAATGCATTAGTGGAAGAGATTCAGGCATCTGGGGCTAAAGACAATCAAAAGGCAGCTAAAATCAAAAAGATTTTAAAGCAGATTGAACGGCTAAACCAAGAGAAACACCAGATAGAATCCAACTAGTATTACAAACAAATTACAATCCTAGGTCAAGCCCCATTTTATTTAAATGTCCTCCCGAATATCTAAACAAGAGGCCAATCATTAATTGAGTTGGTTCAATATTGTTTAAGATAAAGGGAGGATTTTTTATGAAACGTCAATTTATATCATTAGCAATGGCAAGTATTCTAGTAGCTAGCATGAGCATTACAGGTTTTGCAGACGGTAATGTTACAGTGCCAGTAACCAGCACGACGGTCACTACTGGTTCTGCCATTGATGTGAGTTTAACAACGCCTAGTGACGCACTTAGAGCTTATAAAGCCCTTCAAAACAAATTAGAAGCTGTAAAAAAGCAGTTGGAAAATGCACAAAATCGTACCAGTAAGGCCAAAGGAAAAGATAAAAAGAACTTAGAAAATCAGATTTCAGCCTATAAAAAGCAGATAGAAAAATACACAATTGAAATGAAAGCGTTGCTGAAGGCTATCAATCAAGAAGATAAAGACATTGCTGATATTACAGATAAGCAAGAGAGCTATATAGACAAAATTGAAGCTATCATTAAAAAAAGCAATCCAAGTCTTCAAATGGTCACAGCTGAGAAAATCGTTACAGATAATCCTCTTTTCAAAAGCGACCTTCCGATTGCTGTAAAAGATGGTGTGCCGTATATGGCTCAATCGACACTTCAAAAGAGCTTTGGCATTACCTTTAATTACGAAAGTACACAAAAAAAGTTTATCAGTAAAATGGAAGGCAAATTGGTGGAGATATTTTTACTCCAAAACATCATGGAAGTAGATGGTATGCCAGTGAAATCAACGATTAAGCCAATTACGATTCAAGAAAATATATACATTCCATTAAATGATTTAAATAAAATACTCAGAGTTGAATACAAGTGGGACAATGATCTTAAAATCTTAACACTAGACGATTTAGATGTATCAAATGTGCTCATAGTACCAAGTGCAACGACAACCACCACTTCCACAACAACAGGTCAATAGACCTATCTCCTTTTGCAGCAGCCCTATTCGGGCTGCTTTTGTTGGCTTTATTGGTAAATTGTATTACAATCTAGGTATATTATGGCATAAATAGTGGAGGTGATTTATTGGCTAGTACAGTTGAGAACATTATCAAAATGATAAGGATTTTACAAAATGAAGAATGTGTCAGTGGCCAAGAACTTGCCTACCGCCTAGGTGTAAGCATTAAGACAATCCAAAAATACAAACAAGATATGGATCAAATGCATATTTTTGTAGAAACTAAAAAGGGGCGGTACGGGGGATACTATTTAGATAAAAGTGTTTTAGATATCTATACCGCCTTAAGCCCTAACGAAGTGGAAGCTTTAGTAAAAACCAAAAAATATATAAAAGAAAACAATAATTTTTCTCATGGCAAAGAGGCTGTTCAAGCCATCGATAAGGTCATTCAAAATCAAAGAGTCATGACCACCATAAAAAATAAAGGGTATTTAAGCAATCAAGATGGGTTAGGGTTTAGCGGTGGGTTTGAACGTATTAAACTGGATAAAATTCAAGGGGCATTAAAAGATCAGCGCAGTCTGTATATTGAATATGATGCGGATTCTCTTGGCTTGTCAGAACAAGTGGTCCACCCTTATGCCCTGTTAAATGTAGGTGGCAAGTATTTAATGATTGCCTTTTGCGAAATTAATGGTGGGATTACCAGTTTCAACGTAGAAAGAATAAGATATCTTGCTGTGACAAAGTATATTTTTGTAGTTCCTGAGGGGATCGAAGTTAAATGGAATACTCAAATTCGATTGAAAAAGTAAATGATAATTTTTTTAGACCTAGGTTTAATGTACTATGATATCTTACCCATTAAAAGTTATAGTGTTCGTATGTATGTGGGATAATTAATTAACAATAGTTATACCCATGCTTGCGGAGGTGTTTAGTGGATAACTATAAGAAATTATTTGAGCCATATGTGGATTTTTCCCTAGAATCCACATGCTTGCGAGATGTCGTTTATAAGGGTTTAAAAAAAGCAATTGTGGAAGGCCGTATTCAGACGGGAAGCCGTATCGTTGAAAAACGTTTTGCGGATCAAATGAACATCAGCAGAACACCAGTAAGGGAAGCGTTGAAACGTTTAGAAAATGAAGGACTTGTAGAACACGTTCCCAATGTAGGGTCTGTTGTAAAGTGTATGGATGAACAAGAGGTCATTAGTCTTTATAAAGCGAGGGAAGCGCTTGAAACCATTGTCTTGCCAAAAATTGTTGAAAAAATTGATGAAAATGAAATAGAAATACTTCGGAATTATTTATTTAAGACGGAAATGCTTTTAAATCAAAGGGGCATGGATGGTGTGGCAAATTGCTACATGGAATTCCAAGATTATCTTATCGGTCTTGGGGAAAATAGAATGATTTTTGGCATGCTTAAAAATTTAGATAAAAGTTATGACAGATTTAGAAAACAGATTGACTATGAAAGAGAAGATTACAAAAAAATAGTTTTTGTATCCCATCATTTAGTGGATGCATTGTCGTCAAAAAATATGGACGAAATATTTAGTACTAACCGAAAGAGAAGAGACATAATTTGTGAGTGTTTACTTAACAAATTGGATTAAGTGAATTTGGAAACGAGTTTAGAATAAAAAAACAGGGAAATATTTGACTAAGAGACCAAGCGGTCTGAAAATCAAATATTTCCCTTTTGTTTATTTAGAAGCTCATTTCCTTAACGTCAGCTGCAAAGATAAGATCTGCATCTGTACTTTCAATCAAGGATTCTTTTGTTACGCCAGGTCCAAACTCAAGAACTTTAAGACCTTCTGGTGTAACTTCCATAACAGCCATTTCGGTGATAATCAAGTTGACTTGACCAGCAGCTGTCAGTGGCAATGTGCATTGTTTCATGATTTTCTTTTCGCCTTTTACTGTGTGCTGCATAGAAATGATTACTTTTCTAGCACCTGTCACAAGGTCCATTGCGCCACCCATACCTGGAACCATTTTACCTGGAACCATCCAGTTGGCGAGGTTACCGTGTTGATCCACTTCAAGGGCGCCTAGAACTGTGGCGTTAACATGACCACCACGAATAATTCCGAAAGACACAGATGAGTCGAAGAAACATCCCCCTGGAAGAATTGTAACCGGTTGTCCACCCGCATTTGTAAGGTGCATGTCAATTTGATCTTCTGTAGGGGCTGGGCCAAGGCCAATCAAGCCGTTTTCAGATTGGAACATAATGTCCACACCTTCGGGAATATAATTGGCAACCATAGTGGGTAAACCAATTCCCAAATTAACTAAGTCGCCGTCTTTAAGTTCCTGAGCAACACGACGAGCGATAATTTCTTTTGCATCCATTTGAACAGTCATTAGAGGGCACCTCCTACGATATGATGAACGAAAATTCCTGGTGTCACCACGTTAGTAGGATCGATAGCACCGACCTCTACAATTTCTTCTGCTTCAACAATAACCCGATCTGCGGCCATAGCCATGAGCGGATTGAAGTTTCTTGTTGTGCCCTTATATTCGATATTGCCTTTTTTATCTACAATGGAACCGTAAATCAAAGCAATGTCAGCTTTTAAAGGTTTTTCAAGCAAATAATCTTTGCCATCAATAGTAATGACCTCTTTGCCGTCTTGTACAATTGTACCAAGACCAGTAGGCGTTAAAACGCCACCAAGACCAACCCCAGCAGCTCTTACTTGTTCAGCAAGTGTACCTTGTGGGACTAAGATAACCTCGGTTTCACCTTCGGTCATTTGTCTACCTGTTTCTTTGTTGGTGCCAATGTGTGAGACAATAACCTTTTTAAATTGTTTGCTCACGATGAGTTTGCCGATCCCACGATCAACAAAAGATGTGTCGTTGGCGATGAGTGTCAAATCCTTGACCCCTTTTTCAACGAGTTTGTCGATGAGGCGCTCAGGTGTACCGCAGGCTAAGAACCCGCCGATCATAACTGTCATACCGTCTTCGATATAACTGACCGCTTCATCTAAACTGATGAGTTTTTTCATTCCAGTAACTCTCCCTTCTATGTGAGATGACCCTTTCACTATCATATCAGAAATGGGAAGAAATTTCATCAGAACCTTATGTTATAATAGGAACATACCGATATAAATTAAGTGACAAAAAATAGAAAAATATATAATTTTAGTCAATTGGGTGGTGGCAAATGGAAACCATTAATGGAAAAGTGGAAGAAATCGTCTTCAAAAACGATGAAAACGGATTTGTCATAGCCGTTGTGGAATCTGAAGATGAGTATATATATATTAAGGGCTATATGCCCTACCTTCAAGAAGGTGAAACGGCTCAGTTTCATGGCGTTTTCAAATCCCACCCCACCTATGGGGAACAATTTGAGGTCACCCACTGGGAAGTTATTTTGCCAACAGAAGAAAATGATATTCGACATTACTTGGCATCGGGGATTATTAAGGGTATTGGTCCAGCAATGGCAGATCGAATTGTAGACGCCTTTGGCGTGGATACTTTCGATGTGATACAAATGGCGCCAAGAAGACTTTTGGAAATTCAGGGCATTGGCGAAAAGAAATTGGAAGAGATTGTAGAGGCTTTCAGTGAACAAGTTGGTGCAAGAGATGTGATAATCTTCTTACAAAAATTTGGACTGACTACCAATCAAGCGGTTAAAGTATATAAAAAATTAGGCGTGACTGCAAAACAAGTGGTCTCGGAAAATCCATATGAATTGGCCTCTCTAATTGAAGGGTTTGGCTTTAAAATGGCAGACGCCATCGCTAAACGGAATGGCGTTGACCCGAGAAGCGGGTATAGAATTGCCTGTGGTATTTTGTACGCTTTAGCTCAGCTTTCTAATAAAGGACATGTGTATGCACCTGTATCTTTGCTTATAAAAACCAGTTTAGAAGCACTGGCAATTGAAGAGGACTTGATTCAAAAAGAGCTTTATGAAATGGCCGTAATGGGTGCTGTGGTTTTGGATCATTTTGATGGAGAAGATGTGGTGTATTTGCCCTATCTCCACTATGCTGAGTCCAAGGTGGCTAAATATGTCACAGAGAAACTCACAGAACATCCCATCGCCATTTGCTTTGATGTAAGTGAATCCATTACCGAAATTGAAAACCTCAGAGGCATACAATTAGCCCCTATGCAAAGGAAAGCCATAGAAGCTTCGGTTCACGAATCAATGGCAGTGATTACTGGCGGACCAGGGACTGGTAAAACGACTATTATCAACGGATTGATTCATATATTCGAACAGGCAGGGTTAAAGTTGGTTCTTGCTGCCCCTACGGGCAGAGCGGCTAAAAGAATGACAGAAGCCACTCAGCGAGAGGCAAAGACCATACACAGACTTCTTGAATACAATTTCAGCGAGGAAGAATCGGTCCTCACCTTTAATAAAAATGAACATCAACCCTTAGAAGTGGATGTGGTGATCATAGATGAAGTTTCCATGATTGACATGGTTCTGATGATGCATCTTTCCAATGCGATTATGCCTAAAACGCGACTGATTTTAGTGGGAGATGCAGATCAACTTCCGTCTGTCGGACCTGGAAATGTTCTCAGAGACCTGATTCAAAGCGGGGGACCTGTGGTCACCAGACTAGACCAAATTTTTAGACAAAACGAGCAGAGCGCTATAGCGGTCAATGCCCATAAAATTAACCAAGGAGAAATGCCAGGTCTCAACGAGAAGGAAAAAGATTTCTTCTTCTTACAAGGTCGAACTCAGGAAGAAATTGTGAGAGCCATTCGCAATTTGTGTTTAAAGAGGCTGCCGGATTATTATGGGGTAGACCCAATTAAAGATATTCAGGTTCTTAGCCCCGTGAAAAATTCTAACATTGGCACCCACAAACTTAATCAGGTTTTACAAGAAGCGCTGAATCCACATCGGGCAGAGGTGAAAGAAAAAATCTTCGGTGACCGTATTTTTAGAGTAGGCGACAAAGTTATGCAAATTAAAAATAACTACACCGCAAAGTGGAAAACTTTTGACAGCAGTGAAGGAGAAGGGGTCTTTAACGGAGATATTGGCTATATTTCAGAGCTAGATGACCGAATGCGGCAAGTACACGTCCTTTTTGATGATGAGAAAACCGTCCGTTACGAGTATGGTCAATTGGACGAACTGGTTCATGCTTACGCTGTAACCGTTCATAAAAGTCAAGGCAGTGAATTCCCCGTGATTATTATGCCCGTGACGTGGTGCGCACCTATGCTCATGACGAGAAATATACTTTATACTGCCATTACTAGGGCAAAACGGCTGGTGGTTTTAGTGGGTCAAGAAAAGTACATTAAGCAGTTTATCGACAATACCGATGGTGGCATGCGGTATTCGGCATTGGAAGGAAGAATACGCCTACTTGGAGGGAAGCAGTGATATGAATCTATCGGAGCTGATATTTGGCAATGATCCCAATTGTATTGTTTGTGGAAAAGACATTTTGCCCTCGACTTTTGGGATGTGCCAATCCTGCCAAGAAACATTTCCTTTTTCGGAACCCATGTTGGATCAAAAGTCTATTTCTGTTTGTCGATATGAGGGACCAGCTAAACAATTGATTTACGATTATAAATACAATCAAAATAGAGTTATCGGCAAATATATGGCCAATATGATGACTGAATATATAAGAAAAGGCATCTTTCATTATGATGGGATTCTGACGGTTCCTTGCAGCAAAGGCAGAAAAAAAGTAAGAGGTTTTGATCATACCCTTTACATAGCGCAAATTTTATCAGATAATTTGGGTATGGATATTTGTGAAGGGGCCATTGAACGGGTTAAAGAAACCCAAAGACTAAAAGGACTGACAAAACAAGAAAGATTGCTAGAATTGGAAAATGCCTTTGTTATCAAAAATGGCGACGCACTTTATGGTAAACGATTGTTACTAATAGATGATATTTTAACGACAGGTGCAACGCTCAGTGCTTGCACACAAGCAGTATTGCCTTATCAACCGGCTTGTGTTCATTGGCTAAGTTTTGCAACCGTGATTTAGGGGAGGACAAAGTAATGGCATTAAAAAATTGTGGAAAATGCGGAAGAATGTTTGCAGCAGAAGAGCACCAAAAGTTTTGCAGCAATTGTGTTGAAAATGACGACGAACTTTTTAAAATTGTAAGAGAGTATGTGTATGACAACCCAAGTGCAACGGTACAAGACACTGCTGAGGCAACTGAAGTGCCTGAAGAAAAGATTTTGAAATTCTTAAGACAAGGAAAGCTTCAACTCAGAGGCGATGGCGTTGGTTTAGACTGTGAACGCTGTGGCAAAAGCATTCCATCTGGCAGATTTTGCGATAGCTGCGCCCACGAAATGGCTCAAGGATTTAAAAAGGCTACAGGCCAAGACAAACCAGCACCTGCACCGGCAAAGACAAAAGAAGTTAATAGCCGAGGCATGTTTGTAAAGAAATAGATTTTGAAGAAAAAATATTAAAAATTGAATTTAAGACTAAACATACCCCCTAAATTGCCGATATTGTTAATAGACAAAGCAGCAAGTCAGGGGGTGTTTTTATGAAGATAGTTAATAACGTCAGTATACAGAGCGTGGCCAAAGCTTATCAAAAGACTGCGGCACAATCGGAGAAAAAGACCGCTTCAAGTTTTGAAACGGATAAGATCGAAATCAGCCAAGAGGCTAGAATCCAACAAGCAGCTATGAAAGCCGTTAAACAGCTTCCCGATGTGAGAGAAGCAAAGGTGGCGGAAATCAAACAACAAATTCAAGATGGCGTATATAAACCTACAGCAGATCAAATTATGGAGAAAATGCTGCAGGTCGTCAAATAGAAAAGTAAGAAGGGACTCGGAAGGGTCCCTTTTGTTGAAAAATAGCCTCGTAAATGTAAAATGAGTTCTTAAGGAGACGTTAAAATGAAAAAAATGGTAGAAGATCTCTATTTGATTTTGTCTAAAGAACGGGATGTTTATCAAGAAGCGGTTCAAATCGCAGAAGAAAAACAAAGTGTTATTGTAGATGGGAAATTGAAAGAACTTGAAAAAATGACCCATAGAGAGCAGGCTTTGGTGGCCTCACTCATTAAGCTTGAAAATATGAGAGGTAACGTACTAGACGATTTAATAAGAGCGTTGCAAGCTGAGCATGTCACTAATTTAAGCGAGTTGTTGCCTTATTTAGATGAAGCCTCAAAGAACAGACTGGGTCAAGTTAAAAATGAGCTGTCTAAAGCCGTATTTGATTTGAAAGATAAAAATGAATTAAATGGTAAGTTGTTGGAACAATCCTTGGACTTAATCCACTTGAACATCGAATTGATGAGTAGCTTAGAAGCGGATGGCCAATATACAGGTAGTGCCACAGACTCTAAGGCTAAAACCAAAAGCAGCATTTTCGATGCTAAAGTATAAGGGGGAAGAAGAATGCCTTCTATATTTGCAGGTTTAAATATTTCCAAAATGGGGCTTTTTGCTCAACAAAGAGCACTCCACACCATTTCTCATAACGTAGCCAATGCCAACACGGAGGGCTATTCAAGACAAAGAGTTGACTTTAGTGCCACAAACCCTGAACAATTACCTGGGACCTATGGCATGTTAGGTACAGGTGTCGATGTAGATGCCGTCAAGCAAATCAGGAACGAGTATTTGGATTTTGCATATCGAGGAGAAAATTCTACCTTAGGAGAATATGAAGTCTACGATGACGTGTTAACTAATATTGAAGGAATTTTTAATGAGCCAACAGATGCCAGCGTCACGAAATTGATGAACAACTTTTATTCAGCCCTCCAAGAACTTAATAAGGCTCCTGAGAACTTAACAACAAGAGCGCTAGTAAGACAAAGGGGTATTGCCCTTGCTGAAGGGATTAAAAGTATGTCTGAATCTCTTCAAAAACTTCAAAAAGATACCAACTTCGAACTGACTGTTTCAGTAACGGATATCAATGGCTATGCACAGCAGATTGCGGCATTGAACAAACAAATTTACAATTCTGAACTCACTGGGGGTACAGCAAACGACCTGAGAGATCAACGGAACCTTATTTTAGACAAAATGTCAAAAATAACAAAGTTAGATTATTATGATGACCAAGAAGGTAGATTCCATGTGAGCATCAACGGTCATGAAGTGGTTAACCATTTTAATTATGACCAGTTAGTGACAGTGGCCAGAAGTGAAAAGGTCAATGAAGATGATGTTGCCAATTTAGTGGATCTTAAATGGGAATCAGGAGCAGACTTTAGAAGTTCTGAGGGTTCAATTCACGCCATCATTGAGATGAGAGATAATATGGAAGGGTCAAATAAAGGCGTTCCATATTATGTAGACAAACTCAACGAATTTGTGGATACCTTAGCATCTGAACTCAACAATATTCACAGCCAAGGTTATGGATTAAATGGCACAACCGATGTAAATTTCTTTACTTTCTCAGATATGTCCACTGCAGACTATAACAAATGGATGATTAATAATGGTCTAGACAAAGGTCCGGCTCTGGATGTAACGGCTTCAATTACCCAAGGCATAGATACGACGACAGAACCGATGACAGATAAAATTGAAGAAGCCAACGCAGATATCATACGAGACAATATCAATACTTTGCTAAAAAACAATCCTGATTATGCGAAGAAGTCTGTTAAATTAATTGATGGCAAATACTATTTAACGGACCGAATCAAGGCAGACACCATTTCGATTTCCAGTGATATTGATAAGGACTTGAATAAAATCGCAGCAGCATCTTCTTCAAATAACATTCCTGGAAATGGAGTCAATGCTCTTAAAATGGCAGGCAGCAGATCGAATGTAAAACTTTTTGAATGGGGTAGCCCTGACGACTTTGTTAAATCTCTTGTGGCCAATTTAGCAGTAGATAAATCTGAGGCGACTCGGGTGTATAAAAACCAAACCACATTAGTGAGTCAGGTGACAGTTGAAAAGGATTCTTATTCTGGAGTGTCCTTAGATGAAGAAATGTCAGATATGATTAGGTTCCAACAAGCCTATTCGGCCAATGCGCGTATGCTGACAACCTTTGACGAAATGATTGACATTGTTGTCAACAAAATGGGCTTAGTCGGACGTTAGTCCCAATTAATATAGGCGTCCACAAAAAAATGAGGTGGAAATAATGAGAATTACCAATACCATGATGATCACCAATATGCTTTCTAATTTAGGAAATAATTTGAATGTTATGAGCCGTAAGCAAGACGAGCTAGCCACGGGAAAAAGAGTTATTCGTGCATCGGACGACCCTGTCGCCGCAGCTAAAATCATAAAACTTAAGGCCGATTTGGCAGATATGGACCAATACAGTACCAATACTAGAGATGCACAGTCTTGGTTAGACTCTAGTGAATCTACTATTTCAGAAATGGGAAGTGTTATTCAAAGAATCAGAGAATTGGCTGTACAAGCAGCCAATGGTACTTATACCGTCAACGATACCACCAAAATGAAAGAAGAAGTTGAGCAGTTAAAAGAAGCCTTGATTTCAAATGGTAATTTCAATTTAGCGGGGAAATATATATTTTCATCGAGCTATACGGATAAAGCCCTTCTTAATGCTGACGGGACTTACAATATTCCAATTACCCAAGAAGATATTGACAATAAGCCAGTAGCTATATACGAAATATCTTCTAATGAATATCTCCCTGTTGGGACCCATGGTTTAGATATTTTTGGGTATGTGACTGAAACTGGGGTATTTCAAACAAAGATGACGACTGCCAATACTACCAGTGGGTTAGATGTAACTGCAACTAAAGCGGTTGCAGGTGTTGCAGCCCAAAAGTCTTATTTGACTTTAGCTGTGAATAAGACTACCAATTATGTCACCGATGGAGATTTTAACATTGGCATCAATGGGGTTAATTACACTGTAGACTCTGCATACTTACAAGGTAGCGTTACAACGCCCCTTAGCTCGCAGAGAATATTAGACACGGTTAGAGATGCAGATGCAGTTTCACCAGCCACAGGGAAACTTTCGGATGTTGCAGACATATACTACGACAGTAATATGAAACTGGTTATACGAAATAAGACCGTCGGGACAGGTGGCACTGTCTCTATGCCATCCACAATTGCAACAGCCTCATTACCTACAGGCATTACTGGAACAGCAACCGCAGGGGTGGCATCCACCGCTGCAGCAATCAACTCAAGCGGTCCAGTTTTAGATGCAGACGTAGCTGGTTTCAAAGGCAAACAATTTGTTATGACATATAATGGACTTGCAAAAACCATAACAGTTCCTAATAATGCGGCAACAATTACAGCGGCAGCTCTTAACGCAGAAGTGCAGGCACAAGTAAACACAGCTTTTGGTACAGGCAAGGTGACTGTCAATTTAACGGCGGCATCAGGTAGTCCTCAGTTTACAACGGTAACGGGTGCAACTGATACAGCGGTCCCTTCTTTAAGAATTCAACCGGTCGTGGTTACAGAATGCCAAATGGTCAAAGATCTCAATGAATTTATTGGATATTTAAACGCAGGGGACACTACAAGTTGTAGTGGGATTATTACAAAAATTGACAATCATATCAATCAGATGCTAGCGGTTAGAGCGGATATTGGTGCGAGAGGCACTCGTCTGGATTTGGTCAACGAAAAAATTTCTGAAAACTCAGTCACGTTTACCAGACTGCTAAGCGATTCTCAAGATGCGGATATGTCTGAAGTTATCATGTACTTAAAAAATGCAGAGAATGTTTACAAAGCGGCATTGGCAGTTGGCGGAAGAATTATTCAGCAAACTCTTGTAGACTTCTTGTAGAAGAAAGCGGGTGATTTTATGGGACTTGTTATTGATTCTCAATCTGCTAAAATTGGAGTGAATATATACAATGCAAGTTTGAACCGACAATCCCGTGAAGCTAAGATAGGTATTAAGACAGAACAAGCTCAAATCCAGATTGATTCAACCATGCCTAAAGTTAATATTGATCAATCTCAATGTTTTTCTGAGTCTGGGTTAAAAAGTATGGCAGAATTAACTGCAGACTATGCTTCTAAAGGGATTGGAAAAATGTATCAGGGGGTTGCTAGAATTGTAGCTCAAGGGAATCAATTGGCTCAAATTGGAAGCAATCCAATTCCCGAACAAGCTAAATATAATGCCTATGGTCAATTTGAGCATAGTTTTGGCATAGTGACCATGCCCCGTTCTCGACCGGATGTGATATTAATTAAAGGTCAATTAGATATTGGCGTTACGGGAGATGTGAATTTGAACTATCAACCGGGTGCTATGGATGCTCAATACAATGCAGGAAAAGTGGAAGTCTATCTGGCACAGAAGAATTATATGAAGACAAGGTACGAAAAAACAGCTCTGGACCTCAAAGGATAATTTTTTATAAAATAAGGGCTAGAAAGACAAATAGAATGGAGTGGTGTTATGGAAATAATGACAGACATATTTGGGGAAGTAACTTACGAGGCATCAGATATTATTTATTTTCAGGAAGGTCTATATGGGTTTGATGAAGCAAAACGCTTTTTACTCCTAGAAATTTTAGAAACCCCCTACAGATCCCTTCAATCACTCGACATAGAAGGTTTAGCCTTTACGGTAACGACGCCTTTTGCTTTCTGCGAAGAATACGAATTTGAAATTTCGGAGCGAGTTGTTCAACAAATTGAAATTGAATCCTTAGATGACTTGGATATTTACAGCACCATAGTCCTTCATGAACCGCTGATTGAGAGCACTCTCAATTTAAAGGCGCCAATGATCATCAATACAAAAAAGAATTTGGGGAAACAGGTAATCTTAAATGAAGATTATCCAATCAAATACAAATTCTTAACGGCTGTGGAGGAAGAATAGAGATGCTAATTTTATCGAGAAAAAAGGAAGAATCTCTAATATTAAATGGTAATATTGAAGTGAAAATTTTAGAAGTTGCCAATGGCATTGTTAAACTGGGCATTGTTGCACCACGGGATGTAGAAGTCCATCGTAAGGAAATCTACGAAAAAATCAAAGAAGAAAACAGAGCCTCGGTTTCTGCTACTCACATCGTTAGAAAGATTGTTCAAAAAAAATAATAAAACGTGTGGCTTTTTTCAACAAAATGTTTATAGGTCGCCTTCAAGGGTATAAACGAAATGCGATTAAATTTGTTGAGGAGGCGAGACATAGTGAATTATGAAACCAGATATTTTGGGGAAATTGAGTTTGATGAAAAATCTACGATTCATTTTGATGAAGGCTTACCAGGTTTTGAGGACAAGCACAATTTCATTATCTTGAATAACTTTGACACTGAAGAACCTGTACCTTTTATGTGGATGCAGTGCGTAGATGATCCAAATTTAGCATTTGTCATTACCATTCCGTTCTTTATGAGACCGGACTACTCTTTTGACATACCGACTGATATTTGTGAACAACTCGATATTGCTTCAGCAGATCAAGTGGGTGTCTACACAATATGTCGAATATCGGGATCTATTGAAAGTATGACCATGAATCTTAGGAATCCAATTATCGTCAATTCTAAGAACTTTAAGGCCATGCAGATGATGATTAACGATGAACGTTACACAACAAAAGAAGTTTTTAAAAATAGCTAATTTTTTATAAAAAGTATTAAAGTTATTAAAAATGTCTGCCGATAAAGTAACTGAAGACGTCATATAGCGGCCGCTTATGTTAGTCTAAAGTTTTCAGAGGCAAGGACGCCAATGATAAAAACTATTTTTTAAATTCAAGGAGGAAGTATTATGAGAATTAATAATAACTTAATGGCCATGAATACTCACAGACAATTGAGTATCAACGAAACAAACTCTTCAAAATCGATTGAAAAATTATCATCTGGTTTCAGAATCAATAGAGCGGGCGATGACGCTGCTGGTTTATCTATCTCTGAAAAAATGAGAGGCCAAATCCGTGGTTTAAACCAAGCTTCTAGAAATGCTCAAGATGGTATTTCTTTAATCCAAACAGCTGAGGGTGCACTTGACGAAACTCACTCAATCCTTCAAAGAATGAGAGAACTTGCAGTACAAGCAGCCAATGATACAAACGTTACAATTGATAGAACTGCTGTTAACACTGAAATGACACAGCTTTCTTCAGAAATCACTAGAATTTCTTCAAACACTCAATTCAATGAGCAAAACCTTTTAACGGGTTCATTCTCGGGCAAGGTCTTCCACATTGGAGCGAATGCTGGTCAAACATTATCTGTTGATATTGGCAATATGAGCGCTGCAAGCCTTGGCGTATCTAGTAGTGATATCGGTGTTGCATCTGCTGCATCTGCTAGTTCGGCTATCACAACTATCAACACAGCGATTACTACAGTTTCTACTGAAAGATCGAAACTTGGTGCTTGGCAGAATAGACTTGAGCATACTATCAAGAACCTTGATAACTCTTCTGAAAACTTACAAGCTGCTGAATCTCGTGTTAGAGACGTAGATATGGCGAAAGAAATGATGAACTTCAGTAAGAACAATATTCTTACTCAAGCTGCAACAGCTATGTTAGCACAAGCTAACCAAGCACCTCAAGGTGTGTTACAATTATTAGGATAGTTTTTAAAAGTAATTTATGTAAAAGCCGAGAAATTATTCTCGGCTTTTATTCATAATAGGGAGGAATTTCCTTTGCTACTGAGTATTTGCATGATGGTTAAAAATGAAGAAGAAAATTTAACGCGTTGTTTAAATGGCGTTCAAAATATATTAAGAAACATAGACTCTGAATTAATTATAGTAGATACGGGTTCGACGGATGGCACTGTTGAAATTGCTAAAAAATACACAGACAAAGTTTATTTTCAACCATGGGAAAACGACTTTTCTGCTATGAGAAATAAGACGATTAGTTATGCAAAAGGTCAGTGGCTGTTTATTTTAGATGCCGATGAAGAAATAGTTGATGACAGCGGCATTATTGAATTTTTTAAGTTGGACAAAAAACAACATAAGTTTAATACTTTATGTATTGCTCTTCGAAATTTTAATTTAAGACAAGACAGTTCAGTTTACGCAGATATAAATGCCGTCCGCTTCTTTAAAAATGATGGAGATTTTCATTATGAAAGCATCATTCATGAATTGCCTATTTTCAAAGAACCTGTAGGCAGTCTAACGGGTATTATATACCATTACGGCTATGTCAATGATGATGCTGAGTTAATGGAAAAGAAATTTGTAAGAACCATCTCGCTAATAAATAAAGCTTTGTTAGATGAACCTAAAAACATTTACCTAAGATATCAATTGTCAGTTTCTTATGCAATGCATGGGGATTGGAAGGCAAGCAGGGTAGAAGCTTTCAAAGCCTACGAATACCTTGAGACGTATGCATTAAAAGACAGAAATGAATTTTTCTATCTTTATGGGCAGTTGATGACGTTATATAAATATTTTGGAGAACCTGTAGAGACCCTTAAAATAGGTGAAGAGGCACTACTCATTCGAAATAAGGATATTGATACTTATTTTTATATTGCAGATGCATATTTATCCTTGAATCAAACAAGAGAAGCTATACCGAGTCTCATCAAATATTTAGATTTGATAAGGCAGTATGAGAAACGAGAATTATTTATTAATGTTGATGTCAAATTGGAGACTGTGAAGTTTAAGACTAAGGGTCTGAGCAACTTACTATATCTTCTTTATGAAGATTTTCAATATAAAGAAGTACTTAGCAAATTTAAGCTATACGCTGAATTTATTAGCACAGATGAACCAAGTAAATCCATTTTTGAAATAGTCATTAAATCTGCAATTAAAGAAAACGAATATGTTCGTATTTATGAACTCTATTCTAATGATAATGTTGAAATAAAAGAACAAGTACGTGTAGTATTGGAAAAACAATTGATTTTTTTAAGTAATTCTGAAAGAGAACAAATTTATGAAGTTATTAAAAAGAGTAATGACGTATATGGAAAAGCAAATAGATTAAGGCTTCTTCTAGGGTCTGAAAATAATAATTCTAAAGACTTGAAAGTGCTGATGGACAGTATAAATGGCTGTGAAGAATCGGAGTTTATAGATATCTATTTTGATTATTATATAAAGAACGGTGATAAAGACTCTTTGCTGAAATGGATTATAGAATTTTCAAAAGATATGGATTTGGCAACCGTAGATCGATTAATGCATCTATCGGTTAATTTTGAAAGTTGGGCAAAACAATATATTGCCAAAACTTCATCGGAATATAGATGCGAATTAATCTTGATTAACCTTATACAAAAATACTTTTTGATGCAACAGGCTTTTCAAAATAAAGCATCAGAAGCCATGCCTCTATTTAATCAGTTTGTTGAAATTAAAAAACAAATCATTGACAAACTCTATCGCCCTGAGTTTATTGAAAATGAAAAGAATTGGGTAGGTATTGAATCGACTGAAGATAGATTCTGTCTTTATATGGAGAAAGCTCTAAGTGGAAATATTTTTGAAGCTGCAAGCTATTTGAAAAAGACATTGCCTATTGCCAATGAGTTTCTTTCTTATGTGCATCTAGTTATATTTGAAAAAGAAGCAGAAATGAGTAAGAAGTAGGCCGCTGGCTTTTATAAGGAGACACTTTACATGAATATGCTAAGTATTTGTATGATTGTTCGAGATGAAGAAGAAAATTTAGAAAGATGTCTATTAAGTTTGGAAAGATTATCTGAGAAAATAGCTTCTGAACTGATTATTGTAGATACAGGTTCAACTGATAATACCATTGAAATTGCCCATAAATATACAGAAAAAGTTTTTATTCATCCTTGGGAAAATGACTTTGCAGCAATGAGAAACAAGAGCATTGGATATGCAAAAGGAAATTGGGTGTTAGTAATAGATGCAGATGAACAGTTGGCTAATCCTGAAGGCATTATTAGCTGCTTGAAAGATAAAAAAATAACCGCTGAGTATAACGCACTTCTTTTATCGGTTAAGGATTTTCCGAAAAAATCGGATTCAAGCATATTCTTTGAGTATCTTTTGCCGAGAGTTTTTAAAAATGATGGGAAATTTAAATTTGAAGGCAGCGTTCATGAACAGCCTATCTATAGTGAACCGAGTTATGTTGTAAATGGAGAATGCTTGTATCATTATGGGTATAATAGTGAAGATAAAGGGTTAATTGAAAAAAAGACCCTCAGAATGTCGAGTATGCTATTGGAAAAGTTAAAAGATAATCCTAAAGATATATATTACTTATATCAGTTATCTGCGACTTATCGAATGGGAAAAATGTACATAGAAGGTCTTGAATATATTGAAAAAGCTTTTAATCTTATCCCGAATAATGAATGGGATAATTACAGCTATGTTGTAAAACATTATGTGCTGATGCTAAGAGATCTTGATAGAGAAGATGAAATTTTAAAGGTCGAAGAAATGTTGAAGGAGAAGATGACTTTTGGAATTGATTTAGCGTACATGATAGCTGAGATTTTTTATAAGTACAAAAAATATCATCAGGCAAAAAAATATTATAATTATTACTTAGATAGAATAAAATTACATGAAGAGGGACAACTAATAAAAGAAAATATGACCGAATCGATTATAACCTTACGTTACAAGGATTCAGTTATAATAAAATTGCTTAAAGTATTATTTGCTAATAAGGATTTTAACGGCGTACTCGAATGTTTTGGTAAGTTGCCTGAAACTTTATATAACGAAGAACTTTTAGGTTGTGCAACTGAGTCCATTTTGGAATTAGAATTAGCTAATCAATTTGAAGAGTTGGTGACGCTATTGTCAGGCGGTTCGGTAGCAATGAAGGAATCGGTAATTCAGAAGGTTGAGGCATATGGCGATAAGCATCCTCAATATGCTATTGATAAATATCAAAATTGTGTAAAAAGACTAAACCCAATGTATGAGATTTTACTTTTAGCAAGAGATTTATATAAAAAGGGGCAGAATGTAAGCACTTCTGAACTCATTCAATTCTACAAAGGTACATTGAACACAAATAGTGTTTTTTACTCAGATTTTTTATACTTTGCAATGAAAAATGGCGCAAATATTTTTGAAGTACTTATTGATTTTTCAAATGAGGAAATTGAAAGAACCGCTGTTTATCTTGTGGACAAGTACAAAGAGTTAAAAGAATTATCGCTACTTAGAATTTCTGAAAATCGAGTCTATGAAGCAATGAGACCTATCATGTGTCTTGAGTGGATTTTCCTTGATCATGAAAAAGGTCCCGAAAAGGATAATCGATTGGGTTTTGATTTGCTGCTTAATAAAATTGAATGGCTTTATCGTGTCTACCTTAAAGAAGTTGTGGATATTTCACCGGAGCTTTTGCCTGGGAGGGATAAGCTATTTGGTTGTTTAAATTTAATGATTCAGAAGAAGTTACCATCTTGTAAAGTTGAAAGTCTGATAGCAAACGAAAATAACCTAACTTGGGTCTACCTGTACAAATTGTCTCTGGAAAATGGAGAGGCCCTTCTAGAAGAAATTGAACACATTAAAAAGACTGTGAACTTGGATGTGGGTTAATCAATATTGTTTTAGCGATATGAGTTAAGGTGTATAGAAAAATTATTAAGGTTTTGGATCGATTATACCGATATTCTCTTAGGAGAGTTTTATTTGGAAGGAGAGAGCCGATTATGAAAATAGGAAATGTTAACAGTGCAAGTCAAATCAATGCGAGTGTTCCTAAGGGCGATCATGTTACAAAGACAACTAATGCCGACGTAAGTAATACGCCGAATATCGATCAGGCGACCAATCATAAAATAACCGTTGAAGAATCTACATCAAAAATCTCAACTCATACGGTGACGGACACGTATGATGGGAAATTACCTGAGGAACAAGATTCCTTAGATCAAGAAGCGGAAAATGTTCTCCAAGAAGCAGTAAAACAGGCCAATCAGAGTTTGAAAATGTACGATCGTAAAATAGAAAGATCGGTTCACGAAGTCACACATCAAGTGATATACACGGTGAAGGACACAAAAACCGATGAAGTTATTAAGGAATTTCCTTCAAGAAAGCTTCAAGATATGATTGCTAAGATGTGGGAAATAGCAGGTTTAGTAATTGATGATAGAGCTTAATACAATTTATTAGATAATTATATATATTTGGAGGTGTTGATATGGCCGTAAATCGTGTTTCGGGACTGAGTTCCTTTGACGTTGAAGGTTGGGTTACACAATTAATGGACGCAGAAAAGGTCAAACTTACCAAAGTTCAAAAGGCAAAACAAATGACTCAATGGGAGCAAGATGCCTTTCGTTCTGTAACAGATAAACTCAACGATTTCAAATCAACTTATTTTGATGTTTTAAAATCAGACAGCAACATTAGATCGTCTTCAATGTTTTCAAAATTTTCTACATCTGTATCAATCAATGGCACAGCCAGTACGAAAGTATCCGTTACGGGAACTTCGAGCCTACAAAATTTTAATCAAACGATAGAATCGATTTCTAATTTGGCCACAAAGGATACCTATAAGAGTGATGATTTAAACGTGGGGGCTGTTATGAGCGGCGACTTATCAGCTGCTTTTGGTGGCACTAAACCAGCTACATTCAAAG
>CAXXWB010000051.1:0-56721 GCA_963677505.2 uncultured Acidaminobacter sp.
TATAAAGAATTTGAACAATTATACTTATGAACATTCTTTAAACGTGGCAGTCCTCTCTCTTATTGTGGGAATAGAAATGAAATTGAGCTCAAAAGATCTCAGCCAACTCTTTCTGGGTGCGCTCCTTCATGACGTGGGCAAAACCCTTTTGCCTAAAGATTTAGTCAATAAACCCGAGCCCTACACAGAAGATGAAGAAGCCATTATGCGCGCTCATGTTATGCTTGGTTATGACTACTTGAAGGAAAACTTTTCCTTCACCAATGCTTGTAAAATGTCGGTTCTTCAGCACCACGAAAGATACGATGGCACGGGTTATCCTAGAGCACTTCCTGGTAGTGTGATTCACAAGTTTGCCAAGATTATTGCCGTCTCCGATACTTATGACAATATGACCAGTGATACACCTCAAAAACGTGCACTTCCTCCCAATGAAGCTTTGAATATATTATGGGGGCCAGCGATTCACACTTTGATTACGATATTACAACGATTTTTTCAAGAAAAATAGTACCTTATCCAGAAGGTACTCTAGTTCATTTATCAACGGCGAATATGGTGTGGTCACAGGCGTTAACATTAACTACCCAATGCGTCCGATTATTAAAATCCTTGAAAAGATGTTCCGATGAGTCAGTTAAAGGTTGTCGATTTAATGGTCGACACTAATTTGACAATCTTGAATATTCAATACACAGCTCCCCACCAATAGCCCCTCACCGAAAGGACAAAAACAAAAATAAAAGCGCTAAAAACATTGCGAATAAATGTTTTAGCGCTTTTTCCTTATTTGGTCCTTATAACAAAGATAATGGTTTTTCACAGGGAACAAGTCCCTTTATGGCGTTCCAATTATTTTTTGTACAGAATCCAAAACTCTATCTTGTTTAAATGGTTTGACAATAAAACCTTTAGCACCTGCACCTACAGACTCAATAACCATACTTTCTTGTCCATAGCACTGCACATGAGAATATTAGCCTGTGGAAATTCTGAAATGATTTTTTTAGCACCTTCTATCCCGCTAGTGTTAGGCATAGGTAATATCCATAGTTACTAAATCGGGCTCAAATTGCTTATACTTATGATAAGCATCATCGCCATCCTCAGCTTCTCCTACGACTTCATAGCCTGCTTGAGTCAATATATCTTTAAGCATTTTTCTCATAAACAATGCATCGTCTACAACTAAAATTCTTTTCGCCATTATGCTCACCTCTTTAAATATTTATAATTTTATTATACCCTGTTTTCCAGTCTTACTCATCCCCTTTTTTATTAGAATTTCCAATTAGTTTGAAAAAAAGAATTATTTAATTTTAAAATTGCTATTGCCCTCTATAAAAATCTATGTTACGATTCATAACAGTTAAATAAAGCATTTTATCAAGAGTCGGGATAGAGAGTTAGCTCAATGACCCCGTGCCAACCTGTTTTATAACAAGGTGGATCCGCTAACATCGATGAGATAGCAACATGGCATATTAGGCTTTCTCGTCGCGGATGAGAAAGCTTTTTTTTCGTGAAAACCAAAACGCAATATTTTTCTGATAAGTTGGAAGGGGCGATGCATCGAGCCCCACAACTTCATACCGCCTATCCAGAGTGGCTGAGAGAATGGCTCGATGACGCCCGGCAACCTGTCTAATGACGTGGTGCCATTCCTGCGATTTATTCGTAAGATAAGCAAACTGATTACCTCAAATCATTGCTTTGAGGTTTTTTATTTTCTAGGAGGACCATATAATGATAATTTTTCAAAATTTAGTAAAAGATTATGTGCAAAAAAAAGAAACCTTTAGAGCCGTGGATCAAGTGAGTTTTCACATAGAAAAAGGAGAAATTTTCGGCATAGTGGGGTTAAGTGGCGCTGGAAAATCTACCTTGTTAAGATGTATCAACGGTCTTGAAGTTCCTTCTCAGGGCGAGGTTATCGTGTCAGGACAATCAGTCAGTCTGCTTAAAGGCAAAGCCCTTCTGGCTTTCAGACAAGAGATTGGCATGATTTTTCAACATTTTAATCTTTTAAGCAGTAGAACGGTTTTTGGAAACATCGCCTTTCCGCTTGAAATCTCGGGTGGTCAAAAGAAGCAATTCAAACCAGAGTACTGGAGTTGCTAGAGTGGATTGACTTAAAAGATAAAACTGAAATGTATCCAACACAGCTTAGCGGCGGTCAGAAACAGCGTGTTGCCATTGCAAGAGCTCTTGCCGCGAACCCAAAACTCCTCCTCTGCGACGAGGCGACTAGTGCTTTAGATCCTGTAACCACTCGCAATATTCTGAAGCTTCTCAAAAAAATCAATCATGATTTTGGCATTACCATCGTTCTCATCACACACGAAACAGAAGTCGTCAACCAAATCTGTGATCGGGTCGCTGTCATGTCTGGCGGTCAACTCACCCACTTAGGCAGCCCAACAGAAGTCTTTAAAACTGACAGCAACATACTTTACCAAGCGGTTTAGCATAGCTAACATTAGAAAGGAGTTTTTCCATGATTCAATCTTTATTTGAACTGTTATGGCTTCCCACATGGGAATCTATATATATGGTCACTTTATACCACCTTCTTTGCCTTCATACTGGGCGCACCCATTGGCATTGCCCTTTTACTTTGGCACGAAAGTGGTTTGAGTCCCAAACCAAAAGCATTTTTACTTCTCGACAGCATCGTCAACGTCTTAAGGTCATTCCCCTTCATTATTTTAATGATCCTACTTTTCCCGCTCTCCCGTTTTTATCGTGGGAACGACCATTGGTACATCAGCGACGATTGTCCCTCTTGCTATAGGCGCTGCCCCGTTTGTGGCAAGGGTTGTCGAAAGTGCTCTAAAAGAAGTTGACGCTGGCATTATTCAAGCAGTTGTCTCTATGGGGACCCCAGTAAAAGACATCGTCTTTAAAGGTCTTAATTCCAGAATCCCTTCCTGGATTGATTCTTGGTTTTACCCTTACCGTCATCAATGTGATTGGCTATTCAGCTATGGCTGGTGCTATTGGCGGTGGTGGACTCGGAGACCTTGCCATTCGATTTGGTTTTCACCGTTTTCAAACGGATGTCATGATTGCCTCTGTTATCGTCATTATTCTTCTCGTTCAAGGGGTCCAAGTCTTCGGCAATTATGCCTCTACAAAAATTCTTAAGATTCGCGGACTCTCTTAGTCGAAGCGTTTCAATATATTCACTTTACTCAACTACATCTTTTAGGAGGATTACCATGAAAAAATTACTCAAATTCGGGCTTACAGCCTCACTGGTTCTCAGTGTACTCGCTCTAGCAGGTTGCCAAAACAATACTCCAACCCCTACCTCTGATACAACGCCAACTACAGAACTTCAAGTGCTTAAAGTAGGCGCTACACCAGTCCCTCATGCAGAACTACTCAACTTGGTAAAGGACGACTTAAAAGCTCAAGGCATAGATCTCCAAATCATAGAGTTTACCGACTACGTGAAGCCAAATCTTTCACTTAACGATGGAGAAATTGATGCAAACTTCTTCCAACATGTTCCTTACCAAGACAGCTTTAACAAAGACCATGGCACTGAGATTGTGTCAGTCGCCACTGTACACGTTGAGCCGATGGGATTGTATTCAAACAAATATAAGTCTTTAGAGGAGCTTCCTGAAGGCGCTCAAATTGCTATTCCTAGCGACGCTGTTAATGGTGGGCGTGCTCTTATTCTATTAGCTAACAACGGTCTGATTACCCTTTCCGAAGGTGCTGGCCTAGAAGCTACTGAAAAAGATATTGCAAAGAACCCTAAAAAATTCAAATTTACAGCCGTTGAAGCCGCTCAACTTCCACGTGTTTTAGCAGATGTAGATGCATGTATTATCAATGGCAAACTACGCTCTTGAAGCCAAAATGAACCCAGCAACAGACGCTATTCTTTTGGAAGGCGCAGATTCTCCTTATGCCAACATTATCTCCGTTAAAAAAGGCAATGAGAATGATGACCGTATTACAAAACTTATTGCAGCCCTTCACTCTGACAAAGTTAAAGAATATATTGAAAAGAACTATAACGGTGGTGTTGTACCCGCATTTGAATAGCCCCCGAACTGTTGTCGCAGTTTAGAATAAAAAAAAGCGATGAAATGCTCATAAACATTTCATCGCTTTTTATCGTTATTCTCAACAGTACCTTTTTAATCGTTATACTCGGACAGTACCTTTTTAATTTCAAACTTTTTTATTTTTCTTCTTTAATGATTAGGAGTTCATAAATATCATCCCATGTAACGCTAAAACCTAATTTCTCAAGTTCAGACATTTTCATATAGGGTTTTTTATTAATGATCTCAATCGGTACGGTGATGGTTTTTTTGTTTCTTGTAATAACTGCAGTTTTTTTCTTTAAATCAATTTTAGCAGTATTATTCGTGAAGAATTTCGTACTATTAACAGCAATATAGTTATTACCTTTTGATTGAATAACATCTAGTTCTGCTTCTTTTGAAACCAAGCCTTCAGTATAGGAAACATTGCCCTCGTATGGATCTACTTTATAAAACCTTAGGAAGAGCAGTTGCCACTTGTGTCAATGTTATCATTTTTCCTGTCGGTGCTGTAATAACAAAAGGAGAATTGTATTCAGTACTTGATTTTCCATTCATGTTTAATGTGAAAAACTGCCCATTATCAAGTATGTTCAACTCTAAGTTCATTGCAAATTCTTGATTCACATGATTATCATCTGCAAATTGTGTTGTAGATGTCACTTTAGATTTGCCAACCATATCGACAAGTTCATTTTGCATAGACTCGAATTCTGCCAAGATGTCTGCCTTTTTCGATGGCGCATCTTTTAAAGCTTCTTTCACTTCCTTTTGCATTGAATCAATTGATTCTAGCTTTTCTTGTTCAGTTAATATTTGAACGCCTGCAAGCGCAGCAAATGCTGAGGCTGGGATAGATCTTGCAGAATTGAAAGCAATTTCTTGTATTTTATCACTATTATCAATGCTGTAACTTAAGAATTCAGATGCTACTTTTCCTATATTTTTCAACTCTAAAGTATAGATGAATCTATTGCCCTCTTGTTTAATCAAGCCCATGCTATAGCCATCATAGCCTTTTCTTACAACGTCATTGACTATTTTCATAATGGATTCCGCTGTCTTAATTTGCTCATTAGTACTCGTTGCCATATTGGATCCTAGGAAACTTAAGCCCAGTGGATTTGAAACAGACTGAGAGCCATTATAAGTACTATTCAACTCTTCATCTGTAATCATCAGATATTTTGAATTGCTGATAACGTTCTCAACTTCGTCCTTTGTTAAATCTTCATTTGGCATGAGCGTCGACATAAAATCCCTGATTGGTTCAATCTTCATATAGTTTGTTTTGTCGATACGTACCATTTCATAGATGAGTTTAAAAGATGAATCCGTTGAAGCTTTACCATAAATTCGAACCAACTGCTGGTCATTTTGAACATTTTGAGCGACTTCCATTTTGAACATGCCATCTTTTAAATAGTTTAAAATTGGCATCGCTGAAGTTTTTTCTTCTTCAGATAAGGTACCTACAATATAATCAATATTGGGCGTGCTAACCGACATTTCTGCAGTTGAATATACATTGGTATTTATTGCATTTAAGTATTGATTATACGATTGCTCCCAATAATTAAATTCTGCAGAATTACACCCTGTCAAAAGGGACATCATTAATACTAAAAGAACTAACAGCGAAACAATTTTTTTGCTTTTTTTCATACTTTCCTCCATATTGTGATGATAATAATTTCAACGAACACAGGTAATGAAGCAATTTATCTTAGAAAAAATCTAAGTGCTATTTAATTTTTCGAAACCAGTTGCTCTATCAATTGTCTTCCTTTTTCTCTAAAGGCTTCTAGTGAACTGTTATTTTCTATAACATGGGTTGCAAGAAGCCTCTTTTCACTTAAGGGCATCTGAACTTCTATTCTAGAAAGGGCTTCCTCAAAGGTAAACTGATTGCGCTTCATAAGTCTCTCCAATTGAAGATTTTCTTCAATATCGACTAAGATTGTACCATCATAGTCCCTTTGAAGCTTCTCTTCAAAGAGCAGTGGCACATCCACAAATACGACTTTGGCGCCCTCCCATTCATAGGACTGTAGAGCTTCTAAAACCAAATTTTGAATAATAGGATGAGTAATTCGATTCAATGCCTCTCTGGAACTTCTATTGTTAAAAATTTCTCTTCCCAATCTACGACGGTCTATTTGTCCATTCTCGTCTAAATAGGCCTCACCAAAATGAGCAAGAACTGCAGTAAAGATAGGTCCTTCAGGTGCGTAGGCATTGTGAACCAGTGCGTCACAGTCAATCAAAGGTAGGTTGAGAGCCCTAATCAAATCACAAAAGGTGCTTTTGCCGCTGGCAATGCCACCTGTAATAGCGTATTTTCTCATATGGGTCACCTGTCCTATTTTGTCTCGTACCAGTTTGGACCACTGTGAATTTCCACAAGCATTGGTACTTTTAATGTCATTGCGTCTTCCATATTGCGTTTTACAATTTCGTCAATTACTTCAACTTCCTCAATGACCGTGTCCACAATCAGTTCATCATGCACTTGAAGAATGAGTTTTGACTTGAGACCTCTTGACTCAATTTCATTGTACACTTTAATCATAGCCAGTTTGATCAAATCCGCCGCGCTGCCTTGTATTGGCGTATTCATAGCCGTTCTTTCCGCAAAACTTCTCACTTGGAAATTAGAAGCCTGTATGTCTGGAATATAGCGTCTTCTTCCTAAAATAGTGGTGACATAACCTTGGTCACGGCACTCCTCTATTTTTCCTTCCATAAAGGACTTTACATTGGGATAGTTTTCAAAATAGCTGTCAATGTATAGTTTTGCCGTTTTTCTTGGAATGCCTAAGTTTTCAGACAAACCAAAGTCGCTCATGCCATAGACAATGCCAAAGTTTACGGCTTTTGCTCTGCCACGCTCAAGGCTGGTAATCTTCTCCACAGGCATATTGAAGACTTGACTGGCTGTAATGGTGTGTATGTCTTGGCCCTCGTTAAAGGCTTTGACTAAATTAGGGTCATCAGAATAATGGGCCAATATTCTAAGCTCAATTTGGGAATAGTCCGCATCCACCAAGGTATTGTCCCCTGTTGGAATAAAGACTTTTCGAATTCTTCTGCCCAGTGGAATTCGAACCGGAATATTCTGAAGGTTGGGCTCTGTGGAACTGAGTCTTCCCGTTACGGCTACCGTTTGATTGAGGCTGGAATGTATCTTTTGAGTAATGGGATTAATGACCGCTTTTAGACCATCTAAATAAGTACTCTTAAGCTTTGCATAAGTTCTGTACTCAAGTACCAAAGGCACCATAGGGTGTGCACTCATTAATTTTTCCAAAACGTCTACATTGGTTGAATAACCTGTTTTCGTCTTTTTGCCATGGGGTAACCCAAGTTTTTCAAACAACACTTCCCCTAACTGTTTTGGAGAATTTAAATTAAAAGGCGTGTCTACAAAAGCAAAAATATCTCGCTCTATCTCAACAAGCTTTTCTGTGACTGCCTGATTGATTTCGTCCAGTTCCTTTTGGTCTACCATAAAACCTTCGTATTCCATACTTGAAAGAACTTCTACCAAAGGCATTTCAATATCTGTAAACAAATCACTTAACTCTTCTTCCTGCAACTTTTCTGAAAGGGCATGGTTCAAGCTAAGGGAGACAAAGGCTCGCTCACAGGCATACTGGCTGGCTTCTTCTAACGCCAACTGAGTAAATTTCTTAAGTTTTGCCCCTTTGCCTATAATCTTTTCATCTGAATCGATGGTAAGGCCTAAATAGTCAAAACTGGTGTCTTCTATATTATAGTTACTTCTTCCTGAAGCCAAAAGATAATGGGCAATGAAGCCATCGAATAACTTGCCTCTAAAATGCTGTTGATGATTCATGACCACTAGCCATTCTTTTTTTAAGTCATAACCGCTAATGGACATATCCTCTGCGAAAAGCCATGTACCGTATAAGTCAGCAAAGTCATTAAAATTATATTGAGAAAAGTTAAAATAGTAACAATTCCCAGTCCCTGTAGCAATGGCCAAACCTGTTGGTTCATCAGAGCGTACGTTGGATTTATCGTTTAATATGTAGAGGCCAATAGACTTATGCTTAGAGAGGTCTTCAACGTTCATAGCAAGTTCTAAAGCTTGGTCGATACACGTTATTTTAAGCTCAGGTTTTTTCACTTCCAAGGCTTCTGTGGCTATTCTCGGTATAAAAGATTTAAGTTCATAAAGCATTAGTAGATCCACTAAGGCTTTTGTATTAGGTTCATCAAATTTAAAGTCCTCTTCGTTAAATTCAAGAGGTACATTGATTTCAATAGTCGCTAGTCGCTTGCTCATCATGGCTTGATGGGCATATTCTATCACCAATTCGCGAATCCGTTTATTTTCAATGGTATCCACTTCTTCTATTAATTGTTCTACGCTGTGATATTGCTTAAGAAGTTTAGTCGCTGTCTTTGGTCCAACGCTTGGAATTCCTGGAATGTTATCCGATGTATCTCCGCTAAGGCCTTTTAAATCGATAATTTGCAGGGGTGTCAATTCGTAGTCCGCTATGATTTTTTCAGGCGTCATCACATCAATATTGGAAATGCCCTGCTTGGTTATCAAGACTGTTATTTGCTCGTCTGCTAATTGGAGTGCATCTTTGTCCCCTGTAAGGACCATGACTTCATGACCATGACTCCCGAAATGTTTGGCAATGGTACCAATCAAGTCGTCGGCTTCAAACCCACTGAGTTCTGTTCTGTGAATATTCATGGCATCTAGGATTTCTTTTAAAATAGGCATTTGTACCGCTAACTCGTCTGGCATACCTTTTCGTGTGCCTTTGTAGTCTGAATAAGCTGTATGTCTAAAGGTTGGCGCTTTCATATCAAATGCCACGCTTAAGTAGTCGGGCTGGTAATCTTCAATGACTTTGAAGAGCATGTTAAGGAAACCGTAAACCGCATTGGTTGGTACCCCGTCTTTATTGGTGAGTCTTTGTTGAATTGCAAAAAACGCTCTATTGATCAAGCTATTGCCATCAATAATAATCAGTCTTTTAGACATATTTTGCCTCCTCGGTTCCTAAATTCAGTTTTGTACTCTATTATACCACAAGGTCGGCCCAATCCCACATATGTAAAAAGGCTGTTCATGGATGGATATCACTTCCCACGAACAGCCCTTAGTGCTAATTATATAATTTATTGTCGTTGCGGATTAAATTTTAGTACTCGTATTCTACATTAACATTTGCTTCAATGTTAATTGTGCCCACTTCTACTGGCGTAACCGCATCTGCCGCTTTTACCATAGCAGATGCTTCTCTGTAAATCATACCACCACCGTAGCTGTTTTCAGTAATTTTTGAAGGTTTGTTGATGGTAATGCCACTGAATGAAGCGATGGCGTTTGCTTTATTGCTGGCATTTTTTAAGGCTAAAGTGATGGCTTGAATTTGGTATTTTTCTTGATCTTCAATAGAGAATCTTACTGAACCAAATTCATTGGCACCTGCATTAATAGCTGTATCAATTAAGTTACCGATGCTATCTAAATCTCTAGAAGTGACTTCAACTGTATTAATAGCAACATAGTACTCGTTTTTGACTTCTTTTACGTAGTCTGCAGTTTTATAAAGGCTGATATTGGTTGTCTTAATATCTGCATCTTTTACGCCTTGTGCTTTAAGTTGTTTGATAACCGCCGCCATTTTTGTCTTAGCTTCGTTTTGTGCTACTACTGCGCCTTTATTGTGTGCCTCATAGCCTACTTGAAGATAGGCAATATCTGGTTTTGCAACCACTGTGCCATTTCCTGTTACAGCTATTACATGGGGGTTATTTGGGGCAGTTGTATCTGCAAAAGCTGGCAGTGCCATACTTCCTGCTAATAAAGTAAGTGCTACCATCATGCTCATCATTTTTTTAATCATTTTTACGCCTCCATTTTTTATAAGATTTGGTATGTGTGATTCCGAAGAACCCTAGACCTGCCACTATAATAACAGGTAGCCATGCAACTAATCCGACAAACAGTGCTTCGAAGATACGAATCCCTGTATTGATATTTTTAATGAGTGCCTGTTTAGCCCTTTCCATAAGGTTGCCATCAATGTTCTTAAACTGGTTGCCCACTTCTGGACTGACTTGAACGTTAATGTTAAGGGTTGATAAACTCACCTGTTGCTGTTGTCCCTTTAAGCTGGATTCCAACTGATCAATTTGAGTTCTGACGGAACTGAGTTCTCTTTCCACCTCCATAACCTCTGTTACATTTTTTGCCTTACCCATTAAATCTCTAAGGCTGGTTTCTCTTGCCTTTAGGTTGCTGAGCGTGGCTTTAAGGTCTGAAATTTGCGTTGTCACATCTTGTACATTTTGTTGTCCCGACTGAAGAACACCCATTGTCTTTACCGTTTCAAACGCAAGCTCGAACTGGTCAGAAGGTATTCTTAGAACCACACTGCCCATCAATTGATCTCCAATGAACTTATTATTTTCATAATAAGGGGTCATGCCTGTATAACTACTTTCAATATAACCGCCCGTCTGATTAATTAAACTTTCAATAGCGGTGTAAAATGTATCATAGTCAGCAATTTTTAAATTCACATCTCCTGAGCGAATCAAATCTCGGTTGAGGGTCACATCCATTTTTTCCGAGGTATTATCCACTGCCATTTTTGCCATTCCATTGTTTACTGTGGCAGATTCAGGAGCAGCACCTGCACCAAAGGTAGTTGTATCTGCTGTTTGATTTGTTGATGACGCTTCAGTAGTCCCAACCCTTGTTTGAGGCATTGACGGCATTTCTAAAGGTCCGCCTGCATCTGCTAAGTTATATGCGGCCTCTTCTTTAGACTGCTGATTCCACCAAAACTGATCTTTAATCTGATAACCAGAAACCACTAGTAGCGCTAAAACTGCGGCTACGCCAACATATTGATTGAATTGCTTTTTAGAGAAACTAAAACTGCCTGTTTTTTTAGATTTTTCCTTTATACTAAAGCCGGCTTTTATCTCTTCTGCAGCAACAATGAGCTTTTCGTGAAGAGACTCGTTAAAATCTGATGGCAACGGCATTAATGGCATTTCGCCCATCACCTCTCTCATAGCTTTCAAATCATCTACAAGCATTCGGCAAGATTCACACTTTTCAATGTGCTCTTCAAACTTTGCGCTATTTTGAGGATCAAGTTGTCCTTCCAAGTAATCGTCTAACCAATCTAAAATTAAATTGCAAGTCATCTTAAATCCCCCCCTCTCTCGCGAAGTCTGGATCATTATAGAGCAGCGTCCTTAAATAATTACGACCCCTATTGATCCTTGATTTTACCGTGCCCACTGAACAAGATTCAATGACACTGATTTCCTCATAGCTGAGTCCTCTTATATCTCTAAGAACCACAGCTGTTTTATTGGCTTCAGGTAATTGATCTAATGCCTTAATGATTTTACTCTGTATTTCCTTACGCTCAAGCTGTTTATCAGGTTGGAGAATCTCTGAATCAGGAAGCTCTAATAAGTAAGATTCACCTTCTGACGAAGTACTTTCAATTGATGTTTCTTTGATACTCGTTCTCTTTCTTAAATAATCCTTGCAAGTGTTGATAACAATGCGATAGAGCCAAGTGGAAAACTGAGCGTCCCCAGTATATTGAGAAAGATTCTTGAAGACTTTGATAAAGGCATCTTGCGCTGCATCTTTAGCATCCTCTTCGTGGCCAAGGGTTCGAAAAGCAATATTGTAAACATAAACTTGATATTGATTAATGAGCTTTTCGAAGCTTGCGACGTCGCCTTGCAAACTTTTCTCAATGAGTATTCGTTCCACAGGATCACCCCTTTCTGAGTGTATTCTATTACTTAGACGAAGACGGTTTCATAAAAGTTCCATGATCGAGATATTTTCTAAAAAAAAGAGGCCTGTGGTTTATATGCCCAATCAGAACCTCTTCATGCATTATATTGATAATATACTTTAAAAGGCTGAATCTCTGTGCCTCTTCTTAGTAAAATTCTTAGTTGATTTTATACCCTGCATCAAACTTATTGTAGAAGCTCGTACATTGTGTAATTTCGTGAATTTGATTAAAGGTAACTTTCGATTTATCTACAATGACGCCATAAACAGGATTTGCTTTGATGAAGTTTACCATGTCATATGCATTTCCATCATAGTTTGTAAAATCAACCATAATATTGGTAATGCCAAGCTTATAAAGTTCTTTGTATTCATCTATCGTTTGAACTCTATAAACAATTCTTTTTTCAGCCTCTTGATAATTGGTATGAATCAACTGCGCAAACTCAACTGTTCTTTCATTTGGTTCTGCAAGTAGAACCACATCTTCATGAACACTGAGCCAATCCAGTACACGACGAAGATCCAACTGAGTCAAATCTGATTTCATTTTTCCTGTCATAAAGGCATTAAGGCTATGATCTTTCAGCGGTTCTTTAAAGAGGCTTGTTGTTTCGTCCCATTTTTTAAGGGCAACTATTTCATTATCCTCCGTCCAAGCAAAATCTATACCGATGGTTTTACTGCCACGTTTATAGCTTTCTTCAATGGCTTCAAGGGTATTGGTTCCTTTAACATCGTTTACCGTACCGCCACTGGTAGGAATAAATTCTGACTTTACATTTAAGACGACTTTCTTTTTAGGATTGTATTGATCGCCCATATATTTTGTTGCTTTAGTAAGCAAGTCATTATCCATGATGTATTTAGATTTATCAAAATCTGCCTTTGCTTTATTAAATAGCTCCATGCATAGATTAATGTCTACAGGCTCACGAGTGATTCGATCATAGGCTTTTGCATTTTCAAATACAAAGTCGTTTGACATTTCAAAAATATACTTGTCACTAACAAATGAACCATATGGCACATAACGCTGGAATGCTGCGTAACTGCCTTCTAATGGACTATTGTTTAAATCTTTACCAAAGATCAAATAGTTGTCATTTTTTACGCCTAGTAAATTTAAAATTGTAGGCAAGAAATCTATTTGTGATCCGATTGTATCAACTGTTTCTGTAACCCCAAGACCAGGCATGTGAATGATGAGAGGAATTTCTAACATATCGTCAAACAACACTGGACGGTTAAACATTTTTTCAAGAACAACTTTCGAATCTTCATCGCTGGTGTTGAGTCCATGATGGTCTCCATAAAAGACAATGATCGAATTATCGTATAGACCATTAGCTTTTAATTCATCTATTAAGACACCAATAGCTTTATCCGTATAGTGAATACCCTGTAAATAATCTCCGACTAAGGTGCCCGCTGCATCGTCTTTTAATTTTATTTCTTGATATTCTTTCGGCAATTGGAAAGGATGGTGATTTGACAGAGAAATCATAAAACTATAGAAAGGTTGTTTCTCAGCTTTTAGAATTTGAACATTTTGTTTAAAGAATGAAACATCCGAAATACCAAGTCCTAATTTTTCATCTAGTTTATAATCAGCTTCACTGTAAAAACGTTCAAAACCTTGAGCGGGATAAGCCGCTTCTCTATTCCAAAACTCAGGTTTGTAGCCGTGGAAAGCCATGGCTTTATAACCTTGGTCTCTTAACTGCCAAGGAAGTCCTCTAAAGGTATTGTTGGTATATAAACCATAGGACTGACCATAGGCGGTTGGGTAAGCACTGTTGTTGCTAGCAAACTCTGCATCTGATGTATTGCCCAGTCCAAGGTGTTCGTAATAGTTATTATAGTAAATCGATTGATCTTTAATAAGTGCATTGAGATTTGGGGTCAACTCTTGTCCATTGTATTCATAGTTAATGACAAAGTTCTGGAAAGACTCTAGCTGAACAACAATCAAGTTTTTGCCTTTAGCAATGGCATTGTACTTTAATTTTTTAAGAGCGGCATCATCGGTGTAAATCTTATTTCTAAAATTTATTTCTGCAAGCAAATCATTTTCACTAACTTCGCCACTTGCACTGTCAGACGTTGCATTAATCACATCCATGACGTGGTAGCTAAAGAATTCTCTCTTCACAACTGTTTCTGAAAAGGTTGCTCTAAAAGGGGTAATGACAAGAACACAGGCTATTAGAATTGGCAAAGCAGATAGCACTTTCCCATTGAGTTTCACATCTAACTTAAGTCGTTTGATATAAACGACTAACCCAATCCATAAAGGAATGTCCATAACGGAAACTAAATGATGGACTGTAATCAATTGATTCACACTGTCCTTTACATCGCCTACAAGACCTAACTGGTGTAAAAATATCACCGAAGCACGGGCGTTAAATTGTTTGTAATAGACCACATCCACAAGAAAAATCAGTGAAAATATTGAATATAAAATAATAAAAACAATATCGCCTCTGGTCTTGAAGAGTTTGTTCATGAGCAAAAATAGCCAAATGGTTATAACTACTGTAAACAATACAGGAAGTGCAAGGCCCCCTGGTGTTTGAACCATATTATAGTAAACCGACCATTTGAAAACCATTACCGCTGTTAGTGCTAATAAGAATCCATAAAATTTTTTCATTGAGAACTCCTTTATATTCAAAACAAGATCAAATGATGCACTGCATCCATCATCACTAGTACGTTATGCGCCATACTAAATTATATCTGAATTTATAGGAAATTCAACTGATTGTATGGTATTTTAATTATTTTTTCACATCTTTGCAGAATCTGTTTAAGCATCATTTTTTTTAGTTTCAAATATAAAAATCCGCCTGCAATGAGGCGGATTCCTAAGCTAATTATTAATTTAATAAGTTTTCATCTTAGTTTCGTTATTCCATTTCTTTTACAAAGGCACTTAAAGCACTTAAAGCTTCAGTTTCATCTTCACCGTTTACAGAAATGTTAACCTCAGTACCGCAAGTGGCGCCTAAGGTTAAAATCCCCATAATCGACTTACCGTTCACTGTATTTTCTTGATATGTCAAACTGACTTCCGACTTAAAGCCATTGGCCATTTTTACAAATTGTGATGCCGGTCTTGCGTGAAAGCCTTCTTTTGCTATGAGTGTGACAGCTTCGTTAACCATTATAGGCCTCCTTATATAGGTTTTCTAAAATTTCTTTTACCTCAGCTTTACTTCTAGATGATAAAACCTTTGCTACTACAGGCTGTAATTGAGTCTTCGTCAATTTGCTGATATAATAACGAGCTTCTAATATTTTAGACGGCGAAACACTGAATTCGTCCATTCCAAGGCCGAGCCATAGTGGAATGAGTTTTGGATCACTTGCCGCTTCTCCACACATTCCCACCATTTTACCCGCTTTATTGGCTGCCTGAATTACATTTGCAATCAAGCGAATGACTGAAGGGTCAAAAGTCGAATAAAGCTCGCCGAGTTTTTCATTCATTCGGTCAGCCGCTAAGGTATACTGGGTAAGGTCGTTGGTGCCAATACTGAAGAAGTCTACCTCTTCAATCAAAATATCTGCCATAACCGCCGCAGATGGAATTTCTATCATAATGCCCACTGGAACGGTTTCATCGAAGGCAACACCCTCTGTTCTAAGGGTTTCTTTAACAGACTCAATAATGACTTTAGCCCGTCTCACTTCTTCCACCCGAGCAATCATAGGGAACATGATTTTAGCCTTTCCATAAACGCTGGCTCTGAAAATGGCTCTCAACTGGGTTTTAAAAAGTTCTTGATCGTCTAAACAGATACGAATAGCTCTATAACCTAAGAAAGGATTCATTTCCTCATCAATATTCAGATAAGGAATATGCTTGTCGCCCCCTGCGTCTAAAGTTCGAATAATCACAGGTTTTCCACCTAATGTTTCAAGAACATGCTTATAGGCTTCAAATTGTTCTTCTTCAGTTGGCGCAGTCTCTCTATCCATGAAGACAAATTCACTTCGGAAAAGACCAATGCCATCTCCGTCATTATTGACAATTAAAGAGACATCCTTGGGTTTTCCAATATTGCCAGCCACTTCTACTTCTTGACCGTCAGCTGTAAGACTTTTACAACCTCTTACCGTTTCAAAGGTACTTTGTCTATTTAAATAACTTTTTCGTCTGTTTTCAAAATCTTCCAGCACTTTTGAATTTGGTCCGATGACTACGTCGCCAGTGGAACCGTCAATGGCTAAGACGTCTCCATTTTTTACAGCATTTAAAATACCTGAGAGACCCACAACTGCAGGAATACCTAATGTTCTGGCAATGATAGCTGTATGGGAAGTGGTATTTCCCATCTCTGTGACAAACCCAATAACCCTATTTTTGTCTAAACTCGCAGTTTGAGATGGCTGTAAGTCTTTTGCCACTAAAATTACTGGCTTTTCAAGGTTTTTAAGATCAATTTCATGAAGACCAAGTAGTTTTCTTAAAAGTCTTTGACTCACATCCTTAAGGTCTGCAGCTCGCTCTCTTAAATAAGGATCTTCAATAGCTTCAAACAATTGGACAAAGCCATTTGTCGCTTTATCAACTGCATAAGTTGCAGCCTTTCTTTCTTTTAGAATGAGGGCTTCAATTTGGCCCACCCATTCAGGGTCTTGCAAAAACATTTTGTGGGCTTCAAATACTTCTGCTTCCTTTTCGCCCACATATTTCGCTGTTTCACTTCTTAAATTTTCAAGCTGTATTTCTACATCCGCCAAAGCGGCTCTTAAACGAGCCACCTCAGCTTCTGTGTCTTCAATTGTATGGGTTTCAATGATCAAGTCTTGAACCTCAATGGTCAAAACTTGTGCAACACCAATGCCTTCTGACGCAGGAATACCTTTCACTTTTCTTCCTCCTTTAAGGAATGAAAATTCTAATGACTATATAAAAATCTACTTTTTAGTTTTTAATACAGATAACACTAAAGCCGAAACCACAGTCCCAGTAATGATTGAAATCAAGTACAAAGGTAAATTGATTACTGCGTTAGGAATAGCAAGGACGAAAAGACCACCGTGAGGTACAGCTAAGCCGCAGTTGAAGATCATTGACATAGCACCTGTTATACCAGAACCAATCATAATAGATGGAATAACCTTAGCTGGATCTGCTGCTGCAAAAGGAATTGCGCCTTCTGTGATAAAAGATGCGCCAAGGGCCCATGCTGCTTTACCCGCTTCTCTTTCATCTTCAGTAAATTTATTTTTAGCTATAGTCGTTGCAAGAGCAAGGGCAAGAGGTGGTACCATACCAGCCGCCATAACCGCCGCCATAACTGCTGATGGTTGACCTGCTGCCAGTGTGCCTACGCCAAAAGTATAAGCCGCTTTGTTAACAGGACCACCCATATCAAGGGCCATCATCAAACCTAGAATTAGACCAAGAACTGCCGCATTACTACCACTGAGAGATGCTAACCAACTGTTAAGGCCTGCATTGATGGCACTAATTGGACCGCCTAATACGTAAATCATAATCAGACCAACAAATAAAGTACTCAGGACTGGCAAAATCATAACCGGCATAAGCCCTGCCATGGATTTAGGTAATTTGATAACACTTTTTAAGAACACAATGGTGTAACCTGCAAGGAAACCACCGAGAAATACCCCCTAAGAAACCTGCTCCAATTGAAGATGCCAACATACCTGCAACCATTCCGGGTACTAAACCTGGTCTGTCTGCAATGGAGAAAGCAATGTAACCTGCCAAAATTGGAATCATTAGGGCAAAGGCGTTACCACCACCAATGGTCATGAGCGCTGCAGCCAATGTACCTTCTTGTTTAAAGGCCGTAATACCAAAGGCAAATGAAAGGGCAATTAAAATACCACCCGCTGTAACAAACGGAATCATGAAAGAAACACCTGACATTAAGTGCTTGTAAACACTGTTTTGCTTACTTTTATTATCTTCTTTAATATCTTGAACTTGATCCATTAATTCTTTGCCATAGATAGGTGCATTTTTAGCCTTTTCAATAAGCCCTTTAGCATCTTTAATAGCGTCTTTTACAGATACTTCAATCACTCTTTTACCAGCAAATCTTTCCATTGGTGTACTTGTATCTGCCGCCACTATGACAGCATCTGCATTTTTAATATCTTCATCGGTTAAAGGATTTTCTGCTCCCACTGAACCTCTTGTTTCAACTTTCATTTCAATATTCATATCTTTAGAAGCAATTTGGAGTGCCTCGGCAGCCATATAAGTATGAGCAATACCGGTTGGACAAGCAGTTACCGCTACAAATTTCATAAAATTTCCCCCTTAGTAATTGGTTTATTCTAATATTTGAATGATGGCTTCATATGAATCTGCATTCATAAGCAAATCTCTAACCTCTTGATGCATGAGCTTTCGGGACAAACTGCTAAGTACTTTTAAATGTGTGTCGGCACTTTCTTCAGGAACAGCTACTAAGAATAATAGGTAAGATGGCTTCTCGTCCATTGAGTCAAAATCTACGCCTGTCTTGCTTCTTGCAAATACAAGACCTGGTGTGGAGACACCTTTGGATTTACCATGAGGAATTGCAACCCCCATACCAATACCTGTGCTGTACTCACCTTCACGGTCAAGAACCGCTTGGAGATAGGCTGCTTTATCGTTTAATAAACCTGCAGCGTCTAAAACGGCAACCATTTCTTCAATGGCTTCTTGCTTAGTGGTCGCTTGAAGTTCAGGTACAAACAAATTTTTTGTAAACAATTCTTGAATCATATTGAGTCCTCCTGATTCATTAGACTATTTTAGTTTCACATCAAGTTGAACTTGCTTCGCTAGCATTTCAAGATTCTCTAAAGAACCTGTCCGACTACCTTCAGTCATTACTACAGAAGCAGCTGTTGCGATGGCTAACTTAACAATATCTGCCTCAGGTTTTCCTAAACTGAGTCCTGCCACCAAAGCCGCAACCACTGCATCGCCTGCGCCTACAGTGGACTTAACCGCAACAGGAATAGCTGCTGCCTTTATCACTTGATTTTCGTCGACCCAGATCAGACCCTCTTCGCCTCTGGAAATCACCACTGTTTTTATGCCTTGTTCAATCAACTTCATTGCAGCTGTAACAATTGCTTCTTCTGTTTTGAGAGGCTTGCCCAAGAAGGCTTCCAACTCATCAATATTGGGTTTAATAAGGTCAGGTTCTGCTTTGATGGCATTCTCCAAATAACAACCGTCCACATCCACAATAACCTTTACGTTTTTTACCTTAACCGATTCAATGATTCGTTTAAAAATATCATCAGGCATACCTGGTAAGGCTGAACCTGATAGGACTAAATAATCCCCTTCACTGATAATTTCTGTCATTACAGCAATCAATCGCTTTACCATGGACTCATCAGCACGAGGACCGCTTTCGTTAAGGTCTGTATACTGTTTTGAGATTGGATCCACAATTTTGATGTTCTCCCTAGTCTCTCCTTCTACTGGCACATTGACCAATGTCAGTCCTAGTCTTTGGGATTCTTCCAAAATCCACTGTCCATTGCTTCCACCAAGTACAGCGAGGGCTTTTGACTCCCCTCCAAGGGCTTTAACCGTCTTTGAAACATTAATGCCTTTTCCGCCAGCATCTCTCTGAATGCTTTTTACCCGATTGACTTTATCGATAGAAAAGGACTCTACCGTCACAGTTCTATCAATGGCTGGATTGAGTGTTACGGTTAATATCAATGATTTCACCAACTTTCACTATCACATCGATTTCATTTTGTTCGCAGATACTTATAAAACTAGAAGGTAATTTTTCATCTGAGATGATACCGCTGATGCCTTCCAGTTCTGAAATTAGACAGAATTGAGTTTTTCCGTATTTGCTGCTATCCGTTACTATAAAGGCCCGATCCGCAATTTCAATCATCTTCTTTTTTGTTTGGGCTTCAATCATGTTAGGGGTAGTAAATCCTTTTTCGTCAAAGCCATTTACTCCTACAAAGGCTAAATTCACTCGAAGAACACTCAAGGCTTTCTCAGCTAAACCGCCGACCATAGCTCTGGTATTCCACCTAATTTGTCCACCTGTCATGAAAAGTTCAATGTCCTTATTGTCTTCAAGAACAGCCGCCACATCTAAAGAATTGGTGATGACCGTCACATTTTTCGCCTTAATATTTCTGGCTATAGCAACCGTCGTTGTTCCTGAGTCTAAAACCACCGTATCGTTGTCTTTAATGAGACTTGCCGCCATTCGACCAATATCATTTTTTTCAAGACTGAATCGGTCCATTTTGTCAATAAAACTAGGCTCATCTTCAACGGGTGCCATGGCAATGGCACCTCCATGGGTTCTCACAAGGAGACCTAACTCTTCCAATTCGTTAATATCTCTTCTTATTGTTGGTTCAGATACATTAAATAACTGGGAAAGCTCAAGCGTCTTTACCTTTTTATAAATATCTAAAAGTCTTAAAATTTCTCTTTTTCTTTCTTCTGCAAACATATTAATCGCTCCCTTTACATGTCATCTGCCATTCAAAATGGTGATTCTTGTTATATTTTATCATGTTTCGAATTTGATTGATATTATTTGTTTGCTTTCGATTAATTTCAATATACGCTCGTTTATTTTCGTTGTCAATCATTTTTGTTATCTTTTTGTAAATATATTTCGCACAATCGAAAACATACGAAAATGGTTTTCTTAAATTCATTTAGCGTTAGACTATTACCCAACTAATATTTATTAAGTCAGTTAATTTTATCCATTGCAGGTACAACCGATTTTCGGTTAGCGGCTGAATTATATGGGTAAAGCTATAGCACTAACTAATAATTTAGGAGGGTTTTCTATGAACATTAACAACATTAAGCTTAAGAATAAGATTATAATCCTTGCGGCACTTATCATCTTTCTATTTTCACTCTTAATCTTGCTTTACATTATTCCAACCGTAAATAAAATCATTGAGGACAGAACTGTCGATAAGCTTAATGAATTGGTTGATCTTCCCTATTCTGAAATCACAAGACAATACGACCTTGCTAAATCTGGTGCTAAGTCTGAAGATCAAGCAAAAGCCGACGCTCTGGCAATGATAAAAGGATTACGCTATTCTGAAGTGGAGTATTTTTGGGTCAATGACTATGATGGGCTAATGCTCATGCACTCTGCAAAACCTGAACTGGACCAAACCAATGTTTTGCAAATGGCCGATCCCGATGGTAAATTTATATTCCAAGAATTTGTAAAAATAGCAAAAGCCTCAGGCGAAGGCGTTGTTAAGTATCAATGGCCAAAACCGGGAAAGGACTCAGCTCAACCTAAAATATCCTATGTAAAAGGTTTTAAAGATTGGAATTGGATTGTAGGGACAGGTGTTTATGTAGATGATCTAAAGGAAATACAACGTGGGATTTATATAAAAGTATTAATCATTTCCAGTTTTATAGTAATCTTTTCAATTCTGCTTATTGCGCTGATTGTCATTCCACTAAACAAAACCCTAAGAAATATTCTTTTCCACACAGACATGTATAAAAACTTAGATTTTACAAAACCGATTAACAGTACCTCACAAGATGAACTCGGCGATATTTCAAGAGCTTTTGACAGTGTCAGTGAGGGATTGAAGACTTTGTTGCAAAATATGATTCTCACCTCCGACTCTCTTGGTACAGAAGCCAACATAATTACCCAAGATATGCACCACCTCGGAGAACGAACCGACTCAACACTTAGTTCTACATCTGATATTTCAGCTATTATTGAAGAGACCAGTGCTACAACTCAAGTCGTTACAGAGTCTATTAACGAAATAAGAGACGCGGTTACAGTAGTTGCCACAAAAGCAACTGAAGGTGCTGAAAAAGCTGGAGATGTAAGCCATAGAGCCATTAGCCTTAAAGCAGATGCCACAAAATCCAGTAATGACGCACACCAAATTTATACAAATGTAAAGACCCGTCTAGAATCCGCTATTGTCAACGCTCAAGAAGTTCATAAAATTAACAGCCTTTTAGATGGTATTAAAAACATTACAAGTCAAACCAATTTGCTTGCGCTTAACGCATCCATCGAAGCTGCCAGAGCAGGTGATTCTGGTCGTGGGTTCGCTGTTGTTGCAACAGAGGTTGGAAAATTAGCAGATCAGTCTTCAATTCTTGTGGATGACATTCAAAAAACCATTACCTTTATTCAAGAATCCGTTAATCAGCTTATTAATGATTCGAACGAAATTTTAAAATTCATTGAAGCTAATGTGCTAAAAGACTATCAAAAACTCATATCAATTGGAGATCAATATAACGAAGACGCCGAGGTCTTCAACAGTATTATGATGGACCTTAGCGCTGTATCAGAAGAAATTACCAGTTCAATGGTTTCCATAGCTGAGAGTATGACCGAAGTCAGTAAAGCTACTGCCCAAGAGGCAGAAAGTGTTGAAAACATTTTATTTATGACACACGACGTAACAGAAAAAACCCTGAAGGTATCTGCAATTATGAAGAACAATATTGAATTGATTACAGAGTTAGACCTTCTTATTAACAAATTTAGAATTTAGGTACAAAACAAAAAAGAAAGAACCTTTAGTCTCCTAAAGGTTCTTTCTTTTTTGGTACCGAAGGCCGGACTCGAACCGGCACGGTCTCCCACTTGATTTTGAGTCAAGCGTGTCTGCCATTCCACCACTTCGGCTCATTTGACAACAAAGTTATCTTACCATATGCAAAAAAAACTGACAAGTACTTTTGGCTATTTTTTTTAAAAAACATTAAAATAAGTTTTTTATGAATTTTCAAACTTTTCGGGTATGAGTATACCAAGGGGTGATTTTATGAATAAATGGGGCAAACTTTGTATACTGTCATTGCTTACTTTCTCAGTTCTAAACGGTTGTTCACTCACTTCTGACCCTGAACTAAAAATTGGAATGCTTGCAGATCATACCCCTTGGGAATATGAAGGTTCAGATCAAAAACCTGAAGGCATTACAGTTGACATCATTAATGCATTTTCAGAATATACAGGTCAAAACGTTAAAATTATGTGGTATGAACCCGATGCCTTATTTAAAGCACTTTCAGCGGGAACTATAGATTGTGCTATGTCTTCCCTTCCTATTACGGACGAACAGCAAGCCCTTTATGACATCACCGATCCTTACACTAAAACCTTCCCAATATTGCTGATTGGCAAAAATTCTCCATTAATCAGCAAACAACAATTAAATCATCAGACTTCAAAAATTGCTGTGATTGAGAATTCAGTCTATTCACAACTTGCCAGAAGTGAGTATTCCAATGCAAATATCACCGAATATCAAAATCGTACAGAGGCAGTAGAAGCTGTTAAATCAGGGCTGAGTGATTGTTTTATTGACGATGCCTTATCTGTTGTAAATTTATATAAAAGGTCACCAGAAGCCTTTAAAGTCAACCCCGCTCCCCTTACAGACAAGTTTCAATATTTTACAGTTTATATTCGCAAGGATCAAAATGATTTAAAGGAAAAATGGAATGACTTCTTTACAATGAAACGCAATGAAAAGTACTTTGATACCCTATATGATAAATACGTCGACCCAGATAAAGATTTACTCTTAGAACTTGATGTTTTCATTACATTATAAAAAGAAGTCCTCCAAACGGGGGACTTCTTTTCCACTTTAAATAAGGGGGGATAAAGTGTTTTCAATTCAGTTTGCTATATGAAAAGGCGGTTACTTATTGGAATCCTGCAGTTTAATCGAAAGGGTCAATTGTTTTGATTGATCTCTGACCACTTTGACTTTAACCGTTTCACCAACCTTGAGCTTAGCTATTACTGTACCAATCTCTGTCATAGAGTTAATTCTAGTATCGTTAATGCTGATGATAATATCGCCAGGCTTTAAGCCACCTTTTGCAGCGCCTGTACCTTCTACAACACTTCTAACAAGAACACCTGTCGGTACTTCGTAAAGGTCAGCAGCTTCTTTGGAAACATCTGCTCCATAAATGCCTAGATAAGGTCTTGAAATATAACCCTTAGACAAGATTTCCTCAATCAATGGTTTGATTGAATTGATTGGGATTGAAAAACCTATGCCTTCCACTTCTTCATTTGCAATTTTAATGCTGTTGATACCAATAACTTCACCTTGACCATCTACCAAGGCACCGCCACTGTTGCCTGGGTTAATCGCTGCATCTGTTTGAATTAGCTTTAAGCTGTTTTGAGACTTAAGCTCCCTGTCTAAAGCGCTGATAACGCCAACCGTTACCGAATTGTTATAACCTAAAGGATTGCCGATAGCAATGGCAGTTTCACCCACTTTAATCTCGTCTGAATTACCAAATATAGCAGGTTTTAGCATTTTGGCCGTTGCAACATCTATATCTTTAATAGCGACCTTAATAATCGCTACATCTGTAGACTTATCTCTCCCAACCAATTGAGCATTGGCAAAAGTGTCTTTTTTAAGTTCAACAATCAACTCTTCAGCATTATCAATAACATGGTTATTGGTTAAAATATATACATTTTGAGCGTCTATTTTGAAGATTACGCCCGAACCTGCACCTTCTTGATAGCTAACATTATTAAAATAATCTTGATAAGCTACTTTGCTAGTAATCGCCACAACGCTAGGTCCAACACTATCTACAATTGCAACAATATCTTTATCGTTTTTATTAAAAGTAGCTACCTGTTGCTCACCACTTTCAGAAATTGCCGATAAATTTCCTGAGTCTACATAGGCTGGGCCGTATATTCCCGTACCGCCAAGTTGTGACTTAACCAGTTCACTGCCAGCCCCTATAGAGAGTCCACCTGAAACAGAACCGATGAGAACCAGTGCAATAGCTTTTTGCCATTTACCCTTCTGTCCAGATTTTTTCGTATGATTTTCTGCTGCAACAGTACTATTTAAAGGGGCATCATTTGTAGTTTCTTCCTCTGGTAAATCTGTTGTTTTTGAAGTCCAAATACCTTCTGACTCACGGTCTTGCCTAAACGCTCTTTCCTCAATTACATCTTCTTCGTTTCTTAATGGATCGAATTCTTTCATATGAATCTCCTTTCCTTTTAATTAAATTATTTTTTTAGGCAGTGTAAGGATTAACAACCCCGCCTTAATTTCATAGGTCATTTTCTCAAATGCTACCGTTTCTATTAGAAACCTTCTGCTTAAATAGCCTTCTGTCCTTTCTCTTCTAATACAAGATGCCTTCGATTGTATCATTAAATTTTGAGGATGGACTTCTATGGTCAAGTACTGGTTCTCAAAATGAATGGCAAGATTATTTTCACTGCAACCAGGCAAATCTGCTAAGATATAATAATTGCATTCATCTGTAAGAATATCTACATTAAAACTGCTAGACTTAACTTCATTGGTTAAGGATGGTTTAAAAAAGTCATCTGCTATCTTTTCAAAGAGCAAAAGATCCTTTTTTCGACCTTTGACGGCAACACGTATTAACTTGTCGTTCTTTAGCATATTGAACATTTTTCTCACTTCCTCGTCTCTAAATATCTTGTTCTATGAACTCATTATAACTAAGAATTTTGAAGAACCTATGAACAAATTGTAAATGAGTATAACAAAAGCGTTAACAATAAGTTTCAAAAAAAAAAGCCTAAGCGCTTGGCTTAGACTTTAAATATTTGACTGGCTATTGAAAAAACAAATTGTACTCCCACATCGGGATTACTATAGACTTCAATCTTCTCACCTTGAGCTTTTACCAATTCCTTTACAATAGCAAGACCGAGGCCCGAGGAGGACTTGACTTCACCTCTAGATACATCAAGTTTCATGAACCGGTTCCAAATTAGGGCCAAATCATTTTCAGCTATATGTGGACTGGAATTGCGTATCCCTATTAAAAACTTATCATTGGTAAGTTCTGAGCGAATGTCTACAGTTCCATCTGGATCAACAAATTTAATTGCATTGTCCAACAGATTATGAACGATTCTTCTAGTGGACTCTTCATCTCCATGAGCTAGTATCTTGCTCTCTTCAAGCTTTATGTCCAGCCGAATGTTTTTTTCAATAATACGAGATTCAAACTTATCCAGTTCATGAATCAACAGCTGGTTAATATCAAAATCACTTTTCATAATATTGATATGTCCACTTTCCATTTTCGATAAATCTAGTATGTCGTTGACCAATTTAGTCAGTCGTTCACTTTCATCCAAAACAATCTTCAAATACCGTTCTTGTCTTGTTTCGTCAATGGTGCCATCTAAAATTGCACGACTGTAACCCGTTATAGACTGTAAAGGCGACCTTAAATCATGTGATAAGTTTGAAATGAAATTCCGTTTCATCCCTTCTGCCTTTTTTAGTTCTTGAGCCATGTAGTTAAAACTCTCCATCAACTCGCCCAGCTCATCATTTCGGTCCACCTGAATAGATTTATCAAAATTGCCTTTGGCCAAGTACTTTGCCGCTTGGTTCATATCTTTGATTTGTCGATTCATTCGATTGGTAAACTGAAAAATCATAAGTGATGCTATCAAGGCTGAAATCATGAGTGACAACAGGACAATACTATTAATGCTCTTATTGGCTGCTCGTATTTCAGGTATGGAAGATGTAAGAAATAAAGCATAGGTTGGTGTGTTATTAATATAAATTGGCGCACCTATAATCAGTATCTTATCCTTGGAAATACTTTTAATATATCCTCTGATTTTTACAGTCTTTCCTTGAAATATTGAGGTTACGTCTTCTGCAGTTAAATTGGATTCGTCAATAATCCGTCCCGCTTGAGCGTCGCTTTCAATCCCCTTACCCTCCACATCGGACAAGATTACTTTTGTGTCCAAATTGCTTTCAAGATAGGCAATCTCTGTCTTAATTTTACCCATATCCAACACGCCTAAAGTCTGTGCTTCATCAAAAATCTTTTGGAAGTTTTTGGATTTTTGCAAAAGCATTTCTTCTCTTTGACTGAGAAACATATTGTTAAGTGCAGTGTTCACGCCTATCATAATTAGTGTATAACTTACGACAATGACAAGCACGTTAATGGCCGTTATTTTTTGATAAATTGTCTTTTTCATTTTTTTACCTCTAAATTACAGGATAAATTTATAACCTACACCCCACACTGTTTTAATTTCCCAACTATGGGTGCCTTCAATTTTCTCTCTGATTCTCTTAATATGTACGTCTACAGTTCGAGATTCTCCAACATATTCATAACCCCATATTTTGTCCAAAAGTTGTTCTCTTGTAAATACTTTATTGGGATTGTTGCAAAGGAAATAGAGCAATTCAATCTCTTTCGGAGGCAACTCCATTTGATTGCCTAAATAGGTAATAATGTACTTATCCAAGTCAATTGTTAAGTCTGGAATAACCAACACTCTAGACTCTTCAGTTACTGACCCATAGCGTCTGAAAACCGCTTTGATTCTTGCTAGGAGTTCCTTAGTGTCAAAGGGTTTTACCAAGTAGTCGTCTGCACCAAGTTCTAGTCCTAAAACTTTGTCGAAGGTTTCACCCTTTGCTGTAATCATTATTACAGGTATATTGCTAAATTTTCTGACTTCTGAAAGAAACTGATACCCATCCATAACAGGCATCATAATATCTAATAATATCAAGGCTGGCGCATCTTTTTTAAAATTATCAAAAGCCTCTTTGCTGGCTGTATAAGGTAAAACACCATACCCTTCTTTTTCTAAATATAAAGATACCAACTCAACAATATTGGGATCGTCGTCAATTACCATTATTTTTTTCTTCATAGTCCCTCCTTTTTAAAAGCACTAAATCCTGGCATAATCACCTTGAAAGTATTTGTTTTCCTAATGTTGAGGAATTTTACTTTCCCTTTTTCTAAAAAAGAATTTTGAATAAACTTCAGACCTCTCCCGCTACCTGTAAATTGCTTTTTATCATCAAAAATTAAAAGTTGATGATACAACCAATGATTTCTTCTCCCTGGATTAGGTTCATTCATAATATTGGATAGTCTCTCATTGCCATAGATAGCGCCTGGGTTACTGACCTGAACCGTATCCCATGCCAGTACAATAACGATGGATCTTGAAGGGTCGAAATAATCTCTATGCAATATGGCATTTTGTGCCGCCTCTACAATAGCATCATAGGGGTACGTATATTCCAGTTGTCTAAAATAGTCCTTTAAGTGCATAATCAGACTGTGAATATTGCCTCCTAAATGACTGGTTTCAATACCATTCCCAAGATGGTTTATTATTTGTATACCTAAATAAGGCATATATTTTTCTGGTTCATCGGCAAAAAGCAACAAACTTCCCATGGTTGGAAAATACTCAACACTGTCTGAATCATAATGATAAATTCCAAGCTCACACAATAAATCTGCATTGTCAATTTGGTCTTCCAAACTACGCTTACGCAGATATTGAGTAATCAAGTCTCTGTTTAAAACCTCACAACTTAAGTTAAACAAAGGTATTTTTTCATTGCTGAGCATACCATTATATTGAAGCATGCCTGCAATTTCGTCTCGTCTTGCCATATCTGTCGTTGAGCCTCTTCTCAGATAAAAAGCACCTGTCTGAAGCATTTGATGAGGCTTATTATAGCTTCTAAAAATAGTAATGACTACAAGAATCTTATTTTCGTAGACCACGTCTTCAGCACGAACCGTTACAGGTGGATCGCAACGTAGAGCCAAGACTTGTTGAATACGCTCTTCAAAATGCAAATCTGGATCTACACCTACAACCTCTTTGCTCTTGTCCTTGATACCTAAAATGATATGCCCTCTACCACCCTGAGTATTTGCAATAGCCAGCACATCTTTTGCCAACTCTTTTTTCCCAGACTCCGTGGAGAGGTCTAATTTTTCTTTAAAATCTAATTTGGGCCCTTCATTTTGTCTCAGCAGTGCTTTAACTTTAGATTTGTCCATTATGGCCCCCGCTTCCTATAGCATTTGCTATTTTTCATAGCCTCTTCGCTTAAATTTTACCCCAGAAACAGGGTAATCACAAATAATTTTTAAATACACAATTATTTGTGGTAATATTAAAATTACAGAGGTGATTTATTTGGATTTCAAACAACTAGAAAGTTTTGTAACCATTGCAAAACTAAAAAGCTTTTCAAAAGCGGCTGACAAATTATATCTAACACAACCAACTATTAGCAATCATATTCACTTGCTTGAATCTGAATTAGGCACTATTCTTTTTAATCGAACCAACAAAAACATCACACTTACTAGAGCTGGTGATATTCTATACGAATATGCTGTCAGCATCTTAAATAAAAAGGAACATGCCTACTTTTCACTAAACGCTTTTAAGGGTAAAATCGAAGGTGTTTTAGAGATTTCATCTAGCTCCATTCCTGAACTGTATTACCTCACCGACATGATTTGTCAATTCAGCAAGACATACCCAGATGTAAAGTATAACCTAATGAAGTACGATACAAAACAGGTATTGGATAAAATACAAAACGGTGAAATTGACTTTGGAATTGTAGGGGCAAAAAAGGACCTTCCACAACTTGAATACATAGATGTCATGGATGATGAAATTGCATTAGTTCTTCCTGTCTCAGGCGAATTATCCAAGTTCAATACAATGACTTTTGAAGATTTATCAACGGTTCCCATTGTTTTAAGAGAAGAAGGTTCAGGTTCAAGAGCAGTGGTTATTGATTTCTTAAAAGAAAAGAATGTGGACACCGACAACCTTAATATTGTCGCAGAAGTTGAAAGCAATGAGGCAATTAAGAAGTTTGTAGAATATGGTCTTGGGGTTTCGTTTATTTCTACCCGTTCCATTCAAAAGGAAATTCGAGATGGTCTACTAAAAACCATTCTGATAAGCGACGAATGTATTCAGCGAAAATTCTATTTTGTGTATCACCGAAAAAGAGTTCTTTCGCCACTTTCAGAAACCTTTAAGGACTTTATTCTCAAGGACAATTCAGAAATTTAAAAAATAAAAAAGCGAGAGGGCTCCCTCTCGCTTTTGTTTTGTCAATTATCTGTTCATAAATGCATGATAACCTTTGATTGCCATGTAAAGATCAGCCTTGCTGATAACTTCATATGGTGCGTGCATGCTAAGTACAGGAACGCCACAGTCAGTAACTTCAGCACCTTTGTTAGCTAAAATATAGGCGATTGTACCGCCGCCGCCTTGATCCACTTTACCAAGCTCACCAATTTGCCAAATAACGTTATTGGCGTCGAAAATATTTTTTACTTTCGCAACAAATTCGCTATTGGCATCGTTACAGCCGCCCTTACCTCTAGCACCAGTGTATTTCACCAGTTGAAGGCCATAGCCTATCATTCCAGAATTTTTACGGTCATATGCTTCGCCATAGTGAGGGTCAAAACCAGCGCCAACGTCAGCAGAAAGCACTTCAGTGTTTGCAAGGCATCTTCTAAGCATCAAATCGCTGTAGTTGCCCACTTGAAGGTTAATGAGTTCTGCAATAGTGTTTTCAAGAAATGCAGATTCAGCACCTGTGTTACCCATGCTGCCCACTTCTTCTTTGTCTGAGAAGTATGCAATCGCTGTTTTTTCAGGTGTAGCTGTCATATCGAAGATAGCTCTAAGACTTGCATACGCGCAAACTCTGTCGTCATGACCGTATGCAGAAATCAAACCTCTATCAAGTCCAACGTCTCTCGCTTTACCAGCTGGTACAATTTCAAGTTCAGCTACAGTGAAATCTTTTTCACCAAAGCCATACTTTTCATTGAGAAGTCTCATGAAGTTAAGTTTAACCTTGTCTTTAGTATCCTTATCACCATAAGGAATACTTCCAGCCAATACATTAAGTCCTTCACCTGTAATACCATCAGCTAATGTCTTCGTCGATTGGTCTTTAGCAAGGTGTGGCAATAAATCTGTAATGACGAATACAGGATCATTATCGTCTTCGCCAATACACACATCAATTTTTTTGCCTTCGCCATCAATCACAACACCGTGAAGAGCAAGTGGAATGGTTGTCCATTGGTATTTTTTAATACCGCCATAGTAGTGTGTTTTTAGGAACGCCATGTCTGCATCTTCGTAGACTGGGAAAGGTTTTAAGTCAATACGTGGGGCATCAATATGACTGCCTACGATATGAACACCCTCTGACATTTCCTTAGAGCCCACATAGAAAAGGGCAACTGACTTATCTTTGTTGATGGCATAGACTTTTGTACCAGCTGTCAATTTACCCGAAGCCATTATAGCATCTAAAGATTGATAGCCGTTTTCAATTGCCTTGCGAACGATTTCTCTTGCAGAAGTTCTTTCTGTTTTACCGTGGTCTAAAAAGTATTTATACTCTTTAGAAATCACTTCAATTTCTGCTAACTGCTCGTTCGTAAGCTTCGTCCATACATTTGTGAAGCTGTGTGTCAATTTCTCTTGAAGCTCTTTGTAATTCACTTCTGACATGTACCTCTTCCTCCATAACCTAAATTTGCATTTGCACGACTTGGTCGCGCTCGCTTTCGGTCAAGATTTTCGCAAGATCTAAGACAATAACGATTTCTTGTCCGACTTTACCCACACCATCAATATACTCTTTATCTTCACCCTTGATAATATCAGGTGTTGGATCAATGTCTTGACTGTCGATCTTTATAACTTGGTTGGCTTCGTCGACTAAAAATCCGATTTCAGAACCCATTAAATTATAAAGCACCACACGACAGTCTTCAGCTTTTCTTGTTTCAGCAATATTGAAACGCTTTTTCAAATTGATGATTGGGATAATACTCCCTCTTAAATTGATGACGCCTTCCACAAAATAGGGTGATTCGGGAACTTTAGTAGCCCCTTTGTATTCGGTGATTCCGCCGATATTCATGATGTCTACGCAATAGTTTTGCTGGCCTAATTTAAAAATAACAAATTGTTTTTCTGACATTGTCCTCACCTCATCATTTTTTCGAATTTATACCCACATTTTTAGGAACTAATTCTTGATATCATCAACATAAGTGACTTCAATATTTTCAAGTTGTTGTCTGAATCCCTCGCGGAATTTGGCAAGGTACTCCTCACGGAGCACCTTTTGTTCAGCCAGTTCTGCTTCGGTTAAACCCTCAGCTTTTGACTTCTTTGCCAATTCATTGATTCGATTCATTTTTTCAATTGGTAATATTGGTTTTTCGCTGCTATCCAATTAATATTCACTCCTAGCACTTTAACTGGCCAATAGCTGATTCAACCGCTTCTACAATGACATGTGACTTCACAAGTTCAGCCACTTTGTTAATGTCGATGTACATTGGTCTGTCATCTACCAACTTAGTTACTTCTTTTCTAACGATATCGTAGGCAGGTTTAGTTCCTTTGCCTAATTTTGTAGGGTCTTTAAAGTCAATCCCTTGTGTTGCACTAAGAACTTCAATAGCAATAACATTGCTTGCGTTTTCTAAAATATCTCTCGCTTTTCTAGCTGCAATCGTACCCATGCTAACATGGTCTTCTTGGTTTGCAGAAGATGGGATTGAGTCAACACTTGCAGGGTGAGCTAAAACTTTGTTTTCAGAAACCAAAGCTGCTGCAGCATACTGAGCAATCATGAAGCCTGAGTGAAGACCACCTTTTGGTGTTAAGAAAGCAGGCAAACCATTGCTGAGCTGTGGGTTAACCAATCTTTCTGTTCTTCTTTCAGAAGAGTTTGCAATTTCAGCTAAAGCAATGCCGAGGAAGTCAAATGCCAAGGCCATAGGTTGACCATGGAAGTTACCGCCAGAGATTGCTGCTTCATCGTCTGGGAAAATAAGTGGATTGTCTGTAACTGAGTTAATTTCAATCATCACTTTGTCATAAACATATTTGATTGCATCTTTACTTGCACCGTGAATTTGCGGTACACATCTGAGAGCATAGGCATCTTGAACACGTACTTCACCTTGACGTGTAGTGTTGCCGCTGCCTTCTAAAAGACGAAGCATGTTCGCTGCTGTATCCATTTGACCAAAGTGTGGTCTGATGGCATGCACTCTTGGATCGTAAGCATCTGTAATGCCACCAAGAGCTTCTGAAGACATAGCTGCGCTAATGTCTGCCAATTTCAAAAGTTGAATGGCATCATAAACTGCCAAACAGCCAGTTGCAGTCATTACTTGAGTACCGTTAATCAATGAAAGACCTTCTTTTGAAGTCAATGTGATAACAGGAATTCCTGCTTTTTCCATAGCAACGCGACCTGGCATAATTTCACCTTGGTACATCGCTTCGCCTTCGCCAATCATAACAAGTACCATATGAGATAATGGTGCTAAATCTCCACTAGCGCCTAAAGAACCTTTTTCTGGAATACAAGGCACAACATCTTTGTTAATCATTTCAAGAAGTGTTTCAACGGTTGAAGGTCTTACACCTGAAAAACCTTTCGACAAAGCATTTGCTCTGAGTAATACAATCGCTCTTGAAATCTCTTTTGAGAAATTAGGACCAACACCGCAGGCGTGGCTAATGATGAGATTTCTTTGAAGATCTTCTGTTTCTTCTTGAGAAATAGCCACATCTGAGAATTTACCAAACCCAGTCGTGATACCGTAAACATTGCGTTTTTCTTCAACAAATCGGTCTACGATTGCTCTTGATCTTACGATTGCTTCTTTAGCTTTTGGATCCAATTCTACTTTATAACCTTTTCTTGCAACGAGTACTACTTCTTCTACTGTTAAATCTTTTCCATTAATAATTACTTTAGACACCAAAATCTCCCCTTTATACTATTAAGTCAAGTTGATCATGTTTAGCCATCCGTTTTTAATTATAGCACATCCGTTTTATTATGACTTTTCCAATCCAAATATAATTATTTTTTTTTCTTATAATTTTGAGAGCTTGTGGTTTTTTTTGAATGGGAAGGTGCAGAACTTTTAGCATTAGATGCGCTTTTAGCATTAGTAGCACTTTTACCATTAGAAGCACCTTTTGACTTAGTTCGACCTTTTATAGCTTCCCTTTTTTTTCTGATCTTCCCGAGGGCGAATCAAACATTTTGGTCCAAAACCTATTAAATCCGATCTTTCGGCAATCATAAGAGCTTTGTAGACCTTGTCGTAGTTTTGAGGTTTTCTGTACTGAAGAAGGGCCCTTTGCATGGTCTTTTCTTCATAGGTCTTCGGTACATAAACCGTAGAATTATCTCTAGGGTCAATGCCCGTGTAGTACATTGTAGTAGATAGGGTCCCAGGAGTCGGGTAGAAATCTTGCACCTGCTCAGGTTGATAACCCATATCTCTTAAATATTCCGCCAAACGAATAGCGCTTTTTAGTGTACTGCCAGGGTGGGAACTCATTAAATATGGGACAAGGTATTGCTCCATGCAAAGTTTTTTATTGATGGCAAAAAATTTGTCTACAAAGAGATCATATGTTTTCCCTGCAGGTTTTCCCATACGGTCTAGAACTTCGTCTGCAACGTGTTCAGGGGCTACTTTAAGCTGACCACTGACATGATGTTGAACAAATTCCTCAAAGAACTTGTCGTCTTTGTCTGCCATCATATAGTCGTATCTTATCCCAGATCTGACAAATACTTTTTTTACCCCTTTGACGGCTCGAAGCTTTCTGAGCAGAGCAATTAAATCCTTATGATCTACTTTTAAGTGCTTACAAGGTTGAGGATACAGGCATTGTCGATCTTTACAGGCGCCGTATTTTAATTGCTTACTGCAAGCGGGGAATCTAAAATTAGCTGTTGGACCGCCCACATCGTGAATATACCCTTTGAACATTGGGTCTTGTACAATTTTCTCAGCCTCTTCCAATATACTTTCATGGGATCTGCTTTGAACAATACGCCCTTGATGGAATGTTAAAGCGCAAAAAGAGCAGGCACCGAAGCAGCCCCTTTCTGAAATGATAGAGAATTTTATTTCTGTAATGGCAGGCACTCCGCCAAGAGACTCATACATTGGGTGATAATTACGTTGATAAGGCAGTTTATGAACATCATCAAGTTCTGCTGTATTCAGCGGTAACACGGGTGGATTTTGAACCACATACTTGTCTTTATGCTTTTGTACCAAAGTCTTCCCACGAATAGGATCTTGCTCGTCGTATTGAACTTTAAAAGCCTTAACATAGGCATTTTTATCTGTACTGACTTCTTCATAACTTTCAATTTCTATATAATCGTACACTTCTTCCAAATGGTCTGCGACATAACAGGTTCCAGGAATGTGGCGAATGTATTGGGCTTCCAAACCATTATTTAGGTATTCGGCAATTTCTAAGACTTGTCGTTCACCCATACCGTAAATCAACAAATCTGCCTCTGCATCAAAGAGGATTGAACGTCTTACCTTATCATCCCAATAATCATAATGGGCAAAACGTCTAAGACTAGGCTCAATTCCCCCAAGAATGATTGGAACTTTCTTATAGGCTTGTTTGATCATATTGGTATAGACAATGGAAGGACGGTTTGGTCGAAGTCCCATTTTGCCCCCTGGTGAAAAACTGTCTGTATCTCTGATGCGCTTATTGACTGAATAATGGTTAACCATTGAGTCAATATTACCGCCCGAAATTAGGAAACCCAGTCGGGGTCTCCCTAATATTTTAAAAGCATCAATACGCTTCCAATCTGGCTGAGGTATAATGCCCACTTTATAGCCAGCATTAACTAAAACCCTTGAAATTACAGCGTGGCCAAAGCTCGGGTGGTCAACATAAGCATCTGCACTGACAATAATAAAGTCGAGCTGATCCCAGCCCAGTTCTTCCATATCTGCCTTACAGACTGGTAAAAATCGATTAATATACATTCCTAACTCCTTATTGCTATAGTGTTGAGCAAACCACTCATAGTGCTTACAAAATTGTAATCGGCAAAGTCAAATTCTTTTTCCGATATAGGGACGGAGAAAATCATGACTGCCTTTTCTCCAAAATCTAGCTTCTGAGGTACACAAATGATTGACTTCCATTTTGGTATACCGCTTTCAAGGTCGATATCGTCTAAATCATTCCAGTTAATATAATACTCACCCTGCTCTTTATTGGCAAATTCCGTAAGACTAGTCAAGTCGAAAGGTATTTGTTCCAGCCAGTCCACAGAACCTTTTACCTTGCCATACCAGCGGTTCAATATTCCATCTTTATAGATCAGCACTGTCCCTTGTGTGGCCTCGGTGACATCAATTAAATTGTCCATATAAACTGCCATACGCTCACTTGGGGAGCAAAGTTCCCGAATGATACCCAGAACATTTACAATAGCTTGTACATTTCTTGTATCTTTTGAAATATTACCACTTAAAATACCTGCCAATTTATCGAAGCGAACCCCTTCGTTACCAATATTGGGATCCCAAAGAGTGGTCTTGTTTCGTCCGTTGTTTTTAGAGAAGTAAAGGGCTTGGTCTGCTTTTTCTAGAAGTTCTTCCTCACTGGTGCCATGGTCTGGGTAAGAAGATATGCCAAAACTCATGGTCAAGGGGAAGTCACTTCCCAACATTTTTTGCCTTTCAATATCTATTCTGACTTTCTCGCAAACTTCTAAAGCCTCTTCAGAACTGGTCATAGGGAGTAAAATAACAAATTCTTCCCCGCCATATCGACCTACAAGGTCTGAAATTCTAAGGGTGCCATTTAATGTCTGCCCTATTCTTCTTAATATTTCATCCCCTTTTCTATGTCCAAAGCTGTCATTGACGCTTTTAAACTTGTCAATATCGCACATGACCATAGAGAAATTGGTGCCGTTGCCTTTGGCTCTGTTCATTTCAAGCATCATCAAATCCTCAAAGTACTTTCTTAGATAGACGCCGGTAAGCTTGTCTATACTGGAAATTTTCTTCAAGTTATAACTGTCAATCATGACAAACAGAAGGTTCATTAGGGTTTTAATGTGCTTGTAACTCTCTCTGGAAAAATTGTTAAAGATATTATCTGTTTCTAAATATATATAGCCTAATCGGTCTTTAGTAAAAGGCTGATAGACATTTCGTCTGCGATCTGTCTCCAAATTCACTTCCTCGTTGCCCTGAATCTTAGCAATCGGAATACAGATAATGCCCTTTAGATGTTTTCCTAATAAAGGAGAATTCGTATTTTGTTCAATGAAACTGATGATAATTCCGTCGTCATCAGAGGCCATATTTTTTAAAAGCGTATTCACATCTGGTTCAGGGATGGTTAAAGATGATTTAATAAACTCCTGCTGATTGCCATTTTCGTCCACCATTATGACATAGCCTCTGTCCGCAAAACAATATTGGACAAAATAGAGGAGCATTTGTTTGATATTGTGAAGCTCATCGCTTTGAAGGCACCGAATCAAATCATTGATATGCTCAAATTTTGTGTCGTACTTTTCAAAGTAAATTTGTTGGACCGTTTTTAGGAATTTTTGATTTTTATAAAGGTCTGTTAAATCTGTTAAATTAAAGAATTCCTCTGACGAACTGACCTCTAGTTCGTTGTATAGACTGGTTTTTTCATTGCTTTTACTACCCATGATTCTACGCTTAAGTTCATTGATCCTGTACTTCAAATCAAGTTTTGATTCATCGTTCATAATGTAGGAATCCCTGTGATTTACAGGAATACGCTGAGTCAACTTATGAAGCACATCAAATGCCATCATATAGTTTGAAATGGACTTGAAGTAATTATTGAGTGTGAAGTATTCATCTCCAACAGCTTTGTAAACTACCCATATATGTTCGTCGGCAATGTGGACTCTATCGCTTTCTAAAAGAAGTTCATAATGCAGTTCTCTATTATTTTCATAAGCGATCTCAATAATTTTGCGAAGAGCTTTCAAATACAGCGTGTCATAAATTGGCATGAATTGGTTTTCAATACCCATTAATTCCTGAACTAAAATAAACTTTCGGGAATGAATCATGTCTAGACCAATTTCTAATATCATTTCCCTGACCAACTTAATGTTAAAAGCAGATTTAACTCTACTGCATATATTTTTTAGCCAAACGATGTCAATACTCTTGCCTGCATTCAAATAGTTTTCTTTGTAATAGCGAATCTTAAAGTTAAGTATTTCCATAATCAATTCAATAGACGTGGGCATTTCTATACCTATACCTTGATATTGACTAAGCCATTTTTCTGCCATTTCCAAGTTCTTAATCTTTAAGAAATACTCAACATGAACATGGAAATAATAAACCACATCCAAACCACGGTTTTTGTCATTCTGATAATCTACCTCTAATTTTTTAAGCAGAAGATAAGCTTTATCATAGTCAGCCGTCTCAATATAATTTCGGCAAAGATTTGTTAAAAGCAAAAATCCCATGTGGTCGTCATTGGTTTCTTCGGCCAGTTTATAAGCGATGTTATAAAAGTCCTGAGCCTCAACATATCTATTTTCCAGAAAGTATGTCTCTCCAATATTATTCAGCATTATAGCTTTGTCACGAATAATGTTATAAGTCTCATAGTATTCAATAATTTTTTCGAAATTATTCCGAGCGCCAATAATATCTGCCATTTCATCCAGAAGTACAACGCTTAAATTATTAAGCGCACTGGTACTGCTGATATGCTCTCCTATTTCAGAGAGTATGCGATAACTTTCTGTAAAGTCCCCAATAGCCTCTTGAATGCGGTTGTCAGTATAGGAAAGAGAAATCCCTTTTTCGTTAAGGAACAGACCAATATACTTTTCTCGCTTCATTTCAGTTGCTACTTTCAGATAGTGGTTTGCCACCGTGGCAATACTGTCTAAATCGTTGGTCACGAGGAAAATTTTACATTGGTGGTAAGCGGCTTGAAGTTCTCCATCAACATAACCGTTTTCAATAGCCACTCGATGGGCTTCGTTATAATAATTATAAGCTCTGCTAAGCTCTGCCTTATTGGTTGCAATTGCCGTAAGACCGTTTAGAGCATCCACATATTCACTTACTTTGTTTTGCCTGCGGGAAATTTTCGAAGCTTCTTCGTAGTTGATTTCAGCTTCATGAAGTTGACCCAACAACATGTTAATTTCTGCAATTTTATTCAGTACTACTGGAACCATCTCTTCTTGATCATTTTGAACGCGCAGTTCAATAGCCCTTTTATAGAAAGAGATGGCTTGAGAATAAATATTGATTTCCTTCATACGCTGAGCTGCTAGGAAGCAATATTTAACCGCCTTGTCAATCTGGTCACTGAGCTTAAGATGGTATATGAGAGATTCCATGACAAAGTGCTGCTTCGTCATGAAGTCATCCTCAAGGAGTACTGCAATTCTTTCGTGGTAATGTCTTTTATCTTCGCTTCTCAGCAAGCGATTAATACCATCGGCTAAATGTCGATTATTAAAGTTGTAAGTATATCCAAAATCGCCAAACTTCTCACTTAGAATGTTAACTTCTATCAAAGCATTTAAATGCTCGGTCAACATAATGTCAGGACCCAACATTCGTTCTAAAATGTCGTAGTCAACAGCATCGGAAAATACACTGGCTACATTGAGAATTTCTCTTTGTAGCGGATCCAATACCTCTAAGTTAATAGATACTTCACCTCGGGAGTCTCTTGAAAATTCCAATTCTTCTAAGTTGTCAATATCTGCAATATACCATTGTTTATGCTGTTGCACATAAATCTTCTTGTTTAGGTATAGATTTTGTATGATTTCTTCAATTTTTCGAGGATTGCCCTCTGCATCTCTCATAACCCGAGTCGTAAAGTTAATCGGTTTTTTGTTCATTCCAAGAATATGCTTTATCAGTTGATTAGCGTCTTCATAGTTAAATTTGTTCAGTTGTAAATAGCGAAGGCGATTGGAATCTTCCCAAAGGCTAACGCTGGTATTTTCGTCTAGGGTATTTTTGTTTACTGAAGTGACCACATAGAGTTGAAGATCCTTTTGATTTCTAAAGATGTAGTCAAGGATAATCAAATCGTATTTATTCGCTAAGTCAATATTATCAATAATAAACAATAGTGGACGATGTAAACTATAGTCAATTAAGAAATTAAAGATTCGGTTAGCAACCTTAAGATTTTCTCGCTCACCTTCTAAGACTTCTCCAGGACTGATTTTATATCGTTGACCAATCTCCGACACTAACTTTGAAAGTTCTCCACCATATTTATGGACCATTTCAAGTGGAACGTCGTTTTTTCGAAAAATTGACCTGAGTATTTGAGTAAACAAAGCAAAATCTTGATGATGTTCTGTGGTAAGGTCTACCGTAATATTATCGTAGCCTCTCATTTTCAGTATATAGGAAAGCTCTCTGAGAAAACGACTTTTCCCAATACCCGATTCCCCCGAAATGATGATGCCATTCCCAGTGGCCTTCTTGTCGATTTTATCGATGACGCTATTATAAACTTCCTCGAAATCCTTTTCACGACCGACAAGCTTTGAACCAAAATGAATCTTATTGTAATAAATGTGATCGTCAAAAGGAACGCTCATACGGTGAATATCGCTGTAGTCTTGTACCAAATGACTAATGTCATAGCTGCGATCTTCTACGTAATTGCTTACCATTTTACGAATCAGTTTATTAATTTCATTGTCATTATAACTATCTTTATCAAAAATATCGTTTAAGGGGTTTTTTTCATAGTCAATGCGATAATGCAGGTAATAAAGCATATGCCCAAGGGCATAAATATCAGAAGAGTAATCAAAATGTTGGCTCCAGACAACTTCTGGCGGTATGAAAAGGCTAATTTGGTATTCAGAAATAGTATGATTATCTTTGAACAGACCGATGGTAATCAGGTCTTTTAATTTTACATGTATTCTCTTATTTTCAAAATAGAGGGTGGTGGTGATAAAGTTCAAGAATTGGTATACGATCCCACGGAAATGCAAGTAGGAAATCACTCGCATTAATTCTACAAATCCGTCTTTGGTATCGTCTACGCTAAGCTGTCTATAATCTTCAACTTCAATATCTTCAAGATATTCATAAGTATAAAAATATCTGATTTTATTAGAAGCCTTGTGATCAACGGTAGTAAGTCTATCAAACTCATAAAGCTCTGTCAGATTAGGATGTCTGACCGATTTCAAAAACATAAAATTGCTGACAAGACTTTGAATATAATCTGTTTTAGAATATTCAGAGGTGAAAACTCTTAAGCACAACAGCTTGTCTTGTTGAAGCATATCTCTTGCCGCATAGACAGTACCACAATTATCAGTGTGCAGCTGATGGTCTATTTTATATCTAAGATTAAGTATTTTCAACGTTTTAGCCCCCTAAAACTTAAAAAGTCATATGCTTATTTAATAAGGAAAAGCACCGTTCAATCTCATCTACAGCATCGCTGGGAAGCTCAGCCATGACTGATTCTATATATTGGCATCTCACCAGTAAAATTTCTTCTATTAAGTGATGACCTTTCTCCAATACGTGTATACGAACAATTCGTTTATCCTTATCATCTTTTTGACGCTCTATTAAAGCATTCCGCTCCATTCTGTCCAACAAATCAGTAACCGTGCTGCATGCTAAATACATTCTGGCGCTCAACTCACTGGTAGTTAAGTCCCCTTGGTCCAGCAACTCTAATAGGGCAGCAAACTGAGGTGGCGTAATTTCAAAGTCATTGAAAATACTCCGACCCTTCATTTTGATTTTGGTACACACCTGTCTGAAATTTTCTTCTATCTCGACAACCCGTGGATCCATTTCCTTTTTCATATAATCCCCTATCCTATAGTACAGGTTTGCTTAATCCTTTAATTGCACCTTGTTTGCCTTGAATCCATTCTTGAAGAACCTGCATCATTAATTGAATGCCACTTTCTATATTATCTTCATCAATCCCTGCCATAGACAGTCTAAAAGAAGAGCTTTTAATTTGCGTATGATAGAATACACTTCCTGGCACAATGGCAATTCCGTAATCGCTTAAGCGCCAAGCCAGTTCATCAGAATGACAGCCAACTGGAAGGGTTAACCAAAAATTATAGCCTCCCGAAGGTGAAAACCACTGCACAGTTGAAGGTCCAAATTTCTCCATCGCTCTATTCATGATATGAAAACGTTTATAAAAAATATCATTCATAATGCGCATCTGTCTGTCCCAGTGTCCTTCTCGAATATACAGGTCAAAGGCTCTCTGAATCAGTCCTGAAGTGCTAATGTCTGCACTGTGCTTTGCAATGGATATAGCATCAGAAAGTTGTTCTGGTACAATCATAAACCCAAGGCGCAGACCCGGCATGAGAACTTTTGAAAAACTTTTTATATATATAGTCTTGTTGTAATCGTCTATTGCTTTTAATGCTTTTGGCCGCTCAGAAGTATAATAGAGGTCTGTCGCATAATCGTCTTCCATAATCCAAACATTGTATTGCTTGGCAAGTTCCAATACAGCAATTTTATTTTCTTCTGAATAGCTAATCCCTGTAGGATTTTGACTGTTTGGCATGAGATAAATCAGCTTAACGCGGCCTTTTTTTAATTGATGGCTCAGGGCGTCTATATCCATTCCATTTTCATTGAGAGGAATTTCAATAATATTGGCACCCTTTAATTTAAAGCTGGCTATTGCCCCCGTATAGGTTGGTGATTCTACAATAACGGAATCTCCATAATCTAAAACCGCCTTACTGACTAAATCTATGCCCTGTTGAGCCCCTGAAATGACTTGTAAATCTTCAGGAGAACAGTGTATCTCATGCTTTTCCAAATATTGACACAAAGACTGTCGGAGGGGCATGAACCCCTTACTTTCTTGATAACCAAAAGCAAATCCTTTATCCCGCTCCAGAACCTCGTTCAGAACATTTTTAAAATCTTCTACAGGGAATAAATCGGCAGTTGGGCTGGAAATTGAAAAATCATATTTAATTGACTGAGGCTGAATCACTGTATCCGCTGTGTTTTCATCATCTGCCACTGGAGAAACAAAGGTGCCGCTGCCTACCTTCTTATAAACTAAAAAATCTTCCTCTAATAATTTATAAGCGTTGACAACTGTAACGTTATTCACCTTAATGTACTCAGCCATTTTTCGTATGGGTGGCAGTTTTTCATGGGGTTTTAAAATAGAATTGAAAATCAAAGTCCTCAAATTTTTATACAGTTGAACATACAAATGTTCCGAGGCTTCATGATCGACTTTAATATTCTTATACTTTTCCACCTGTAACCTCCCTAATCAGCGCTATTGGTTGAACGGATATCTATATTTATGAGACATTTATTTCGTTAAGAACCTTTAATATAATTGAAAAAAGTCTCCATTGAATAATGAAGACTTGCTCCAGAGTGCCGTCACTTAAAAATTCAGCACCACACCTAGTCAGGTGGGTGTACTATTCCATATGTCTGAAGTCCACAGCATGGTGGCATGTCATAAACATGGAAAGTCGTGCTCCCTATATAAAGCCAGTGGTTGAATTTTTAGACGTAAACGAACACCCCAGAAACCTAAGTAAATTATACCGCAAATTCTTGATTTTTACTACCTTTGAGAAATATTTCGAACATTTTTTATAATATAATTGACTGTCCCATCGCCGTTGTATTTGATTTCTATTTTGGAGGGATCTTGGAACAAATCCGTTGCACCTCTAATGGTAAACCCTGTATCTGTTTTAAGTGCTTTTGATTTAAGCTTTTTCTCCAAATAAGGTTTATCTAGTTCAAACTCCTCTTCCGTGTCAAAACCAGATAATTCGAGGGTTTCAATGAACTTTTCTCTCTTCTCTTGGTCGTCGATTAAATCATTCGCTACGTCTTGAACGTTTACCTCTACCGAGTGCGTTAAGAGTTCTTGTAAGTCTTCTCTTATGCCTATGGCTTTATCCATTTCGTTTTTTACATTTTTCCTTACCCAGTTTTCCATCTGTTTATGGAAAATTTTTGTTTTGTCCAAATGATCTACCACTCGATTAGCCTGTAAAATTTCTCGAATAAAGAATTCAATGGGTTCGCCATCTTCCCCTTTGACAATACGCTCTACAGCCACCAAATCGTCTAAATCATCGCCAGGGCGTTTAACAACGGCACCACAGGAAACCTTCTGTTTGGCATTTGGTAAGGTTGTCTCTTGGAAGGAAAGATTAATTTGGAAACTTTCCCCTTGAAAATCGATTTCATGTTCCACGGACTTTTGGTAATCCATTTTCAAAACACAAATTGCTGGTATGCCATCAATCGAAATTTGTGCAATCAACAGATCGCAAGAAGGAATTGGCCCATACTGTTTAATGACTCTAAAAAAATAATCTGCTAATTTCTGACTGGCTTCAACAAAGGCATTTGGGTCTTCTACCATATCGATAACTGCATTATACAGCACGCCCCGTTCGTTGAACATTTTAGCCTTGATATTGTCTTCGTCAGAAAGGAGTTTTCCAATATGCCCACCTATAAATTCTAAAACTTGTGTATTTAGTTCTAATTCAACATGGTTCATAACAGGTACATCACTGTTCTTATCCAACACGTGGATAATAGCTCTTTCAATTTCATATTGATCTGCACGACGCAATTCCATTTTTCACTTCTCCTAAAACTTGATTTTTTGACCAAGTCGCAATTTGGTATCCATGACCAATTTGTCGCCTGATTTAATCCCTGACTTTACAACCATCAAAGTCTCTGTTTTAAAGCTGACTTCAATGACTTTTTCAGACAAAACGCCATTGGCATTTACCCAGACGGTATAGATCCCATCCTTTTCAAATACAAGCTCTTTCGGTACGACAACTGCATCTTTTTGCGTTTGAACCACTAAGGTTGTTTGAGCTGTACTGAAAAATTTCAGTACTACGTTAGGGTCCATTGAAGCCGTCACTTTTACACATTTAAGAATGTTACCATCATCTTGCATTTGTTCTGTAATAACGTTATCAATCTTATTGATTTTTCCCTTGCTTACTGCACCATCGGTTCCTGTCACTCTAACCTCTGCTCCAGACTTAAGTGCCATTATTTGATCCACCGGCACTTCCATTTCCAAGCTGATTTGACTTGGGTCTGACACTTCTACCACAGGCGTCCCTTGTAGGACATATTGCCCTGCCTCTGCACCTAAACGGGTTACAATCCCTTTTTCAAGAGAAATAATTTTATCTGGTTCTATTGCATAGTTTTCTTCGACTGTAGATTTCCCGTCATCGGTTTTAACCGCCATCAGCCCAACCATAGACTCCATAATAGTCCACTCGCTACGAAGTTTTACCATGTCGGCGTTTTCCTTAGAAAGGCTTTCACATTCCTTCTCAAGTTTCGCAATCAAATCGCCAGTTTCTTTGTTGTAATAAGCAATTTCATCTTTGAGTTGGCCGAGAGACTCTTTTGTAGCACTTTCCGAAACAGCCTTTGTCGCAAAGAGGGTAAGAACCTTCTCGTGGGCACCCCAACTATTGAACATGCCTCTGTTAACATCTGAAAACTGTGCCTTAAGTTTGGTAATGGTTTCTTGGTTTGTCAGATTGGTTTGACTGCTTAGGCCTTCGCATATTTTACTAAAAAGCGCGAAAACCGTCCCTTGTCTTTTTTTATAGTCTGTTTCTTTAATTTCATACAGAGGATCATTTTGCTTAAGCTCGTCACCTACTGCTAGGTCCATTTTACCTATGACGCCTTCTTTCTGTGCCAAATACCATTTACTTGTCTTTGGCACTGCCATACCATCGGTATGAATAAGTTGTTCAACGGTTTCTGTCTTAACTTCATAATAAGCAACTTTCGTCCGCCATTGAAACTGCCATAACCCTACAGCTACTAGACCACATAGTGCTAGGCCAATTACTATTTTCTTCTTCTGTTTACTAAGGGTATTCCACATACTATTTCACTCCCTTTGTCAATCCATCAGACATTTTTGAAATCAAGTTTTTAAAATCAAAAGGCAAATCCGCTTCAAGTTCAATCCATTCATGTGTCCTAGGCAGCTTAAATTTTAAATAGTAACTGTGCAGTGCCTGTCTCTGTATTTCAGTGGAAGGGCAACCATAAAGTTCGTCCCCAATCAACGGATGTCCTAAATGTTCAAAATGTACTCTTATTTGATGTGTTCTTCCTGTTTCTAACCTAATTTTTACTAGAGTAGCGGTCTCATAGCGTTCAACCACTTCATAATGGGTGATAGAGTCTTGTCCATCTGTCATAACAGCCCGTCTAAGGTCCTCGGGGTTTGGTCTTCCAATTGGTAAATTAATGGTGTCGCTGTCTTTTTCAACAATGCCTGAAACTAGGGCCATATAACGCTTTTCAACCTCATCATCTCGCATTTGATTGGAAATAATTTGTTGCGCGTAGCCATTTTTAGCAACCAATAGGAGACCCGAAGTATCTCTGTCTAGCCGATTAATAAACCTAATTTTTCCGTCAAAACCCTCATTTGCAAAATGCTTGGCAATGCCATTTCCAATAGTCTGATCAGGATGCCCTTTGGTAGGGTGAACCACTACATAGGGTTGTTTGTTAAGTATTAGTAAATCTTGATTTTCATAGACCACTTCAATTGGAATATCTTGAGGTTCGAATATATTGGGTTCCTGTTCAAGAATAACGGAAACTACGTCATTGCATCTTACTTTAGCATTGACAGATACCGGGTAATCATTCAGTTGTATGCTCTTGCCGTCTTTAGACTTTCGGATCATCCGAGAGGAAACATCCATATGTTTGCTCAACACTTCTATAAGAGATAACCCAACCTCACCTTTAGAAATTTTATAATCTAAGCGGTTTGTTTCAAAATTAATAAACATAATAATCCCATCTTCCCTATGACGATGAAAAAAGGACTTTCGTCCTTTTGTTCACATTATAAATAAACTTATCCTTCTATATGATACTTCAATAAAAGATAAGCATCCGTTTCAACTTCTTTTACAATGATGTAATTGCCAAATTCTAAGTCACAATACTCATAGAAAGCCATCGTCCGTTCCAGTTCCTTCCCAAAATCAAAAACTGATACGGTAATTTCCTTCCATCCAAAAGACCTAAGCTTTTCTATGCTGGAAACTGGCAACAATTCCATAGGAATAGAACCAAATACGTTGCCGTGAATCACGGTATAATTCATCCAAAATTCATTATGAGCATCTATTGCTTTTGCGTTTTCAAGTTGGTCTGAGCGCACTTTAACAAAGTTAACCAAATAGTCATCACTGTAAGCATTGGTAACATTCACGGTCTTTACTAAAAAAGTAATATCATTGATAAAAGTTCTCTTATACTTTGAGTGGTACCTTGCCTGACTTTTTTTATGATAATCAATATCTTCCTTAAATGTATTTTCAAGATGATCACATAACTGTCTAATGTTCTTAATACTGAACTGAAACCCTTCCATATCGCCACAAACTATGTACCGATCTAGCTCCGTCAGTAACTTTTGCATTTGTATGATGTTATTGTGCATTCACGCCACCCCTTGCCTGACTTCTCGTTAGATTATAACAAATTTTTGATATTAGGACCATAGTTTGAAGACTTAAAAAAAGACGAGTGTCTGAACGAGCTAATCACAAATTGCTCTTAGCAGTTCAAAACCATCGTCTTTTTAATAGCGGAACGATCCGATTAATATCCTAAAATGAAATAACCACAGTCTACGTGAATAACTTCCCCTGTAACCCCTGTTCCGAGTCTACTACCTAAGAAAAGCGCTGTATTGGCAATTTCTTCTACTGTCACCATGCGTTTCATTGGCGATTTTTCCACAAAAGCATTGGCTAAATCATTGAAGCCGCTAACCCCTTTGGCTGCCAATGTTTTTACAGGCCCAGCTGAAATGGCATTTACTCTAATTTGTCTCTCACCTAAGTCATGAGCTAAATACTGTACACTACTTTCTAAAGCAGCTTTTGCAACGCCCATAACGTTATAGTTTTTGACGACACGTTCTCCGCCTAAGTAACTTAGAGTTGTCAAACAACCACCTTCAGGCATCATCGCTTGAGCGTGTTTGGCAACCGCAACAAAAGAATAGGCACTTATGTTTTGAGCCATTAAATAGCCTTCTCGGCTGGTATCATAGTAGTTGCCCCTAAGTTCATCCTTGTTAGCATGACCAATGCTGTGTACAACACCGTGAATCAATTGATATTTTTCTTTAATTTGGCCAAAAGTGCTTTCAATGTCTTCATCAGAACTTACATCGCATGAAAAATAGTCGCAATTCTTTAACTGTTCTTCTTCAACGAGCTTCTCAATACTCCTTAAACTCTTCTCACCGTAATAAGTAAAAAGAACTCTAGCCCCTTCTTCTGAGAATTTTTTTGCTATGCCCCAAGCAATACTCCATTTATTTGCAACACCCATAACTACCACATTTTGTTGATTCATCAATAAATCCATTGTACACCTCACGTAAAATTAGTATCTAGTATTAATATCTATAGTTATTATAAGATATAAACTGTAATTTGACAAATATATTTGAAACTTAATTCTTTTTTTATCATTTAAGGCGTTTTTTTTGATAGAATCATTATACTAAAGGGTCGAAAGAGGTTTATTATGAATAATGTCGTATTATCAAAATTGTTAACACCATTACTGATTGTTGCAGCCATCATTATCTTCTACGTTGGTACCATTAAGTTGTTTTTCTTATTCCTTCCCTTTGTGATTGGCCTCTTGATTTCGAAAATCATTACACCAATTGTTAATTTTATGCATAACCATATAAAAATACCCAACAACATAAGTACTGCTATCATGATTTTTACCATTATTGGATTAGGGGCCTACTTGGTTTACGGTTTATCCATGCTTGCCATTTACTATCTCAACGAATTAGCTGAAGTACTTCCTGATTGGGCTAATGCCATTGTGGCTTTTGGCACTCAACTTTCTCAGGACTACGAGCACATCACACATCAGTTACCTTTTGACCCAGCTGAATTCTTATCTAAAGGCGCAGCTGGACTGATCAGCGACCTTGGTACTTGGGCAACTAAATTTGCAAGTCGAGGCGTTTCCTTTGCCACGAGCCTTCCAAAACTAATGATTACAGTTATCATCACCATGCTATCAGCATTCTTCTTTACAAAGGACCGCGCCCAAATTGACAGAATGATTTTACCTTATAAGAAAAAGTACTTTATAGAAAACAAACATTTTATTGATTTCAGGCATGATGTTCTCTCTGTAATTACTGGCTACATTAAAGCCCAGCTTATATTAATGTCGGTTACATTTACCATCTGCTCAGTTGGTCTTCTAATTATTGGTGTTACCAATGCTATACCTATTGCTTTTGGTATTGGGTTCGTAGATGCGCTTCCTATCTTTGGCCCTGCAGCGGTTTACATGCCTTGGATTATTTCGACCCTTATCATGGGCAATAAAGTACTTGCATTGAAGCTTTTTATTTTGTATCTCTGCACCACAATTACTCGGCAAATATTAGAACCTAAGGTTGTCAGTACACAGATTGGTATTCATCCACTTTTGACGTTGACAGCTCTCTATGTTGGGGTAAAACTTCTTGGAGCCCCAGGTCTTATTCTCGGACCATTTACAGGTGTCACTTTAATCGCCACCTACAACAGATATTACAAGAAGGATACAAAAGACAAATTAACCGAACTATAAATCAAAATCGGCATGTCATAATTCGCGATATGTCGATTTTTTTGCAAATAAATCAGAATTTTATATGGTTTTTTTGCATAATTGTATTTACACTTTTTTTGTGTGTGCTATAATGAGTCATTATAATTCGTTTTATTGCATGAAGTCATCAGATCAATTGCTCTAAAAACATATAGGAGGTCTCACATGAAAGAATTGCTGTATTACATTAATCCGAAAAACGAAACCCCTGATACCTTGAAAGCTATATTGCTCGATCACAGCGAGGTAAAATTTGTCTCTCTGGTTGCTGTAGATCTTGGCAATAACAGCACTGACGAAAAAGTGCCTGTGGAATTGTTCCTTGAAGATGTTGAAGGCTTTTTAAAAGCTGGTGTTCAAACAGACGGTTCTAGTGTTTATCTTCCTAAAATCGCAGAAATTAACAATGCCAAAGTTGACTTGATTCCCGACACAGAAGTAAAGTGGATTGTTGACTACAACTGGAATTATGTTTCTGATGATGGCAATCCCGTTGGCACATTACTTATTCCTGCCTTTTTAACCCACGATGGCAAATTCGTTTGCTCTCGTTCTATTCTCAAACAGTCTACTGCCTATTTTGAAAATGCTATAAAAGATCTTTTTAATAACAACCCTTACCTAAATGAAGAATACGGTATTCTCCCTGGCGAGTCTATTGCTTCTGTTAATTTGACTATGGCAACAGAACTGGAATTCTGGGTAAAAACACCTGACAATAGAACCGATATCGAAAAGTTATCCGCTTCACAAATATTAAAAGAACAATACTGGAAAAGAACTGTCGGTCCAGTAAGAACAGCCCTAGAGCATAGCTTAGTTTTATTGAACAAATACAATTATGAAGCTGAAATGGGCCATAAGGAAGTTGGTGGCGTCCCTTCTAAGCTTGCGGGTATGAGTAAATATTCTCACATCATGGAACAATTAGAAATTGACTGGAAATACGACTTAACCCTTCAATCTGCCGATAATGAAATGTTCTCAAAAGACATTATTCGTGATGCCTTTGTTAAAAACGGTTTAGATGTTACTTTTAACGCTAAACCAATTGAAGGTGTTGCAGGTAGCGGCGAACATCACCATATGGGCGTAGCTGTTAAGCTTTCTTCTGGCAGACGTATTAACCTCTTCTCACCGCTTAATATGACAGATCATTTCCTCAGTCGAATTGGCTACGGTGCGTTAATGGGATTGCTTAAAAACTACGAAGTGGTCAATCCCTTTGTTACTGCAACCAACGATGCTTTTAACCGCTTAAAACCTGGTTTTGAAGCACCAATTTGTACGGTTACTTCTTTGGGCCACACAGCTGACAAACCCTCTAGAAATAGAACTATTTTAGTAGGTCTTGTCCGGGATTTAGGGAATCCTTTCGCAACACGCTTTGAACTCAGAGCCCCTAATCCTCATACCAATACGTACTTAACTGTGTCTGCTTCTTTCCAAAGTATGCTAGATGGTATTAAATTTGCAATTAACAGCAAGTTATCTCTCGATGGGCTTCTCGGTGAACTGAGCAAAACACCAGAGACTGTTGGTCAATATCTGGAAGTAAATCGTATGTACAGAAGTGAATACGATGTTTTTGAACACTATTCGGAAGAAGAAAGAAATGCTGTCTTCGGCATTCCACCTAAAACTGTTTGGGAAAACATCAACGCTTTAGATGCTCATCCTGAAAAGATTAACGTTCTTAAAGCTGGAAATGTATTCCCAGAAAAAATCATTGAATCTTATAAATCTTCAATGATTTCTCAATGGGCGTCAGAACTTAGAAATCGTTTAATCCCTGAAAACATTACGCAACTCCGACGTTTTGTAAAATGTCATAACGAAGACGACGTCAGCGATTTAGACCTTGTTAATTGGGAACACGTTAAAGCAATGCGCATAAAACTGATGAAGGACTCTATGAATAAAAAATCACTGATGACAAAAATTAGAGTTGCTATTGACAACGAAGACTATGACACAGCTTCCCGCTTACAAGTTGAGATGAATCAAATGATGAGTGAAATCAATCACCTTTACCAAGAATACAGAAACAATCTCGTTAACATTAACGACTAATATCCATTAACGGGTATAAAGGGCTACTGTAACTTTAGATTCACAATGCTAATCCACTAAAAAGGTGCTGTTGCAAAATAGCCCCCAATAAGAAATGACCTGTAGCAAATCATTTGATTTGTCACAGGTCATTTTTATTCTATAAATGTTTAGAACTGGCTCGAAGAGCCAGCTCTGGTGAGTTATAATTATTTTATGACGAACAATCTAACTCATATCAATTTTACTCAGAATCATCACACATTGCAACTCAAAATGCAATTTGATGTGGAAACTTATATTCCTAGAGATAGTAAAGTTCGGTTGGTGTGCAATATCGTTGAGGAGATGAATTTAAGTTCTATTTTATGCACCTACTCCACCTTGGGAAGAAAGCCAGCTGTTGACCCAATTATCTTGTTAAAAGTCCTTCTATTTTGTTACAGTGAAGGCGTTTATTCCTGCCGAAAGATTGAAGATTTTTGTACTTATGATACGAGAGGACATTTTTACTTCAATGCAACAAAGCACCAGATCACACGACCATCAATCGTTTCCGCAATTCTTTAGAAGCGGTTTCGTCAGATTTATTGACCCAGTTTGTTGAGATTTTGCTTCAAGAAGGACACGTTGATCTAAAAAATTTCTATATCGATGGCACGAAGATTGAAGCCATTTCTGGACGCTATACCTTTGTTTGGCGTAAGGCTGTTGAGAAGCACCAGATGAAACTGGTACAGCGACTCATTGAAGAACTCAGCTTGCCAGAAGACAGCAGTCTGAATGATGTCATGAAGTCTGTAAAAAGACATTTTAACAGCATCCGAAATATATGTACTCAAAGCAAAATCGTATTTGTTCATGGTATAGGAAAACGAAAAACTCAGCATCAACGCGACTATGAGTATTTTGAAGATGTGATTAACAAACTAGAAAAGTATGAAGAACACCTAAATATCATGGGAAATCGAAATAGCTACTCGAAAACAGACCACGATGCAACTTTCATGCGAATGAAAGAAGATCACATGATGAACGGTCAGCTTAAGCCCGCCTATAACATACAACTAGCTTCAAGTGGAGCTTTTATCGTTGGAGTGATGGGCAGTCAGAAGAGTAACGACCTGCATACTTTGAAACCTTTTTTAGAGCAGATGAGGCCTGCATATGGGAAGCATCTAGAAAACATCGTGGCGGATGCAGGTTATGAAAGTGTTGAAAACTATGACTACTTGAATAAAAAAGGATTAAAGCCATATATAAAACCATCAAACTACGAGACTGCTAAAAGTAAGAAATCAAAGTCAGACATCGGAAAACGAGAAAATATGACCTACCTTGAAGCTGAAGACGCTTATGTCTGCAAAATGGGCAAAAAGTTAGTGAGACTCAAAGATAGAACAAGGACATACGCGTCAGGCTACAAGGATATACTTCATTCTTACGGTTGTTTTGAGTGCGCTGAATGTCCTTATAATAGTCAGTGTATCAAAAGTAAGAAGTTAGAAGGCGGTACATCGAAAAGATTTCAGTTTTCACCCGCATTTGAAAAATACAGGGAAGAATCCAACCGCAACATAAAAACCTCAGAGGGTATCAAACAACGAATGAATCGTTCAATACAAGCCGAGGGAATGTTTTCAAAGCTAAAAGACGGACTGAAATATGATCGATTTAGGCATAAAGGCATGAAAAAGATTGTATCCGACCTAGCACTAGTGGCGATTGGAATGAATCTAAATAAGCTCCACGTTAAAATACTCAAGAATCAAACAGGTATAATAGAGTATAAAAAAACAGCCTAATTCTAAAGCAAGTAAAATTTAGAATAAGCTTATTTAAGTGCGTCCCAAATATGAGGTGAAGCAAAAGTACAGTCGAACAATTAGAAAGCCCAACATAAGACCTATCAATTTTTACGAAAAAGGAGCTGTTACTCCTCTAGATTTCTAGATTTGCAACAGCACTTTACTTTTAAATTAAAATGCCAAAATAATCCCTTGATTGTCACAATACAAACTGCTTAATCCACTGGTTTGTATCACAATAATATCTTTAAAATTACAACGTTTTAAAAGTTCATCTTTAATCCACATGGCTCGTTCTAAATTATTGACATGGGAAATGGCCAATACTCTTTCCTCAGCATTTTTTGCATTTTCTACAATCAAGTCGAGCATGCGCTGAAAGGCTCTCGCAGAACCTCTTGCCTTATCAATGAGTTTTATTTCACCGTCTCCATCTGCACCCATTATAGGCTTAATGTTAAGAGCTGTGGCAATAGTTCCTTTAAGCTTAGACATTCTGCCATTTTTCATAAGATTATCTAATGACTCTGCCACAAAGTAAGTTGTCATACCCGCAATATACTCATTAACCTTTTCTACCAAAGTTTCTTTTTTGAAATTTAGCTTATCGAGTTCCAAAACCTTCATAGCGACTAGTGTTTCACCAATAGAAGCACTTTTCGAATCAAATACATGAATAAACTTATTAGGCACTTCTTCTAAATATATGGATTTAGCAAGCATAGCACTATTGTAGGTTCCACTTAATCTAGAGCTGATTGCAACAATATAACAATCTTCTTCTCCATCAAAATGGACTTGGAAGTCATTTGGGGCCGGGCATGCTGATCTTGGCAAAACTGAAGATTTAACCATTTTATCTATAAACGAAATAACATCCAACTGTTCATCATCTACCATTTCGACATCGTTAATATACAATTTGAATGGTACTGAAATAATACCTTCGTTTCCTCTTAAATCAGTTGGTATTTCGCATGAGCTATCAGCTAGTACTTTAATTGACATGATATCACCTCGAAAACTATTATAAGCTATTTATACCCATTTATCAACCAAGACATGGTACAACTCATTTTGGGCTTTCTAAACCTTACATGACATACAAGGAAAAAGATGCCCTTTCAGCAAAAAGCGTCAAGGGCATCTTTTTTAGTCTTTATTTTAACCATTAAATCTGGTTCAAATTTTAATAACTATAATTTAACTAAATCAAGAATTTTTGCTTCAATTACTTTTGTTTCCTTTTCCATTTTGTCAATTTCAACAGTTACTTCTGCAACATAAGCTTCATCTTTAATGCTGCCAAGGTTGATTCTAACGTTGTAGATTGCACCTAAAACAGCCGCTCTAGCCATCATAGCAGCAACCGCACCATCTGTAACGGCATTGCTATTGCCTCTGACTACTACAGCTTCAATCATTCCCATTAAAGAGAAAGCATCTCTTGCTGTTTGAAGAGGAACATTGGCAGACTCTTTAATGCATTTTTGCATTTCAGCCGTTCTTGCCTTTTTGTCTTCATCTGTTTCTTTAGGCAATTTCATCGCTTTCATGTAACCATCAAAAGCTTCAGCATCTTTATCAATCGCTTCTGCAAAAATGCCTTTGTAAGGGCTAGCTTTTGCAGATATTGCTTTCATTTCTTCATCGACTGCTTCGTAATTCTTTTTACCAATTGTAAGGTTTGCTACCATTTCAACCAAAGCGGCAGAAATACCACCTGAAACAGCTGCTACGCTACCGCCGCCTGGTACTGGAGCACTTGAAGCAAGAGCATCCATAAATTCAGTAATTTTCATTTGTGCTAACATGATTGTTCCTCCTAGGATTATTATAAAATCTGGATTTGTGTTGCATCATAAATCATTCTACCGTTTTTGATCACTTTTTCTACGGTAGAAACTGCTATATGATAAGGCAAGAATTTGTAAGAAGGAAACTCATGGATGACGAGGTCAGCCTGTTTGCCTATGTCGATACTTCCGATTTTGTCAGCACGCCCAACAGCAGCCGCACCATTGATTGTAAGGGCTGTCACCACTTCTTCAATGCTCATTTGCATATTGAGAGTACAAAGGGCTATTGCCAATGGAATAGACTCAGTAAAGCAGCTTCCAGGGTTGAAATCTGTTGCTACTGCTACTGCACAGCCGTCATCGATCATTTTTCTAGCACGGGCAAAGTGTTCTCTGAGGCTAAATGCTGTACAAGGTAAAACAGTTGCAATGACGTCTTTATCTGCCATGGCTTTAATGCCTGCATCTGATGCTTGAAGCAAGTGATCTGCTGATGTACAGCCCACTTCTGCCGCCAATTCTGCTCCGCCTAGTTGAACAATTTCGTCGGCATGAATCTTGGTTTTAAAGCCCATCTCTTTAGCAACTGTTAACAAACGACGAGACTCTTCAATTGAAAAAACATTTTGTTCACAGAAAATATCACAGAACTCAGCCAGTTTTCTATCTCTCACTTCTGGCATAACGTCTTTGATAAGAAACTCGATAAACTCATTGCCTCTGCCTTTGTAAGGCACAGGTACGGAGTGAGCGCCCATGAAAGTGGTCACAATGTCCATTGAGTGGTTTTCTTGCAGGTCTTTCATAACTTCCAACTGCTTGATTTCAGTCTCATAATCCAGACCGTAACCACTTTTGCCTTCTACCGTTGTCACGCCAAAACGCACCATGCTGTCTAATCTTTTCTTACCTACGGCAAACAGTTCTTCTTTTGAAGCTTGACGCGTGCCGTTAACAGAATTGGCAATACCGCCGCCTCTGTTCATAATATCCATATAGCTGTCACCTCTCAGGCGCCAACTGTATTCATCATCTCTATAACCACCAAAGACGAAATGGGTATGTGAGTCTACAAAGCCCGGCATAACCGTTTTACCTTTGCAGTCGATAATTTCTGCATCTTGGTAAGCTGATAAATCTAATCCAGCGCCAACTGCAACAATTTTGCCATCTTGAACAACGACTGTACCATTTTCAATCAAGCCGATGTCGTTCATTTCCTTAGGACCTTTTTTAGCTTTGAATCCACTACAAGTCACGACTTGAGCAGCATCTTTTAATATCAAAGTTTTCATCTGACTACTCCATGATTCTTTTTTCGAGGACTTGATCCATTGAGAATTCTTCAATACCGAGGTAGTATTCAGCTGTTTGAATAAGGGCTTCCATAGGTACTAAGCCGATGACTTCGCTGCCGACTACATTAACGCCATATCTTCTCGCTTCAATTTTGATCAACTCAATGGATCTGTAAAGCGGTGTTTTTGTGTAGTCTGTCATATTCATTGAAACTTGAACTTGACCTCTGTCTTCTAAATCGATGCCAATCGCTTTGCAATATCTAAGACCGCCAGACAAGTGTCTAACATTTTTAGCAATTTTATTGGCAATTTCTAAATTATCCGTATCTAAATTAACATTGAATGCAACGAGTGGCATTCTA
>CAXXWB010000052.1:0-52879 GCA_963677505.2 uncultured Acidaminobacter sp.
TTTAAATGATCTGGAAAGTATTGAAAAAGCCTTTAATGAAACATATTTCGGATCAGCCAAGAAAGCCTTACTCTCAGCGATAAAAATTGCAAATGAGAGATATTTAGTCATTAAGAAAGACCAAACTAAAGAGCTGGATTGATTTAATGGGAATTTTTACTGAGGTGCTGCCCGCATCTTGTCCTAAAAATTCTGGGAGTTAGATTATTTATCTATAAGATAAGTATTCTAGCTCCTTTTTTTGTTCACCTAAAACCACTTAAATAATGGAGGGACAATCATGGAATTTGAAAATAGAATTAGATGCCCAAAACTAAAAGAAAAAATTATGGATCCCTATGAAGCATCTTTATTTATCCAAAACGGCATGACTATTGCTACTAGCGGATTTACCCCATCTGGGTACCCTAAAGTAACACCTCTTGCTTTGGCCAAACGCGCTGAGGACGGTGAAAAATTAGAACTGACTTTAATAACAGGTGCCTCTGTTGGACCAGAACTAGATGAAGCCTTAACCAAGTCAGGCGTATTGGTCAGACGGTTTCCCTATCAGACCAATGAAACTTGCAGAAATGCCATTAATGCTGGAAAAGTCAAGTATGCGGACATGCACTTATCTCATGTCTCACAATATATGGACTACGGTTTCTTTGGAGAAATTGATGTGGCCATAATAGAAGCAATTGCCATCAATGAGGATGGAGGGATTGTGCCATCAACTTCTGTTGGGGTATCACCCCAAGCAGTCAAAAATGCTCAAGTGGTAATTGTTGAAATCAATACGTCACAACCTATGTCTTTAGAAGGGGTTCATGATATTTACATGACCGAAAAACCGCCTTTTAGAAAGCCCATCCCGATTGAACATACAGGCGATAGAATTGGAACGACTTTTATTCCTTGTGATCCAGACAAAATTGTTGCAATTGTCCATTCGGACATAAAAGATAAAGTAAGGCCTTTAGGACCAATCGATGAAGATTCGGCTGCTATTTCAAAGCATATTATTAAATTCTTCGAACGGGAAGTCGATGCAGGAAGACTGCCTGAAAACCTATTACCTTTACAGTCGGGTGTAGGTTCAGTGGCAAATGCAGTGATGAGTGGGCTCGTGGATTCTAAATTTGAAAACTTAACATGCTATACTGAAGTTATTCAAGATTGCATGTTGGACCTTATAGATGCAGGCAAAGTTACCGTTGCATCTGGTACTTCCTTTACGCCGTCGGTCCAAGGCTTAGACAGACTTATGGACAATATGGCACATTATGCAAAATACTGCGTCATTCGTCCTATGGAAATCAGCAATCACCCTGAAGTAGCAAGACGATTAGGCGTTATTTCCATGAATACGGCTATTGAAGTCGATATTTTTGGTCATGTCAACTCGACCAATATTATGGGGTCAAGAATGATGAATGGCATTGGCGGTTCAGGCGATTTTACTAGAAATGCATATATTTCAATATTTACAACTGTCTCAACGGCAAAAGGTGGTGACATATCATCAATTGTACCTATGGCGTCCCATGTGGATCATACGGAACACGATGTACAAGTCGTTGTTACTGAACAAGGACTGGCAGATTTGAGAGGATTGAGTCCACTTGAGAGAGCGGAAGCAATTATTGAAAATTGTGCACACCCTGACTATAAACCAATGTTAAAAGATTACTTATCACGTGCCAATTCTGGAAAACTGCATCATGAGCCCCATGTGATTGGGGAGGCGTTGTCCATGCATGAAAGGTTTATTCTAACTGGAAGTATGAAGTTACCTGAGGCAATACATGAAGTCACCAAAGAGATCGTATAATCAGTCGAAGGAATCACGGCAAGGAGGAAACCTAAATGGAATCACTGGTTGAAGTGTTGTTGAAACATCGCTCTATTAGAAAGTTCAAACCCAAAGCGGTATCGAATGAACATTTAGAATTGATTCTAAGTGCTGCTCAGGCCGCTCCAACTTCTAGTTTTTTACAGGCTTATAGCATTATAAATATTGGAAAAGGTATCAATCGTGAAACATTGATGCATTTATGTGATGATCAAAGCTATGTCAGTGGTGCACCTGTTTTTTTGGTATTTTGTGCAGACCTTCACAGACTTCATTTAATGAGTGACTTACATGAGAAACGCTATGAACGAGGATGGACAGAAAGCCTAATTTTAGCTACCGTTGATGCGGCGCTGGCAGGTCAAAACGCTATGATTGCAGCAGAAGCTTTAGGGCTCGGTGGCGTTTATATTGGCGGGATACGCAATAACATTCAAGGGGTTTCTAAATTGCTAGAGCTTCCAGAAGAGGTCTACCCTGTATTTGGATTGTGCATTGGTCATCCCGATCAAGATCCGCAAATAAAAGAGCGTTTGCCTCAACAGATTGTAGTGCATCAAGAAAAGTACACAAGACTTGATCATCATGCTACACTCTTAGCCGAATATGATGAACGTATTAGAGAATACTATATCCAGCGCACTAAAGGTAAAATTAAAACTTCTTGGAGTGAAGCTGCAGCAGAAAAATTAAGTAGTGAAATAAGACCCGAAGTGGGGCCGTTTCTAAAACAGCAAAAGTTAGGTATCAAATAGCCTAATCAGTTTACTAATCTATTATAGTAAGTTAACTTTCTCTGCCTCATATGGGTTGAGCAAATAGTATTATTGGTTTTATGCGTACAGGCAGAGTTTGTTTGACCAATAAAAAACACCACTAATTTTAAAATGTTTAGTGGTGTTTTTGTTGTTTAAGTTTATTTTTACGTTACAAATAATTTGAACGTACATTTTTTTATTACAAGTATATTACAGGTGGAAATAAACGATTGAATTTAGAAAAGTCTTGTTATAGAATCAGCGTATAAATAATTTTAAGGAAGGAGGCAGCAAAATGAGATTTACTAATAAAAGTTCTTGGGTCATTGAAACAGTCAACCAAATACACATTTTGCAGCCTGTGGAATTGTAGTGCAAAGATTATTTAGAGGATTATCTAATATTGCATTCAACCAGAGGTAGATCTCTGGTTTTTTTGTGCCATAAATTTGGACACAGACCTAGGTCTGTGTCTTTTTTGTTGGCTTCTATAGGAAATCTAATGATTTCAAAATGATGCTAATGGTATTAAATGAATGAAGTGTTTTGCAAGGAGGGGGATTTATGAAAAACATCAAGCAATTATTTAAGTTTATGGGTGGCAATGGACTGGTTTATTTTATCGCCATGGTCTCGGTATTCTTAGCGACAGTCACATCACTAACAGTCCCAATTGTCATTCGCTATGTCATCGACGATTTGATTAGTGGTAAAAGCACTATTGATAATAACTGGGTCGCTATTATGACTGGTAGAACCGTTATAGGAGCATGTCTTGCCATATTGGTTCTAACAGTACTCAGAGGGATTTTTATCTTCTTAAAAGGGTGGGCGAGCGCCTATGCTTCTGAACGTATTGCCAAGGGTATTAAAGACAAAATCATGGACCATCTGCAACATGTCAGATATGATTTTTACTCAACTCACGACACAGGAGATTTGATTCAAAGGGCTACTTCAGATGTAGAGACCATTAGACGGTTTTTATCAGTGCAAATAGTTGAGGTTGCCAATATATTCATAATGGTAGGCGTTGTAGCTGCCATGATGTACTCTATGAGTCCTAAATTAACATTTGTTGCCTTGTCACTGATTCCAATAATTGTGGGCTTCTCATTTTACTTTTTCTTCAATATTAAAAAGAAATTCAAAGTGTGCGATGAAGCTGAAGGGAAGCTGTCTTCCGTTCTTCAGGAAAATCTAAACGGCATAAAAGTCGTCAAAGCTTTCGGAAGAGAACCATACGAAATTCAGCGCTTCGAAACGGTAAACTCAGATTTAAGAGATAAGGTACAGAAATTAATACAAAGTTTTGCAAGTTATTGGTCAATTTCTGATGTCATGTGTTATTCCCAAATTGCACTAGTAGTCATATTTGGCTCTATCTGGTGTTATGAAGGTACGTTGACAATCGGTGTGGTCTTTGCGTTTGTCACCTATGAGGGCATGTTACTCTTCCCTGTGAGAATATTAGGGCGGGTCCTCAGTGAATTTGGAAAATCCTTAGTTTCTGTAGACCGAATCAGCGAAATTTTAGACACAACATTGGACAGTGTTGATGATGGTTCTCTTGAAACGGACATTAAAGGAAATATTGAATTTAAAAATGTTTCTTTCCAATACGATTCGACAAGAGAAATTATTAGAGACATATCGTTCTCGATCAAAGCAGGGGAAACGATTGGAATACTGGGCCCTACAGGTTCAGGAAAATCTACACTTGGTTATTTAATGACCCGCTTATACGACCCAACTTCAGGCGTTATCGAAATTGACGGTATCGATATTAAGGACATTAAAAAGCTGTGGTTGCGAAAAAATATTGGACTTGTCCTTCAAGAAACTTTTTTATACGCAAAATCTATACAGGAGAACATCGCTATCAAAGAAGATTCTTGGGAATTAAGTGAAGTTGTGGATGCGGCTAAGATTGCAACCCTTCACCACAATATACTGGACTTTGAAGATCAATATGAAACCATCGTCGGAGAAAAGGGGGTTTCACTTTCAGGAGGTCAAAGACAGCGTGTTGCAATTGCTAGAACCATAATGCAGTCTCTTCCAGTAATGATATTTGACGACTCATTAAGTGCGGTAGATACTGAAACCGATCGCATGATCAGAGAATCCCTTAAAAAGACACACAGTCAAAGCACAACGCTGATTATGTCACACCGTATCAATACTTTGGCTGAAACAGATAGAGTTCTGGTCATTGAAAATGGAGAAATAACCGCATTTGACAGACACGAAAAGCTAATCGAACAAGAGGGACTCTACAAACGTATTTGGGAGATTCAGAACCTTGTAGGATTGGATAACATCGGCGCCTAGGAGGTGTTTTATGAACAATGATAAAGTTTCAAAAGAAGAAAAAAGAAAATTTGATAAAAATGTATGGATTAAGCTCATGCCTGAAATCCTTGTATTTAAAAAAGAACTTATTATATTGAGTATTTTTGCAGTTATAACAGCGGTCATTGACGTAACTATGAGTTATATGACCAAGCTTGCCATCGATAAATTTATTGTGGGCAGAACCTTAGTAGGGATAGAGTATTACATTGCTATATATGCAGTGCTCATTGTAACGCTGGGCTTCACCATCTATACCTTTATCAGCTATGGTGGAAAAATTGAAGTTGGCTTGTCTTATAACATTCACAAAAAGGGATTCGATAAAATACAAGAGCTGTCCATGTCCTACTATGATAAAAATGCCATCGGTTGGATAATGGCACGTATGACCTCAGACGTAGGTAAACTAGGAGAATTCATTTCCTGGAGTGTTCTGGACATGGTATGGGGTATTGCCATGATGATCGGTATTGTAGGTGTCATGACGGTAGTTAATCTTAAACTGACCCTAATAACCCTTGCAGTAGCACCTCTATTAGTTGTTGTCAGCATTTACTTCCAAAAGAAAATTATTGATGTTCAAAGAGTCGTTAGAAAAATGAACTCCAAAATTACGGGTTCCATCAACGAAGGGATTATTGGGGCAAAAACGACGAAAACTTTAGTGGTTGAAGAAAAGCTCATGGCTGAGTTCAAAGGTCTAACAGAAGAAATGAAGCACGCTTCCATTCGTTCCACCGTATTTTCTTCTCTATTCCAACCGATTGTTATCAACTTAGGTGCCATCGGCACAGTCCTTGCCATTTATAACGGCAGCAGCGGCATCGTTGCGGGTACAATAACTTATGGTACATTGGTGTTGTTCATCAATTTCTCGGTTCAGTTTTTTGAGCCAGTGCGAGAAATGGCTAGAATTTTGGCTGAAATGCAAAGTGCTCAAGTTGCAGCAGAGAGAATTTTTACCCTTCTTGAAGCCACTACGGAGATTGAAGAAAAACCAGAAGTCCTTGAGAAATATGGAGAAGTCATTTGTCCGAATTATGACGCTTTTGAACCCTTAATTGGCAATATTGAATTTAAAGATGTTTCCTTCCATTATAAAGAAGGCGAAACTGTGCTCCAAAATATGAACTTAAGTTTTGAACAAGGGCAGTCTATTGCCCTAGTAGGAGAGACAGGTTCTGGGAAGTCCACCATTGTCAATTTGATTTGCCGTTTCTATGAACCGTCCCAAGGCGATGTTTTAATGGACGGGAAGTCTCTAAAGGACAGAACACAGAGTTGGATTCACAACAACATCGGCTATGTCCTTCAAACCCCTCATTTATTCAGCGGAACCATTAAAGACAATATTAGATATGGAAATTTAGACGCCAGCGACGAAGAAATTACAAAGGCTGCTAAATATGTAAATGCCCATGATTTTATTGTTCAAATGGAAAAGGGGTATGACTCAGAAGTAGGTGAAGGTGGCAGTCTTTTATCTACAGGACAAAAGCAATTGATTTCATTTGCAAGAGCAATTATTGCCAATCCTCGTATCTTTGTATTGGATGAAGCTACCAGTTCCATTGATACTGAAAGTGAGATGTTGATCCAATTGGCCCTTCAAAAAGTATTGGAAGGAAGGACAAGCTTTATCATTGCTCACCGACTTTCAACCATCAGGTCTTGTGATAGAATTTTGGTTATTGAAAAGGGAGTTGTGCTAGAAGATGGCAACCATGAGGCTTTAATGGCCTCAAAAGGTCATTACTACAAACTGTATACCAACCAATATATTGAAGAACACGAAGAAAAATTATTGGCTTAATAGGAGAACCGCACCTGCATAGGGGTGCGGTTTTTTCTGTGCAATTATTTTAGTATAATGCAATCCAATCGTTTATTATGTATAATGGTCATTGTAACCCAGTATAAATTACTGTTCTGTATGAAATGGGAGGTTCCTGGTGAAGCTATTGCATGAAAAAATCTTAAAAGATGGCACTATCGTAGGTGATGATATTTTAAAAGTGGATAAATTTTTAAATCATCAAATCGATGTTGCTTTAATGCATGAAATTGGAAAGGTGTTTTATGAACACTTTAAAAATGATGGAGTCAATAAAATACTTACCATTGAAGCCTCTGGCATAGCTATTGGTATGGCAGTAGCTGCTGAGTTTAATGTGCCACTGGTCTTTGCAAAAAAAGTGGCATCCAGAAACCTTGATCTGGATACTTATGAGACACAAGTTTACAGTTTTACAAAAGATCAAAATTATACCGTTCGCGTATCTAAGAAATTTTTAAATGAAGAGGACCACGTTCTGATTGTAGACGATTTCTTAGCTATGGGACGAGCGGCTCTGGGCCTCGTAGATTTAGTGGAGCAAGGAAAAGGGACTGTGGCTGGTGTAGGTATTGTTATTGAAAAGGTATTTCAAGAAGGTGGGCAGTTGGTCAAAGATAAGGGTATTAAGTTGGTTTCTTTAGCACAAATTGAACGCTTTGAGAATTCAGTGCCTATTTTCTTACCGACGGAAAACTGATTATGTGGCCAGAAAACAATACAAAAAATCAACTAAAAATCATTGCCCTTATTACCGTCATAGATGCCTTGACATCTCAAATCTATATTGACTATCTGGTCAACGGGTTTCGTGTTTCAGTTTCGGTTATATTGTTGCCAGTTATTTATTATTACTACAGAAAAATAAATCCAATCATCACCAGTATCTTTATTGGTGTTTTCGGTATTTTGTTTAGAAGTATCATTGGAGTAGGTCTGTATGGCAGTATTTATAATGCCTTTATGATGGATTATCAGATTCTGATATTTGACATCACTTATGGTATCCTATTCTATATTTTGTTTTATCGTTCTAGAAACCAATCCATGCTCAAATGGTTTTTCTCCATATGGCTATGCGATTTCACAGCAAATTTAATTGAAATGACCTTGAGAATAGGGCCCCTTACCACAAATAGCACTGAAATTATAAATACCCTCATTACGGTAGGGTTCTTTAGAACGGTGATTGCTTGTTTTCTCGTGTTCGCTTTTAAATATTATCTAATTGTCTTTCAAAAAGAGGCAAAGTATGAGAAATATCGTGTTTTTTATACTGTGTTTGCCGACTTAAAGAGCGAAACTTACTTTATGAAAGAAAATATGGACTACATTGAGGATGTTATGAGTGAGGCTTATCATTTGTATGAGCATCTGGCTAACAGCGACGACGAGAGGGCAAAACAAATTTCTTTAAAGATTGCCAAAGATGTTCATGAAATAAAAAAGAATTATAATAAAGTTATTGATGGCATTAATAAAATTGGTAAACATGAGGACGATTACGACTATTTAGACTTGAGAGAGCTAATACTGCTCCTTCATGACTACTACGAATACGAGAAGACTGAGTTTCCTATTACCATTGAAATTGAAGATCAATTGTCCGCGAACTTCCGTATTAAGAAGCATTTCTTACTGATGAGTGTGCTTAAAAATCTAATTGGAAACAGTGTAGAAGCCCTTGAAGGAATTACAGTCAGACGTAAATTTATTCATGTCACCATTAAAGACTTTGATAGTAAAATTATCATTACGGTTAGAGACACGGGAAAAGGTATCAAAGAAAAGGACATATCCCTAATTTTTGAGCCAGGATATTCAACTAAGTTCAATGAAAAGACTGGAGATATTTACAGAGGACTTGGTTTAACTTTGGTCAAAGATATTGTGGTCACACAATTTGGCGGGAGCATTAGCGTAGATTCAAAATTGGAGCAGGGAACTACTTTTACAGTAGAGTTGGATCAAAACATGTTGGGGGATTAATAATGAGATTATATATATTAGATGATGATATTTCAGTTGTTAAAATCATAGAAAATTTAATTGAAGAATACAACCTTGGAGATGTGATTGGCACATCTACATGCAGCGATCACGCCATAGAAGATATTTTGCATAAAGGACCTGACATTGTTATTGTGGATTTGCTCATGCCTAATATCGATGGCAATCATTTGGTTAAAACTATTAAGGAGACTCAACCAGGAATTCACTTTATCATGATTTCTCAAGTTTCCAACAAGGCAATGGTATCTAAAGCTTATCAGTCAGGGGTTTCCTTCTATATACATAAACCTCTCAACCGCATAGAAATTAAAATGGTCCTTGAGAATCTCATTAAGCAGATAGAACTAGAAAACAACTTTAAAATTATAGAAAAAATGTTCCACGGTATCAGCCATAAAGAGCAAAAAGGGTCTGGAAAAGTGGACCAAACCAAGCGTATTAAAAGTGTATTCAGCCGTTTAGGTATTATGGGAGAAAAGGGTGGGGAGGATATTGTCGTCATTTGTGATTATATGATAGACCATGAAATATGCTCTTTTGATTTTAAGGTGAGAGATATTTGCGAACTTCTCAGCGATAACCCAAAGGCCATGGAACAAAGACTTCGTCGTGCCATTAATAGAGGATTGATTAATCTTGCCAATGTTGGCATAGAAGATTATATGAATGAGAACTTTATGAGATATTCAAATTCTCTTTACGATTTTGAGAATATAAAGGCAGAAATGGATTTCATTCGAGGGAAACGTGCAAATGGCGGTAAAATATCAGTTAAAAAGTTCATAGATAATATCCTCCTTATGACCAATGAATCAGCACATTTAGAACGATAATCCATAATAATTTTTATTTTCAGAAAATTGGACCAACTGAAGAAAATTTTTTCGTATTTTTCTGTATTTTTTTGAAACCGTACATTAAAATTAAATTGAGAATTGCGTGGTTCTCAAAAAACGATATTCTAGGGGGAATACGATGGAAACGAAAATGAAAAAACAAGCAACTTTATTGCATGCACTAATTCCTATTGTTTTTTTAATTGGCTCCTTGATGTACACAATCTTCAAACTTGGCGGTTCACCGCATATTCCACTCGTTATGAGTGCATGTGTTGCTTCTGCAGTGGCAATGTTAGGCCTCGGTTTTACTTGGGCTGAACTTGAAGAAGGTATTGTAGAAACCATCAAAATGTCAATGGGCGCTATTATCATCTTAATGATTATCGGTATGATTATTGGTACTTGGATCATTGGTGGCGTCGTACCTGCTATGATTTATTATGGTCTTCAAATTCTTTCACCAGGTGTTTTCTTAGTAACCGCATGTTTACTTTGCTGTATCGTTTCATTAGCTACTGGTAGCTCATGGACAACAGCAGGTACTGTTGGTATCGCACTTATCGGTATTGGTACAAGCTTACAAATTCCTATGGAAGTTACTGCAGGTGCAATCATTTCTGGTGCATACTTCGGTGATAAAATGTCTCCTCTTTCTGATACAACAAACTTAGCACCTGCAATGGCAGGTTCAACTTTGTTTGATCATATCAGACACATGGTATTTACAACAGGTCCTTCACTTTTGATTGCCCTTGTAATTTATGGTGTCATGGGTATGGGCTATGCAGGCAATGAGTTAGATACTACAGCAATTAACCAAGTCTTAGTAGGCCTTAAAGGTCAGTTTAATATTAATCTATTCTTGTTAATTGCACCAGTACTGGTTATCTTAATGGTTGTCTTTAGAGTTCCTGCTATTCCTGGTCTTATTGGCGGAACACTCCTTGGTGGTATTTTAGCCATGTTGATGCAAGGTGCTGACCTAGGTAGTGTAATCAGTGCTATGAAATCAGGTTATGTTTCAGAATCTGGTATCGATGTAATTGATGCGTTATTATCCCGTGGTGGATTAGATTCTATGATGGGAACTGTTTCACTTATTCTTTGCGCAATGTGCTTCGGTGGTGTTATGGAGAAAGCTGGTTTCTTAGAAGCTTTGGCTAGATTCTTCATGAAATTCGCTAAAAACACAGGTTCACTTGTTCTTGTTACAATCTTGACAGTTATTTCTATCAATATCGTAGCAGGTGGACCAATACTTATCAATCGTTATCCCAGGCCGAATGTACAAAGGGATCTTCGAAGAAAGAGGTCTTGCACCTAAGAACCTTTCTCGTGTACTTGAAGACTCAGGTACATTAACATCGCCACTTGTTCCTTGGAACACATGTGGTACATTCATGTCAGGTACCTTAGGCGTTGCAACATTTGCATACGCGCCATATTGTTTCCTCAACTTAATCAACCCACTTGTGTCGATATTCTACGGCTTTACAGGCATCACCATGGAAAAAATCGACCAATCAAAAGCGGCTTAAATTATTGTTGTGAGCAAATAAAACACGCATTTAAGGGAGTTGTTGCGAATCTAAATAGATTTGTAGCAGCTCCTTTTTTCTGCATCCATGCCTATAAAGTCGGTCAGACCGCAATTGACATAGTAAATGTTAATGAACCAAACGTTTGTTTGTGTTATGATATTATAGGGTGATGAAGATGTACGAATATATTAAAGGTAAAATGGCCTATAGAGGCTTAGAATATGTAGTAGTAGAAAATAATGGTATCGGTTATAAAATTATGACTTCGGAACTTACAGCAAGCCAACTTCAACCAGGTGAAGAAGTAATGCTCTTTACAGAGCTGATTGTTCGAGAGGATTATATGGGACTGTGTGGCTTTTCAACGAGAGAAGAGCTAAAAGTTTTTCAACTGTTAACCACTATTTCAGGCATTGGCATGAAAGTAGCTTTGTCAGTTCTTTCTAAAATGGCCTATATGGACTTGACCAGATCTATTATGATGGGCGATGTAAAAGCCCTTCAAAAAGCACCTGGTATTGGAGCGAAAACCGCTCAACGTATTGTCCTTGAACTTAAAGATAAGTTGAGCAAGAGTCTGGAGAACATTCCACTGCCTTTAGAAATGGCAGCAGAAGAAGTTCGAATGATGGGACATGAACAAAATTTAAGAGATGCTATGGAGGCTATGATGCAACTTGGTTATAGACCTGCAGATGTTGAAAAAATCTTTGCAGCAATGGGCAATGTTAACGGAACGGTTGAAGACCTTATCAGACAAGCTTTGTCCATGGTTTCAATTTCCTAAGAGAGGTGATCCAGTTTGCAGTTTATTACAGATCGATTTTTAACACCGGATTTCTCCTCTGACGATAGAGAAATTGAAGGATCATTACGGCCAAAATGGCTTAATGAATATATTGGACAAACTAAGAATAAAGAAAAACTAGAAATTTTTATGTCTGCCGCAAAAATGAGACAAGAACCATTGGATCACGTGCTGTTATATGGACCTCCAGGTCTTGGAAAAACAACACTTTCTAATATTATTGCCAATGAAATGGGCGTTAATATCAAAGTGACTTCAGGTCCTGCCATTGAACGCCCTGGAGACTTAGCGGCAGTGCTTAACAGTTTAAAAGAAAATGATGTTTTGTTTATAGATGAGATTCATCGATTAAACCGCACTGTAGAAGAAGTCCTTTATCCTGCAATGGAAGATTATGCTCTAGATATTATCATTGGAAAAGGACCATCGGCCAGATCTATAAGGATTGATTTGCCAAAATTTACTTTGGTGGGCGCAACTACGAGGATAGGTCTTTTAACCTCTCCACTAAGGGATCGATTCGGAGTCATGTGCAATTTGGAATTATACTGCATGGAAGACTTGGTAAAAATAGTAAAGCGTTCTGCTCAAATTCTTGAAATAGAAATAGACTCACAGGCAGCCACTGGAAGTGGCTAAACGCAGTAGGGGTACACCACGTATTGTCAATCGCTTATTAAAACGTGTCAGAGATGTGGCACAGGTCAGAGGTAAAGACGGTGTAGATTTGGCTGTGGCTATGGAAACATTGGACATGTTAGAAATTGACCCACTAGGTTTAGACGCAGCAGACAAAAAAATACTCAAAGCTATTATTTATAAATTCAACGGGGGACCAGTGGGTTTAGATACATTGGCTGCCTCCACGGGAGAAGAACGCAATACCTTAGAGGATGTTATAGAGCCGTTCTTACTACAACTGGGCTTTATCAACCGAACGCCAAGAGGTAGAATGGCCACAAAACTGGCTTATGAGCATTTTGGACTTGACTGGGAATAACGCATACATGAGGTGAAAAAATGATCAGAAATTATAAGAAAATTGCCATAGCACTTACCATTGGAATGTTTTGTGCCTTTGTTCAGTCCTCTGCTTTTGCAGAAGAAGAGACACAGCTAAAAGTTGGACTTCAATACGGAAAGGTTTCAGAGGGAGGCAGTACCCTTTATTCAGATTCAGGGTTTCAATTTGGCGTTTTATCTGAAACCGTGTTCACGAAGATGATAGATTTTTCTGGGAGCCAAACCCTAGTTCTAATGAAAAATGGGGTCTTCAACTAATGAAACGGCAATAACGTCTGCAGGTACTAATGAAACGTCGCAGCTGAAAGGCAAATACCATATTCAAATTGGCAGTGTTATGCCGACATATGAAGCGGTACTGCCCGTCCTTGAAAGAGTTAAGGCTACGGTTCCAGATGCTTATTTAGCTTATGATGATGGTTGGAGAGTATATAAAGGCGCTTATTTTACAGAAGGAGAGTTTCAGTCTAATTACAGTACAGCAATGTCACAATTGGCACCCTATAATGTTGACAAAGCACCTTTTAACTATTTTGCATTTATGATAGTAGATGGAGGATCAGTGAAATTCCTTTACGATTCGTCTGAAATGGACTTTGTATTTGCGCCAATAGCAGATATGGGGAAAATATCTTTTAATAAATATAAGTATCGAGGATATATTGGTTTGAAACGGTTTACAGCCAGTGATCCGACAGTGATTAATTATATTAATATGGAGCAGTATCTTTACGGCGTTCTTCCATATGAAATATCACCCAAATGGCCTATAGAAGCTCAAAAAGCCCAAGCGGTAGCTGCGAGAAACTACGCTCTGACCAATAAAGACAAACATAAAAAATATGGATTCGACGTTTGCAACACCATAGACTGTCAAGTCTATGTAGGTTCAAATGTAGAAACCCCTTTATCTAATTCAGCGGTAGACTTGACGAAGGGAATCTATTTGAAATATAATGGTAAACTGGCGCAAACAGTATTCCATTCTAATAGTGGAGGGTAGAACTGAAAATTCCGAGAATATTTGGACCACAGCCTTTCCATATTTGGTCGGTGTTGACGATCCCTATTCTATTGGTTCTCCAAACGACGTATGGTCTGTAAGTTATACCCCAGAGCAAATTAGCGAAAAGTTAGTGGCCAAGGGTTATAACATTGGAAGCGTTACTAATATAGTGATGGAATCGGTTTCTGTCAATGGTAGATCTTTAAAAACAACCATTTATGGCACCAATGGCAGTGCAAGTTTTGAAAAAGATAAAATTAGAGCTTTCTTTGGAGATTCCAATTTTAAAACCAACTATTTCACAATACAAAGCCCTGGCGGTAGTGGTATTACAGCGTTAACAGGCAGTGGCACTGCTAAAATCAATTCATCAACGGCAAATTTACTTTCCTCTAGCGGCAGTAGCAATACTGTACTCAGTGGTTTGAAGGCTAGTGATGGGAGTACGGCTACTACTTTGCAAGTATCAAGTAGCACAGCCTATACTTTTAACGGGAAAGGTTGGGGTCATGGTATTGGTATGAGTCAGTGGGGCGCTAAAACCATGGCAGACAAAGGCTTTACTTACGAGGAAATATTGAAATATTATTATACGGGCACAGTGTTAGAGAATACGAAATAATGGAGCGTTACTATGCAAACCAAAGATTTTAGTTTTGAACTTCCAGAAGAGCTGATTGCTCAAATTCCGATACAAGATCGGACAGCCTCCAGAATGATGGTCCTCAATAAATCTACCGGAGCGGTTGAACATAAAATTTTTAGAGACGTGGTTGATTATTTAAATCCTGGTGACTGTTTGGTGCTTAACAACACCAGAGTTATACCTGCACGTCTTTTTGGCGTTAGAGAAAGTGGTGCATTGGTTGAATTCCTTCTACTAAAACAGTTGGACCATCACACTTGGGAAAGTCTTGTTAAACCAGGAAAAAAGGCCCGCATCGGGGACAAGTTTACATTTGGGAATGATATTCTTCGCGCTGAGATTATAGATTATGCAGACGAAGGTGCAAGGGTCATACGATTTGAGTTTGAAGGTATTTTTGAGAATATATTAGACCAATTGGGAACAATGCCGCTACCGCCTTACATTCAAGCACAACTTGAAGACAAGGAACGTTATCAAACGGTATTTGCCAAGACACCGGGGTCGGCTGCAGCGCCTACAGCAGGACTTCATTTTACTGAGGAACTGCTAAAAGAAATAGAAGACAAAGGTGTTTATGTTGCTTATATAACACTCCATGTAGGACTTGGTACGTTTAGACCTGTAAAAGTAGAAAATGTATTAGAACACAAAATGCATGCGGAGTACTACGAGATTAGCGAAGAAACCGCAGGTATCATCAACCTTGCCAAAGGCAATGGTGGTAGAATTATAACTGTAGGAACTACTTCTACAAGAACCCTAGAAGGTTCAACAGATTCTAGTGGGCACGTTGAAGCAGGTTGCGGTTGGACCGATATCTTTATCTATCCTGGATATAAGTTTAAGGTGATAGATGGCATGATTACCAATTTTCATCTACCAGAGTCAACACTGATTATGTTAGTCAGTGCATTGGCAGGAAAAGAAAACGTTATGAATGCATATCAGGTGGCAGTAAAGGAATCCTATAGATTCTTTAGCTTCGGCGACGCTATGCTGATTATTGAATAGGAGGCACTATGGCAGTACGATTTGAATTAATCAAAGAATGTAAACAATCAGGCGCAAGACTTGGCAAGCTTTATACACCTCATGGCGTAATTGAAACACCTATTTTCATGCCTGTTGGGACTCAAGCCACGGTTAAGTCCATGACGCCAGAGGAACTTAAGGATATAGAGGCTCAAATTATTTTGTCTAATACCTACCATTTATATTTAAGACCTGGACACGAACTGATTGAAAAAGCTGGTGGTCTTCATAAATTTATGAACTGGGATCGTCCAATACTTACTGATAGCGGTGGTTTCCAAGTCTTTAGCTTAGGTGATTTAAGAAAAATTACTGAAGAAGGCGTAGAGTTTAGATCTCATTTAGATGGTAGCAAACACTTTTTAAGTCCTGAGAAAGCCATCGAAATAGAAAATGCATTAGGGGCAGATATTATTATGGCCTTTGACGAATGTGCACCTTATCCTGCAGACCACAAGTACGTTAAAAACTCTCTTGAAAGAACGACGAGATGGGCAAAACGCTGTAAAGATGCTCATAAAAAACCAGAAACTCAAGCGCTTTTTGGTATCATTCAAGGCGGTATGTATAGAGATTTAAGAGAACAAAGCGCTGCTGAAATTACAGCGCTTGATTTTCCAGGTTATGCGATTGGTGGGCTTTCTGTTGGAGAGCCAAAACCGCTCATGTATGAAGTGCTAGAATATACAACACCACTTTTGCCTAAAGACAAGGCAAGATATTTAATGGGTGTTGGCAGTCCTGACGATTTACTAGAGGGCGTACTCAGAGGGGTCGATATGTTTGACTGTGTTTTGCCAACTCGAATTGCCAGAAATGGTACAGCGATGACTTCGGTAGGCAAAGTTGCCATTAAGAATGCAAAATACTTTGACGATTTTTCGCCATTAGATGAAAATTGTGACTGCTATACCTGTAAAAATTACACAAAAGCTTATTTGAGACATTTATATAAAGCTAATGAAATTCTCTCTGCAAGGCTGATGAGTTACCATAACCTACACTTCTTGTTGAATCTTATGAAAGAAGCCAGACAGGCCATTATGGATGATCGTTTCTTAGATTTTAAAAATGAAGTATTTCAAAAGTATGGTTATGTGCAAGCTGAAATTCAAGCGGAGCAGAAATAAAGCTTAAAAGAGCCAAATGCTTTACAAAACGAGGCTCTGTGTTATAATAAGATGTAAGTCTATAGCATGTGAGGAGGGTATGAGATGAAACACATTAAGACATTAAACAGCGGTTCGCTTAAAGAAAGTGCTTCCCATGGCGGTTGTGGTGAATGCCAAACTTCTTGCCAATCTGCTTGTAAAACTTCTTGCACAGTCGGCAATCAATCGTGCGAAAATAAATAGCACTGTGAGTTGAAGCAGCGTAAAAGCTGCTTTTTCTTGTGTAAGGAAATAGTTGTTCCAGTTGGGACATTTTAATAGGTGTGGAGGGCATTATGATTCATAAGTTTAAACAGGGAGATATTTCTATTGTCATGGATGTCAATGGAGGTGCAATTCACGTCGTTGACGATTTAATCTATGATGTTTTAGAAATATATCCTGATAAATCCCGTGAGACAGTCACGGAAATATTAAAAGATAAATATGACCAAGTTGCACTACAGGAAGCAATTTCTGAAATTGATGAGTTATTGATGAAAGGTCAGTTGAACACTTCTGATCAATACATTGAAGATATTCATTTTGGCAACAAGACCCCGGTAATAAAGGCAATGTGCTTACACGTTGCTCACGACTGCAATATCAGATGTAAATACTGTTTTGCCTCTCAAGGAGATTTTAAAGGCGAGCGGAACTTAATGCCTTTGGAAATTGGTAAAAAGGCCTTTGACTTGTTAGTTAGCCATTCGGGCAACCGTAAAAATTTAGAAGTTGATTTCTTTGGTGGCGAGCCCCTAATGAACTGGGAAGTAGTCAAAGAATTGGTTGACTATGGTAGAAGTATTGAAAAGGATCATAACAAGAACTTCAGATATACCATAACCACCAACGGTGTACTTCTAGATGATGAAAAAATGGATTATATCAACGAGAATATGGACAATGTGGTCTTGAGTTTAGATGGCACTAAGGACACAAACGATCTCATGCGTTATACAGTAAACGGTAATGGTACTTATGACATTATTGTACCAAAATTTCAGAAATTAGTTGAAAAACGTGGTTCTAAGTCCTATTATGTAAGAGGAACTTTTACACATTTCAATAAAGATTTTGCTAAAGACGTCATTCATATGGCAGATCTTGGTTTTAAGCTGACATCTGTGGAGCCTGTGGTTTCTGAACCTCATCACGATTACACTTTAAAAGAGAGCGATCTGGAAGTTATCTTCAACGAGTACGAAAGACTTGCTGAAGAAATGCTAAAGCGTGAAAAGACCGACAAAGCCTTTAAATTCTTCCACTTTATGGTGGATCTTTCCCAGGGACCTTGTGTTATTAAAAGGCTTTCAGGTTGTGGTGCAGGATCAGAGTACATTGCAGTAACTCCAGAGGGAGATATCTATCCATGTCATCAATTCGTTGGCAATGACGACTTCAAAATGGGAAATGTCATGAATGGTACACTTGATACTTCTTTGTCGGCGTCCTTTAAAAATGCTCATGTTTACAACAAAACTAAGTGCAAGGAATGTTGGGCGAAGTTTTATTGCAGCGGCGGTTGTCATGCCAATGCATATAATTTCAACCATGACATTAATATCCCTTACGATTTAGGTTGTGAAATGGAAAAGAAACGACTTGAGTGTGCTATTTATCTCAAAGCTAAAGAAATGTTGGAGGAATAAGCTATGCATATACCTTATAAAGGGATTATGCCAACATCAGGACCTTCGAACTTTATTGCGGAGTCTGCCCAAGTAATTGGCAGTACAACGTTAGAGGAAGATGCTAGTATTTGGTTTGGTGCTGTTGTTAGAGGAGATGTAGAGCCTATTCATATTGGGAAAAGAACCAATATACAAGACAATGCGGTTGTCCATTGCTCAAAAGGTTTTAATACTATTATTGGAGATGACGTAACAATTGGTCATGGTGCTATTGTCCATGGTTGCCATATTGGATGTCGTGTACTAATTGGAATGGGTGCAATTCTCTTAGATGGTGTAAAAGTTGGTGATGATTGTATTGTTGGAGCAGGTTCTTTGATTGCTCCTGGTAAAGAAATTCCTTCAAGAAGCTTAGTGGTCGGATCTCCTGCAAAGGTAGTGCGTTCCCTTACAGAAGAAGAAATGGCCAGTCTCAAAGCTTCAGCAAAGCATTATGTAACATATGCATCAGAATATAAATAATGGGAGGGCTTCAAGTGAAACAGAAAAACAGAATTTTCTTTGTCGGCGGCGTGATTGTAATTGCATTACTAGCATACCTTGCCGCTTTTGGCGCTAAAATTGGGCCAGTCGAGTTCAAATCAATTGGTGAACAAATGAATTACGGTTTAGATATTGAGGGTGGCGTTGCCATTGTCTTCCAAGCAGATACAAAGCTTACTGGAAAAGAATTGGACCAAGCTGTCAAACAATCTATTGAAGTTTTATCTAAACGTATTGACTCAATTGGTTTAACAGAGCCTAAAATCACTCAGCAAGGTGATAATCGCATTCGTATAGAATTACCGGGTGTAAAAGATGCTAGTGCTGCAATTGAATCCATCGGCAAAACGGCTCAATTGGAGTTTGTTCTGGTTGACCCTTCAACAGTGGCAATGGAAGGCATGACAAAGTCTGAATTTACCTCAACGCATATTTTGTCAGGTAAAGAGGTCAAAGATTCAAAAGTTTCAGCAGACTCTTATGGCAAACCTGCAGTAGGCCTTGAATTTGATGATAAAGGGACTGAACTTTTCAGCCAAGCGACTAAAACAGCTAGGTCACTAACGGCAAATGGTGGTCAAATTGCCATTTTGTTAGATGACAAAGTTATTTCTGCACCTTACACGCAAATTCAAATCGTTGATGGTAAAGCAATCATTACAGGTAGCTTTACATATGATGAATGTAGCGTATTGTCATCCCTAATCAGAGGTGGTGCACTACCTATTAATTTAACAGAAGTACAATCTAACGTTATAAGCGCTACATTAGGCCTTAATGCATTAAATTCTAGCGTATTTGCAGCTAAAATTGGTTTCATACTAGTTGCTGTATTTATGATTCTCTACTATAGATTCCCTGGCGTTATTGCTAGTATTTCGCTAGTACTCTACTCTACAATCGTATTGGCATTAATGGTTGCCCTTCAAGCAAACTTGTCATTACCAGGTATTGCAGGTATTTTATTATCTGTAGGTATGGCAGTAGATGCTAACGTTATCATCTTTGAAAGAATCAAAGAGGAATTACGTACGGGTAAATCTCTTAGAGCTTCAGTTGAAGCGGGCTTCCACAGAGCAATGACAACCATTTTAGATTCAAATATTACAACACTTATTGCAGCAGCAGTACTTTACTACTTTGGTACTGGCACGATTCAAGGTTTTGCAGTTACACTGATGATAGGTATCGTCACAAGTATGTTTACTGCGATTGTTGTAACTAAACATCTAATGAAATGGTCTTTAGGTTTTAAAATAGCAAATAACAGTAAATTCTACGGCGCGTAAGGGGGTGACATCATGAAATTTGAAAACTTAAAAATCGTTGAAAAATATAAAATATGGTTTGGTATTTCTGCACTTATTATGATTGTGGGATTAGCTGTGATATTTACTAAAGGTCTTAACTACGGTATTGACTTTACTGGCGGTACTATGATTCAAGTAGACCTGGGCAAAGAAGTAAGTGTGTCTGAAATTGAAGGTGTCATTAAAGATTTCGATCTTAAACCTGAAATTGTTCATGTCGGTGTAGACAAGGCTGAAGTTATGATTAAAACGACTAAAGCGTTGAACACAAAACAAAGAGATGAAGTATTTGCATCTTTAGCAACTGCTTATAAATTAAATGACAACGCGTTTGTAAACAGTGAACAATTTGGTCCAGCTGTAGGAAAAGAGATTCAATTGAATGCAATTCTATCGATTCTTATTGCTTCTATTGGTATGTTGGCTTACATTACCTTCAGGTTCCAATTTGTCTATGGAATGTCTGCAATAGCAGCACTTCTCCATGATATTTTAATATTGATTTCTGTTTATGCTATTTTTAGATTCCCGGTGAACTCACCATTCATTGCGGCAATTTTAACAGTAGTTGGTTATTCTATCAATGATACAATTGTAGTATTTGATAGAATCCGTGAGAATATTAGAGGACGTAAAAAGGAATCACACACAGATATTGCAAATGCAAGTATCAGATCTACGTTAGCTAGATCTATCAATACCTCTCTTACAACCGTAATTGTTATTAGTGGACTTTATGTCTTTGGTGTACAGTCTGTAAAAGAGTTTGCACTTCCACTAATGGTTGGTATTACAGTTGGTACTTTCTCATCTATCTTTATTGCATCTCCAATTTGGGCCCTTGTAATGGATGCCCAAGACAAAAAAAATAAACACTATGACTCTTCTGCAAAATAGAAGCTTGCTTCTACAAATTTTAAGGGACATCATGTTACAATGTTGTATAATAAAGGAGTTGAGAGTATTCTCAGCTCCTTTTTCATGTGCGCCAGTAGCGAAGCTAACGGTTTGTCAAAGGGGCGGGCGACCTGAGACAGAATCTTTTTAATAGAAAGAACGAGGTAACTATATGAGAGAGTCACTTCTCAGTATTAATGATAAGAGATGGATTAAATTAGCTGATGCGAGTCTGCCAAGCTATTTGCAAACTGAAAAGTATTCAGATATATTTAAGAATATTCTGGCTAGGAAATTAAATGAAAATACCAATGTTCATCAGTTTCTTCATCCCGATATTGAAGATTTATACGATCCTTATTTATTAAAAGATATGGATCGGGCGGTTGATCGTATTCAAGTTGCCATGAGTAAGGGAGAGAAAATTTGTATCTATGGCGATTACGACGTAGATGGGATTACCAGCGTATCTCTATTGATAAAATGTTTTAAACAATTACAGTATCCAGTGGAATACTATATACCAGATCGCCACGATGAGGGATATGGGCTCAATATGACTGCAATTCAGACCATAAGAGACAGCGGCGTAACGGTTCTAATTACCGTAGATTGTGGCATAGCTTCAGTAGCAGAAGCCATTTTGTCTCGAAAAATTGGATTGGATATGATTATAACCGACCACCATGAATGCCAAGAGGAAGTACCTAAGGCTTATGCAGTGATCAATCCTAAACAGCCTGACTGCCAGTACCCCTTCAGTATGTTGGCGGGTGTAGGACTAGCCTATAAACTCTCCATGGCCCTTTTAGGTGAATTGATCATTCCAATCAGAGAAGAACTCTTAGAATTGGCAGCCTTTGGCACCATTGCCGATATAGCACCTCTAGTAGATGAAAACCGAATTATTGCAAAGCATGGTCTAGCTGCTCTGTCTCAGACTAAAAGTCTAGGAATGAGTGCTTTGATAGCCTGTTCAGATTTAAAAGGCAAAGAAATAACAGCGGGACACGTAGGGTTTATGCTAGCCCCTAAAATCAATGCTGCTGGCCGTATAGACGACCCCAAGCTTGGGGTTGTGCTGTTGACTACGGAAAATGAAGCAGAAGCTTTTGAAATAGCAGGAATTTTGAAGGATACAAACGACAAACGACAACAACTAGAAAAAGAGATTGTCGATCAAGCCATTCAACAAATAGAGAGTAGAGAAGATTTTAAGGAACAGCATATTAGCATTGTACAGGGCGAAGGTTGGAACAGTGGCGTCATTGGCATTGTAGCTTCAAGATTAGTAGAGCGTTTCCACAAACCCGCTATAGTATTCAGCATAACAGATCAAAAAGCTAAAGGTTCTGCTAGAAGTATAGATGGCTTCGATATATTTGAAGCGCTATGTGTCTTTGCACCAATGTTTGATAAATTTGGGGGACATGAGCAAGCAGCAGGTCTTACCGTATCACTGGAAAACTTTTTTGATTTTAAAAGTCAGTTAGAAACCCATTGCAAAATGAACTTGCCCCAATATCTACTGACCCCAGGTATTAAAATAGATGCGGATGTAGAAGTAAGCCAAATCACCTACGAATTGGTTGAAGAACTTACATTGTTAGAACCTTTTGGCATGGGAAATTCTAGACCTGTTTTCAGAGTAGAAAATGCGCAGATTAGAAAAAAAACTCAAATTGGGAAAAATAAAGAGTATACAAAGTTTGAAATAGCAGATGGGGTAAGGACTTTCGAAGCCATTTCTTTTGACAAATCTGGGTATTACGATTTATATAAACCAGGTGATACGGTGGATTTGGTATGTCATATCGACATTAATGAATTTAGAGGCACTCAAACCATACAGTTCCAGCTTAAAGACATTAGAGGTTTTAGAGAACCTTTGGTGAAAAAAAATGAAGCCGTTTCACAATTTTACTTTGCCGAAGCCCATCGAGTGGCGGCCTATGCTCAAAAGGAAGAATGTCCTCCTGTCATAGAAAATCATAAAATTTGGACCGTAGACACCTTAGAAGGTTTATACTATTTTTATAACCGAATCTATGACCAAGTTTTATCTCAATTGAAAGTGCATATCAATCAATTTGACAGTACTTTTAGTAGCTTAAACGAGGAGACGAGTGACCATTTACTCATTTGTCCTCTGACAGACTGGGGAAAAGGTGAAAACGTCCAGTCGGTGGAAAGTCAATTTAATCTTGAGACTGGAAAAATTAGCAATTCTCTATACGCCAATTGGATACCAGATAGAGCTGCACTAATTACGTTTTATAAGGAAGTAAAGGAAAATAAATATAGTGATATAACCCCTATGAGTGTTGAAAAATGGTTGTGTGCTATGATTTTAGGTGTGGCTGGCCTAGTGCAGATAGAACGAGAGAGTGTTCAAATATTGCCAACCCCAAATCAAAAAGTCGATTTGGAACAAGTACCTTTGTTTAGGGATCTTCAATCTTATAAAATTGCACTGAAAAATGGCTAATTTCCTTATAAAACACTTTTATTTCTTACATTTATTTGATAATATAATTAAGTCGCAATAGCGGCAAAGATTCTGAGAAACACGGGAGGAAGAACATGAATCTTAAATCATTGATTAGAGAAGTCCAAGACTTTCCTAAAGAAGGAATAAACTTTAAAGATGTAACGACATTACTTCAAAACGGGCCAGCATTTCGTTTTGCCATTGATGAATGTGCAAAATTAGTAGATGATTTGGAATTTGATGTGATTGTTGGACCTGAAGCACGTGGCTTTTTAATTGGAGCGCCATTGGCTTATGCCGCATCTAAACCATTTATACCAGTACGCAAACCTGGAAAGCTTCCTTATGAGACTTTAACTTTTGAATACGAACTGGAGTATGGGACTGACAGTTTGGAAATTCATAAAGATGCCATTAAACCAGGGCAAAAAGTATTGATTGCAGATGATCTATTAGCGACAGGTGGGACTGTTGCTGCGATTGTTAAAATGATTGAAAACTTGGGCGGAGAAGTGGTTGGTCTCTTATTCCTTATGGAATTAGATTTCCTTGAAGGAAATAAAAAACTTTCAAATTACCGCTGTGATTCTTTGATTCACTACTAATTTTTTATAAAATTAGCAGGAATAAGCGTGAGAAATGAATATGTTAAAAGAAAAGCTAGAGATTTCTCTAGCTTTTCTTTTAACATATGGCTTTTATATGGTATAGTATTTACAATAGAAATCTAGGAAGTGTTTCTCAGGGTGGTATTATGAATTTAGAGACTTATATTTTAAAAATTGAACAATTTAATCCATATCTTAATTTGGATCGCATTATAAAAGCTTATCAGTTTGGAGAATCTGCGCATAGTGGTCAGTTCCGAAAATCTGGAGAGACGTATTTTATTCATCCCATACACGTATCCCTTATTTTGGCAGAATTGGAACTTGACGAAGATACCATAGTGGCAGGCTTGCTTCACGACGTGGTGGAAGATACGAAATACACCCTTGAAGATGTCAGTAAGGAATTTGGAGAACAAGTTGCTTTACTCGTAGACGGCGTAACTAAATTAGGACAGATTCATTATGATACAAAAGAAGAAAGACAAGCTGAGAATTTGAGAAAGATGTTCTTGGCAATGGCAAAAGACATTCGTGTTATTTTAATTAAATTAGCTGACCGTCTTCATAACATGCGCACTTTAAAATATATGACAGATAACAAGAAGAAAGAAAAAGCAGAAGAGACCCTTGAAATATATGCACCGATTGCTCACAGGCTAGGTATTTCAAAACTTAAATGGGAATTGGAAGACCTTAGTTTCCTTTACTTGGATCCAGAAGGTTACTACGACTTGGTTTCTAAGGTGAACAAAAAACGTGATGAACGTGAGAAGAATATCAACAACGTTATTCATGAGCTGACAAAAGCAGTTAAAGAAGATGAAATTATTTGCGATATTACAGGAAGACCTAAAAACTTCTACAGTATTTACAAGAAGATGGTCTATCAAAATAAAAACTTTGAAGAAATCTATGACTTAACGGCAATTCGTGTCATTGTTGAAAATATCAAAGATTGTTATGGGGTTCTAGGGATTGTCCATAACCTTTGGATTCCACTTCCAGGCAGATTTAAAGATTATATTTCAATTCCAAAGCCTAATATGTATCAATCGCTTCATACAACGGTTATGAGTGGTACAGGTGAACCTTTTGAAATTCAAATCAGAACAGCGGAAATGCATCGTATTGCAGAATATGGTATTGCTGCCCATTGGAAATACAAAGAAGGTCTAGAAGCTTCTCAGGGCGACATGGAGAGCAGGCTTTCGTGGCTTAGACAAATGATGGAATGGCAACGAGATTTATCAGACCCTAAAGAATTCATGGATTCTTTAAAAATCGACCTCTTTACCAATCAAGTATTTGTCTTTACCCCTGAGGGAGAAGTTATTGACTTGCCACTGGGCTCCACGCCAGTAGATTTTGCTTATAAAATTCACTCCGCAGTGGGGAACAAATGTGTTGGTGCGAAAGTTAATGGGAGAATTGTTCCACTTAACTTCCAGCTCAACAATGGCCAAATTATTGAAGTGCTTACTTCAAACAACGCCTCAGGTCCAAGCCGTGACTGGTTAAAATTTGTTAAATCCACACAGGCTAAGAATAAAATAAAGAATTGGTTTAAGAAAGAGCGTCGAGAAGAGAACATCAAGGAAGGCAAAGACATGCTTGAAAAAGAAATCAAGCGCAATGGCTTCCAACCTAAAGAGCTTTTAAAAGATGAGTGGGTAGACCCAATCATTGATAAACTAGGCATGAACATAATTGAAGACTTATATGCGGCTATTGGTTATGGCGGCATTATGCTCAATCAAATTGTTCCAAAGTTGAAAGAAAAACAAAGACTGGAAACGAAGCCTCAAACCAGTTTACTTGAACAAATGGCAGAAGGATTCGACCCTGAGCATCAGCCGAGGGAGAGAGAGAAGAAGAAGAAAAGCAAAGCCGCAAATGGCGTCGTTGTCAAAGGCGTTGAGGACATGCTCATTCGTTTTGCGAAATGTTGTAACCCTGTACCGGGTGACCAAATTATTGGCTACATTACGCGAGGTAGAGGGGTTACCATTCACAGAGCGGACTGCGTCAACTTTGAAAAGTCAGACGATGCTCAAACTAGGTTCATTGAGGTTGCTTGGGATTCTAAAGAACAGGCTACATCTTATAACTCTGAGGTTCAAATTGTGGCACCTGATCGCAAAGGCCTTTTAGGTGAAATTACGGTATTGATTACAGACTTAAGTTTAGTTGTTACAGGAGTCAATGCCAAGCTTTCTAAGAATGGCATTGCCATCATCAATTTAACTTTAGAAATTTCTGACTCTGAACAGTTGACCAAACTCATCAATAAAATTAGGTCTATGCCAGAGATTATTGAAGTGAAGCGTAGCAGCAATTAACAAAGTTATTCTTTTAATCAATTGACGTCGCCTTTGATATTCAATGGCGGCGTTTGTACGTGTAAATTACCGAGCGATTAGACGAGTACCCTATAGAAGCATACGAATGAGTATTCAATTATAAGGAGGCAATTATGAGAGCAGTCATACAGCGTGTCTTAGAGTCATCTGTTCGTGTAGACGGGCAAGTCGTTGGAGAAATCGGAAAAGGGATTATGGTCCTACTTGGCGTAGAAGAAGGCGATACTGAAAAAGAAGCCCAATATATAGCCGATAAAGTTACTGGCCTTAGAATCTTCGAAGATGAAGAAGGTAAAATGAATCACTCCTTACAAGAAGTAGGTGGCGAACTCCTAGCCATTTCTCAGTTTACACTTTTGGGAGATGCTAGAAAAGGTAGAAGACCTAGTTATTCTAATGCCGCTAGACCTGAAGAGGCTAACCTTCTCTATGAATATTTTGTGGAAAAGGTTAGAGCTACAGGAACAAAAGTAGAAAAAGGTGTCTTTCAGGCAGATATGAAAGTCTCTTTGATTAACGATGGACCTGTTACCATATTGTTGGACAGCCAAAAAGTATTTTAAAGATTGAGAGGAATCCGTATGATTCAAATAGAGAGAATCGTTGCTGGCGTTTATGCCATGAACTGCTATATCGTCTATAATGATGAAACCAATGAAGGTTTTGTTGTAGATCCAGGCGGTTCTGAAGACAAAATTATTAATTTTATTGTAGAAAAGGGCATTGACCTTAAAGGCATCTTAATGACTCATGGACATGGCGATCATCATATGGGACTTGCAGGACTTAAAGCCGTTTATCCTGTGCCTGTGTACATGCACGCCTCAGACGTCTATATGGCTCAAGATGCTAGTATTAACTTGTCATCGACCATGTATGGTCCAGATTCAGTATTTACCCCTGACGTCATGTTACAAGACGGCATGAAGATTCCCTTTGGGGAAGGCTTTATAAGAGTCCTTCATACCCCTGGGCATACCAAAGGGGGCGTCTGCTTCCTCTTCGACAAATTTGTTATTACTGGGGACACTTTATTTGAGAGTTCTATTGGCAGAACCGATTTAGACGGTGGCAATCATGATCAGCTCATTAAATCCATTCGCAATCAACTCCTTAAGTTAGACGATGAATTGATTGTATTACCCGGTCATGGAGGCGCCAGCACCATCGGCAGAGAGCGGGCAAGAAATCCGTATTTGGTGCGCTGATATGATACGCTGGGAAATACAAAACACTGAACTTGACCTTTCTTATGATTACGGTCATATGATTCAGACTTTTTTACCGGGTGAAGCGGATTCTAAAGCCGATGAAATTGAAGTTTTGCAAGTTGTGGACTTAGGTAAAATTCAGGGAAGACTATCCTTTAAAGAGAAAGTCTACACCATTGAAACTGCTTATGCTGCGCTTACTCAAAAACATCAGATTCAAAGAGATTTAAAGGTCTACTTAAAGCTGAATTTCTTTGATCTTCTAAGTCAAGTTATGAAACCCTGTAACCCTTATGGGACCTTAGTTGGAATTCGACCTGTGAAACTTGTTCATGAAATGTTACAACTAAGTCGCTCAGACCTTGAAATTTCAACATACCTACAAGACGTTTACCGGGTTACCCAAGATAAAATAGAGCTGATGTTAGGTATTGCCAAGTTGGAACAGCCTATTTTAGATGTTCAAGACGAAAAAACCATTTCCCTCTATATTTGTATACCTTTTTGCAGAACAAGGTGTTCATATTGTTCGTTCCCAGCTAATTCGGTGGCACAAAAAGGTCATTTGATGGATCGGTATATTGAGCAATTGACCCACGAAATTACAGAAATGGCAGCGGATATTAAGCTTAGAAGCCTGACGGTTGATTGTATTTACATCGGTGGAGGGACGCCTACTGCACTTTCGGCGGCTCAACTGGAAAAATTGCTCATCTGTGTGGATGAACATTTTGATAGAAGCAAAGTAATGGAATACACCGTAGAAGCAAGGTAGACCAGACACTTTAGACGATGAGAAACTAACCCTAATGGCACAGTTTAAAGTCGATCGAATTTGTGTCAATCCACAGACCATGGTTAACCATACTTTAAAAGAAATTGGAAGAGACCATGACGCCTTTGCTATTCAAGAACTTTACACAAAAGCGAGAGAACATGGCTTTAAGCATATTAATATGGATCTGATTGCGGGGCTTGGCACGGAGACTGAATTGGATATGGCATACACCATTGAAGAAATTCTTAAAATGAGACCAGAGAATGTAACGGTGCATACCTTAGCCGTTAAACGGGCCTCAAAGCTCAATGAATTAAAAGATGATTTAATGCTCCAGTCGGCTAACACGGTGTCTAACATGGTGGGTATTGCCACAGAGAAGCTCCTTGAAGCAGGGTATGAGCCTTATTATATGTACAGACAGAAGCAAATGATTGGCAACCTAGAAAACATAGGGTTTGCGCTACCTAATGAAGTTTGTGTATACAATGTACGTACCATGGAAGAGCAACATAGCATTTTAGCCTTAGGGGCAGGGGCCATTAGCAAAATCTATTTTAAAGATGAAAATCGTCTTGAGAGATTTTCAAACTCTAAAGGACTAGAAGATTATCTGGCAAGAACGGACGAGTTGATTCAGCGTAAAAAAGAGTGGTTGACAAGCCGTTACGATTTTTCTATAATTAAGTAAATTCATAAGACTCGTTGGAAGAGTAGGTCAATGGAACATTTAAGAGAGTCAGGGGCGGTGAAACCTGGTATGAAGAAATTGACTGAAGACATCAACACACAAAGAGTCAACCAACAATGAAGTGGGTATTACCAATTAGGGTGGCACCGCGGGAAATCTTAGCTCTCGTCCCTATGCTTAGGCATGGACTGAGGGCTTTTTTGTTGTTTTCTATTAACAAAATATTCCAAATGGAGTGTCGAGCAAAATACTACGTACAAAAATATTGGAAAAGTGAAAGGAGCATGAACATGGGTGAATTAATGAATGGCATGAAAAGAAGCCATATGTGTGGTGTCCTTCGATCCGAAAATATCGGTGAACGGGTAACCTTAATGGGCTGGGTGCAAAGAAAGAGAAATTTAGGCGGTTTAATATTTGTAGACTTGAGAGATAAAATGGGTCTCGTGCAAATCGTTTTTGATACGAAAGTCTCTCAAGAAGCCTTTGACAAAGCAGAAGGTTTAAGAGGGGAGTTCGTTATAGCCCTCACGGGAGAAGTTAAGCAAAGAGAATCTGTAAACGATCAGTTGCCTACAGGTCAAATTGAAGTTTTTGCAGACAGTTTAAAAATTCTTAACGAATCTGAAGTCCCACCAATCCACATTAACGATGATGATAAAGCCAATGAAATGCTTCGTCTTAAATACCGTTACTTGGATCTTAGAAAGCCTAAAATGCAGAGCAAACTGCTTTTCAGAAGTAAGTTGGCTAAAACAGCTAGAAACTTCCTAGACGACAATAATTTTACAGAAGTGGAAACACCTGTGCTTACAAAGCCAACACCAGAAGGTGCAAGAGACTATTTAGTGCCAAGTCGTGTGAACCAAGGCAAGTTCTATGCACTGCCACAATCACCGCAACTTTTCAAACAAATTCTCATGGTCAGTGGTTTTGATAGATATTATCAAATCGTTAAGTGTTTTAGAGATGAAGATCTTCGTGCAGATAGACAACCTGAATTTACTCAAATCGATATTGAAATGTCATTTGTTGAGCAAGACGATGTTATTTCAGTCAATGAGCAGTTAATCAAAAAAATGTTCAAAGACGCCATTGGTGTAGATGTACAATTGCCGCTTCAAAGAATGCCTTATCAAGAAGCGATGGATCGATTTGGTGTGGATAAGCCAGACGTTCGTTTCGGTTTAGAATTAGTGGCTATGAATGACCTTGCGACAAATTGTGGATTTAAAGTCTTTTCAGATGCTATTGAAAACGGCGGAGATGTTCGTGGGATCAATATTAAAGGGGCCAGTGAAAAAATTAGCAGAAAAGACCTTGATAAGCTTCAAGACTTTGTAAAGACTTATGGTGCTAAAGGCCTTGCTTGGGCGAGAATCAATGAAGGTGAAATTGCTTCACCTATATCAAAATTCTTCTCTGAAGAAGAAATGGCAGCCATTGTTGACAGAATGAACGGAGAAGTAGGCGACGTTCTCGTCTTTGTAGCGGATAAATCCAATGTGGTTTACGATGCACTAGGCAATTTGAGAAATGAACTGGCTAAGCGTCTAGAACTTACTAAAGATGACGACTATAAACTGCTTTGGGTGACTGAATTCCCGCTTCTCGAGTACGACGAAGAGGCTAATAGATACGCTGCGAAGCATCACCCATTTACATCTCCGATGGATGAAGACCTTCATATGTTGGAAACTGACCCAGGTAAAGTGAGAGCTAAAGCTTATGATATCGTTCTAAACGGCGTTGAAATAGGCGGCGGTTCTATTAGAATTCACAACGCTGACCTTCAAAAGAGAATGTTCAAAGCATTAGGTTTTACAGATGAAGAAGCCTGCGAAAAATTCGGTTTCCTCATTGACGCCTTCAGATATGGCACACCGCCTCATGGTGGCATTGCATACGGCTTAGACCGTTTGGTGATGCTCATGACGGGTACTGAAAACATTAGAGAGGTCATTGCCTTCCCTAAAACACAAAATGCTACATGCCTAATGACAGAAGCACCTACCAATGTAGATGCCAATCAGTTATTGGAATTAGCGGTACAAGTCGTTCTTCCGACAAAAGAAGAAGAGTAGAAATAAGGTAATGAATTGCCATAACGATATTTTATAGCCGTGAATATTATATCAATTATTTTAAAATAATATTAAGGATGGTATGATAACACTAGCATATTATTGTTATTGTTAATATAATTATAGTGTTGCGAAAATTAATTTCACAGCACTATAATTTGCTTTTGAAATGAAAGGTGGAAGCAACATGTTCAGTATCGGCGTTGTTGAATCATTGAAGGGACAAAATGCAGTTGTTAACCTAACCAGAAGTACCGCTTGCGGTGATTGTGGCGCTTGCCAGATGGGTAAAGAAAATTTAGAACGGCAGGTAGAAGCTCTTAACTTAGCAGGTGCAAAAGTCGGTGACTATGTTACTATGGAAATGGAAGATAACAAAGTGCTAAAAGCAGCATTCTTGGTATATATTATACCTTTAGTGGTTTTAGTAACTTGTATTTTTGGGACAATCTCAATTCTTCAATTATTCCAAATTTCAAAGAATGCAGAATTATATGGTTTTCTAGTAGGACTTGTTGGAATGTTTATCAGCTTTATGTTTATCAAGAAAAGAGACAAAAAACTTGCTGAACGTGGGGATATGATGATTACCATTGTCAAAATTAATGAGGAGGAAAGTTCAACATGCACAATCAAAATTTAGAAGCTTTTGATCACGAGGTTTTCGAATCACTCCAGAACGAACTCAAAAGACAAAAAACAGGTATTGAATTAATCGCGTCAGAAAACAACGTAAGTTATGCAGTTATGGAAGCAATGGGCAGTGTATTTACTAATAAATACGCAGAAGGTTACCCTGGTAAAAGATACTATGGTGGTTGTGAACATGTAGACGTTGTTGAAAATTTAGCAATTGATCGTCTTAAAAAGTTATTTAATGCGGATCATGCTAACGTTCAACCACACTCAGGCGCAAATGCGAACTTAGGCGTATACTTTGCAATGCTAAAACCAGGCGATACTGTTCTTGGTATGAACTTGTCACACGGTGGTCACTTAACCCACGGTTCACCAGTAAACATTTCTGGTATGTACTTTAACTTTGTGGCTTATGGTGTATCTCCTGAAACAGAAACCATTGACTATGAAGATGTAAGAACTAAAGCTCTTGAGTGCAAGCCTAAAATGATTGTTGCAGGCGCAAGCGCTTACCCAAGAAAAATTGATTTCAAAAAATTCAGAGAGATTGCTGACGAAGTTGGCGCACTCTTAATGGTAGATATGGCACACATCGCAGGTTTAGTTGCAACAGGTCTTCACGAAAACCCATGTGATGTTGCAGATTTTGTAACAACAACAACACATAAAACACTTAGAGGTCCAAGAGGTGGCGCTATCCTTTGTAAAGCTGAATACGCTAAAGCAATTGATAAAGCAATCTTCCCTGGTATTCAAGGTGGTCCATTGATGCACGTGATTGCTGCAAAAGCAGTCAGCTTCAAAGAAGCCCTTCAACCAGATTTTAAAGATTACCAAGAAAATGTTGTTTCTAACTGTGCGGTAATGGCAGAAGCATTGAAAGCGAGAGGCTTCAAACTTGTTTCAGGTGGAACTGACAACCATTTATTTCCTTTTAGACCTTAGAAACAAAGGTTTAACAGGTAAAGTTGCTGAGAAAATGCTTGGAGAAGTAGAAGTGACTGTCAATAAAAATACAGTACCTTTCGAAACAGAAAGCCCATTCATTACGTCAGGCGTGAGAATTGGTACAGCTGCTGTAACAACACGCGGTATGGGACATACAGAAATGAAGGAAATTGCAGAAATTATTGCGGATTGTCTTGAAAGCAAATCAGATATTGCATCATTAACAGCAAGAGTTCATGCACTTTGTGAACAGTTCCCACTTTACTAATTAATTGGAGGTCTTCCTTTTGGACCAGAAGCTTATTTTTGATTCGATGCAAAATATTTTGCAGGAAGTTGAAGAAGGCATCCATATTGTCGATAAAAATGGCTTTACAGTTATTTATAACAAAGCTATGGAAAAAATTGAAGGCCTTGAGGCAGAATCTGTAATCGGGAAACATCTCTTAGAGGTGTTTCCCGATTGGACTAAAGAGAACAGTACGCTTTTAATGGCGATGTCATATGGACGTCCAATTCAGAAACAGATGCAAAATTATTTGAATTTGGTCGGAAAAAAAATTACGACTCTTAATACGACATACCCTATCTATCATGAAGATGAGTTGATTGGAGCCGTTGAAATTGCTAAGAACTTAACGGATATGAACAGCATGTCCGACCAAATATTAGAGCTTCAAAGTAAACTGACTGGCAATCCGAAGCTTAAGTTTACTTCAAAAGCTCACTATACCTTTGACCAGATTATAGGTAAAAATATAAAGCTTTTTGAAGCCTTAAAGATTGCCAGACGTGCAGCCAATACAAGTTCTAGCGTTTTAATTGAAGGTGAGACAGGAACCGGTAAAGAGTTGATTGCTCAAAGTATCCACTCTGATAGCCCGCGGTGGAGTAAAGCATTTATTGCTCAAAACTGTGCAGCCCTTCCACCAACCCTGCTTGAGAGTATTTTATTTGGTACAACCAAAGGAAGTTTTACAGGAGCTCATGACCGAGCAGGTCTATTTGAACAATCTACAGGTGGCACCCTGTTCTTAGATGAAATCAACTCTTTAAGCTTAGACCTTCAGGCAAAGCTTCTGAGAGTGCTCCAAGAAGGTTATGTAAGACGTCTTGGGGGTCGTGACGACATTAAAATTGATGTCAGAATCATAGCAGCAACCAACGAAGATCCGATTCAACTGATGAACAGCAACTTGTTTAGAAAAGACTTATTCTACCGTTTAAACGTCATTAGTATTAAAATACCGCCACTTAAGGATCGATCGGATGATATTCCAATGCTTGTAGACCACTTCATACGGTATTACAACGAAAAGTTGAATAAAGATGTTTGGATGCTTTCAACAGAGCTACTAGAAGCTTTTAAGGGCTATCAATGGCCTGGAAATATCCGTGAACTGCAAAACTTTATTGAAAGCGCTATGAACATGATCAGCGACGAACATGTTATCAATAAAGAACATTTGCCAAGTCACGTAGAAGAGCTTTTAAAACAGAAGCGAAGTATTGATTTGCCTAAATTTGAGGCCTATTCAGATCTTAACGCTTACCTTGAAGAAATTGAAAAGGGCATTCTAAAAGAAGTTTTGGATGCCAGTTCTAATAACATATCTAAGGCAAGTGAAACTTTGGGGATATCAAGACAGAATTTACAGTATAAAATTAAGAAGTATTTTGATCAATAAGGAAGTGCAAAATATTTTGCTGTTAAATAGCAAAATATTTTGCACTTTTTCTATTGTTATGGTATTTTTATTCTTTTTCATCTGCATATCTAGTATGAATATTCAGAATATTAAAATGCGCAGTAGAGATATTTGAGTCATAGGCGCAAAAAACACATAAATTTAGTAAAAAATCGACTTTTTTCGATAGATTGTGAGGAAATTCTGTCAATTTCAAACTAACAACTTTAACTTGGCACGGAGATTGCTATATATAACTGTGTATAGTTTTTCAACTACTTGTGGAGGTGTATTTTAATATGGATAAGCAAAATGTAAAAGTAGCAATTTGGGGTTTAGGTGCAATGGGAAGCGGTATGGCAAAAATGCTTCTTACTAAAAAAGGCGTAGAAATCGTTGGTGTATGTGACAGAGGTGAAAACCACGTCGGCAAAGATCTTTACGAAGTCCTTGGTGTAGAAAGAGGCGATAGAAAGCCTGTTATCATCAACCCAAATATTGAAGAAGTTCTTACTGAAAAATGTGCAGACGTATGTCTTTGCGCAACAGATTCTTTCACACAAAAAGCTTTCCCTAGACTTAAATTTGTTCTTGAAAAGAAAATCAACGTTGTTTCAACTGCAGAGCAAATGGCATTCCCTAAAGCTCAAAATCCTGAGCTTGCTGAAGAACTTGACAAAATTGCTAAAGCAAACGGCGTTTCAATATTAGGTACAGGCATTAACCCAGGTCTTATCATGGATCTTCTTGTTGTGGTTATGACAGGTTGTATGCTTGATGTAGAACATATCGAATCTAAGAGAATCAATAGCTTATCACCATTCGGTCCTGCTGTAATGGAAGAGCAAGGTGTTGGTATTACTGTAGAAGAATTTGAAAAAGGCGTAAATGATGGCACTTTAGCAGGTCACGTTGGTTTCCACGAATCAGTAGGCATGATCGCAGAAGCTATTGGCTGGAAAGTAGAGAAATTCGAACAACAAATGAAACCAATCGTTACAGATGTAGATAGAAAATCACCATACGGTTTTGCTAAAGCTGGCGACGTTGCTGGTGTTAACATGACGGGTCAAGGTTGGGTTGAAGGCGAAGTTAAAATTGACATGATTCACCCACAACAAATTGAGCCAGAGCAAGTTGGCGTACAAACAGGTGACTACGTTATTATCAAAGGTACACCATCGATCAACATGATTAACAGCCCAGAAGTAGAAGGCGGCCTTGGCACAATTGCAATGTGTGTTAACATGATTCCTCATGTTATCAATGCAAACCCAGGTCTTCACACAATGTTGACTCTTCCAGTTCCTAGAGCAATCATGGGCGATATGAGAGATCTTATCAGCAAATAATTGGAGTCACAAAGAAATAGATAATAGTGATGTCGGTTGCAGCCTAGCTGCAACCGCTTATAGCTCCAATAATGAAGCTAAAGGTTTGTCTTGGGGTTTCTTACTTCGAGGCTCATTCTTCAGAAAGTAGGTGTATTATGGCTAAAATAGGTGATTGGGTAAAAATCCACAATGTGGTTCTTACCTCAGAACAGAGAGCGCCACAAGTTCCAGATGATACGAAAAAAGTACCGTTGGAAACTTGGGTAAAAGGATTTTTGCAAACAGACGGAGAGATCGGACAGAAAGTCACTGTGAAAACAGTCAATAATAGAATTGTTGAAGGTACATTAGTAGAAGTCGAACCTTCTTATTCCCATTCATTTGGCAAGTTTGTACCTGAACTTCATCAAATTGGTCTCCAACTCAGAGAAATTCTCTTTGGAGGTGAAGCAAATGAATAAGGATATGTCTTATCAAGGGGTCATTGCTCGAAAAAGTGAAATCGTTAAAAATGCAGTAGGCATTGACTATAACGATTTTGAGTATGAAGGCGTTGGCTTCGATTATGAAAAAATGATGAAAGAAACAGGCTATACCCTTGAAGAAATTCAAGAAATTCAAGGGCAATTTAGCGTAGGTAATACACCAATCTTTGAACTTAAAAACTTGACAGCTTTAGCGAGAAAGTATGCACCAGCAGGGAAGGGCGCAAGAATCTTTATTAAAGATGAAGCGGGAAATCCTTCAGGCAGTTTCAAAGAGAGACGTGCAGCTACAGCAGTATACCATGCAAAAAAATTAGGCTACAAAGGTGTTATTGCAGCAACTAGCGGTAACTATGGTGCGGCAGTTGCTTCTCAAGCGGCAATGCAAGGTCTTAAATGTATCGTCGTACAAGAATGTTTTGACTCAAAAGGTATTGGTCAACCTGAAATTGTTGAAAAAGCTAGAAAATGTGAGGCACTTGGTGCGGAAGTTATTCAACTTTCAGTTGGGCCAGAACTTTTCTATACCTTCCTTCAACTTCTTGAAGAAACAGGTTACTTCAATGCGTCACTCTATACACCATTCGGTATTGCAGGGGTAGAAACTTTAGGTTACGAACTTGCCATCCAAATGAGAGAGAGAGTTGGAAGAGATCCTGATGTAGTGGTTTGTACCAATGCAGGGGGCGGCAACTTAACAGGAACTGCTAGAGGCATGATTAAAGCAGGCGCCCTTAATACTAAAATCGTTGCGGCTAGTGTTAGCCTTGAAGGTTTACACATGGCTTCAGATGGTCAATTTAATAAAAAAGCTTTCACAACAGGTCATACTGGGTTTGGCGTTCCTTTCACAACTTACCCAGACCGTTCAGACGTTCCACGTTCTGCGGCTAGACCGCTTCGATACATGGACCGTTATGTAACCATTGCTCAAGGGGAAGTTTTCTATATGACAGAAGCCCTTGCTCAGATTGAAGGCATGGAAAGAGGTCCTGCAGGTAATACGGCGTTAGCTGCGGCTTTCAGTATTGCTCAAGAAATGAATCAAGACCAAATCATCGTTGTTCAAGAAACAGAATATACAGGTGCGGGTAAACTTCCTCAATCTCAATTGTCTTTCGCTAGAGAAAGAGGCATTGAAATTATTCTTGGAAACCCGAGAGAAGAAGTTCCAGGCAAAAATATTATTTTGCCTAAGGACCCTAGCTTTATCAAAGCTGTTGATCTCGACATGGACAAATTGAAGAAATCTTGTATCAAAAATGCAGTGGCACATAGACCTGTTGACAAGGTCAGTGAAACAGGGATTGCATTCCTTGTGGCAGAGTCTAACTCTGATGAAACCTTTGTTAAAACCGAATTGACGAAACTCGGCATTGCTTATTAATTCCCCGATGTAAGTATTCAAAGACTGAAAAATCCCCTAAATAGATCAAATTGTATAAAAAAGAAAAAAATAATGGAGGTATTCACATGAAAGGTTCATTAAAAAGAGAAGATGACTTTCAACAAAGACGTGCTCATCTTGCTAATATGACAGATGAGCAACTGAAAGAAAGATTTTGGAATTTGACTGAACAAGTTGTAGATCCACTTTTAGAGCTTGCAAGAACACACACTTCTCCATCCATTGAAAGAGCAGTTCTTCTCAGAATGGGCTTCTCAAGTTTAGAAGCGCAACCCCTTGTCAATGCTGCAATCGACCATAATTTGATTGGTCACGGTGTAGGACATGTGGTTTACAAAATTTCTAAAGAAAAAAACATTCCACTCAGACAAGCGGGCCAAGAACTTATCGAAGGCAAGCACTGGGATGATGCGATCACACTCTTCAAGGGAGGTAACAAATAATGAATCTTGAACTCGATAAGATGATAGACGTTGAAGAAGTACTAAAAGACCTTGAAAGCTACAGACCAAAGAGACGTGGCTGGACTTGGAGAAAACCTGTTCCTAATCAAAAAATCGGTCCTTTCGAATTCAGTGATATGTCTGAACCTCTTAAAAATGGCATCGGCATTCCATGTGACCTCCAATATTTCAATAATTTAGACCCACAACCTGACAACACCATTACAACAGAAATCGCTTCAGGTCGTTTTGAAGACGATATTCGTCGTATGAGAATGGCTGCTTGGCACGGTGCTGACCATATTATGGTTATTCGTACAGCAGGTCAATCACACTTTGACGGCTTGATTGAAGGTACACCACAAGGTACGGGTGGTATTCCAATTACTAGAAAGCAAGTAAGAGCCCACAGAAAAGCCCTTGACATGATTGAAGAAGAAGTTGGCAGACCCATCAATTACCATTCATATGTTTCTGGTGCGGCTGGTCCTGATATTGCAGTTATGTTCGCAGAAGAAGGCGTTAACGGCGCTCACCAAGATCCACAATACAACGTGCTTTACAGAAACGTTAACATGATTCGTTCATTTGTTGATGCAGCTGAATCTAAAACAATGATGGCATGGGCAGACATGGCTCAAATCGATGGTGCGCATAACGCCAACGCTACAGCTAGAGAAGCTTGGAAAGTAATGCCTGAACTCATGGTTCAACATGCCATCAACTCTAAATACTCAGAAAAAGTGGGCATGAAAAAATCAAACATCTGTTTGTCTACAGTGCCACCAACATCAGCACCAGCGCCATGTATGAAACTTGACCTCCCATACGCAGTCGCTCTTAGAGATTTCTTTGACGGCTATAGAATGAGAGCCCAAATGAATACAAAATACATCACTTCTTCAAACAGAGAAGCGACTGTAACACACGTTCTCAACATGTTCATTTCTAAACTCACTAGTGCAGACATTCAGTCTACAATCACACCAGATGAAGGTAGAAACGTGCCTTGGCATATGTACAACATCGAAGCTTGTGATACAGCTAAACAAACATTTGCTGGTCTTGATGGCCTTATGGAAATGGTTGAGCTTAAGACAGATGGCTTCTTAGCTGAAAATACACGTGATCTTAAAGAAAGATCCGTATTGTACTTAGAAGAAATCATCGAAGCGGGTGGTTATTTCGAAGCAGTAGAAAAAGGCTTCTTCGTTGACTCAGGTAAATACCCTGAAAGAAACGGTGACGGTATTGCTCGTAAAATCGACGGTGGTGTTGGCGCAGGTAAAGTGTTTAAAAGAGAAGATGATTACATGGCTCCAGTTACAGCTCACTACGGTTACAACAACGTTGAGCAATACGACCCATCTGCTAAAGCTAACCCTTCTAAACTCATCGGCGGTTGTACGTTTGAAGATGCTAACAAAATTGTCTTCATCGACGAATTAGATGATACAGACTGTGTTAAAGTTAGAATGGAAGAGTCTAAAAAATATAGAAATTCGAGCATCATCAAACCAGAAGTACAATGGTTGGGCGATGGCGTGGTAACGATGGAAGTCTTCTTGCCAACTTCTAAGCGTAAAGCTGAATTTGCAGCCATTGAATTCGCTAAGAAAATGAACATGCAAGACCCAGAGGTCATTCACTCTGAAATCATGCATCCAACAGAAGGTACAAGAGTACAAGTTAAAGGTGTTCTTGGCTTTGAATTAGATATGGACAAATTGGTTATTCCACCAGAACCAGAAATTTTAACAGATGACGAACTTAGAGAAGATGTTGAAAAAAGACCTATGATGGTTGTTGCTGGTACAGTTGGCGAAGACGAGCACTCAGTTGGTCTTAGAGAAATCATCGACATCAAACACGGTGGTATTGAAAAATGGGGTATTGAAGTAGAGTACCTTGGTACATCTGTACCAGTTGAAAAACTTGTAGATGCGGCAATTGAGTTAAAGGCTGATTGTATCCTTGCTTCAACCATCATTTCTCATGACGATGTCCACTACAAAAACATGAAGAAACTTCATGATTATGCAGTGGAAAAAGGCATCAGAGATCGCGTTGTTATCTGTGCAGGCGGTACTCAGGTTACACCTGAAATTGCTAGAAAAAATGGCATGGATGAAGGCTTCGGCAGAGGCAGCCACGGTATTAACGTAGCCACAGCTATGGTTAAACGCAGAAGAGAAATCCTTGGTTAATCAATTCAATTAGAAGAGATTGAAATGGGTGCCATTGGCACCCATTTTTTTCCATTCTCTATTGCAAGTCGCGAAAGGGACAAGATTGATCAAAGGTCAATCGCGTTTTGATTAATGATTATACAGCTTACGATATATTTGGTAGATTATTTAGTAGAAGGAAGGTCCATTATGAAATTCCATGTGTTGGTTGCAGAGATTGGAAGTACAACGACGGTTGTCAATGCATTTAAAGATTTAGATACTGACCCTACATTTGTCGGTCAAGGACAAGCACCTACCAGTGTAGTTGAAGGTGATGTGAGAATCGGTCTCAATAGCGCAATCCAAGATCTAAAAAACACTCTAGGGGTTGACAGCATAACCTATGATGAGCTATTGGCTACGAGTTCAGCTGCAGGCGGACTGAAAATGACCGTCCACGGCTTAGTCTATGATATGACTGCTAAAGCGGCCAAAGAGGCAGCTCTTGGCGCCGGTGCCAATATACATCATGTAACAGCTGGCAAGCTTAGACGATCAGACATCAAACATATTATGGAAATCAAACCCAATATTATCTTAGTGGCTGGAGGCGTTGACTATGGTGAAAGCGAAACAGCCCTTCACAATGCCGAGCTGATCGCCAAACTAGAATTAGACGTACCTGTTATTTATGCAGGCAATATTGTCAATCATGACGATGTAAAAGACATTTTTGAAGAAGCTGGGAAGACTCATTTACTCTATATTGTAGAAAATGTTTATCCAAAAATAGATATTTTAAATGTTGAGCCGACAAGAAAAGTCATTCAAGACGTCTTTGAAGAACATATCGTCCATGCCCCAGGCATGAGTCATGTGAGAGATTTGGTCAATGGACCTATCATTCCAACGCCAGGTGCCGTCATGGAAGCTTCAAAACTGCTTAAAAACGAACTAGGCGACCTCATGACTATTGACGTTGGCGGTGCCACCACAGATATTCATTCGGTGACAGATGGTTCAGAAGAGATTAATCGCATATTGATTAGCCCTGAACCTGCTGCCAAAAGAACGGTTGAAGGTGACCTAGGCGTTTACGTCAACATGAGAAATGTGGTTGAACTCATTGGCAAAGAAAAGCTGATGAGAGATATACAAGTCACTGAAGAACAAATGGATCAATTAATTGAAGAACACGTTCCTATACCCGTTACCGAATTACAACTGAAATTTGTTGAACGCATGACCAAAGAAGCTGTTATTCTGTCTTGTGACCGCCATGCAGGTGGTTTCCGAGATTTGTTTGGTGGCTCAGGTAAAAAGACCATGGCAGAGGGAAAAGATTTGACAGGTATTAAATACATTGTGGGAACGGGTGGGGCTTTAACACGTCTTCCAAACCGCATAGAAATTATGAAATCCATTGCTCGCAGTAACAAAGGACACAAACTTTTACCGAATGCTGAAGCGGTTATATTGGTAGATAATGATTATATTATGGCGTCCCTTGGTGTGCTCTCAAAAGAGTACCCTGAAGCCGCTTTAACCCTTATGAAAAAGAGCCTTAAAATCGATTAAGAGGAGGCAACTCATGTATCCAGCGTTGATAACAGACTTAAACAAGCTTAAACATAATGCCCAATTTTTGAAAGAGAAATGTCATGAACATGGCATTGACATTATGGCGGTTACAAAAGTTTTCTGTGGCGATCAAAAATTAGCTCAAATCATGGTTGATGCAGGCGTTACCATGCTTGCTGATTCTCGGGTTTCAAACTTAGAAAAGCTCAAAAATATTGAGGCTCAAAAAGTTTTGCTACGTTTACCGATGATTTCGGAAGCGGCTAAAGTCGTTGAGTTTGCTGACATCAGCCTTAATTCTGAGCTGGTTACTTTAAAAGCCCTCTCGGAAGGGGCAATCGCTCAAGGAAAAAAGCATAAAGTTATTTTAATGGTAGACTTAGGGGACCTTCGTGAGGGGGTATTGCCAGAAAACTTAATGCAGCTCTTTGAGGATGTATTAAAACTTTCTGGGATCCACATTGTAGGTCTAGGTGTGAATTTAACTTGCTATGGTGGAGTTATGCCAGACGCTGAGAACTTAGGTCAATTGGTTGCACTTGCCAAAGAAGCAGAAGCTAAATTTAGTATTAAACTGGACTATATTTCAGGGGGCAATTCAAGCAGCCTTTACTTACTTGATAAAGGTGGCATGCCATCTGAAGTGAATTTGCTCAGACTCGGAGAAGCTGTCGTTCTTGGAAGAGAAACTGCTTTTGGCGATGTGATTGAAGGCACTCATACAGATGTCTTCACCCTAGAAGTGGAAATTATTGAACTTAAAGAAAAAGATTCTATGCCAAAAGGAACCATCGGTATGGATGCTTTTGGAAATCACCCAACCTTTGAAGACAAAGGCAGAATGCTTCGGGCTATTTTAGCCATCGGTAAGCAAGATGTGAATCCTTCAGCTCTGATTCCACTGGACGAAACCATTGAAATTATTGGTGCCAGCAGTGATCATCTGCTAATGGATTTTACAAAGGCCGAGGGAAAATACAAAGTTGGTGACATTGTGAAGTTTAATGTGGAATACGGTTCGCTTCTAAATCTTTGGACCTCTACTTACATTCATAAACAATATAAATAGACATTCACATGAACAAGAAAAGAAATACTTCTTGACATTGAAAATATAATTGCTAGAATATAATTTAAGAATTTAATATCTCTTATCAAGAGTGACTGAGGGACTTGGCCCTATGACGTCCGGCAACCTGCGAAAGCAAGGTGCTAAATCCAGCGGTGTAAACCGGAAGATGAGATTCGCTAAAATATTTAGCTCTTCCTTCGGGGAGAGCTTTTTTTCTTGAAAAGCGCTCAATCTTGGGTGCTACTTTCTTATCTTTAAAATACAATAAATGCAAATATATACATAAAAAGGAGAATTGATATGAAAACTAAATTGTTGATTGAGTACCATTCTAATACGGTTAGAAAGCCAATATTGTCAGAAGCCATCAAAAAAAGCGACGTGATCCTCAATATTTTAAAAGCCAGCATTAATGGTCAAATGAACGGTCGTATATTTGCAGAAGTTGAAGGGAACTCATCGGAAATTAGCGCATTTATGAATTATCTCAGTGAAAATGAAGTGACAACTGAAATAAGGCAGAGTCTTCTAGAAATCAGCAAAGATAAGTGTAACAACTGTGGTGAGTGTTGTAACTCATGTCCCACGGGTGCATTGACACTGGGGATACCCCAAAGTGCTAGATATGATGAAGGTAGCAGCAATGAACCTGAGGCTGATCCTAAAAAAAAGCAATTGCAGTTTGACCCCTATAAATGTGTATCCTGCGACAAATGTATAGCCATATGCCCTTGTGAAGCCATTAGAGAAGTTTAGGAGGTAAGTATGTCAATTAAAAGCTTATTTGAAGAAAAAAAGCCCATTCTTTCCTTTGAAATTTTCCCGCCGAAACCTGAGTCTGATGTTTCTGTAGTCTACAGGGCTATCGACGGTTTGGTAGATTTAAATCCTGATTTTATCAGCGTTACCTATGGCGCTCTTGGTACGAACAAAGGCAATACGGTGGAAATGGCGTCTTATATCAAGAATCATCATCACAAAGAGGCATTGGCTCACTTAACCTGTGTAGGGACTACCAAGTCAGAGATCGATGAAACCTTAGACAAGTTGGAAGATTTGGAAATTAGGAATGTTTTGGCTCTAAGGGGAGATCGACCAGAAGGAAGCACTGAAGGCAGTGGGAAAGGCAAGTCAAAATCTTTACAAGGCTCTGACTACAACTTTGCAAAAGATTTAGTGGGTCATGTCAAAGGCAGAAATGGATTTAGTGTAGGGGCAGCCTGTTACCCTGAGGGGCATTTAGAATCCCCAAGTCCAGAAATGGATATTTTGTATATTAAGGAAAAGGTTGACCAAGGCGTAGATTTCCTTGTGACTCAATTATTCTTAGACAATGACATGTTTTATGAGTATTACAATAAGCTTAGACGAAACAATATCAACGTTCCAATTATAGCGGGTATATTGCCAGTGCTAAACAAAAAGCAAATCGCAAGAATTACCGAATTGTCAGGGTGCAGTCTTCCGTCAAAGTTCAAACGTATTCTTGAAAGATATGAGTCCGATGAGTTTGCTCTGAAACAAGCGGGTACGGCCTATGCCATTGAACAAATTATAGACCTTTATTCATGGGGGATAGATGGCATTCACCTATACACCATGAACCGTATTGATACCACGAGGGAAATTATTAACAGTACCCATTATATTAAGAACCATTTGCGCAGGGCAAAATAGAGAACATACGTTTACAAACCCCGAAACTTCTGTCACAATAAGGATTGGGAAGTGATAATAATGGATTTATTTGATTATATGAGAAAATCGAGAGAAACTTCTACAGCACCACTGGCTGAACGGATGAAACCAAAATCTCTCGAACACTTTTTTGGACAAGAACACATTATGGGAGAAGGCAAACTTTTAAGACGTTTGATTCAATCAGACCAATTGACTTCTATTATATTATATGGCCCTCCAGGGTGTGGGAAAACAAGTCTTGCCAAAGTGGTTGCTGAAACCACAGGTTCTGCTTTTGAGTCGGTTAATGCAGTTACCTCTGGGGTTAAAGAACTAAGAGAAGTAGTTGCCAGAGCAGAAGAACGCCTTGGCTTTAGCGGACAAAAAACAATTTTATTTATAGACGAAATTCATCGGTTTAACAAAGCGCAACAAGATGCACTCCTTCCTTTTGTAGAAAAGGGAACCGTTGTATTGATAGGGGCAACCACAGAAAATCCTTATTATGAGGTCAACGGCGCACTTATTAGCCGTTCCACCATGTTTAGGCTCAATCCATTAGATGAAGAGCATGTGATTCAAATCATAAACCACGCCATTTTAGACCCGAATGGTCTTGGCGCACTGAGTCTCTCTGTGGATGATGAGACTTTAAAAGTTTTGGTTCGGTTAACTGCAGGGGATGCAAGACGGGCTCTCAATGCCATTGAATTAGCAAGCCTGACAACGCCGCCATCTTCCAATGGGGTCATTGAACTAACTTTGGAAGTGTTAAGATCTTGTTTTCAGGACAGGGGCTTTAGCTACGACAAATCGGGCGACAGCCATTACGACGTTATTTCTGCTTTCATTAAATCCATGAGAGGTTCAGACCCCGACGCTGTACTTCACTATTTGGCGAGAATGATTACAGGTGGGGAAGACCCCATCTTTATTGCTAGAAGAATTGTCATATGCGCATCAGAAGATGTGGGCAATGCGGATCCACAAGCACTAATTCTTGCCACTAGCGCTTTAAAAGCAGTAGAAACCATTGGCATGCCAGAAGGTCGAATACCTTTGGCCCAAGCAGCTGTTTATGTTGCCTGTGCCCCAAAATCCAATGCAGCCTACCTAGGCATTGATGAAGCATTAGAAGATATCAAACAGGGAAACTTTAGTCCTGTGCCTATTTATTTAAGAGACGGTACAGCTCTAGGGATGGAAAAGAAGAGAACGGGAAATTTTGAAACGGAAGTTTATCAGTACCCGCATAATTTTGAAGGACATTTTATTGAACAGACCTATTTACCAAAAGCACTGGAAGGCAAACGCTATTATGAACCAACGGACCTTGGTCATGAAGCTAAGATTCAAAATTACTTAGCCAAAACCAGTCGAAGGGGATAATTTTTAAATTTTATAAGACATTATTAAAGGGACTTTATCGAGGCTTAGGTTGGCCTGATGAAGTCCCTTTGATTTTGAAACAAAGTTTAATATAAAATTGCTCTTTTTATATTCATTGAATCTTCTTTGGATTTCAAGTGCTTAATAAGCTTTAGTGAAAATTCTACTGCAGTACCAGCAGCTTTAGAGGTAATAATGTGTCCATCTCTCACAGCAGGTTCTTCTGCAATGATGGCACCTTTTAGTTTAGATTCAAATCCTGGGTAACAAACGGCTTTTCGACCTTCTAAGAAACCGAGGTCACCGAAAATAGTCGGCGCAGCACAAATGGCGGCAATCATTTTTTCTTCACTGTTAGCACGAATCAGCAAATCCATAAGAGGTTTACTCTTAGCTAGATTTGTAGTGCCAGGCATACCACCTGGTAGAATAAGCGCTTGGCATTGGTCATAGTCAACATCTTCCATAACAAGGTCAGCAACCAACTGGATTTTATGAGCACCCATCACCAAGCGATCCGCTTTAGTGGATACGGTTTTAATGTCTAGCTCTGCACGGCGAAGCAAATCAACAACCGTCAGTGCTTCAATTTCTTCAAATCCATCTGCAAGAAATAAATAAATCATGTAGGCCTCCTCGTTTTGAAAGCAATTATTTGGATATAATTTAATTATAACAAATTCTTGTACTAATAAATACCATCATTCTCCAAGTTTTAATCTATTAAATCAATATGTTTTTTTACAATATTCAAATAAAGTTCTTGTAATGAACGGCATAATGTTATAAAATATAATTTGGTTATTAAATTCCGTCACATAATCGGACATGGTGTTCGATTTTCCATACAGTTTTACAGTGAGTAAAGATAAGGAAGGTATATATTTATGGAAAATGAATTAAAAGAAATGCAAGTCGTTAAGTTTAAAGAATTAAAAATCTCTAACCAAATATTGAGCGCAATCGAAGACATGGGATTTGAAGAAGCTACGCCAATACAAGCTCAATCAATCCCATTAATTTTGCAAGGCTTTGATGTTATCGGACAAGCACAAACAGGTACAGGTAAAACAGCGTCATTTGGTATTCCAATGCTTGAAAAAATTCAACTTAAAAATAGAAAAACACAAGCTTTGATTCTTTGCCCAACCCGTGAGTTAGCTATTCAGGTTTCAGAAGAAATCTCAAAATTAGCTAAGTATATGAAGGGTGTTAAAGCTGTTCCTATATATGGCGGTGCGCCAATCGACAGACAAATCCGTGCCCTTAGAATGGGTGCACAAATCGTAATCGGTACACCAGGTAGAGTTATTGACCACATTAGAAGAAAGACACTTGATCTTTCTGGTATAGAAACTGTTATTTTAGATGAAGCAGATGAAATGCTTAACATGGGCTTTAGAGAAGACATTGAAACGATTCTTCAAAGCGTTACGTTAGATCATCAAACCATATTGTTCTCAGCGACAATGCCAAGAGAAATCATGGATATTGTTAATCAATATCAAAAAGACCCAAAACTTGTTAAAGTAGTACATAAGGAATTAACAGCGACAAATGTTGATCAATACTACATTGAAGCTCACGACAGAGACCGTGTAGAAGTATCTACAAGACTCTTCGACTTGTACCAACCAAAACTTTCTTTGATTTTCTGTAATACAAAAAAGAAAGTAGACGAAGTGGTTGCTCAGCTTCAAACAAGAGGCTACAGCTGTGAAAGACTTCATGGTGACATGAAACAACAACAAAGAAACTTGGTTATGGATCGTTTCAGAACGGGCAACATTGAGATTCTTGTAGCGACAGACGTTGCGGCAAGAGGACTTGATGTTAATAACGTAGAAATGGTTATCAACCTTGATATACCACAAGATGAAGAGTACTACGTCCATAGAATCGGTAGAACGGGCAGAGCGGGCCACTTGGGTAAATCTTTTACTTTGGTAAGCGGTCGTGAGTTCCTTCTTCTTAAAGACGTAATGAAATACTCAAAAAGTAAGATCAAACGCCACGAAATTCCTTCAACAACAGATATTGAAGAAATCAAAGTGGGCGACTTGCTTACAGATTTAGAAACAACTATTTCTGAAGGCGGCCTTGAAAAATACTACGGCATGATTGAAAGTATGTCTGAAAAGAACATTACGTCTATTGAAATTGCTGCGGCAATGCTTAAGAGAGAACTTGAAAAATACAAAGATGAGTCTAAGAAAATTTCAGACCTTTACGGTATATACGAAAAGAGTACTGAAGATGGCATGGTAAGATTCTTTGTAAATATTGGTAAGAATGCTAAAGTAACAGCTAAAGATATTACAAAGATGATCGAATCAGATACTAACCTTGCTGAAGAATTGATCGGCAAAGTAGATGTTTACGAAACATTCTCATTCTTTGAAGTACCAGTTGCTTATGCCAACGAAGTTTACGAAATCCTTCGTTACTCACGTGTCAATGGTCATAAAATTAGAATTGACAGAGCTAAGGGCGACAAAAAGCAAGGCGGCGCTGGCGGCGGTGGATATAAGAAAGATTACAAGTCAGATCGACCACAAGGTAGTAGCAACTACAAAGGTGGCGGTTACAAGAAAGATTCTAATTCTAGCAGCACAGGTGGTTATAAGAAGGACTACAGCGGCACTGGCGGCGGCTATAAAAAAGATTATAGTGCTTCTAGCAGCACGACAGGCGGCTATAAAAAAGACGGCGCTACTGGCAGCACTGGTGGCTATAAAAAAGATAATTTCTATTCAGATAAAAATAAAGACATTCGTAGAAAAGACGATGGTTTTAAAAAAGATGGCTTTAAGAAAGATTACAGCCCTAAAAAAACAGATAAAGCTTAATAAACTTAAAAACGCTCACATTGTGGGCGTTTTTTTTATATGAAAAGACAATGAAAAATTATTTGTAACCTTTCCTTAACTTTTGACGATTTTTTGACGTTTGAATGTTATAGTAAAGCCAGCCATCCAAGCTAATTTTTTTAAAGAGGTGAAAATATGCTCAACAATCAACAAATTGAACAGGCAATGCGCGTAAAATTGAAAGATATTTTCCCAGTACTGCCTAAATACCCAAGCTTTGCAGAAGGTATTAGAAGAGCGCCAAAAAGAGAATTCACTTTGAATCAAAACGAAGTGGAACTTGCGCTCAAAAACGCTTTAAGATATGTGCCAGAAGAATGGCATGAGCAATTGGCAGCAGAATTTTTAGAAGAATTAATGACAAAAGGCAGAATTTACGCTTACAGATTTAGACCACAGGGCAACATCAAAGCTCTTCCAATCGACGCGTACAAAGGCAAAACAGTAGAAGGAAGAGCATTCCAAGTCATGATTGATAATAATCTTGATTTTGACATTGCACTTTATCCATATGAACTTGTAACATACGGTGAAAGCGGACAGATTTTCCAAAACTGGATGCAGTATTGGCTCATAAAAGCTTATTTGGAAATCATGACCGAAGATCAAACTTTGGTTATTGACTCTGGTAATCCTAGAGGCCTTTTCAAATCATCACCAGAAGCACCAAGATGTATCATTACAAATGGTTTAATGATTGGTATGTTTGACAATCCTAAGGACTTTGGTCGTGCGGCAGCCCTAGGCGTTGCTAACTACGGTCAAATGACTGCAGGTGGTTGGATGTACATTGGACCACAAGGTATCGTTCACGGTACATACTCAACAATTCTTAATGCAGGCAGAAGAAAACAAGGCCTTGCTAACGATGCTGACCTTAAAGGTCAACTCTTCATTACCTCTGGTCTTGGCGGTATGAGTGGAGCGCAAGGTAAAGCAGCAGAAATTGCAAACGGTGTTGCCATTGTCGCTGAAGTGGATGAATCTAGAATCACCACAAGACATTCACAAGGCTGGGTATCATCTGTTGCGAAAACACCTGCGGAAGCCTTTGACATTGCTGAAAAATATAAAGCACTTGGAGAAGGACACGCCATTGCTTTCCATGGCAACATTGTAGACCTTCTAGAATATGCCTTAGAGAACAATAGAAGCATCGACCTACTCTCAGACCAGACTTCTTGTCATGCGGTCTACGAAGGCGGTTACTGTCCATCAGGCATCACTTTTGAGGAGAGAACCAGACTGCTTGCTGAAGATAAAGAGCAGTTCTGTAAATTAGTCGATGAAACCCTTAGAAAGCACTACAATATCATCAAAGCATTGGTTGCTAAAGGGGTATACTTCTTCGACTACGGAAATGCATTCATGAAAGCTGTATTCGATGCGGGCGTTACAGAAATTTGTAAAAACGGCGTCAATGAGCTTGATGGTTTTGTTTTCCCATCTTATGTAGAAGATATTTTAGGTCCACTTCTTTTCGACTATGGTTATGGTCCATTCAGATGGGTTTGCCTCAGTGGTTCAGACGAAGACCTTCGCAAAACAGACCATGCAGCAATGGCGGCCATTGATCCAAACAGAAGATTCCAAGACATGGACAACTACATTTGGATTCGTGACGCTGAGAAAAATAAATTAGTCGTGGGTACAAAAGCTAGAATCCTTTACCAAGATGCCCTTGGCAGAATGAACATCGCCCTCAAATTTAACGAAATGGTTAGAAAAGGTGAGATTGGTCCTGTTATGCTTGGTAGAGACCATCATGATACAGGTGGTACAGATTCTCCGTTTAGAGAAACTTCTAACATCTATGACGGTTCAAACATCATGGCAGAAATGGCGACACAATCCTTTGCTGGAGATGCGGCTAGAGGCATGAGCCTTATTGCCCTTCATAACGGCGGTGGTGTTGGCGTTAGTAAATCAATCAACGGCGGTTTCGGCTTAGTCCTTGACGGAAGCCTTAGAGTGGACACAATCATTCAACGTGCTATTCCGTGGGATGTAATGAACGGTGTTTCAAGACGTGCATGGGCGAGAAATGAAAATTCAATTAGCACATGTGTTGAATACAACAGTATCAGAAACGGACAAGACTTTATCAGTCTTCCATATTTGACAAATGAATCCCTCGTTTCAGAAGAAGTTAAAAAAGCATGGGATAAATACATGAAATAAGCAATTTTATAAAAAACCTCGGAGTGAATCATATTCCGAGGTTTTTTGCGTAAAAGTTTCTAATGTCAAGGATTTTAAAGCCTCTGAAAAGTGGTATAATTATAACAGTTATACTTTGGAGGACAATTTATGAATCAAGCAGGAATCAAAGTGACAGGCTTGCCTGGTATTTTTTTTGATGGACAGAAAGTTCAACTTTCCCTCAAAAAAGCAGAAGCGATTGTTTTCTATCTTTCCATTGAAGGAGAGACCACACGTGACAAGCTTAAGAATATCTTTTGGGAAGAGTTAGATGAGGAGTCGGCATCGAAAAATTTAAGAAATGCCTTTTATTTGATTCGTAAGCAGTTAGGAGAAGATTTTCTGCTAACGCCAAACAACACCTATATTTCCCTTAATCCCGCCGCGTACTTTCAATTCGAGGACAGTTACGAAGACTCAAAAGATTTACTCTTAGACGATTTAGAACTCCTTAGGGATTATACTTTTAAAGGGGATGAGACTTTTCGTGAGTGGCTGTTATTTAAACGAGAAGACGTTAAAAAAAATCAAATTCAGAAACTATACAATAGATGCAATGACTATCAAAATGCAGGGCTGGTAGAAGACGCGGTCAATATGCTAGAACATATTATGCGCATTGACCCTTATTCAGAAGAAGTAACGCGCCGAATTATGGAACTCTATTTAGGCAGCGGTCAATACAACAAGGCCATTGGAACTTATAATCATTTGGCTGCTAAGCTTAAAGAAGAACTTGGCGTCGTTCCAGATCAAATGACCACAGAACTTTATGACAGCATTGTCACATTGCGCAATTTTGCAGAGCGTTCTCATAACCTACATAAACATGAATATTTTTTTGGCAGATACGATGAAATTGCCTGTATTAAAGATGAACTAGATCGTTTTCTAACAGGTGCTCATTATAAACATGTCCTTGTTGAAGGTGAAGCGGGTCTTGGAAAGACCAAATTAATTGACAGAGTGGTAGATACTTATAGAAATGTACAAGTTATAAAAGTGAATTGTACCTATATGGAAAACGATCTACCCTTTAGACCGTGGCACTTTTTGCTTAGAGAAATCTTCAGAGTACACAAAAGTGCCAGTAAAACCAATAGCCGATTAATTGCAGGCGGTGTTGTAGGAACTGATGTGAAGTGGAAAAATGATTTTGACGCTTACAGCATAGAAGGGGAACAAAAAATCAGTTTTAGGGAATTGGTAGAGGACATGGCCAATATTTTAAAACAAGCAACCGGGGACAGACCCTTGATTGTAGTTTTTGAAGACATCCATTGGGCACAGGGCAACTCTATTCAATTGCTTCTTGAGGTGATTAGGGAACGTCTAGACCATGTCATGTTTATTTTGTCGGCCCGAGATTTGAGAACGGTTACCCTCAACAAATTTAGTACCCTTGGCACCAACGAAAAATGGCTCTACCGCATACAATTAATGCCCTTCTCTTTAGGTGAAACTAAGGCATTTCTAAAAAACGGCTCTAAGAAACAGGTTTCTGAAGAAT
>CAXXWB010000053.1:0-6153 GCA_963677505.2 uncultured Acidaminobacter sp.
TCAGACGAAGAGTCAAGATTCAGGTGCCAAAGCTCCAGCGGGTCAACAACAAGATAAATACACTAATTTTAAAGTTAAAGTAGATGATATTAATCAAGTCCAAGCGGTTCAAACCCAAATTAAAGATATGGGCTTCCAAGCGTGGAGCCTCGCTGATATTTTAGAGTCAATGAAAAAGACTTCAGCAGGTCTCCGCGCCATTCTTGGCGGGATTGGGGGCGTCTCTCTATTTGTTGCGGCACTGGGTATTACCAATACAATGGTTATGTCCATTTATGAGCGAACAAAAGAAATTGGCGTTATGAAGGTCCTCGGGGCAGAGCTTGGAGATATAAAGCGATTATTTCTATTTGAAGCCGGCATGATTGGTTTCTTTGGAGGACTTTTTGGAATAGCCATCAGTTACCTCATATCCTTTGGACTGAATTCCATGGGGATGGATTTATTAGGTGGCGGTATGATGGGACCCTCAGCAGATGGCACTCAATCTATGATGTCCATTATTCCCTTGTGGCTGACTTTGGCATCTCTTGGATTTGCCACTGTAGTTGGTTTGGTGTCAGGTTATTATCCAGCCCTTAGAGCCATGAAACTAAGTGCCTTAGAAGCCATCCGTAACGAGTAAAACTATTAAAAATAAGTCATAATTTTATATCATAGGTTTATGGTAAACTAAAGGTGGTGTTAAGTAACATCACCTTTTGTAATGCCAAAAAGCTGATAAAAGGCTAATGTTTGGAGATGATGAAATGGCTTTCAATTCAAATTATCCATATGCAGTCATCAATAGCGAAATAGTTACCGTTGACGTGCTGGAAAAAATGTTGCTGCAAGAACCCATGATTTATGAAGTAATTCGAGTGATTAAAGGTAAACCCCTATTTTACCAAGATCATATGGCGCGTTTAAAAACATCCGCTGAATTAATGGATAAATCAATCTGTGGGATTCAGGCAGAGCTTGAAGCAGGGATTCGGTCCCTAATTTCAACGTTGAATATGGATTCAGATAACATCAAAATTGTCATTGGCAATTGGGGCGAACCCCAACCCACATGGCTTGCATTTGGCGTTAAAGGATTCTACCCGCCGAAGGAATGGTATGAAGAAGGTATAAAAACCACCTTATTTCATGAGTCACGGCATAACCCTCATGCAAAGGTTGTCAATGGTCCTCTGGCTCTGAGAGTGGACAAAATGAGAGAGACCACAGACTATTTTGAAGCCCTTCTGGTGGATGAACAGTCTCGCATAACAGAAGGAAGCCGTTCTAATGTGGTGTTTATCAAAGATGGCGTAGTATTGATACCAAAGGCTGAACTGGCCTTAAAAGGGATAACCAAGCAAAAACTGATCCAAGCTATTGAAGATTTGGACCTGCCTTGGAAAGAAGCAGATATTAAAACAACAGACTTACCCAATATGGAAGGCGTTTTCATTACAGGGACGTCCATTGATTTGTTGCCAGTATCAGCAATTGATGGCGTCAATTATCAGACCGGCAAACATCCTGTTATGAAAGAATTGCTTGAACATTATAGAATGCTCATGCAAAAGTCTTTAAATGAATTCGAAACCTTATAAATGGAGGAAATCAAAATGGAAAGAGCTTATGAAAAACTTTTAAGATATGTCGTAGTGGATACCCGTTCAGACGACGCATCTGAAACAGTGCCATCAACAAAGAAGCAATTCGTTTTAGCAGAAATGCTGGTTAATGAACTCAAAGCATTAGGCATTGCAGATGCTCATGTAGATGAGAATTGTTACGTTATGGGAACCCTTAAAGGAAATGTTGCCAATGCGCCTACAATCGGTCTTGTCGCTCATGTAGATACTTCTCCTGACTTTAATGCAGACGCTGTTAAACCACTAATTCATAAAAATTATGATGGCAAAGACATTGTTCTAAATGCTGAAAAGGGCATTGTAATGGATACAAAAAATTTCCCTGAGCTTTTAGCGTATAAAGGCTTAGACCTTATTACAACAGATGGAACAACCCTTCTTGGCGCAGACGATAAAGCAGGGATTGCAGAGATTATGACAGTTATTGAAACTCTCATTAACAACCCTGAAATGCCACACGGTGATATTAAAATTGGATTCACGCCAGACGAAGAAGTTGGAAGAGGCGCAGACTTCTTCAATGTTGAAAAATTCGGTGCAGACTTTGCCTACACCATAGATGGCGGCGAAATTGGAGAATTGGAGTACGAGAACTTCAATGCAGCTTCTTTAAAAGTAACAATCAAAGGCAGAAATATTCATCCAGGTAATGCTAAAAATAAAATGATCAATTCTCTTCTCATTGCTCATGAATTTGTGACAATGATGCCAGCCTATGAAACACCTGCTACAACTGAAGGTTATGAAGGTTTCTATCACTTGACAGATATGTCAGGCGATATTGAAGAAACAAAATTCGCTATGATCATCCGAGATCACGACATGGAAAAATTCCAAAACAGAAAAGCCTATGTCGGTCAAGTTGCTGATTTCTTAAAAAACAAATACAAGGAAGCGGTTATTGAAATCGAAATCAAAGATTCTTACTACAACATGAAAGAAAAAGTAGAGCCAGTTATAGAGATTGTCAACATCGTTAAAGAAGCTATGGAATTGGTTGGCGTTACCCCTCTTGTTAAAGCTATTAGAGGCGGTACTGATGGTTCAAGACTTTCTTACATGGGTCTTCCTTGTCCAAACATCTTTACGGGTGGACACAATTTCCACGGTAGATTTGAGTATATTCCAGTCCAATCAATGGATGCAGCGGTAAAAGTTGTCCTTAAAATGCTTGAACTTCACGCAACGAGAGCATAAACTAAAATTGAATTATGTTAACCGAGACGTCTTATGATTAAGGCGTCTTTCTTATAGGTATTACCAATGAAGGAGGACGCATATGGAAAAAAAGTACTGGGTACCTTTTGAAGTGATGGAATCGTTCATGAAAGATGTTTTTATGGGCGTCGGAGTGCCTGAGGAAGATGCAAAAATATGTGCCGAGGTACTTATTGCCTCTGACAAAAGAGGTATTGATTCACATGGGGTAGGTAGGCTAAAACCCATATACTACGACCGCATTAAGTTGGGAATACAAGAACCCGTGACAACCTTTGAAGTCGTCAGAGAAGGCTTTACAACCGCTGTAGTGGATGGTCACAATGGCATGGGACATGTGATAGGCAAACGAGCTATGGAAATGGCCATCCAAAAAGCAAAAACTTATGGGATGGGAATGGTTGCCGTAAGAAATTCCACCCATTACGGCATTGCAGGTTATTATGCAAGTATGGCTGTTAGCGCAGGTATGATTGGTATTACAGGGACCAATGCTAGACCCTCTATTGCACCTACCTTTGGGGTAGAAAACATGTTAGGAACCAATCCTCTGGTCTTCGGTATGCCAAGCGACGAAGCATTCCCCTTTATCTTAGACTGCGCCACATCCATTACTCAAAGAGGTAAAATAGAAGTTTATGCACGTGAGGGAAAAGAATTGCCCCCAGGTTGGGTCATAGATGATCAAGGCAATACGCGAACCGATACCGAGCAAGTATTAAAGGATTTAGTGACAGGAAAAGCTGCACTAACGCCTCTCGGAGGTATAGGGGAAGAGGGGGGTGGTTATAAAGGCTACGGCTACGCAACGGTTGTGGAAATACTCTCCGCCGCCCTGCAAGGCGGTGCGTTTATGAAAGGGCTATTGGGGCTGGAAAACGGAAAAGCAGTCCCTTATAAATTAGGTCATTTTTTTATTGCCATAGATGTTGAAGCTTTCATTGGTTTAGAGGAATTTAAAAAGACCACTGGAGACATTTTAAGAGACCTGAGAAACTCTGATCGGGCACCTGGTTGTGAACGCATTTATACCGCTGGTGAAAAAGAACATTTGGCTTGGCTAGAGAGAAAAGACAAAGGGGTTCCAGTCGGTGAAGTCCTTCAAAAACAAATGATTCAACTTAAAAACGAATTGAACCTTAGTCAGTATTCTTTTGAATTTGAATAAGTTAAAATCCTATTTGCGTCGATATCTGGTGAACAGTGGCTGTTAGAGCCCAAAGGAGGTTTCTCGTATGATCGATGTACAAAATCTTTCAAAGACTTACAAAGTGAGTCGTAGAAGTTCGGGTATGAAAGCTGCGCTGAAGCAGTTTGTCAAACCAACTTTTGACGAAGTGCACGCAATTTCCAATCTCAACTTCCATATTGATCCTGGAGAAATCGTTGGGTATATGGGTCCAAACGGGGCAGGAAAGTCAACAACCATAAAGGTCATGAGCGGGATTCTCACCCCAGACTCAGGCGAGTGCTTTATAGATGGCCGTACACCTTGGAAGGAACGTAAAAAACACGTTTCTCAAATAGGTGTCGTATTTGGACAGCGCAGTCAATTATGGTGGGACACCCCTGTCATAGATTCTTTTGAACTCTTAAAAGAAATCTATCAGGTTTCAGACTCTGCCTACAAAAAGCAATTTCATTTGTTAACAGAAACCCTTAATTTATCTGATTTATTGAATACCCCTGTAAGACAATTAAGTTTAGGCCAAAGAATGCGGTGCGAAATTGCGGCTTCTTTAATTCACGAACCCAAAATTCTATTTTTAGATGAGCCAACCATTGGATTAGATGCCGTCTCAAAGCTAGCCATTCGAGATTTTATTCGCACCATCAATCAAGAGAAGCAAGTAACCGTCATATTGACCACCCATGACACCTCTGACTTGGAAGCCCTTTGCAAAAGAGTCATGCTCATAGGAAAAGGGCAAATTCTCTACGATGGGGACTTTGATGTGCTTAAAAAAACCTATGGGCCAGAAAGATACATAGAGGTCAAAACTGGTATTGGCTTCACAACAGAAAAACTGGTCACGCTACTGAGCCGATACAAAGAGGGCGGTATCCAAATCATCAATATGGGGCCGTCTGATTTCACCTTACAAATAGATCCAAATGTTGTCAGCGTAAGTTCTATAATCACAGGAATTGGCAAGGATATTGAAATTGCTGATCTTGAGGTAAAAACAGCACCTGTCGATGAAATGGTCGCTCGTCTTTATAAGGTACACCAGTTATGAAGCCTTATTTGAAGTACTTTAAGCTGAATTTAATGACAGGTTTGCAATATAGAATTGCTGCTTATGCAGGCGTGGCAACTCAGTTTTTTTGGGGATTTATGTACTTAATGATTTACGCCGCATTTTATCTTAACAACACGGCACAAACCGATTTTAATTTTAAATCATTAGTCAGTTACTTGTGGTTGCAACAAGCGTTCTTAGCTCTTATTATGACTTGGTTCAGAGATCAGGAACTTTTTGATTTAATCACAAAGGGAAATTTAGCCTATGAGCTTTGCCGCCCATTAGATTTATATCGTTTTTGGTATGCTAAATTGATAGCTAAAAGACTTTCTGCGGCGACTCTCAGGTTTGCTCCAATTCTACTAGTAGCCTTTTTATTACCTGAGCCTTACAGAATGCATTTGCCACCTTCATGGACAGCAGGCCTGCTTTTTCTTTTAGCCCTTTTTAGTGGTTTGTTAATAGTGGTAGCGCTCAGTATGTTTGTTTATTTGCTGACCATGAAAACCATGTCAGGAACTGGGTCTATGCTACTCTTTGGAATTGTTGGTGATTTTTTATCGGGGGGTGTTATCCCAATACCTCTTATGCCGGAGGGCATACGCCAAGTCGTAGAATTTCTTCCTTTTAGGTATGGGGCAGATTTTCCTTTCAGAGTTTACTCAGGACACATTGGCGTTGTAGATGCCATTTACGGGTTATGTTTTCAATGGATTTGGCTATTCATTTTAATTTGTGTAGGCAATGTTTGGATGAGATATCAAGTCAAACGAGTTTGCATACAGGGAGGCTGATGACATGAAACTTTACTTAAAATATTTGAAAATGCTTCTCAAAGCGGAAATGACCTATAGAACTTCTTTTATTTTATTATCAATAGGCCAATTTTTTGTCCCTTTTACAGTCTTTATTGGTTTTGGTATGCTCTTTAAACGCTTTGGAAGTGTGAAAGGTTATAGTTTCTATGAAATGGCACTATGTTATAGTGTTGCTCACTTTGCATTTGCTTTTTCAGAGTGTTTTATACGCGGCTTTGACGGTTTTTCTTCTCTCATTCGAGA
>CAXXWB010000054.1:0-84075 GCA_963677505.2 uncultured Acidaminobacter sp.
AATACGGACTGCGGGTCAATCTGTAAATGATGCCATTGTGGAAGCGGACCCAAATGATGTATCAGCACAAAGCAAGTTTAAAGCGTAGACGCAGCGACAGACAATAGACTATCAAGAACTTCTAAAAAACGGCGGTCATCATCTGCCGTTCTTTTTTTGAATTTCGTATATTTTCCCTTTTGTTTTCTCATTTCTTTGTTAAAATGACGCTTTTCTAATAAATAGTCTATATTTTCTTTGTCAATGACTTGTCCGTATTGGGTTAAAGCAGTTTGCTTTTTTTGCGATTGCCATAGCTGCAAGGCCGTAGTCTTGAGTAATGACTAAGTCACCAGACTGAAGCCTATTCGCAATAAAAAAATCGGCTTGGTCAGGGCCTTTATCTACGGTATGAACTTCACCATAGTCTAAAACAATGTGGTGGGCAATATTCTTTACCACATGAAGTTCAATTTTATATTGCTGAGCCAGTTTAGCACTTTCTGAAACCACAGGGCAACCGTCTGCATCAATCCAAAGAATCATAATAAGCCTCCAAAATAGTTAGAAGCACTCTTAAACAAGGGTGCTTTTTCTCTATTATGACATAAAAATTAGGCGTTGAAGGTAAAAGTTCTTAAAAAACGATTAATTTAGTTAGATAAACATTGAACTTATCTTATGGACTATGTATACTGTACTTGATAAGTTAGATATACATCAAACTAATGGAGGGTTTTATAATGTGGAATAAAGAAAAAATCAACATGTACCTAGCAATTGCAGGTAAGAATGTTTCACTAGCAGGGAGTTCTATTTACGGATTTGCTATGAGTTTGTACATACTCAAGGTTACAGGCTCGGCTCAGAGCTTTGCAACTATGTTGATTGTCACCACGTTGCCACGTGTTATTCTAAGTCCTTTCGTAGGAAACCTAGCAGACCGAGTAAGCAAAAAAGCTATGGTTGTAGGTTCGGATTTCTTAAGTGGAATGGCCATGTTCGTTCTGTATTTATCGATTATTCGTTCTGAGCTTTTGATCTATCAAATTTATATTGCAGGAATAGTCCTTTCTGTCTTGTACACATTTCTTGGAACGGCTTTTTCCTCTTCTGCCGCCACAATTGTTCAAAAAGAAAATGTCCTCAAAATGAACTCGTGGAATCAAACTGCATCTTCTATTATTCAAGTATTAGCACCTATGATTGGTGGTGCTGTGTTTGCCTTGGTAGACATACGTTTATTTATATTGGTAAACAGTATTTCGTTTTTTCTTATCGGCGTTTACGGAAATATTCATCGATTTTAAAATGTTCTCAACGTTGAAAGACAAGCCCACTATAAAAAATAATTTTTTGACAGATTTTAAAGAAGGATTTTTATATCTAAATAGTAAAAGAGGGGCATTGGTATTGGTTATATTTGCTCTAGCACTGAATTTCTTTATGGGTGGGTTTTCAGTGGTTGTACCCTATGACTTGGTTACACAAAAGGGTATTTCATCTGGAGCTTTGGGATTTATTGAAGGGAGTTTCCCCATTGGCGCAATTATTATGTCTGTTGTGGTTGGTGTTGGCAATTTAGTTTTTACCAAAAAGAATTTTACCCGAGGTATTATCTTATTTGCAGCGAGTATGTTTTCCTTTGTAGTGCCAGTACTCCCTGGAGTGGACTTTGGAAGAATTAATTTGATTTACTATGCAGTTGCTATGGCATCACTTTCGGCAATTGTCATTTTTGTAAACGTACCTTTCGGCTCGAAAATGCAAGTCTATATTGATGAGAACTATCGTGGACGTGTCTTTGGTCTCATGAATTCTCTATGTGAAGGCATTGTCCCACTTAGCTATCTCTTAGTGAGCACGATTGTTGGGATTGTGCCATCTTGGATTATTTTATTAGTGATAGGGGTAATTCTCCTAGCGATTTCTGTTTTGATTCACTATAATAAAGATATTGAAGAACTTGATGATACATTAGTGAAAATGGAACCTCAAGAGGTGTAGAAATGTTTGTTTACAAAAAATCTGAATTAGTTCCCATTTGTAGGTTAATGACCCGCCTTGGTCAAAATGAGCGTTATGAAAAGGGACTCAAAAAATTCAAAGTACAACAAGATCCAGAAGTGGAAAAATTGGTGAAGTCTATAATTGCAGATATTCCAGATTTAATGATGGATGATTTAGAGACATTGGTGGATAAATACCATTTATACCAGCACACCACCCAATTCGCTTATGATCACCCAGAGTGGCATTTATCTAACTATATTGATATGCTCAATCAAATGGACACGGTTTCATTTGTTAAGAGTTATCGATTGGAATTGTTTAAAGCTACCGATGAGACGCCAGAACAAGATATAAAAGAAAAAATTGACAATATCCACAACAACAATGACGAACCTATGTACCCCTCTTTTAAAGACTATAAAAGCTTATGCAAGAGTTCAGAGCAAATTTTTGAAAGATGGAAGGCTTTACTGGTTTGTTTGAACAATATTTTCAACGACCATTCAGAGGCATATAAAAAGTTACAGGATAAATACCATGAAATTGTACTAAAGGAACTGGAAAACCCAGATGTTTTTGAAGAAAAATATTTACTTTTCAAAGGCCCAGAAGCTGATTATAGAACCCACGATATTTATATATTCTCTGATTTGTTTTTAGAATGGGCAATCAATTACAAACACCGCAATAATAGAATTAACATGGTGCTCGGGGTCGGTTGTGTTGAAGTCTTTTCAGAGGCAAAAGAGAAAGAACTGGAAGCTGAGTTTTACAAGTGTTTGGCTGATCCAACGAAAATGAATATGCTTTTAATCATTTCAAAGGAACAATTATGTGCCAAGGAACTTTCTGATCGCTTAAAGCTAAGTAAAGCTACTATCAGTTATCATATTAGTAAATTATTATTGGCTCAGGTTCTACAATTGGGAGAGTATGACGGAAAAAAAGCTTATTATGTACTTAATAAGAATAAAATAAGAGGATACTTTGAACAATTAATGGATCACTTTGACTGCTAAGCTTGAGGGAGTTGGGTTATTCAAAAACGTAAAAAAGCTCATAATGCCTGCGTGTGCATCATGAGCTTTTTATTTGATATAAAGTTACCAGTGAAAAAGCCGAGATTAGCGGTGTAAAGGGCCGGGGTAGTTCCCAGTACCACCTGCTACATCTACAACTTTATAGCCCATTTCTGCGAGTATTCTTGAGGCTTGACCACTGCGACCACCAGACTGACAAATGATATGATATTCTTCCTCGGGGTTCATATAGGATTTAACATTGTTGAGTAGGGTATTGGCTGGAATGTTGACAGCGGTTGGAACAAAACCTCTTTCATATTCATAGGTTTCGCGAATGTCGATCAATTTAATTTTGCCAATCATTTCAGGAAGTTGAAAAGCAGAAACACGTCCAATTGTTTGATTCATATAGAATTCCTCCAAGTTTTAAAGTTTATAAGTTAAATCAGTATTTAAGTTAATAAGAATATACTTATATACTTAATATAAAGAAAACCGCGGATTTTGTCAACGGTTTTCTTAAAAATTATTTTCTCATACAAGTTAAAAGGGTTTCTTGGCCATTTAAAAGCACTGTGAGGGGATCGCCTTCGATAAGTTCACACGTTGTTTGTGAAGGGTGAATGTTGACCAATAGGGTCCGCCCTCTGAATACAGTTCTAAAGGAAAGACGTTTCCAAGCTTTAGGCAACGAGGGCTGCAAGCTGAGCTGACCATTTTTGATACGAAGACCGCCAAAGCCTAATACCACAGACATCCAAGTGCCTGCCATAGAAGTAATGTGAAGGCCATCGTCAGTATCATTATTGTAGTTGTCTAAATCTAGTCTAGAAGTTCGTAAGTACATTTCGTAGGCTTTTTCGCTTTTGCCTAAACGAGAAGCCAGAATACTATGAACGCAAGGTGATAGTGAAGATTCATGAACGGTTCTTGGCTCATAGAAATCAAAGTTTCTTTCTAAGATTTCTTCCGAATAGTCGTTTTCAAAATAGAAGAGACCTTGAAGGACATCGGCCTGTTTTATAAAGCAGGAGCGGAGGATTTTGTCCCAAGACCATTTTTGATTAAGGGGCAAGTTCCCAGGTGAAAGATCTTTGACGAGAATTTGCTCTTTATCCAAATAGCCATCTTGTTGAAGGAATATATTCAAGGTTTTGTCTTCTGGTAAATACATTTTCTCAGAAATGATTTGCCACTGCCGTAGTTCTTCTTCGGTGATGGAAAGGACAGCTTTTAACCGAGAGTAGTCCAATGGATAATCGACTTTAAGGAACTTAGCAAGGTCTGCAGCATATTTTAAGTTCCAAGCTGCAATGCGATTGGTGTACCAGTTATTATTGACGTTGTTCTCGTATTCATTTGGACCAGTGACGCCTAAAATCATGTAGCAGTTCTTTTGAGGAACGAAGTTGACACGACTTGCCCAAAATCTTGCAATTTCTGAGACGACCTCAAATCCATACTGAGGAATATAGTCGGTGTCTCCTGTATAGTTGACGTAGTTGTATATGGCGTAAGCGATGGATCCGTTTCGATGAATTTCTTCAAAGGTAATTTCCCATTCGTTGTGACACTCTTCTCCATTCATGGTTACCATAGGGTAGAGAGCGCCTTTTACGCCAAGTTTTTTAGCATTTTCCTTTGCTTTATCAAGTTGGACATGGCGGTAAATCAGTAAGTTTTTTGGAATTCTAGCGTCTGCAGTCCCTAAATAGAAATACATACAATAGGCTTCTGTGTCCCAATAAGTGCTACCGCCATATTTTTCCCCAGTAAAACCCTTTGGGCCAATGTTGAGGCGAGGATCTTCCCCTGTATACGTTTGATTCATGTGAAAAATATTAAAGCGAATGCCTTGCTGGGCGGCTAGATCACCTTCTATGACAATATCACTATGAGCCCATTTCTTCAGCCAAGCGCCGATATGTTTTTGATGCATGCCTTGATAGGTGAGTTCGAAAGCTCTCGATAGAGCGTCTTCGGCTTTTAAAGTAACTTCTTCACTAGGGTAGTCTCTATTGGTGGCGACACCTATATACTTATAAAGTTGCGCGCTATCTCCTTCAAAAAGTTCAAAGTCATAGCTTAGAGATGTTAAAGATTCCTCTGAAAAAGCTTCTGATGGGTAAACCTTGTTGCCATTTACAAATACGTCGGTTTTCATAGAAGCGCAGACGCGATAGTCCGTTTTCTTAGTATCCATAGTGACAAATCCAAATTCGTTTTCGCCATTGACGCTGGCGTCGACTGGGAGCCAAAACTTTTCGTCATAATTGGCATCTTTATTGCGGATATCACCATTGATAAAAGGCGCTAGGCGTATGTTGGCATTTCCCTTTTTTACTGTTAGCGCATAGCTAATAGCGCCAGTTTCTCTATCAAAAAGAGAAAGAAAACGTTCAGCGTCAATTTTTATAATAACGCCATTATCAGCTTCTATTTCAAAAGAGCGGGTTAATAGACCATGTTTCATGTCGAGAATTCTTTCATAGTGGAGAACTTTCCAAGTTGCTAAATCTAAAGGAATCTCGTCAATCCATACCTTTATGCCGATAAAGTTCATGGCGTTAAGGACCTTAGCAAAATATTCAGGATAACCGTTTTTCCACCAGCCGACCTTGGTTTTATCAGGATAATAGACACCGGCAATGTAGGTGCCTTGAAGGGTTTTGGCTGAATAGTCCTCTTCGTGATTGCCACGCATGCCCATAAAGCCATTACCAAGGCTGGTAAGGCTTTCGAAAATTTCGTTGTTTTCAGCGTCATAGGATTCCTGTATGATTTTCCATTCATCTAGCTTTACGAGATTTTTCAATGCATCACCAACTCCTTTTAAAGGTGTATACCACTTATTCTCTAAAATTAAACGAATCCAACGGAACTTTCATGAGAAGTTTTAAAATCTTTAAAATGGTTATCAGTATAGAAAACGCTAAATATAAGTGAGAAGGTAACTTTCTTGGTTGAAAAGGAGACGTGTATGATTAAAGGCTGCTTATTTGATTTAGATGGAGTTTTGGTAGATACAGCAAAATATCATTATCTGGCATGGAAACGACTAGCTGAAGAGATTGGTATTACCTTTACAGAAGAGGATAACGAGCGACTGAAAGGGGTAAGTCGTATGCGCTCTTTGGATATTATTTTAGAAATAGGGCAAGTTACTTTAGACGAAAGTCAAAAGATTACTCTTGCTGACAAAAAGAACGAATGGTATAAAGAATATGTTATGAAAATGGACGAGACTGAGGTTTTGTCAGGCGTTTCGGAATTTCTTAAACATATTAGACAACTTGGTATTAAAACGGCATTGGGTTCGGCAAGCAAAAATGCCCCTATGATTATGGAGCGGACAGGCTTAAGTCAATACTTTGATGCTATTGTAGATGGAAATGATGTTTCGTCGGCTAAACCTGACCCTGAGGTTTTTTTACTTGGGGCGTCTCGCCTTGGGCTGTCACCTGAAGTATGCATTGTTTTTGAAGACGCTCAGGCTGGCATTGAGGCTGGTATTGCAGGCGGAATGAAGGTTGTAGCCGTTGGTAGTGAAAGGAACTTGAAGGGTGGAAGTCTTTATATTCAAAATATGGAAAAGGATTTTGAGCGATTAATTCAATTTTTAATGGAGGCATAGAGTTCATGTATATTGGAATAGATTTAGGTGGTACCAACGTTGCAGGTGGACTTACAGACCGCGGGGGAAAGATGCTTCACAGCTACAGTGTGGCGACAGAAGCGGAACTGGGCTATGAGAAGGTTGTTGAAAATATAGTGAGGGTCTGTAAATATTTGACTGAGAAGATAGAGCCTGAAGCACAACTGGAGGGCATCGGTATTGGCGTTCCAGGATTGGCAGATGACCACACGGGCATAGTCTATGAATGCGTCAATTTGTATTGGAAAACCCCTCACGATTTAAGATCGGACCTGCAAACTCACTTTGACGTGCCAGTTCATATTAGTAATGATGCTTCTGTTGCGGCGGTCGCCGAGCATAGCTTAGGCGCCTTAAAAGGGTGTACTAACGGCGTCCTATTTACTATTGGCACAGGTATCGGTGGCGGATTTATTATTAATGGCAAGCTATTTAGTGGTTCTCATGGGGTGGGCTCGGAAATAGGACATATGGTAGTAGGAGAAAATGACTATGTTTGCAACTGTGGTCGAAAGGGTTGTCTTGAAACCTTTTCTTCTGCGACAGCCATTATTAAATACACTCAAAAATTATTAAGTCAGGGCAGAAAATCACCTTGGCTGGAAAGTTTAGGAATTGAACCTGAAGCTATTATGGCAAAACATGTCATGGATGGTGCTAAAGCTGAAGATCCTGTTTGCAAAGAAACTTTTGATAGAATGGTTCATTATTTGGCCGTAGGCATTATCAACTCCGTTGTATTCATTGACCCAGATATTGTGGCCCTTGGCGGTGGCGTAGCCAAGACGGGAGACTTTCTAATGGAGGCACTATCACTGGAGTTGGAAAAACATAGGGTATTTAAGGCAGCTCCTTCCTTTGACTTGACGTTTGCACAGATGGGTAATGACGCTGGTATTATTGGAGCGGCAATGCTGTGCTTGGAATAATATTTTGAATAGTTAGAATAGATGGAGTTTGCAGTCTTATTAATAATTCTTTAGAAGATTTCCAAGTGTAAAATTTTCTTTTCGGTAAATGCGAAGAAATTGTAACAGTCATAGATCAGTTTTTTTTATAAAATAGAGTTACAATAGATTCAAAGGAGCTGATTTTTATGACAATGATTAATGAACTTAAGCCATCAAAAGTCTTCAAGTATTTCAATGAACTTTCGCAAATCCCTAGAGGATCAGATGACGAAAAACGCATCAGCGATTATTTGACGAAATTTGGCAAAGATAGAAATCTTGAAACGATTCAAGAGCCTTGTATGAATGTTATTATCAAAAAACCTGCGACACCTGGTTACGAGCACATTGCGCCTGTAATCCTTCAAGGTCACATGGACATGGTTTGTGTAAAAAGAGAAGGCTCGACTCACGACTTCTCAAAAGACCCAATCGAATTATGGGTGGATGGTGACTTCTTAAAAGCAAAAGAGACAACGCTTGGTGCAGACAATGGTATTGCTGTTGCCATGTCTCTTGCTATTTTAGATTCAGATGACCTTCAACATCCAGCTTTAGAAGTTTTGGTAACGGTTGCTGAAGAAACAGGTATGGACGGAGCAGGCGCTTTGATTCCAGCTAATATTTCTGGAAAAACTTTAATCAACATCGACTCTGAAGAAGAAGGCGTTATGTTAGCTTCATGTGCAGGTGGGGTTAATAATATTGTGACAATGCCAATCGCATGGGAAAAGGCTACAAAAGATACATATGTGAAATTGACAATCAAAGGTCTACTTGGTGGTCACTCAGGTATGGAAATCATAAAGAACAGAGCCAATGCTATTAAATTAATGGCGAGAGTGCTTAAAGCACTTGAATGTCTAAATGTTGAAGCAACTGCCGTCAATGGTGGTGAAAAAATGAACGCCATTACAAAATTCTGTTCAGCTACTATTGGTTTTAATAAAGCTGATGAAGCAGCAGTAAACGCAAAGATTAAAGAAATGGAAGTTATGTTCCAAAATGAATTTGCAGCACCAGACCCAGGCATTTTCTTTGAAGTGGTAACAGCTGAAAAACCTGAACAAGTTTTCTCTGCTAAAACCCTCAGCAATTTTGCAAACTTCCTTAGAATGCTCCCTAATGGTGTTCAAACAATGAACCATGTTATTCCTGGTCTTGTAGAAAGCTCAAATAACATTGGGGTTTTGGAAACGAAAGCAGATGCGATTCACATGAACAATGCTGTAAGAAGCAGTGTGAAGAGCTTGAAGGAAGAAATCAATGAAAGAATTAGAATTGCAGCTCAAATGTGCGGCGCTAAATCTGAATTGGTAGCTGATTATCCTGAATGGGCGTTCCAATTGGAATCACCTATCAGAGATTTAATGGGCAAAGTTTATAAGGAAATGACAGGTGATGAAATGCATGTAGATGCTATACATGCTGGTCTTGAATGTGGTTTGTTAACTGAAAAAGTTGGTAACATCGATATGGTATCTATTGGGCCTAACTTATATGATGTTCATACACCAGAGGAAAAATTAAGCATTTCTTCTACAGAACGTACATTTAACTTCTTAGTTGAAGTCTTAAAAAGAATGAAATAGTTCAATGCTCGGCGCAGTTTAAATATAACCGTTGAAATTGTATAAATCCCCCCGCTTGAAGGTTGTTATATTGGGTAAAAAACCATATAACACTAGAGGGGGGATTTTTATGTCAAAAGAAAAAACGGCTAAACTCAGCAAAAAAAAATACGAAAAAATAGTTGAGAAATATAACATCGAGTTGGTCAAGCTTCAAGAATGGGTAAAGCAGCAAGGCCTAAGAGTTGTGGTTATATTTGAGGGAAGAGACGCAGCTGGTAAGGGTGGTATCATTAAAACCATTACTCAACCGCTCAACCCTCGGGTTTGTCGCGTGGTGGCTTTAGGGACGCCAACAGATCGTGAAAAAGGTCAATGGTATTTCCAGCGCTATGTACCCCATTTGCCTTCAAAAGGTGAAATGGTCCTATTTGATAGAAGCTGGTATAACCGAGCAGGTGTAGAACATGTTATGGGTTTTTGTTCTGATGAAGAATATCAAGAATTTATGCGCAGCTGTCCTGAGTTTGAACGTATGTTGGTTCGGTCGGGCATAGTCTTAATCAAATATTGGTTCTCTGTCAGCGATGATGAGCAGGAAAAACGTTTCCAAGAGCGCATCAATGACCCAACAAAACGTTGGAAAATTAGTCCGATGGACTTAGAATCTCGAACCAAGTGGGTAGAGTATTCCATGGCAAAAGATGCCATGTTTGGTCACACAGATATTAAGCAAGCGCCTTGGTTTGTTGTAGATGCTGATATTAAGCGACATGCCCGTATCAACTGTATTGGTCATTTTTTAAGCCAATTTGACTATAAAGAAGTAGAAATGGCTAAAATAACATTGCCACCAAAACAGGTAAACTATGGGTACGTCAGACCTCCAATTACTGATCAAACCTTTGTGCCTGATCTTGTGAGTGCTATGCTTGAAAAAGATCATGATAAAGAAGAAGACGAAAAGAATCAAGATGACGAAGATTAGAAGCCGATGAGATTCATCTATAAGTGGATTAGATTAAGTTTAGAAGAGGAAGCCTTAAGAACAAATTAAGGCCACAGGACAACGAAGTAAGGGCATCACTCTAAGATAAAATCTTTTGAGTGATGCCCTTTTTAATGAAAGGTTGCTAATCGTCGATTTTCGTTTGGAGATGGTTTTTCATCCAAGTTGTGATTTCCTTAAGTCGCTTGACTCGGTTCTTAGGTTTGCCGCTTCGACTAAGCTCATGATTTTCACCATAGAACATGACCATTTTTGATGGAACCTGATTAACTTTCAAGGCGGTAAACATTTGAAGTCCTTCAGACAGCCAGCATCTATAATCTTCCTCAGAGTGAAGAATCAACAAAGGCGTCTTGATTTGGTCGGCGTATTTCAAAGGGGAATCGTCCCATAGTTTCTCTATGTTTTCCCAAGGGGTAGCGCCAATTTGGTCCTTAACAAAATAATAACCAATATCTGTTACACTGTATTCGGTGACCCAGTTTGCAATGGAGCGCTGAGTGGCAGCAGCCTTAAAACGTTGAGTGTGTCCTACAATCCAATTGGTCATAAAGCCACCATAAGATCCGCCTGTAACCCCTAATTGTTCGTGGTTAATCCAAGGACATTGTTCTAATGCGTGGTCTACAAACCCCATAAGATCTGTATAGTCAATGGTACCGTATTTTCCACGAATATCGGAAAAAGCATTTCCTTTGCCGTCACTGCCTCGGGGGTTACAGTAGATAACCACAAAGCCCTCAGAAGCCCAGTACTGCATTTCATGGAAGTAGACGCTGCTATAAGCCGTTTTTGGACCCCCGTGAATATCCAGTATGGCAGGGTATCTTCTCTTAGAATTAAAGTCTTTTGGCTTAATAACCCAACCTTCTATTTCAACGCCTTCATTATTTATATAATTTAAGGGTTCAGGAACCGAAAGGAAGATAGTTTCCCCATAGCCACCATTAAAGTCAGAAAGTTTTTGGATACCGTTAATGGTAAAATTAAAAATTTCCATAGGTTTATGATCCAAAAGACCATTAAAAATAATGGAATCTCCCATTTTAGCATAGTTGTATACACTGCCTTCAACTTGAGTGATTTCAGATACGAGACCTTCGTGGTTTAGTAAGTATAGATTGCAATTATGACCCTGGGTGCTTGAAAAAATCATCCCTTTGTCTGTGAAAAGCCAATCGCTGTCGTCACCTGCACCATAAGCCACGTCTGAGCCAATTGAGGAACCAGTTGAAGCATCAAGGTGTTTGCTGAGCATTTCAACTTGATGGCTTAAAGAGTCAATCTTGTAAAAATAAGAGTTTTCATTAAGGCCACAAATATTTCCGTTGGTACCCAACATGATAATTTGACCACTTGGATCAAATTGGCAACGTTCGTGCATGAAGGCGTCATTGTGGTTGATTTCTTTCTTTTCTTTGGTTTTAAGATCGATGAGGCCAATACTGTTGTAGATGCTCATAACATTTTTGAAACAATTGTAAATATAGACAACTTCCTGTTTGTTTGGATGAAGATCATACTGGTAGACATCGGTCAGTTGATCTGTAAGGAGCTCAATCTTTTTGCTTTCCAAATCCAGTATGCCAAGGGCATTTCTTTGTTTGCTGGTATGACCTTCACCGTTTGACCAAAAAGGAATTTCATCAAATTCTGACCATCCCTCAACGGACTCTTTATACTCTTTAAGGCCTTTATGGTCCTGTTGTTGCTGAAGTTCAAAACGGTCAGGGTGATAGGTAAAATGAACTAACCAATGGGTCGGGTCTAAGACGTCAAAACTAGAAATTTCGTGACAAGTTTCAAGTAGCAAAGAGGCTTCTCCGCCATTTACGGCAATGGAATAAATACGTGTTTTATCATCTTTATCCTCTGTGTTTCGATTGGAAAAGAAGGCAAGGGTTTCATTGTCCAGCCAGATTGGTTTTTTATCGGACTTACCATAGGTCAACTGTCTGAAGCTTTTTTCTTTTTCGTATAACCAAAGATTTGATTCATATTTATTGGCGTCAAGATTGGCTATGCTCTTTATAAAACAGAGCTTGTCTTCTTCTGGAGAAGAAGACAAGCTCCCTGCATAGCTGATTTGACAAAATTGATCAATTTCAATTTTATTCATGTCATCAGCTCCTATGTGAATAATAATATCTATTTAGGATTGCTTATTACCATTTCAGCCATAGATTTTCCTAGAGCTTCGAGGGCAGCAAACTCTGCATCTTTTGCACTAAAAGTTGCTTCAATAGAATCTCCAACACGTTCCCATTTCACTTTTTCAGCAAATTCGTTGATGCCTTTAACGCCACCACCGCTCCAGCCTTTGTTACCAAATACACCGAGGTATCTGTTTTTTAGACCTGTATGTTCAAGAGCGCTGAGAACGTTGTCCATTGCTGGGAAGACATATGTGTTATAAGCACAAGAACCTAAAATAACACCTTTGAAACGCCAAATGTCATTGAGGATGTGAGACACGTGCGTTTTTGAAGCGTCGTAGACGCGTACGTTTTTAACGCCATTTTCTGCAATGACGCGAGCAACGTAATCCGCCATTTTAGCTGTATTGCCGTACATCGTACCATAAACAATAACAACACCTTCTTCAGCTTCGTAACGACTCCATTTGTCATAGAAGTTAACGATAGTGGCTGGGTTATCTCTCCAAACAGGTCCGTGAGTAGGGCAAATAATTTTTATGTCGAGAGCACCAAGTTTTTTCAGTGCGCCTTGTACAATCGGGCTATATTTAGCAACGATGTTAGAGTAATATCTTCGAATCTCATCTTCATAGAATTCTAGGTTCACTTGATCGTCAAAGAGAGTGCCGTCAAGGGCACCAAAACCACCAAAAGCGTCCATTGAGAAGAGAATGCCATCAGTTTGTTCAAAAGACATCATGGTTTCTGGCCAGTGAATCATAGGGGTCATAAAGAATTTAAGTTTATGGTGTCCAAGGTCAATTTCTGAACCTTCAGCAACTTCAAAGTAATTTTCAGTAATGTCGTAAAAACCTCTCATGAATTCAAAAGTTTTCTTGTTGCCGACAATTTTCATATCTGGATATTCGGTAATCAAAGCCTTCATAGAACTTGAATGGTCAGGCTCCATGTGATGAACCACTAAGTAATCTACTTTGCGATCGCCGATGATTTCCTTAATTTTGCATAAATATTCGTCGGTTTTATTGAATTTGACCGTATCCATGATAGCGATTTTTTCGTCGTTGATAATGTAAGAGTTATAGCTAACCCCTTTTTCTAAAGGCCAATAGTTTTCAAATAATGTGGTATCGCGGTCGTTGACACCAATCCAGTGAACTTTGTTGGATATTGGAAACTTGCAATTCATACGGCACACTCCTTTAAATAATGTATGGCACGATGGCCTTTGATATTTATTTAGCAATATATTTCTTATAGACTATTATAACGATGTTTGATAGCAATATCTAGTTGTAATTAATCCAAATAAGGATAGAACGAAAACATTTATAATTCAAAATTGTTTGAAAAATCAATGGTTACAAAAGCATTAAATTCCATAAAAGGATTACAATTAAAGTGTTCCATGTCATATAATAGAATCAAGAAATATTGGAGATGAGATAATTGAAAATTTACATATATATTAAGGCCCACCAAGTGTTTTTCCTCATTGCGTCAATTGCTGTAATCAGCCTAACTTTGACTGGGTGTCAAGGTGTAAGAACCATTGAGCGAAGTGATTCTAATCATGTCATACAGGAAGAGTTTACCCAATCTGCTGTAGCCCTAACAAACGAATTGAAAGATTATGTTGAAATAGATGAGTTGTTTATTGAAGATGAAGAAGATAATGCATTGGAGCAGCAAATAAGACAATTTTTAGCCGATGACGACGAAGTCAATTCTCATGGGTTAAATTTAGAGACAATGGATTTAAAATTGTTCACTGATGAAGATGAAAGCGCCTATTTTTTAGCGGTTATGAAAGATGAAAAGGACAATCCGAATACGCTCTTTGGTATTTTAAAAAAAGGTAAAGAGGGCAAGTATGCCATTGTCGGTGAGCATTTGGCCGCTTATTTTGTCAATCTTCCCAAGACCTATCTTCTCACCAACAAAAAGGAATGGGCTTTGGTCTCTCAACGTCCCTTTTCGACTTTTGAAGAATGTTATTTTTTTAGATTAGATAACGAGAAGCTTAAGTTATACATGCGAGGCTGGCAAGATTCTTCTTTAAATTACTATGGGAAAATGGCAGAACTTTTAGCGGATGGCAAAATAGATGAAGCCATAGAGCTACCTGATGAATCTATGTATCCTATGGGCTACGAAGAACCTTTATTTGATACGGCTAATTTGATGGTCTCGGTTTCTGATAAAAAGGCCTCTGAAAAGGAAAAAGAGAAGGATGTCCACACAGCGGTATGCTATTTGGAATGGAGCTTGAACTATTACTTTGAAAATCATTATGGAAAAGACTTGCTAACCTTATTCCAAGACAATTTTAAAGATTTAGATCAAGCTTCCAAAGATGATTTTGGCTATACCTATATTCTTCCAAAGGAGACTCTAGAGCCAGTACTCAGACATTATGCCAACCTAATTGCTAAGCAAGGTTTGGAAAAAGAAGCCATGGATTATCAAAAGGCTATCGATAAATATTTTAAGAAAAAATAGAAATGCTTTTTAGGGATATTATTATAGAAGGAAAAATAAAAGCGCATAGTAAAAGTGGCAAAATAGAAGCGTCTGTTAGGGGTGGAAACTTATTTCCATCTCACTAACAGACGCTTTTTATTTGCAATTTGACACCGAAAATCAATCGGTTATTAAGGTGCGTAAGTATGCTTTGTCTTCCTCGCTTGCGAAACTGGCTTCTAAGGCGTTTTTATATAAGAACCAAATGTCCTCAGTTTGAGCATCTAAATCTTCTGAGAGGCAAAAACATTCAGTCTCAAGAGTAATTCCAGAGACAGTCATATTATCCGTGTTGATCGTTGTGTGAATGCCATCTTTCAAAAAAGCCATAATTGGGTGTTCTGAGAAGTGTTTTACACCTTGGGTCTGGACATTAGAAGTAGGGCACATTTCTAAAGGGGTTTGATTCTTTTTTACGAAAGCGTAGGCATGAGGTTCATCTTTGATAGCAAGACCGTGTCCGATTCGCTCGGCGCATAGATTTTCAATGGCATCAAGGACATTTTGTGCATTTCCTGTTTCTCCCGCGTGAACGGTAATGTGATAGCCTAGAGCTTTGGCTTTCTGAAACGCGGCTGCGTGAATATTGGGCGGGAAATGAGCTTCATCTCCGGCTAGGTCAATGGCTACAACGCCGTTACCAAGAAAAGGAAGACCCAGTTCAACCACTTCCATTGAGGTGGATAAGGGCATATGCCTCATACAACAGAGAATTAGGTTATATCGGGTCCCTGTTAAGGTTTTTCCTTCTTCAAGACCCTCGAGGACACTTGAGATAACCTGTTCAAAGGTAAGTCCTTTGTTTGTGTGTAAATGGGGTGCAAACCGAACCTCAATATACTTCACATTGGTTTTTGCTACATCTTCTATGAGTTCTCTAGCAATTCTCCGAAGGGATTCTTTCCTTTGCATGACCTCAATAGGCATGTCAAAGCATTTTAAGTAATCAACTAATGAGCTGCAGTCATTTGAAACCCGAATCAGTGGGCTAAAGGACTCAAGTGTTGTCTTGTTAGTAATTCCAAGACTTACAGCCAATTCAAATAGAGTGGAAGGGCGAATACTACCATCTAAATGGCAATGAAGTTCAATTTTGGGCATATTTAGAAAATTCATAGTAAAATCCTTTCATTTAAATACTTATACTATTATACAAAGAATAAATAGGGAATGAAAGGCAATTCTTTTGTATGTAATATACAAAAACACGGGATAATTGACTTAGAAAATATCAAAAATCCTTTTTAAACAAATTTATTTTCAAAAAAAAATAAAAAATTTTCGCCTGCTGAAAGCAAGTTGTAGCAACTAGACACACAATTACAAGTTGTCAGATGGGTGGTAATTTACAAAATTTAACTTTTAAACACCTTCACAACTGTGGTAGAATAGCCATATCTTAAAAAAAGGAGTGATTAAATGACTAAAACCCGTTGGATTAGCATCATTGTTTTAATCATTATGATGATGTCTCAGATATCAGCTTTTGCTGATAGCGGGCTGGTAGAAGTAGACGTGAGAGTTAGCGACAATAAGATTTATTTTGATAATAAGGTATACAATAACGGGGAGCTTGAATGCCCCTTCGTTTATCACAAAGACGTCTTGTACTTCCCATTAGCCTCGAACGCAATAAACGCTATTGGTTTTGCTCTTGTCATCGACGAAAATGATGACGCAATCGTATTGAGTCCAATGCCATCAAACGACCAAGTTAATTTACCAAAAGGTAATGAAAACCCAGCCGCTAAACAAAAGGCTCAAGTCCAAGAAGTTGTTGTTAAGATTGGAAATAAGGGACTTGATATAGGTAACTACCCTGTAATTAGTTGTAACGATTTGTTTTATGTGCCATTGACCTTAGGTGTTCTCAAACAACTGGACATTTATGTATCATTCGATGAAGCTGGCGATTTGCACATCAGCAGCCTCTCAAAAAAAGCTGTTTTAGCGTCGGTAGAAAAGGCCAATGATAAAGCAGAGGCAGCTTCGGCGGCACAGAATTTTGAAGCATATATTGATAAATTAATCGCAATTGTTAAAAAAGCGAATCCCTCTTTGTCAAATGAATATGCTGAACGTATTGTCCGCTCAGTTGTAAAAGAAAGCCGTGCGCAAGGTATAGACGAAACATGGATTTTAGCAATGATTTGGCAAGAAAGCCACTTTGAATACGATCTTCAAGGCAGTGGTGCAGTAGGCTTAATGCAAATTATGGTTTCTACTGGCAAGCGAATGGGTCTTACAAAATCTGACCTATTGACGCCTGAAAAAAGTATTAAAGCAGGTGTTGGTTATGTAAAAGCACAGTACGACCGTTTTGGAAGCATGGAGAAAGCTATTTCAGCTTACAACAAAGGTCCAGCAGCAGTAGCAAGTGGCAATTACAAATCAACACATTTGACAAGGGTTATCAATTACAGAGAACAAATTTTAAAAATGCTTAAGTAGCTATTAGTGGAGGAATTATGCCCCATTTAAGATTTAGAGCAGTAGAAGAAGAGCATGTACAGAAGTTATCGGATAATATGCCAGAAGCCCTTGCTTTTGTTTTAAATTGTCCGGAGGATTATTTTACTTTAGAACATGTGAAGACAACTTTTTACTTTGGCGGCAATAAGGTGCAAGCTACACCAATGGTTGAAGTTCACTGGTTTGAAAGAGGTCAGGAAACGAGAGACCTTGTTGCTCAAATGATTCACGAGGCCTTAACGGCATTGGGATATGATGAAACCATGGTGGTTTTCAAACCCCTTGACCCTCTCGCTTATTATGATAATGGTATGCACTACTAAAATTAAATCAAATTTGAAATCAGCCTTGCAGATTCTTCTGTGAGGCTTTTCTATTTGACGGGATTAGCACAAGTAACTTATTGAGGGTTACTTGTGTGCCAAGGAGCCCCACCAGTGCTGGAAAGTAAACGAGGAAGGCAAACGGCATGAAGGCATAACCCGTGCCAAGTAGTAATGCAGGCACTGAAGCGGCAATATTCCAAGGAATAAGAGCGGGTAACAGGACAGAAGTATCTGCAAGATGGTTAGACAGTTCTATAGAACTTGTCCTATCTTTTTCGTAGGTCTGATGGAGGATGTGATATGTGAAAATAAACAGAAAATGTCTGGCTGCAGCCAATGGCACCGCCTAAAATACTAGCTGCTACTGTGGCCAAATATAAACTGCGGCGATGAGCAAACGCAACAAGTTTAGATTTTAAAGGGTCAAATATACCACTACCCTCAAATAAACCGCCGTATATTGCCGACATCATCACTACAAGAATAGTGGGATACATGCCAATCATACCTTTGCCGCTAATGACAATGCCGTTTATAGAGGTACTCGCACCGAAGATCAAATGGTAAATCAGTTTTGACAGAGATATGTCTTTAAATAATAAAACCGTTAGTACAGAAATGCCCATGCTGGAAAGGAGTGCGAGAACAACGTTTTTTCGAAGAAGCGTAACTGCCAATAAAAAAGCTATGGGCAAAAGGGCGAGGAAGATTTCATTTATGGACCAAGTTGAGATGAGAGAAATGCTCTTATGGTCTAAAGATATTGGAAAAATAATTGAAAGAATGCCGTATAAGACAGTGACGAATGCTACTATGGGAAGAATTTTTTTAAAATTGCTTCGAATATAGTCAAACACGGTTACGTGGCAAACATCTGCCACTAAGTTAGCACAGGTACTGACGGGGGAGGTCCGTTCGCCTATATAAATAGCGCTTACTATGGCGCCGCCAGTCATGGCAAATGAGTAATTGGCACTAGCAGCAATATTGATAAAGAGAACCCCAATAGTGCCGGCTGTCCCAAGTGCGGACCCTAGAAGCAGGGTGACTAACCATGTAACAAGAAAAGTCATGAGTAGGAAGTTATGAGGGCTGATAGAGATACGACACAGGTCGACGATGGCTTTGAGTGTCCCAGTGTCGTTCCACAGCGCTGTGGTTCCTCCAATGAGTATAAGGAGCAAATAAGTTTTTCTCAAACTCAATAACCCGAATTTTGAAAAGTTAATCAGTTGATGAAATGTGTTTCCTATTTTCAAAGCGTTTATAAAAAATGGTAGAATACCAATGAAAAGGGTTGCATACATTGGCCAGTGAAAAAGGGTCCCTGTTATCATGATGATGAACAATAATACAACAGATACGACCATATGGTACCTCCTTAAATAAATGTCCTAATTTAGGTATAACAGAAAAATAAATATAATAAAAATACCAATTAATGATAATATATATAATAAATAATTATAAATCGAGGTGCTTATGGACGTTAAACAACTCCAGTATTTTAAAACCATTGTTGAGCACCAAAGTATTTCCAAGGCGGCAGAACAGCTTCATTTGGCACAGCCTGCCCTCAGTCGTCAGCTCAAGCAACTAGAAGAAGAACTTAACGTATCTTTGATTGAGCGAACCACACGTCACTTCGTTGTAACGGAAGCCGGAAAGCAATTGGCCTATAGAGCAGAGCAAATTTTAAGTTTGATGGACACCATCCTTAATGAAATGCATGAAATTCAATCTGGGAAAAGTGGTGTTATCAGAATTGGGACCATTGGCTCTGAAATGGAAATATTGTTGCCTGATTTAATTGCGGCCTTTTATCAGTCCTATCCCCAAGTTGTCTTTCAATGTAATGAAGGCAGTTCTATTGAAGTTATCGAAAGATTGGAACATGGTCTCATAGACTTAGGGATTGTCAGAAGTCCTGTAGAGGCAGTTCATTATCATCAAATGTATTTTGCCAGACATCCTATGGTAGCGGCGAAAACAGCAAACCCTAAGTGGGAATCAGTGAAAAAGGAACTCACTTGGATTGACTTGAAAGATGAGAAATTGATTGTTCTCAACCGCTATGCAGAGGTTATTAAAAAAGCCTGTTTGGAAGAGGGATTTGAACCTACATTGATTGCAAGTGTAGAGGATACCCGATCTTTGCTTCTATTAGCGGGTACAGGAATAGGCACTGCCATCGTTCAAGAGGACTGGCTTCAAATGGTTTCTACGCCCTTTGTCAGTAAAGTTATTCAAGCCAAAGCCTTAGAAACACAAACCTTAGTTTTATGGCCCAAAAACCGACCGATACCGACCATAGCCCTTAAATTTATTGAGAGTATAAGTAATAATCAAACGAGAAAAGGAGTATTGTGATGAAAGGTTATATTGATAGAATTGAAGGAAATTACTACATTGTTGAGTTAGAAAGTGAAGAGGTCATTCAGGTTGAAAAGGGCTCTGTTACTGCGAAAGAAGGCGACGTGGTCCAAATAGAAAATGGACAGATTGTCAGCGTTTTAGAAGATGAAACAGAAAAAAGAAAAGCTTCCGTAGAAGCTTTAATGAATGATTTATTTAGTGAGTGACTTGTCAAAGCCGTACATAGGATCAAAGATGTTCCCGTCATTGTACATGATTAAGACGATGTCCGCATCGCTTTCTTCTAAAATGTCGTAGCAGTCTTTTTCAAGATATTGTGAGTCCATTAAAGCGGATAAATGCAATATCAAATTTGAAGAACTTATTTAATTTACAAGCTCTAATATTTTTCAATGAAATAGGTGAGAAAACATCTGAGCGACTAGCTACAGAATTAAAACAATTACATGGAATTATTACATATAATAGCAATAAAATGAAAAATATATATTGATATAAATAAATTATTGTAGTACGATGGTATAAAATGTATAAAATAAATTATTTTGGAGGGATTTGATGAGAGCAAGTAAGATTTTATCAAAGGTCATAGTTGTAATGTTTCTAACCAGTTTCATGTCCATGGCATTTGCTGGTGCAGATCAGGTAAATGATCGTTTGACTTTTTCACAAGCGAGTAGTAACAGGTATATTTATTCTAACAATCCTGAGTATCTATTACCCGAGCATTTAGGTCCTTCAGTTACTGGCGGTTATACTATAAGTCAGGCTTTAGTTGCGAATACAAATTATGATGCAGAGTTTAGTCATAAGAATTACGCTAATTACAGGTTAAGGATAGGTGTTCTGATTTGTAATACAAATAGTACCGCACAAATGATTCGAGTATTTAATAATAATAATGCAAATAGTGGTACTTATTATAGGCCCCTTGGTGCTTCAGTAGAAACTACATATTGGAAGGCATCTCCGGGTTACCAGGATATTTCAGTACCAGCAAACAAGACTGTTTTTATATGTAGTACACTAGTAAGTCACGGACAGTATGCTGTTGGAAAAGTGTTATTTAAACCATTATCTAGTAATATGTATTGTAAAATTGCGTTTGTTAAAACTGACGATAAGGTGGTCAATCCAACTTTAGATGCAAATAATGCAATTAGTGTACCACAAGTAACTGGAAATGGTCAAACTCAAACAACAGCAGCTTATTTGTCTGACGCAAGAACTGCTACATATGACTACACACTTGAAACAAACAAAAACAAAGCTTTTTATATAAATTTAGTGGTTCCAACAAAACAAGCGGTTTCTAACTTAAATGAGTATGAAAATCCACAATACTATCTGCCAAATAGTCGTCCTCAATTAATGGGGAATTACGGAATGTGCTATTTTATAACACTGAAAAATGCGAGTGGAAAAAAGCTACGCATTACTCCTGATTGGACTAGTGTCCATGCAAATGGCACCACATATCAAGACTACGCTATCTATGATGGGTCAATCTGGAAGAGCATTCATATATCAGATAACCCTGGATATGTTGATCTCACTGTACCATCTAATCAAAGCTTTAAGTTTGTACTTCCTGGTGGAAATACAGGGAATGTCTATTGTAAGTTCATTAATTAGTTAATAGTAAATATTTGTTATGCTTATATAAGTACATGTATCTTCTTATTTTTCACATCATGTAAGGGTTAGATTGAATTAAATAAACAGAAAGAGCGTATCGAGTAAAATTCGATACGCTCTTTTATATGCATAGACTAGTCTGAAGGTGTTATATACTATCTGTTTTCAAAATTTTTAAGATTTATCATATAAAATATAAATGGGTTTCATCACACACTATGAAATGTTTCAGGCGAATAGTAAGTCCTTAAGAAGCGCTTGTTTAAAAATTTGAGCTAATTTCCTCAAGCGTTTATAATTTGGTATGCTGGCTTAAATAGGGTAATTACATGAGATTTTACTGTTGTTATGAAGTTGTCTGTGGTGTTGTGAGTCAAACTGCTTTTAGCACTTGAAAATATTTCTTGTAATATTCCGTATTTGCATAGAGATATATTGTATGCGTTCAGAGTTTAATTGTAACGTGCTTGATTCTGGAAGTATTGTCCCATTCGAAAAGAAAAATGTAACTATTATAAAATACAAGGAAACGTGACTTCGCAATTGACCAGACAATATATGTATCATAGAATTAATTCGTTTTTTTGATTTTAGTTCATTGAGCTTAAAATTTATAAAAAAGACATCAACCGTGAGTTTTCATTAATAAGAAATGGTTTATGCTTCATTAATGGAAAATTAATAATTTCAGGGTATAATGGCTATAAGTCAATAATATAGTGACTAATAAGTGAACAAAACTGATAGGAGTGTAAACAATGAAAAAAGGTTTTATGGCTTTAATTATTATTGCAGTGATGATATTGGGTCTGGGAGGATATTTGGTTTCTACTTATAACGGGTTAGTGAAAGACAGTGAAAATGTAAAAGTGGCCATTAGTCAAATTGACAACCAACTTCAAAGACGTAACGATTTAATTCCTAACTTAGTGGAAACTGTAAAAGGTTATGCTGCTCAAGAGAAAGATGTTTTCTTAGGTGTTTCTGAAGCTCGTGCCAAATTAGCAGGGTCAACCACAGTCGGTGATAAAGCTGCAGCAGATGGGGAATTGTCAGGGGCATTATCTCGATTGTTAGCCATTGCAGAAGCTTACCCAGAACTTAAATCGGATGCAAACTTCCGCCAGCTTTCTGATGAACTTGCAGGAACGGAAAATCGAATAGCTGTAGCAAGAACAGGCTATAATGAAATAGCCAATTCTTATAACAAAAAAGTAAAGACCTTCCCAACTGTTATTTTTGCAGGTATGCTTGGTTTTGAAAAAGTAGAATATTTTGAAGCCGAAGAAGGTGCAACAGAAGCACCAGCCGTTAACTTTGGCAATTAATGGACAACCTTCTCTTAAAAATAATGAAGGGGGACATTTATGAGAAAAATAACTAGGCACGTGCTGGCAATTTTTGTTATAGCCCTGTGCTTCTCAAGTGGGCTTATGAAACCCACTTTTGCAGAAACTGCTCTTGAAAAGGCCTTGCCAGAACCGACCAAAGAATTTTTTGTCAACGACTACGCCAATCAGTTAAGTGAAACCACAGAAGCCCAAATACAAAGTCAGGCAGTGGCCCTTTATAAGGCCACAAAGGCTCAAGTGGTCGTGGTTACAGTTCCTTCCTTAGAAGGATACGTCCTTGAAGAATATAGTATTGCTTTGATAAATAAGTGGGGCATTGGGGATGCGAAGCTGGATAATGGGGTGCTCTTACTCCTAGCATTAGATGAGCGGCAAATGCGTATTGAAGTAGGAACCGGACTTGAAGGTCCACTCAACGACGGTAAAACCGGTCGTATTCAAGATGAGTACATGATTCCCTATTTCAAAAACAATGACTTTGACACAGGTATGCTAGGCGGTTTTACTAAAATCACTGAGGTGATTTATGAAGAATACCAGCTCACTGTTCCTAGTGATGTTGACCCTAGTCCCTACTATAATGCCAGTATAAAAGACAATGAGGATTCTGAACTGAACCCTATTGTTGGGGTAATAGTAGTCATTCTCATTATTTTGGACCTTATTTTTAACAGAGGCAGAATCACACGCATTCTCTTCTACGCACTAAGCCGAGGTGGCGGACGTGGCGGCGGAGGCGGTGGTGGTTTTGGAGGCGGCGGTGGGAGCGGTAGCGGCGGCGGCAGTTCTCGTAGTTTCTAAAAACTTAAAATTTCAATGTGAAAGCCGTCCAGTTTGGGCGGCTTTCTTTGCGAATTCTTAACATCTGTTTAGTTGACATTGCAACTAAATAGCGTTAATATAGTTGTGTGCACAACTGTTGTGCTTGCAACTAAAAAATGCTTAAATGATAGTTCTAAGTCGATTTTGAATCTCTATACCTAGAGCTAAATCCTTTAAATGAGGTAAATATGGAAATTCGCACTCAAAAGCAAAACAAAAAATTAAATTTTGAATTAGGTCGTTCTATCTCAACAATTTACAGAATTGGAAGATGGCATATGGAGTCTAATTTGATAGACAACTCAGATCTGTCCAGTGGTCAGCATACCTTCCTCTTCTATTTGTATAATCACGATGGTGCTTCACAGGACGAAATCAGCAGAGCCCTGTCTATTGACAAAGCTAGCACTGCAAGAGCTATTCAAAAACTGGAAGAGAAAAAATATGTCACTCGCAGCACCAGTGAGAGAGATAAGCGAGTCAATCATGTTTTTCTTACTCAAAAGGGTTGGGACAGCCATAAAGAACTCAAGAAGAACTCCAAGGCATGGAAGACCATATTGGTTGAAGGCCTAAATGAAGAAGAGCTTAAAATGATGGAGCACATTATTGAAAAGCTCTCTGAGAATGCTTCTAATTATAAAAAGGCAATGTTTAAGAAAGGCGGTACACATGACAAGTAGTGATCAATTAAAAACAGAGAGCGTCGGAAAACTACTGATGAAGTTTTCAATACCAGCCATTATTGGGATGATGGTTAATGCACTATATAATGTAGTAGATAGAATGTATATCGGTTGGATTGGACCAATGGCAATGACGGGAATAGGTCTTAATTTACCCTTTATGACAATTCTCATGGCTTTTGGTATGTTAGTTGGCATAGGTGGCGCAGCTATTATTTCTATACGTTTAGGTCAGGGTAAAAAGGATGAGGCAGAAAAAATTCTCGGCAATGCAGTGTCACTGTTGATTCTTATTATGTCAATTGTAACTATTCTAGGTTTTATTTATAAAAGACCGCTCTTATATTTAGCAGGTGCGAGTTCGGCAACCATTGAATATGCGGATCAGTACTTGACTATTATTTTAATGGGTGCAATTTTCCAAGGGGTCGGTTTCGGAATTAACAATATTATCCGTGCCGAAGGAAGCCCTAAAATAGCCATGTACACCATGCTGATTGGTGCCCTTATTAATATTATACTGGATCCAATTTTAATATTCGGATGCCATATGGGTATCAGTGGTGCGGCTTGGGCGACGATCTTCTCACAATTTGTTTCTATGGTATGGGTCATGAGTCACTTTGTGAAAGGCAATGGTCGTCTAAAATTCCATCCTAAGAATATGAAATTGGAACTTTCGGTAATTGGAAGTATTATGGCAATTGGTATTTCTCCATTTGCAATGCAAATTGCAGCAAGTATTGTTACCTTAATTTCTAACAATGCTCTTAAAACAAATGGCGGTGATATTGCTATTGGCGCAATGACAGTAATCAACGCAATAGTCATTTTCTTCTTAATGCCTATATTTGGAATCAATCAAGGGACTCAGCCTATCATAGGGTATAACTATGGGGCTAAGGAATACAAACGCGTAAAAGAAGCGCTAAAGTTAGCCATTATGGCAGCAACAAGTATTTGCCTTGTGGGCTTTGTGCTAACACAATTCTTTACGGTCACTTTGATTAAAATATTTAATAGTGACCCAGAGCTTCTAAAAGTTGCTAGCTATGGCATGAAGGTATTCCTTTCTATGATGCCACTGTTAGGCGCTCAAATTGTAAGTGCTAATTACTTCCAAGCAGTTGGGAAAGCCCCTAAAGCTATGTTTCTTAGCTTGCTCAGACAAGTGATTGTTTTAATCCCAATGCTCTTGATCTTACCACATTATTTCGGGCTAAAAGGGGTTTGGTTTGCAGGTCCAATATCGGATGCAACTGCCTTTATAGTTACTGTAATATTCTTATTAGTTGAGATGAGACATTTAGAAGATTCCCATGATTTGCATCAAGAAAGTTTAAGCCAAGCAGAATAAAATAATATTTAAAAACTATCGCTAAGCTTTATAGCCATTTGCTCAATATTTCTTTCTCGATTGGAGCCTTTCCAATTAATGATGCCAGTACCCACAATATTGCCTTTTTTCTCTTGGCAAATTGATTTCATTCTGTTGATGGTAGGTATGCCTCCCATCCAAGCAAAGGGAAAAAGGTGGGTGACAAAGAGAGCTGTTTTCTTGTTTTCTAGGGATGGGATGGCATTTAGATAAGCGAGCATAGCCCCAGAAACATTAAAGCCTCGGACAGGGCAAGCAAGTATAACGCCTTCGTAAGGGATTAAATCGGGTATACGGTCGAGTTGAATTTTAGTAGGATCGATTTCTCTTTCATCACTTGGAACAATGCTTTCAATCGTAACGGAGTGCCCTCGGTTTTGCAACTTTTGACTTACTATTTCTGCGACAGAAAGGGTATTGCCTGTTTGAGAATGGACAATAATACCAATGTTCATAGAAAACTCCTTTTGTATATGAGATTACTTTAAACCTATGCTTATTTTACACACTTGTCAATTATTAGTTTGTCAGAACAATATCAGGGTATTTTAAGTATAGTTGAGATAAGTAGTGTCAACAAAAAGGAGGTCATACATATGATTATTATGGGGATTCAAGTGGGGAATCGCGAACACGATGCCATTAAGCTCCAAGAGGTTTTAACAAAATACGGCTGCATCATAAAGACCCGTTTGGGCGTTCATGAAGCAACCGTAGAAGGTTTGTGTGCCTCGAAAGGCCTAATTATTCTCGAATTTATTACTGGAAAAGAGAATGAAGTCAAGGACTTGGAAAAAGAACTGCACGCCCTTGAAAGTATTACTGTCAGAAAAATGGAATTCTAAAGTTTAAGTTTTGAAAGAGCTTCAGCCAATGGTGAAAGGGTTTCTACATCCTTATTTTGCTCGGCTAAGTACTTTTTCACATCCTGCATGGAAGTCTTTGGAGCAGCGTTTTCACGTCGCTTTTTAAAGGCTTCCATTTTTTCTTTGTGTCCGCAGGGGCAAACAAAAATCTGCTGATCCCCTTGACCTTTTAATTCCATTTTCTTATGACAATTCGGACATCTTGCATTTGTAACTCTTGAAACACCTTTTCGATAGCCACATTCTCTGTCCTGACAGACTAACATTTTTCCTTTTTTGCCACTGACTTCAAGAAGAAATTTTCCACAGTCAGGGCATTTTTCTCTGGTGAGATTATCATGCTTAAATTTTGCCTCTGAACCCTTAATTTCGTTGACGACAGACTGAGCATAATGCATCATGTTGCCAATAAAAATATCTTTAGAAAGGCTACCTTTAGCAATCTGCTCTAACTGTTTTTCCCAATTGGCAGTTAGAGCGGGAGATTTTAGATCTTCAGGGACTAAAGACAACAACTGCTTACCTTTAGAAGTGATTTGAAGTGCTTTTCCCTTTTTTTCAATTAAGAAAGATCCTAATAGTTTTTCTATAATATCTGCTCTTGTAGCAACAGTACCAATGCCCCCAGTTTCACCTAGAATTTTGGCATATTCCTGATTGGAAACTGCCATAAACTTAGCCGGCTTTTCCATTGCTGTCAGCAAAGTCCCCTCTGTGAAAAGAGGCGGTGGTGCAGTAACGCCAGACGTTTTTGCTAAATTTTGTACATTTAAGGTATCGCCTTTTTGAAGGGCAGGAAGTAACTGCTCTTTGAGCCCATCCTCATTGTCCTCATCTTCAAAAATATTTTCATATGCTTCTTTCCAACCGTTTTGAAGGATTCGCTTGCCCTTGGCACGGAAGGATTCACTGCCGATTTTTGCCACAATGCTGGTTTGTTCATACTCAAATGGTGGCAGTAAAACAGCTAAGAAGCGCTTGACCACTAAGTCATAAATTTTGCGTTCATCAGGATTTAAATTGTTCAGCAAAAACCGCTCTTCAGTTGGAATGATAGGCGTGGTGATCTGAAACTTTTGAATCGTCTACAAAGTGTTTACCAGCCTTAATGGGCCCTTTAGAAATGCGAAAAGCAAGGGCTGTGTAAGGACCAACACCGCAAGCTTTGAGCCGATCTTTCAGGGTATCCACAATGTCCGCAGAAAGATAGCGGGAATCTGTACGGGGATAGGTGAGTACTTTGTGCTGTTCATAGAGCTTTTGCATAATGTTGAGGGTTTCTTTTGCCGAAAAACCATATCTGTGATTGGCGTCTCGTTGTAACTCGGTTAAGTCATAAAGGGCTGGAGAATATGTCTTTTTAAGGGATTTGTCCATCTGTGTAATTTGTCCTGATTGCCCTTTTAATTGGGTTAGAAAAGCGTCTATACGGCTAGCGTCAAAGGTTTGTGAACTGTTACTTTTAGCGTCAAACCATGTGAGTTTTAGGTCTTTTGTTATAGCGTTAAGTCCAAAGTAATGCTTAGGCTGAAAATTTTTAATTTCTTGCTCTCTGTTTGCCAACATGGCGAGGTAGGGGTTTGAACTCTGCCGCAAGATAATTGAGCATTGTATTTACAGGTGAGAGCTCTTGTGGCATTCATGCCCACATACCAGTCTGCCGCTGATCTTGAAGCCGCTGAAGCGTAAAGGGATTCATAGGCTCTACCATCTTTCAAATGTTCAAAACCTTCTCGAATGGCCTTGTCTGTTACTGATGAAATCCAAAGGCGTTTAATCGGTTTTTTTATGCTAGCTTTTTCGATAATCCAGCGGGCAACCAGTTCCCCTTCACGGCCTGCATCTGTAGCGATGACAATTTCAGAGACATCTTTTCGAAGCATTTGAGTTTTCACCGTTTTATACTGAGGACCTGTTTTTTTAATGACTTCTAGCATTAATGGGCTGGGAAGCATGGGTAAATCTTCAATGCGCCATGAAGCGTATTTGCCATCGTATGCTTCTGGGTCGGCAAGGGTGACCAAGTGGCCAAGCGCCCAAGTGACAATATAGTTGTTGCCTTCAAAGAAGCCATTTCCTTTCTGATGACAATTGAGTACTTTTGCAATATCTCTTCCGACAGAAGGTTTTTCTGCCAAGACTAATTTTTTTGCCACGATGTTAACCTCGCTTTTTATTTGGAATAGTTGGGGATAAATTCATGTACTGCATTCCATACAATTGTAACATATTTTTCTTGACAAGCCTAAAATAGCTATGGTAAATTGAATTTGAAAAGATACTAAAACGTTTTAGTAAAACGGTTAAGTAAAACGTTTCAGTAATTCGTGCATTCCATACAATGCAGTGATATACTTGTGTTAAGGGCATTTTATAGACTTGCTTTATTCAATTAAACCCTTGTATGGAACAGGAGTGAAATTTATGAAAAAAATAACCATAAAAGATATAGCCAGATTAGGGGAAGTATCCATTACCACGGTTTCCAAAATCATCAATGGCAAGGATCACGACATTAGTCAAGGCACTATTGACCGTGTCAATAGAATAATGGAAGAACAGCGTTATGTGCCGAATAAACTGGCCGGCAGTTTGGTCACAAAGACCACAAAGACTATCGGACTTGTGATTCCAGATATTACAAATCCTTTCTTTCCTGAATTGGTAAGGGGTGCAGAAGACAGAGCTAATGAAGCGGGTTACAGTCTATTTTTCTGCAATAGTGATGATCAGCCCGAAAAGGAAAGTAAATACATTAAGAGTCTTATGGAAAAAATGGTAGATGGCATTATCTTTACAGCAGCTTCTGTTGAAAACGGCAGGGCAGAGGTATTAAAAAATATTAGTTCACCCATTGTTTTAGTAGATCGATTAGTTGAAATGGATGAAGTTAGGGCGGGAATCGTAGTCGATAACATCCTTGGCGCCTATGATGGAACGAAATATTTAATAGATCTTGGACATAAAAGCATTTTGCATATTACAGGACCTAAAAATGGAAAGATTAGTGAAGAACGTGCAAGTGGCTATTTAAAAGCGCTTGCAGAGGCAGGCATTGATGAGTCTGATGGATTGGTACTATACGGTCATTTCAAATTGGACTGGGGCTATAAAGCCATGGCAGAAGCAGATGAAAAACAATTTCCTTATACTGCAGTATTTTGTGGAAATGACTTAATTGCCTTAGGTGCTATGAAATATCTAAAAGAAAAAGGCAAACATATTCCAGAGGAATGTTCAATTTTAGGGTATGACGACATTCAAATTGCAAGTCATGTGGATCCGCCGCTGACGACCATTCGCCAACCTAAGTACCAAATGGGTTATCAGGCAGTGGATACAATGGTAAAGATTCTCAGTGGTGAAGGTATTACTGAGAAGAAAATCGTTCTGAGTACAGAACTTGTCATTCGTCAAACTTGTAAAGAACGTTGAACATTATTTGGAAAGGAGAAGCAGTTATGAAAAATATTATTGTCGTAGGCAGTTTAAATATGGATTTAGTAGTTCAAGCCAGCCGACTCCCATTAGGCGGCGAAACCATTATGGGTACAGCCTTCCACGAAATACCAGGTGGAAAAGGTGCTAATCAAGCTGTTGCAATGGCAAGATTAGGTGCAAGTGTAAAAATGATTGGTAAGATTGGAAAAGATGGTTTCGGCACCTCCTTGCTGTCCACTTTAAAAGTGGACGGCGTCGATACCACTGCCGTTGAGTCAGTCGAAGGTCAGTCTACAGGTGTGGCCCTTATTACGTTACAAGAGAGTGGTGAAAATTCAATCATTGTGGTGCCGGGTGCCAATGGAGAAGTAACACCAGAAGATATTCTTCGAAATGAAGCAGTTATTCGTGAGGCGGGTATTGTGGTTGCACAATTGGAAGTGCCGATTGAAACAGTGGCTGAGGCTTTAAAAACAGCAAAAGATGGTGGTGCATTTACAATACTAAACCCAGCGCCAGCTCAGTCTTTAAGTCAGGAAATTCTTTCTCATGTGGACCTACTTACACCTAATGAAACTGAACTGGCTTTGATTAGTGAAATGCCTGTGACTGACATGTTATCTATCAGAAAGGCGGCACAAGCATTAATTGATCAAGGTGTTAAAGCCTTAGTGGTTACTTTAGGCAGTGAAGGTTCTCTATATCTAAATAATAAGGGCGAGTCCCTTTATCAAAAAGCTTTTGTAGTAAAAGCAATCGATACTACTGCGGCAGGAGACAGCTTTACAGCTGGTTTAGCAGTTTGTATTAATCAAGGAATGGCAATGAGTGAAGCACTTGAATTTGCCAGCAAGGTTGGGGCGTTAACCGTTCAAACCCTTGGAGCACAAAGTTCCCTACCTACAAGAGATGCGGTGGCAGCCTTTAGGTCATAGGGTAAATATATGTGGAGGTAATCTATGAAAAAAGGAAGCGTACTACACCCTCAACTAAGCCAAGTTATTGCCAGCATGGGACATACAGATCAACTTGTCGTAGGCGATGCAGGTTTACCAATTCCAGAACACGTAGAGCGTGTTGATTTAGCGCTTACAAAAAACGTACCGACGTTTTTACAAACCCTAGAAGTGATACTTAGCGAACTTGAAGTGGAGTCTGCTGTTGTTGCTACTGAGATTCAGGAAAAAAATCCCGAGGTACTGTCAGCGATTAAAAAGGCTTTACCAAAATTGGAAATTGAATTTGTTCCCCACGAAACGTTTAAAGAAATAACATCCGATGCAAAAGCAGTTGTAAGAACAGGTGAGTGCAGTCCTTATGCCAATATTATCTTAAGGTCTGGCGTTACCTTTTAATTAGGAATACCTTTTAGTCTGGCGATACCTTGTTGTTAAAAATACCATTGCGTTAAAGTGCGATTTGAAATGTGAGAAAGGTTGGGGAAGATGCAAACACCCATTTTGAGCATAAAAAATATTAGTAAAGCCTTTCCAGGTGTAAAGGCCTTAGATGGGGTCAACCTCCATTTGTACGAGGGGAAAGTCATGGCCCTTCTTGGGGAAAACGGTGCAGGAAAGTCTACCCTAATGAAAATTATCAGTGGTGTCTATACTTTGGACTCTGGAGAGTTAATTTACCAAGGGAAATCAGTTGCTTTTAAAAATCCTAGAGAAGCTCAACTAGAAGGGATTACCATAATCCATCAGGAATTAAATCTGATTAAGGAGCTGTCCATTGCTGAAAATATTTTTTTAGGCCGTGAACCAGTTCAGATCATCGGCAAAATAGATTGGAAAAAACTCTACAGCGATTCAGAAGCACTCATGGAAAGACTAGGTCTAAAGCGTTCGCCTAAAACATTGGTGGGGGAACTTAGTATTGCAGAACAACAGTTGGTTGAAATTGCAAAAGCCATCTCCTTCAATGCAAAGGTTATCATAATGGACGAACCTACAGATGCTTTAACGGAAGCGGAGACTGAACGTTTATTTAAATTGATAAAAGATTTGAGAGCTGAAAACAAAGCGGTAGTATTTATATCTCATCGCCTAGAAGAAATTTTTGAAATCTGCGATCAATTGACCATTCTCAGAGATGGAAAACCTGTTTGTGAAGCAGAAGTTTCCGACTTCACTAAGGAAATGATTATTGAAAAAATGGTCGGTAGAAAATTAGAGGAACAATATCCTTATATGGAAGCTAAAAAAAATTCAGATACGGTTTTGACTGTCAATCAATTAACCAATACTCATGTGACAGATGTCAGTTTTGATTTAAAAGCAGGTGAGGTCTTAGGGGTTTCAGGTTTGGTTGGTTCGGGCAGAACAGAATTGGCAAAAACCCTTTATGGCTTATATCCGATTACATCAGGAGAAATACATCTATTAGGTAGAAAGGTTCATTTTAAAAGCCCTCAAGAAGCCTTAAAAATGGGATTAGCCTATATTTCAGAAGACAGAAAATCAGAAGGATTAGTACTAGGTCTTTCTGTTGCAGAAAATATGACACTTTCTTGTCTTGATCAGTTTGTAGGGAAAATGGGAAATGTGAGTCATTCAAAAGAGAAAAGTGTGGTTGGGGACTACATTGAAAAAATGTCTATTAAAACCCCAAGTCAATCACAAATGATTAAACTGCTTAGTGGGGGCAATCAGCAAAAAGTAGCTATAGCAAAAGGCATTCTCAATCAACCGAAGGTACTCATTTTAGATGAACCTACTAGAGGTGTAGATGTTGGCGCTAAAAAAGAAATCTATGAAATCATCAATCAATTAAAGGCTGAGGGGATGGGCATTATTGTTATCTCGTCCGAAATGCCGGAGCTTCTTGGTATCAGTGATCGGATTATGGTCGTTCATGAAGGGCGCAATAAAGGTATTTTAAGTCGTCAAGAGGCGAGTCAAGAACGAATCATGAGCGTAGCTTTACAATAATTGGAGGTCAATTTGTCATGAAAAAAGGTTTTTTACGTCAATATCAATCCATTATCATGTTGCTGGTCTTTTCTGGCGCCATTGCAATTATGAATGATCGTTTTCTTACAGTTTCAAATTTATTAAATGTTTTCAGACAATCCTCTATCAATGCGGTTATTGCCTGTGGTATGACCTTTGTCATTTTAACAGGTGGTATTGATTTGGCTGTTGGCTCAGTCCTTGCCATTTCTTCAGCAGTTTGCGCAAGTCTTTTAATAGCTGGATTCAGTCTTCCAATCGCAGTGGGTGCAGCTCTTGTTGTAGGTGCAGCTTCTGGTGCTCTTGGAGGTCTTATTATCACTAAGGGAAAGGTTCAGCCCTTTATTGCTACATTGGTCATGATGACTTTTTTAAGAGGCGCGACTCTGGTCTTTACCAATGGCACACCGCTTACTTTAGGAAAAGCTAAAAGTGCAGATGCATTCTATTTTCTAGGCAATGGTAATATTGCAGGTGTTCCTGTACCTATCATAATGACTGTAATAGTCTTTGCCCTAGGTTACTTTGTTTTGAATCAGACTAAAATGGGCAGATATGTTTATGCTGTTGGTGGTAATGAAGAAGCCTCAAGGCTTTCAGGTCTTAATACAGACCGCATCAAAATATTCGTATATACAGTCAGTGGTCTTTTAGCAGCGGTAGCTGGGATCATTGTAACATCTCGTCTTAGTTCTGCCCAGCCGACGGCAGGTACAGGTTATGAACTTGATGCGATTGCAGCAGTTGTATTAGGCGGAACCAGCCTAGTGGGCGGGAAAGGTAAAATTATGGGAACCGTTGTTGGGGTGTTGATTATCGGTATTCTCAACAATGCACTTAACTTGATGGAGATTTCTTCTTACTATCAAATGATTGCCAAAGCGTCCGTTATTCTCTTAGCAGTTCTTTTAGACCGTAAAAATCAATAGGGATCAAGGCATGTGCCTTAATATATCCAAATGTTCACTATTTTAGGAGGGGAATCATGAAAAAAGTAATTTCTGTTCTACTGATGTTGGTCTTAACAATGGGGTTAATGGCAGGCTGTTCTACAAGCAAGCCAGAGGCAGGTACTACTGCTCCAACTGCAACAACTGAAGCTAAAAAAGTTGGCTTGGTATTATCAACCCTTAACAACCCATTCTTCGTCACTTTAAAAGAGGGCGCAGAAGCAAAAGCAAAAGAACTCGGCATTGAATTGATTGTACTCGACTCGCAAAACGATCCTTCAAAGGATATGGCTAACGTGGAAGATTTAATCACACAAGGGGTTAGCTTGATTCTTCTTAACCCAACAGATTCCGATGCAGTTGCTAATGCAGTTAAAGCTGCAAACGATGCTAAAATTCCTGTCATTACATTAGACAGAGCTGCAAATGGTGGTACAGTTGTATCGCACATCGCTTCAGACAATATTGCAGGCGGTAAAATGGCTGCAGATTTCATCAACGAGAAATTAGGTGGCAAAGGCAATGTTATTGAACTTCAAGGTATTGCAGGTACTTCAGCTGCAAGAGACAGAGGCCAAGGCTTTAATGATCAATTAGCTACTTATGCAGGTCTTAAAATTGTTGCAGCGCAACCAGCTGATTTCGACAGAACTAAAGGTTTAACTGTAATGGAAAACTTGCTTCAATCTCAACCAGATGTTCAAGCAGTATTTGCACATAACGATGAAATGGCTCTTGGCGCTCTTCAAGCTATTGAAGCAAGTGGCAAATCAATCATTGTTGTTGGCTTTGATGCTATTGATGATGCTGTAGCTGCAGTAAAAGATGGCAAAATGGCAGCGACAGTTGCTCAACAACCAGAGTTAATCGGCTCTATGGGCGTAGAAACTGCAGCAAAAGTCTTAAACGGCGAAACAGTGGAAGCTTCTATTCCAGTAGAATTGAAATTAGTTGTTAAATAAGTTCAAATATTTTATACGCATGACAAACGAAAATTGTAAAATGCTTATAAATACTTATTAATATATTAACCATGAACAAATTTAATACTAAAATGCCTAGGCTTTTATTAGCTAGGCATTTTGTGCGAATATTCATGAAATTCCAACACGTTGAAAAACATAAGTTAATATGTATTAATTATATTATATTAAGAATATTTCACAAAAGGGTTTTAAAAGTGACAAAATTGTGATAATATTGTCACTGTTACCGCGCTATTTAGGGGTAGCTGAGTGACAGAGCATCTGTTGTGGATGCTTACAAACCATATTTCTGTAGGGGGAAAGCACATTGAAAAACTTATTAAAAAAATGGAATGATGTGAGTCTTGTTAAAAGAATCATCGTCGGTCTTATCGTAGGTATTATTCTTGCGGTATCAGTTCCAGAACAAGCAAAATTCATTGTCATCTTTGGTTCACTTTTTGTTGGGGCTTTAAAAGCAGTTGCACCAATCTTGGTATTATTCTTAGTTACTTCTGCACTTTCTCAACATAAAGCTGGTCATAAAACAAACATGTCATCAATTTTGGTACTTTATTTATTTGGTACATTTATCGCAGGGGCTACAGCGGTTCTCGTAAGCTTTGCATTCCCTGTTACTTTAACACTTGCAGCTGGTGTTGATAGTGTTACACCTCCAGGTGGTATTGTTGACGTATTAAAAGCATTGCTTCTCAATGTTGTAGACAATCCAGTTAAAGCAATATTCAATGCAAACTACATTGGTATTCTTGCATTTGCTGCAGTACTTGGTATGGCTCTTAGAGGCGCATCAGATGCAACTAAGTCATTCATCAACGATATGGCTGAAGGTATTTCACAAATCGTTAGATGGGTAATCAACTTCGCACCATTTGGTATCATGGGCTTAGTATTTGATTCAATTGCTACAAATGGTTTAGATACACTTTTCGGTTACGGTCAATTACTTCTTGTTCTTGTAGGTTGTATGTTCTTAGTAGCATTAGTAATCAACCCTATCATCGTATTCGCAAAAATGCGTCAAAATCCTTACCCACTTGTTTTTAGATGTCTTAAGCAAAGTGGTCTTACAGCATTCTTCACAAGAAGCTCAGCTGCAAACATTCCAGTAAACATGGAACTTTGTGAAGAACTTGGTCTTGATAAAGATACTTACTCAGTATCAATTCCACTTGGTGCAACAATCAACATGGCAGGTGCTTCAATTACAATTTCTGTATTAACACTTGCAGCAGTTCATACTTTAGGCATTAACGTAGATATTCCAACTGCAATTATCTTAAGCGTACTTTCAGCAGTTTCTGCTTGTGGTGCTTCTGGTGTTGCCGGCGGTTCTTTACTTCTTATCCCATTAGCATGTAGTTTATTCGGTATCCCGAACGACGTTGCAATGCAAGTTGTAGGTGTTGGTTTCATCATCGGTGTTGTTCAAGACTCATGTGAGACAGCTCTTAACTCTTCAACAGATGCACTCTTCACTGCAACAGCTGAATTTGCTGAGTGGAAAAAAGAAGGCAGACCTTTCAGTATTTCTTCTAAAAAATCTGCATAATACAAATTAAATTTTTAGACAAATTCAAAAGACCTCGTTGGATTAATACGATTCAATGAGGTCTTTTTTTGTTGTAAGTTGAAATGAGCAGACAATAATAAGGCTTTTACAGAAGAGAAAAATACGAATTCTATACAATTACTGGAGAAATTGGATTTTGAACATGGTTATACAATTGAATAAAATGGGTATCTAGTGGATAAAACCTTCATAATGAGAGTTTATACGCTTAAAAATAGATAGATAAGTAGGGGGGGCGAAGGGATTGGTGAAAAAGAAAAAGCGCTTAAAACATAAAATCATTGCAGTCATGATGCCGATGACTATGATTTTGTTGATTGGTAATTCTCTTTATCACTATAACGTCATGAAAGAGCGCCTTCTCAATGACTTTAAAGTTTCTCAGGTGAGTGCAGAGGCACATATTCTCGATGCCCTCTATTTAATAGATGCAGGGTATAGAATGCTTGAAATTAAGTTGGAATCAGACTTAAACGAAAAGACAGACGCCTTCCTTGAAACTTACAATCATGCAAATGGGAAACTTAACCAGACAGATTTAGATGAACTAAAGGCCTCTTTTGGGAATGCTTACGACTTTCTAATTATTGACAAAGACACGACTATTGTTCAAAGCAGCATGTTAGAGGGTTTAGGTTTTAATTTTACTAAGTTTTCCCCAGAACTAGGGAAAAAAATAGATGCTATTCGAATGGGCAATGTAACTTGGTTTGAACAGTTAAGAACCAATGTCGCCACAGGCAGACTCAGCAAATTTGCTTACATCCCTTCCCAAAATCACGAGGTTCTTCTAGAAGTAGCCTATAGCATAGATGGGTTTACCAATATTATTGAGGAACTTAAGCCCCACAGTATTATTGAGCAAATGATAGATGTCTCTCCTCAAATTAAGGACATTAAAATTTATGACGTTTACGGTTATGTCTACAGTGATTCCGGGGAAAAGACAGAACCTCATACGGATTTACTCCAATTGATCGAACGGGTAAAAGTTGAAAAAGAGATTACTATAAAGGTCAATGATGAGATCAGTAAGAAGTACCTTTACGTGGATTTAAATCAATATAGAGACAAAACTTTAGCAGACACAGATCGTATTATTGAAATTGTGTATGATATGACTGAAGTGAATAATAGCTTAAAAGACCTTGGTTTTACCACTATGGCGGGGATTCTTATTATTTCAGTCTTTTTGATTATGTCTATTTTTTATATTAGTGAAAGACTGACTCGCCCCATAGAAGTATTGAAATTAGGTGTTCAAAAAATTGCTAAAGGAGATTACAGCTCAAGAGTCAAGGTGATTTCTAACGATGAAGTAGGAGAATTGGCAGAAACCTTTAATCATATGGCAGAAGAATTAAGTCATAGCTTTAGTAAAATTGAAGGCCAAAATGCTATTTTAGAAGATTATAACCGCAACTTAGAAAGAATGGTAACGGACAGAACACAGGAAATTAAAGAGCGTAACAGTGAATTAGAAGAGAAGAACAAAGAACTTGAACTGGCTTGGATTAAGGCTAATGAAGCCACAGAGTCCAAAGGTCAATTTTTGGCGATGATGAGTCATGAAATTCGCACCCCAATCAACGCCATCGTTGGCATGACTTATTTGATGTTTAGAACAAAGCTTGAGAATCGACAAAGGGAATTTATACAAAAAATACAGCACTCAGCTGAAAATTTATTAGAAATTGTAAACGATGTGTTGGATATTTCCAAGTTAGAAGCTGGGAAAACCAAGCTCGAATCTTTAGAATTTAATCTGGAAGAAGTCTTTGAAATGGTTTCCAATCAAATAGGCTTTAAAGCAGCAGAAAAAAACATTGAATTGATTTTTTCAAATGACTCACAGATTCAAAAATCACTTATAGGAGACCCGTTAAGACTGAGACAAGTGCTGCTTAATTTGTTGAACAATGCTACAAAGTTTACAGAGAAAGGTGAAATTATTGTTGAAACTCAGCTGGCAGGTGAGAATGAAGAAGAAATCAAGATTCGTTTTTCTGTGAAAGACACTGGAATTGGCATTGATCCTTCAAGGCTAGCAATGTTATTCCAACCCTTCCAGCAAGCGGATGACAGCATTACTCGAAAGTACGGGGGAACTGGGTTGGGACTTTCTATTTGCAAGCACTTTGTCAATTTAATGGCTGGTGAAATTTGGGCAGAGAGCAAATTAGGACAGGGAAGTGTATTCTATTTCACAGGTATTTTTAAAAAGGGCCAAAGAGAAGCTGAAATTTATGCAGGCATGGACGTCCTTAAAGACCTTAAAATTCTTATTGTTGACGACTCAAGTACCACACGAGAGGTCCTTGCTGAAATGCTTAATCCTTATTTTGCGCATACGTCATTAGCAATTTCTGGCGAGGAAGCACTAGAAAAAATTCGCAGTGGCAATAAGGATAATCAAGTTTTTGATTTGATTCTTATGGACTGGAAAATGACGGGCATAGATGGTTTAGAAACGGCTGCTGCCATTAAACAGTTGAACAATATGGAGAAGGTGCCTCTGGTACTTATGCTGACGGGTTATGATATTGATGAAGCAAAAAAACACCAGATGAGTCACCATGTGGATGCCTTCCTTAGTAAACCTATCATCGGGAATATGCTGATTGCAACCATTGCAAAAATTATGGGTATCCGAATGCCGAGCTTCTTGCCAGAGAAAAATGAAGTTAAAACGGAGCATGTTTATTTAGAGGCACTGGAAGAAGTTGCAGTGCTTATTGCTGAAGACAATTTAGTCAATCAACAAATTATGAGAGTACTTCTGGAACATCCTCTTTTCAGAGTTGATATGGTACCTAATGGCATTCATGCCGTTCAGTCCGCCTTACAATACCATTATGATTTGATCTTCATGGACATACAAATGCCGGAATTAGACGGACTAGAAGCCACTAGACGGATACGACAGCAAATAGACAATCCGAGCTTGCCAATCATAGCTATGACAGCTCATGCACTTGAAGAGGAGCGGTTAAAATGTCTAGAAGCAGGAATGGACGATTTTATCAGTAAGCCAATTGTGGACACTACACTGTATGAATTAATGCTCCTATGGATTCCTCATAAGAATATGAGAATCACTAAAATTGATTTTTCTGATCAAAGTGAGAAGGTAGAACCTATCAATGGACTGAGTGCATTAAACATTAAGCAACCCCTAATTAATTTAAGAGGCGACTGGACAAAGTATGTGCAGTTGCTCCAATCTTTCAGAAATCAGTATGGTGATGCTGGACTGAGACTGACGGAGTTTCTTCTTGAAAATCAAGGAAGGGAGGCTCTTAACTTGGTCCACAGCATTAGAGGCAGCGTTGGGAATTTAGGGGGGATGGATCTATTTGTGGTCGCTCAAACCCTTGAAATTCAAATTCAACAAGAACTGGTTGAGCCTAATCACCCTAATGTGCTAGCTTTCAAGGATGAACTTCATCAATTGATTGAAGAAATGGATACTATTATTGAAGAAAAAACTCAAATAGCGTCTTCGGACCATAGCAGCGAACAGTATTTTAGTAGTGAACAGCTGATGCCTATTTTGCGCGAGAAACTAAAAAAAGGTGAAGCAGACGCAGAAAAATTGCTATCAATATTGGCGGAAGTTTTTAATAAAGAAGATCAAGAGTCAATCATTCAGAGACTTATTATGCAAATTAAAAATTTTGATTACGAAGATGCCTTAGTTAGCTTGGAAGAGCTAGAAGACATGAAAAATCAGAATACAGGAGGCATATACCATGACGACTAGTGAGAAGAAATCCATTCTGATTGTTGAAGACGAAACGATCAATTTGAACATGCTCATTAGTATTTTAGGAGAAGAGTTTACTTTGATTGTTGAAAAGAGTGGTTTAAAAGCTATTCAAAGAGCAGAGGAGCAACTACCAGATCTAATACTATTAGATATTATATTACCTGATTTAGACGGGTACAGCGTCATTACTGCCCTCAAGAATAATGAATTAACCAAAGAAATTCCCGTTATATTTGTGTCCTCCCTTAATAATGTTGAAGATGAGGAAAAAGGGTTTCTTCTTGGGGCAGTTGACTATGTGTCTAAGCCCTACAATGCCGCTATTATTAGAGCAAGGGTAAGGACGCATATGAAGTTGCTCAGTCAAAGAAAATTGCTTGAAAAAATAGCCATGCTGGATGGGCTCACTGAAATTCCAAACCGAAGAAGCTTTACCAATCAATTTGCCCATGAATGGGATCGAGCCTCAAGAAATGGAACGTACTTGTCCCTCATTGTAGGGGATGTGGACTCTTTTAAAGCATTTAATGACCATTATGGTCATGGCATAGGCGATGTGGCTTTAAAGGGTATTTCCAATGCCATACGCAGTTCTCTTAACAGAGGGTCAGACTTTGTTGCTAGAATAGGTGGCGAAGAATTTGCGGTTATATTGCCAGAATGCGACCGTGAAGGTGGCATTGTCATAGGTGAACGTATCTGTGAAGCGGTAAGGCGTCTCAATATTAAACATGAATTTTCCGCGGCGGCTAACTGTATTACCATTAGCTTAGGGGGTGTTACACTGACTCCAGCTCCTCAGTTTTCTCAAACAGAAATGTTTGAATGGGCAGATCAGCAGTTATACGCTGCCAAAAATCAAGGAAAGAACCGTTTAATTTGGAAAGTGTGAGTCGTCATATGTCGGTGTCAAAGATTTGACCACAGACGACAAAGCCAATTTGAATGGTCTATATTAACAGAGAATTGTATTTAACTTATATGAGGGTCAAAAAAAGTATTGTAGCTGTTCCCAATGAGGGAGACCCTGAGTACTATTATTTTAGTAAGGCCATTTCAGGAGAAATCACTGCGGAAATCCTTGAACGCAGTGAAACCCTATCTGTCTATATTATCGTAGAAAATAAATAAGCAGCAAAACACCCTGTAAAGCTAATCAACAAGCTTTTACAGGGTGTTTTTTTGAAGTAATAGTCAATTACTTTCTTTACTTTTTTTAGAAATACAGACTTATTCATCAAAAGTGGGGTAACTATGTAAGGACTGTGCAAATAAGTCGGGAGGGATATTATGAAAACCGATATTATAAAAATATATTTTAACAAATGGATAAGCTGTATTTTAATGACCATTCTACTGATAAGTATGACTGGATGTTCCTCACAGGGAAAAACGGGCAGCACAAAACCGTCTATTGGTTTTAGAATCACTTGGATGGATAAATCGGATGAGGGTGTGGCCATTCAGAAAATTGTAGACATGTACAATGCCCAAAACTCGGGGCAGTATGAAGTTGTGCTTCAAGGTGGAGACGAGGACTTTAAAAATATTGAAAAAAGTATAGTGAAGGACAAGGATGCGCCCATATTGGTATTGCCTTATGAATATGTAAAGGATTTTGGCGGTAATGCAAAATTAGTAGACCTAACATCTTCATTTAGCCAAGAGCAGAGTCTTTTTTATCCTGAACTTTGGAGGCTAGGAACTGTAGATGAAAAAACTTATGGCATCCCATGGATAGGAGATTCAATTTGTTTGGTCTATAACAAGGACTTATTGTTTTCAGCGGGGATTGGACCAGATGGTATTACCAGTTTAGAAGCTTTCGAAAGGGCGCTTAAAAGAGTAGAAGTAGCTACAAATGCCAAAGGACTAGGTCTGGTCGGAGCAAATCACAGGGATGTATCTTGGATGGTCAACCAATTTATATATGGGTTTGACAGTTCTCTGGTGGATTCAACTGGGAAAAAAGTAACTATCAACAACGATCAGTCAAGGGCAGCTCTAGATTATTATGTTAATCATCTTAGTCTATATGCACAGCCTACTTGGAAAGAGGATAGTGGCGCTGAGGTTATGGAAGCTTTTAGAAATCAAGAAGTAGCTTTCGAGTTTCAGGGACCACGGGGACTGGCGGACATTGAGAAAAATGGAAGCCCGTTTGAGGTTGGAACTATCAGTCTGGAGACAATGGGGTTGAAATCAGATGTCGAACCGTTGATGATTTCTATACCGCAGAACATGCCTGTGGAGAAACAAGCTGAAGCTACTGAGTTCATAAAATTTATGATTTCTGTAGAAGCTCAAAAGAAAATAGTGGATGGGGAATACAGTACTGAGAATGACGCTTATTATCCGTTTAAAGTTCCTACACGCATGGACTTGGCCAATGATGTAGTATTTGAAAAACACCCAGAGTATTTGCTATTTATGGAAGGCTTTGGAAATCCTAGCGTTGACGTGCCAGTGCTTAAATGGCAGAAAGTTAAAGATGAAGTTTATGCACCGGAATTACACAAACTCATGAACGGTGAAATCAGTATAGATGAATTTCTAATTATTGTTGAAGAAAAAGGCAATAATATTTTAAATGAAGGCAATTGATTGGAAAGGTGACGGACATGACAGAAAATATATTGATTGTAGATGACTCAAAAGTGGATGTTATTATGATTCAGAGTATTTTAAGCGACTATAACCTGCAAGTGGCTTATGACGGTATGGAAGCACTGAACATTTTGGAGAAGAATCCAAATATCGACTTAATGATATTAGATTTAAACATGCCTAAAATGAATGGTTTTGAGGTATTAGAGATTGTGCAACGTGTACCTCAGTATCAAAAAATCGTTACACTAATATTGACCAATTCTGACGAGCTTGAAAGTGAAATAAAAGGACTTGACTTAGGTGCGGTGGACTATATTAGAAAACCACTTAATTTAGAGTCATTAAGAAAGCGAATAGAAATACATGTGAAGCTTAAAAATGTCAGCCATCAGTTGGCAGAAAACAATGCAATACTAGAAAAAACAGTTGAGAAGAGAACCAATGAACTGGTACTCACCAGAAATATTACCATACAAGCTTTAGCAGGACTTTTAGAAGCGAGAGATATTGAGTGTTGCAATCACACAAAGAGAACTCAGTTGATGGTAGAAGCCCTATGCGAACAGCTTAGTCAAAAACCAGCTTTTAGTCAGGTGCTAACCGAACATTATGTTAAAGAAATTGTAGAAACGGTTCCACTTCATGACATTGGAAAGGTAGGAATACCAGACAAGATTCTTCTTAAACCAGGAAAGTTAGACGAAGAAGAATTTAAAATAATGCAGCAACATGTAATTCTTGGAACAGATGCTATTAAATACGAAGTTCAGGATATAGAAGTGCCTGATTTTATTAAGACTGCCATTGACTGTATTGGAGGTCATCATGAAAAGTATGATGGTTCAGGCTATCCTGTTGGCTTAAAAGGTGAGGATATACCTCTGCCTGGCAGATTAATGGCAATTGCAGATGTATACGACGCCATCATCAGCAAAAGGGTTTATAAAGAAGCCCTTGGGCAGGACGTGGCACTTGAATATATCAAGACGCAAAAAGGTCTTCATTTTGACCCTCATATTGTAGACGCTTTTTTAGAAATCGAAGCTCAAATACAGCAAATTGTACTTTCTTTTAAACACTAGAAAAATGGGAGTGATGCAAATGGGATTAAAAAAATGGTTTGCTTTTGTGACTGCCGTTTTTATAATGATTGCCACTTTTAATATCATCGTTTTTGGCTTAGATGAGTCTAAAATAGAATTCACAGAGGAAGAGAAGACCTTTATTGCTTCTCATCCTGAGATTCATTTAGGTGTTGACCCTCAGTTTATTCCATATGAATTTTTTGATACGGATGGGGGTTATAAAGGCATTGCATCGGACTATATAGAACTTTTAAGGCAACGGACTGGACTCAATTTTGTGGTTGAAAAAGGTTTAACATGGAACGAAGCTTATGAAAAAGGGGTTTTAAAAGAATTGGATGTACTTCCGTGTGTTTCTAAGACCGAGGACAGAGAGTCACACTTTCTTTTTACCTCTCCTTACTATTCCTTTCAACGGGTTATCGTTATCAATGAAAACAATCAAAATATCATGAACCTTAATGATTTGAAGAATAGAAAAGTTGCTGTACAGCAAAATAGCTCCCATCATGGCTTTTTAAAAACAAAGCCAAATATTGAGCTAAGTCTCTATAAAACCGTTGAAGAAGCAATCCACGGAGTTTCAGTGGGAACTGAAGAGGCATTTGTGGGTAATTTGGCAACGACTACCTATCTAATGAAGTCAGAAGGTATTACCAATCTACAGTACATTTTGATTGATTCCGAGGATAAGCAATACCTCTATTTTGCTGTAAGAGACGACTGGCCAGTATTGGTGAATATTCTTAATAAAGGGTTGGTTTCCATTACAAAAGAAGAGAAAATTTTTATTGACAACAAATGGTTAGGAAGAGCCAATAAAGCGGATTATTCGGTATTAGTCAATATTTTAACACTGGTAGGAGCAGCGGTAATATTGGTTTTTTCAGTTTCAATTTTTTGGATTGCCAAATTGAAAAAAGAAATTAAAATAAGAAAAAAAACTGAAGAAGACTTAAACATCGCCAAGGAAGATGCAGAGGCTGCAAAAACTGAGGCAGAACAGGCGAGAGAGGAAGCAGAGCAAGCCAATCAATTTAAATCTACTTTTTTAGCGAGAATGTCTCATGAAGTCAGAACACCCCTTAATGCCATTACAGGTATGACATACATTATCAAAAAAACTGACCTAAACGCCACTCAAAAATTATATTTGGAGAAAATCTCACGTGGTACAAAAGACATGTTGAGCGTTATAAATGATATATTAGATTTTTCGAAAATTGAAGCAGGTAAGATAGAGCTTGAGCGCCTATCTTTTAACCTAGACGAAGTCATTGAAGATGTAGTAAATATTGTTTCTTATAAAATTGAGGAGCAAAAGATTGATTTTTCAATGCACAGAGATACAGAGCTTCCAAATTACTTTTGGGGTGACCCTAAACGCATGCAGCAAATATTGCTGAATCTTTTAAACAATGCCGTTAAATTTACAAACGAAGGTGCTGTATCTATAAGAATACGCTTTGTGGCTAAGGTTAAAGACGAATACGTCATTGAAATCAGTGTAACGGATACAGGAATTGGAATGACCCCTAAACAATTAGAGGAACTGTTCACACCGTTCACTCAAGGAGATGCTACTATTACCAGACGGTTTGGTGGAACGGGTTTAGGTCTTTCTATTGTAAAAAGTCTTGTGGAAATGATGGGTGGAAGTATAAAAGTCTATAGTGAAATAGGGGAGGGATCTACCTTTAGTGTTACTTTTACGTTTGAATCCGATAAGGACAAAGACTATGAGGAACGACGTGATAAAGCATCTCTCTACTTTAAGAATATTCGGGTGTTAGTGGTAGAAAAAAAACAGCTTCTATTCTAACTTGATTAAAGAGTATTTACAGTCTTTTAATGTGGTTGGCAGATTTTGCCTCAAACTGGTGAACGGGCACTTGAAATTTTGGAGTCAGCCAGTAAGTAACGGTAGCAAGCCATATAATCTTTTAATCGTAGATCAGGAAACGCCATTAGAAGGTGCTATTGCTTTTTGTAATAAAGTTAAAACCATGACAAACCTGATTGAGACTCCTAAGACTATTGTTCTGATTCCTCATTCTCAAGAGGAGCTGTTAGATAAAATCGAAGCAAATGGTTTAGATCTTGGAATTACTAAGCCAATTATTCCTTCAATTCTATACAACGGCATTATGGAAATCTTTAAATTTAACGTTTTGGAAATTCATGGCGATACCACCAATGGTAAAAATCTTGAGCAATTTACAGTAGATAATCATGTTCATGTTTTGGTTGTGGAAGATAATAAAACCAATCAGTTCATTGCAAAATCTATTTTAGAACAGGCAGGATACACGGTAAGTCTTGCTGATAATGGACAAGAAGCTGTAGATTTCTTCACTAAAACGACCAATGAGTTGGCTTTAATTTTAATGGATTTACACATGCCAATTATGGATGGATATGAAGCAACACAGTTAATCCGACGTTTAGACAAAGAAATACCGATTATCGCCATGACGGCAGATGCCGTTACAGGAGTTGATAATAAGTGCGAAGCCATTGGTATTAGCAAGTTTATCAGTAAGCCTTTTGACCCAGATTATTTTTTAGAACTTATATGGCATGTTATTCAGGAACATCCTAGTAAAGATTTAACGCCTAGGGAAGAAGTGAAGGAAAATATGGAAGCAGCAGTGAATTCATTACGCAATTTTAGATGTGGACGATGGTATTAAACATCTTGGCGGTAATAAAGAAATGTATTCTATGATACTTAAAGAGTATTTTGAGGAAAATCAAGGTACTGCCAAACATCTGAATCAAGCCCTTGAGGAGAACAATGTTGAAGAGGCGTTACAGATTATTCATAAGTTGAAAAGCAGTTCTGGGAGCATTGGAGCAAAAAGGCTGTATGAAACGGCAACCTTGCTTCAAGAAGTTTTAAAAGGAAAAGACTCAAGTGAAATTCAACCATTAAAGGTTAGCTTTTCTGAAATGATTGAACAAATTTTAGAAGAAATTGGTAATTTGATTGAACCTTTATAGGGTACAAAACAACAATAGGAGGCGTTTTCACCATGACAAGAAAAATAATCATCACTGAAAAAGACTTTGAAAGATTAAGTCAGTTAATTCAAAAAGAACGAGAATTCAGTTCAGATGATAAAAGAGAGCATTTAAAAGAATTAGAACACGAATTAAAGATTGCTGAAATCGTACCAGCATCAATGATTCCTAAAGGCGTAATCACTATGAACTCAAAAGTGCTTCTTAGAGATATGGCCTCTGGGGAAGATATGCCTTACGAATTGGTATACCCTGAAGATGCTGACCTTCTTGAAGATAAAATTTCTATTCTTGCTCCAATTGGAACCGCAGTACTGGGTTTTAAAGAGGGGAGTATTATTAACTGGAAAGTGCCTGATGGCATGATTAAATTGAAAGTTAAAAAAGTCTTATATCAACCTGAAGCCTAATGATTTTCATGCATTATTAGAACAAACAAAGGGGCTGTTGCAAATCTAGAAATCTAGAGGAGTAACAGCTCCTTTTTCGTAAATATTGATAGGTCTTATGTTGGGCTTTCTGATTGTTCGACTGTACTTTTGCTTCACCTCATATTTGGGACGCACTTAAATAAGCTTATTCTAAATTTTACTTGCTTTAGAATTAGGCTGTTTTTTTATACTCTATTATACCTGTTTGATTCTTGAGTATTTTAACGTGGAGCTTATTTAGATTCATTCCAATCGCCACTAGTGCTAGGTCGGATACAATCTTTTTCATGCCTTTATGCCTAAATCGATCATATTTCAGTCCGTCTTTTAGCTTTGAAAACATTCCCTCGGCTTGTATTGAACGATTCATTCGTTGTTTGATACCCTCTGAGGTTTTTATGTTGCGGTTGGATTCTTCCCTGTATTTTTCAAATGCGGGTGAAAACTGAAATCTTTTCGATGTACCGCCTTCTAACTTCTTACTTTTGATACACTGACTATTATAAGGACATTCAGCGCACTCAAAACAACCGTAAGAATGAAGTATATCCTTGTAGCCTGACTCGTATGTCCTTATTCTATCTTTGAGTCTCACTAACTTTTTGCCCATTTTGCAGACATAAGCGTCTACAGCTTCAAGGTAGGTCATATTTTCTCGTTTTCCGATGTCTGACTTTGATTTCTTACTTTTAGCAATCTCGTAGTTTGATGGTTTTATATATGGCTTTAATCCTTTTTTATTCAAGTAGTCATAGTTTTCAACACTTTCATAACCTGCATCCGCCACGATGTTTTCTAGATGCTTCCCATATGCAGGCCTCATCTGCTCTAAAAAAGGTTTCAAAGTATGCAGGTCGTTACTCTTCTGACTGCCCATCACTCCAACGATAAAAGCTCCACTTGAAGCTAGTTGTATGTTATAGGCGGGCTTAAGCTGACCGTTCATCATGTGATCTTCTTTCATTCGCATGAAAGTTGCGTCGTGGTCTGTTTTCGAGTAGCTATTTCGATTTCCCATGATATTTAGGTGTTCTTCATACTTTTCTAGTTTGTTAATCACATCTTCAAAATACTCATAGTCGCGTTGATGCTGAGTTTTTCGTTTTCCTATACCATGAACAAATACGATTTTACTTTGAGTACATATATTTCGGATGCTGTTAAAATGTCTTTTTACAGACTTCATGACATCATTCAGACTGCTGTCTTCTGGCAAGCTGAGTTCTTCAATGAGTCGCTGTACCAGTTTCATCTGGTGCTTCTCAACAGCCTTACGCCAAACAAAGGTATAGCGTCCAGAAATGGCTTCAATCTTCGTGCCATCGATATAGAAATTTTTTAGATCAACGTGTCCTTCTTGAAGCAAAATCTCAACAAACTGGGTCAATAAATCTGACGAAACCGCTTCTAAAGAATTGCGGAAACGATTGATGGTCGTGTGATCTGGTGCTTTGTTGCATTGAAGTAAAAAATGTCCTCTCGTATCATAAGTACAAAAATCTTCAATCTTTCGGCAGGAATAAACGCCTTCACTGTAACAAAATAGAAGGACTTTTAACAAGATAATTGGGTCAACAGCTGGCTTTCTTCCCAAGGTGGAGTAGGTGCATAAAATAGAACTTAAATTCATCTCCTCAACGATATTGCACACCAACCGAACTTTACTATCTCTAGGAATATAAGTTTCCACATCAAATTGCATTTTGAGTTGCAATGTGTGATGATTCTGAGTAAAATTGATATGAGTTAGATTGTTCGTCATAAAATAATTATAACTCACCAGAGCTGGCTCTTCGAGCCAGTTCTAAACATTTATAGAATAAAAATGACCTGTGACAAATCAAATGATTTGCTACAGGTCATTTCTTATTGGGGGCTATTTTGCAACAGCCCCTTTTCTAGTGCTGTATTTACTTAATTGGTGGGGCGCTGGAAGCTTCTCTGAGAATAAGCCTGTCCATATCTTTGTCCTTCTGCCTTTTCCAGGAGTGAAGAACAAGAGCCAGTGTAACGACACCATAAGAAATGAACATTCTAAAATATTCACCTAACATGGCAGAGCCAGTAATCGTTTTACCCGCAATCGGCATGACGATAAACATCAAGTGGAAGAGGGCAGTACCAACGATTGCATTTGGGATAGTCGCTTTGCTGACGGTCGCACCGCCGACAAGAAGGGCTGCTGCAGCAAAGAGTGCTGCTTGATCCGCACCATTATAAGTATTCAGCGTACCGATATTTTGCAAATAAATGATTTGACCATAACTTGCTAGAACTGTAGAAATCATAATGGATTGAATTCTTGTTTTCTCAACAGGAATCCCTGCAGTACCAGAAACGTGCATGTCCATACCAACAGCTCTCATATCTTGACCAAGCTTAGTCTTTTTGAACCAAACGGTGAAAAGACAGATTAATCCGATAATCATGAATGTACCGATTGGAATGCTTATCTTATCGATTTTGAGCATCCATAGGTTATCAAATCCTTTTGCAACACCTAAGTTAAGTGCGTTACGAACGCCGTAACCTCTTGAAAGAAGCATGCCGGCACTTTTGAATGGGATCAGAGACCCACAGATGAATAGCAAAAAGAATTGGTAAATACCGGCTATAAATAGACCGAGCATCATTGAAGTAATCATTTCTCGACCTTTGGCACGGTTAAGAACAAGACCACCAAAATAGCCGAGCAACATGGCGATTGGTGTAGCCACTAAAGCTGCCAAGAGAAGACCTGGAGCGCCTTTTACACCCCAATCCGTAATGAAAATTAAGCCAAGTTGACCTGCCATAGCGCCTAGAACCATACCAAAGTTGATACCCATTCCCGCCATGACTGGGAGGAGGAGCGCCAATACCAAGAACGAGTTTCTTACAAGTCTTGTAATGACCTGATCTATTAGGAAATTTCCTGAATAGTGAGAAAGTGGAATGGCTATGATGCTGATAATTAAGAACATCAGCGGCACAACGCTACCTGTCAGCAGACGGCTGATTTGTCGTTTATCCATTTTCATAGGCTACCTCGCTTTCCGTGTCAACGCATATACAATCATTCCGTTTGACACAATACTTCTGATGATTTCTGAAACGTCGATTTGAATGGCGCTATTGATAACTGAAGGCGTCATAGTCAGAATGCCTTGGAACAGGAAAGTTCCAATGATAACGTTTGTGATAGAAGCCTTATTCACCGAGGCACCGCCCAGAAGAACCGCTGCGACCGAAGGGAAGACGAAGGCAAGTGGCGAATTGTACATTTGAACAAAGCCAAAACTTTGCTGATAGACCACCATGCCAACGGCAGCTATCATTGTAGAAAGAATAACAGAAACCGTACGCATTTTATCAATGCTAATGCCTGAAGCTCTTGCGAAATCTGGATTAGAACCTACAGCAGTCATGGCAGTTCCCGTTTTAGTTTTAAAGAACAGCCAGACGAGGAAAGCCATAATGGCAAAGGCGATTAACATCCCTGTAGGAATAATAAGATACTTGGATACATGGATTTTTAGAAAATCACTGAGGGTTCGTGCCCAATAGTCTTCGATGCTTATGGTAACGCGAAGCCCTTCGCCTTTAAAACCCTGAACACTTGAAGGATTGCTAAAGGGTAAGATCAGCCACATCATATTCATGAAGAATACAAAAGAGAAGCCCACATAGGTTGCAATAATCATTTCATCGCCTTTGACTCGGTTTAGTAAAAGTCCGTAGAAGAATCCGAAGATTGCTGCGAATACCAAACCGACCAAAATAGCGGACATAATACCAAGAAAACCAGTTAAATGAAACTCTAGGCTCACTATAGCGCCAATCATACCAGCAACTAAACCTACTGGAATACCAAAGTTAAGACCACAACCAGACTGAATCATAGGAACCATAGAGAGGACCATAATAGCGCTCATACCAAAGCGAACCACAACGTCATTGACAGATGTGTCTAACCGAACACCGAAGAAAGGTGCTACAATGAATAGTGTTAATAGGAAAAGCCCGATGATGATGCGGGGCCATCCAAAATTCTTGATAAAGCCATTTAGCGCAACCATTGTTTTTCACCTTCTTCATTCATGATATATTCACCAGCCATCAAAAGACCAAATTCAGCAATTTCGGTGTCTGGTGGCAAAATACCATATATTTTCCCTTCGCAGACAATGGCAATGCGATCGCTGATGGATCTGAGCTCTTCTAATTCTGAAGAGATGATGACAACGGTCGTATTATTTTCTTTGTTATACCGCTTAAGGGACTCCAAAACTAACTGTTTTGCCCCTACGTCAATGCCTCTGGTAGGTTCTGAGACAAACAAAAGGCTTGGTTCGGTGGCAAAGGCTTTTGCGAGACAAACCTTTTGCTGATTACCACCTGAAAGATTTCTGGCCAGCTGTTTAGAATTGGTACATTTAATTTCTAACGATTGGATATACTCATCTGCGCAAGCCTTCATAGCTTTTTCATCTCTAAGTTTGATAAGACCGCCAAAATAAGTTTTTAAGAATTTTTCTTTTACCTGCATAGCATTAAAGGCAATATTCCATTCAATCGGTTCATCGAGGAGAAGACCAACGCCTCTTCGATCTTCAGATACAAAGGCAATTCCTCTGTCAAGGGCGGTTAAGGTGTTGTTGAGAGGTAGTGGTTTGTTTTCAAATATGAGTTCACCACCAGAAGGGAAGAGGCCCATGATACCATTTGGTATGCCCAATTTACCTTGACCTGCCAAACCGCCAATACCTAAAATTTCACCTCGTCTGACCTTTAATGAAACATTTTTAATGGTTTCGCCAGGCATATCGACCCAAAGGTTCTTTGCTTCAAAGATAATGTCATTATCAGCTTGTGATGAAGCTCTTGAAACGTGTTCAGCGGGAGTCTCTTCGCTGACTTCTCTGCCAACCATCCATTCGGCAATCTGTCTCACGTTTGTACCTTCTGTAGGCTGTTCAACCACAACGACACCATCTCTTAAGACGACAATTGTGTCGCATACAGAAGTGATTTCATGTAGTCTGTGGGAAATAAAAATAATAGAAACGCCCAATGAGGCCAGTCTTTTCATAGATTGAAGCAAAATTTCCGCTTCTGTTTCCGTTAAAACAGCAGTTGGTTCGTCTAGGACTATTAATTTGACTTGATCTCTGTCGATTTCTCTGGCAATTTCAATAAATTGTTTATGACCCACGGGCATTTCCGAAACCAGTGTATCAATGTCTAATTTAACGCCTAGGGTATCCACAGCACCTTGAGCACTTTTTCTAATGGCAGGCATATCAACTGTATCAAGACGCTTACCAAGTACTTTTGAAAGAACGCTTTGCTTCGTTTTTTCCATGTTGAGCAAAATATTTTCTGCTACTGTAAAACCAGGAATCAAAGAGAATTCTTGATGAACCATACCGATACCAGCAGCTAATGCTTGAACTGGATCACTAAAATTGATTTTTTGACCATCTAAATAAATATTACCTTCATAACCACCCGTCTCGGCAATGACAGTCATTCCGAAAAGAATTTTCATAAGTGTAGACTTTCCAGCCCCATTTTCGCCTACAAGTCCTAGAATTTTTCCCTTTTCTAGGGTAAAGGATACGTCTCGAAGGACTCTGTTGCCATCATATTCTTTTCCAACTTGTTCTACTCTAAGCAGTGCATTTTCTAAAGCCAATCCCTTTCACCCCTTAATGTCTGTATAGAAGTCAAATATATGAGAACGGCCTTACGGCCGTTCTCATGTCTGCTGAGGTTAACTATTTAATGCTCTTATATTTTTCTGGAACCACTTCTTTGGTGTTGCCAAGGTAACCTTGTCCAAAGATGTAAGTATCTTGGTAAACCATAATGTGGTTTGCTATTTCAGCGCCGCTTACACGGTCAAGGTAAAGTGAACCGTTCCATTCTGCGCCTGGTGTATACTCAGCAAAAGCTTTTAGTAAATCGTCTTTAGAACCTTTTTGCATAGTGCCTTCTACAACTTGTTTGCCATACTCAGTAAGTGCTTCTGTTGCAGAGTAACCATAAGAATAAGCCCATGTACCCATTCTCTTAGCACCGCCGTTAGCAACGACAGTTTCTTCAACTTTTTTAAGGATTGCAGGCCAATCACCAGCTTCAGCTTTAAGATCAATACCAAAGGCACCAGGGTAACCCATGATAGGTGATGGAAGATCTGGTTCTACAAAGATAGCGCCAAGTTCAGCAACTCTTTTTAGAAGTGGTTCAGTTTGTGCATCGTTTGTACAGAAGAAAGCAGTATCTTTGCCGTATTTTTCTACCCATGCAGGCATTTTTTCAAGAATGAATTGTTGTGCTCCTGGTACGCCAACATCGCTCATTGGATCTGGAGCTGTTTCGAATACAAATTTGATACCAAGGTCTTTACAAGCTTCTTCCATAATATTTCTTCTAAGTGAAAGGAGTTCGATACTCATATGTCTTGGGAAAGAAATATGAACGAATGTTTTAGCACCCATTTTTTTAGCTGCGAGAATCATTAAATAGCCACGGTTGATGTTATCAGGGTCAACAACCATATCCGCAGCAGCTTCAATCATTGCAGTATCTTCTTGAGAAGAGTTTGCTAATAAAAGAATGTCGGGATTTTTTTCTCTGATTTGTTGGAAAGCTGCAACGGTTCCAGGGATAGCTTGATTGACTACGATAACTTTCATATCTGGGTCGTCAGATAAACCAACGATTTGAGCAATAGTTGTTTCTTGCTCTTGCATAAAGTTATCAGGGTATGTAACGTGAGTAATCATACCGCCGTCTGAAGAATTACCATATTTGGCAATCATCGCTTCAGCACCACGAAGTTCATCTTCGCCTTGTGATACGGTACCTGTAACAATACCAATGTGGAACTTAGCTGCTTCTGTTTTTGTAGCTGCAGGAGCATTTGAAGAACAACCGATTAAGCCAAATGCCATGACAAAGCTTAACCCAAGTGCAATACCTCTTTTGATCATTTAATTTCCCCCTTTTGTAGTGGTGTTGAATTTTTGCAACTTTGATAAAGTGATGTGTTTCAAAATTACACAATCAATTATCAGAATTGCATAAATATTAGAATTCTTCAAAAAATTCTAGAATCCTTTTTTAGCGAACGATAAAAATTATAATATATAGGATTTTATTTTCTGTTTGGCAATTGCTAAAAAAAGAAAAATGTGGTATGTGTTTTATAACGTCAAAGAGTATAGAGGTCAACATGAGAGAACTAGCCTTATTAATCAGTGCGAATTTCCATAATGAATCTAATTTTGAACAGCTAATGTTAGAGCTTGAGAACCTGGTGTTGGCTTGTGACATGGATATAGCTCAGCACTGTATTCAAAACATTAAGAGCATTAATGCTTCTACTTATATTGGGCAAGGAAAGGTAGATGAAGTTCGCCAAGCCATAGAAATGCAAGAAGCAGATATTGTCGTAGTGAACCACGAATTATCACCGACGCAGCAACGGAATCTGGAAAAAGCTTTTCAAATTCCCGTCTTAGATAGAACTGCTTTGATTCTTGAAATTTTCAGTAAAAGGGCAAAAACAAAAGAATCAAGATTGCAGGTTCAATTGGCAGAAATGCAGTATTTACTTCCTAGACTTGCAGGCTCTTATACATCACTCGGCAGACAAAGTGGTGGTGTAGGCACAAAGAACAAAGGGACGGGAGAGAAAAAAATAGAATTGGATAAGCGCCATGCTGAAGAGAAAATTCATGAGTTGAAGGAGGCGTTGGAGCAAATTCAAAGAGAGAGAGAAACACAAAGGCGGTTAAGAAAAAGATCAGAAGAACCAAGTGTGGCACTGGTCGGTTATACAAATGCGGGGAAGTCAACCTTAATGAATGCCTTTCTCAGTGCACAACACGCTAAGCAAGAAAAGGCAGTATTTGCAAAAAACATGCTTTTTGCAACTTTGGATACATCGGTAAGGCGAGTTATTTTGCCTAATAAGCGAAAGATATTTCTTTCGGACACGGTTGGCTTTGTAAGTCATTTGCCACATGGGTTGGTGAAAGCCTTTGGCTCTACCTTAGAAGAGGTGGCTGAAGCTGATTTGCTGCTTCACATTATTGACGCTTCCAACCCTGACTATGAACTGCAAATGGAAGTGACACTATCGACCCTTGAAGAAATTGGTGCGGGTGAAGTGCCTATTCTTTCAATCTACAACAAAGCGGATTTGGTGATGGAAAACCTCCCTTTTGAAGATGAAAAAGGTATATATATATCAGCGAAGAATCACGTGGGTATGGCATTAGTGGCTCAAAAAATAACAGAGGTTCTTTTTGCAGATGAAGTTCATTGTGAACTACATGTACCGTATACGGCTGGTTCAACAGTTCACGACATTATGGAAAATGCATATGTTATAGGGTTTTCGAACGATGAAATTGGAACATTGTTACATATTTCTTGTTCAAAGAAAATCTATGAGCAATTTAATAAATATGTCATAAATGTAAAGGAAGAAATCAATCTGTAATACATATTATTTTATCTATATGTTATTATAGAGTGAGTTCTTAATTCACGCGTTTGGATATGCTGTACACGCATACAAGATAGGAGTTTATATGTCATTTCATGCACTAAAAAAGTTAACGGTAGTACTTGCACTTATGATGATGTTGCTTGCAGGTTGTAATATGAAGCAGAATGCTGATATACAGACCAATACCCCTGTTGTCATAGAAGATTTAAAATACAATGAGGTCATGAAGGAAGAGAAAACAGATATTGTAGAATTTAATTTTACTTTCCCACAAGTTCAGAATCCAAAGGAAAATCCTTTTATTGAGAGTATCAACAATTCTTATACTAAAGCATTAGAAGAACAAAAAGTTAGGGCAACTACTGAAAATTTGGCAACGGCCAAGGAAAACTATTTGTTCTCCAAAGAGAATGCAGATGCATCGTTTATTATGAACGGTTACCAAATTAATTATTCGGTAACTACCAATGATGGGAAATATCTATCTGTCTTTCAAATGTTTAGTGAATTTGCAGGTGGGGCTCATCCTTTTACCTACTTCAAAGCTCAAAACTTTGATTTAATTGAAGAAAAGTCCATTAAACTGAGTGAACTCTTCGGATTATCTGAGGAGGAAACTAAAAAAAACGTGTTAGAACAAGTCTTTGAAACCATTAAAGCTCAAGAGGCCAATGAAGGCATTATCTATTATGAATCTTACAAGACCGATTGTGATACAGCCTATAATCCAGAACATTTTTATATGAAAGATGGAAAAATTATATTCTTCTATCAAGCATATGATATTGCCCCTTATGCAGCTGGACTTAGAGAATTTGAAATTAAAGTAGACAAAGGAAATTAAAGAGAAAAAACTACTTGAGAACTTCATTGAGATGCCATTATGGCTACTGATGAAGTTCTTTTTATGTAAGAAATTAAATTTTATTTAATAAATCGATAAGATTTCTTTGAGGTCTCTATGATAAGGTTTTGTTGTTAAATAAATATTAAAGATTCAAGGGGGATAATAATGAATAAGAAAAAATGGATTGGGATAGGTGCGATAGCATCTATTTTACTCATAGTTCTTGGCTGTTGGTTGTTAATGCCAGTGGTAAGTGTAAGGTTTGTACACCAGTATTTTGTACTTTTGTTGCTTGGCTTGGTGATAATGGGCGTTGGGTTTGCAGATTATGCGAAGCCTAGCTATAAAAAAATTGCAAGTGCAGGGGTTGCCCTTTCGGCGTTAGCCATTGTTGCTATTATAGGCAGTTATGCAGTATCTTTTTCTGCGTTTAACTGGGAAACGAAAAAAAATATGCTCCAAGTCGATGAAAGCGTATTTAATGAATCGGTTTCCAATGTAGATATGGCTAATTTGGTTATTTTAGATGAAACAGATGCGATTAAATTCAGTGAAAAACTCATTACCGAGAAAGATCCAGCACTAGGCTCTATTTTCAATATTTCTGAAGAATATGGTACGCTTTCAGTGGTTGAAGGTAAACCATATTGGCTGTTTCCGTTAGAACACAGCGGCTTCTTCAAATGGATGGGGCATAAAACATCCCCAGGGTACATTCAAGTGAATGCAACCAATGGTAACTCAAAATTTGTTGAAAAACCCATTGAGTATGCGCCGTCAGCTTATTTTGGAAAGGATTTAAAAAGATACGTATACATGCAATTTCCATCAATCGGATTAAAAGATTATTCCTTTGAAGTTGATGATAAAGGCAATCCCAAATGGGTGATTACGGCCTATACCCATAAAACGGGCGTGACAGGTACACAAGTTTTAGGTTCGGTCATAGTGGATGCAGGCAGTGGAGAAACTGTTTTTCATGAAGTGGGTAAACAACCTTTATGGGTAGATCGTGTATATTCATTAGACATTTTTGAAGAACATTTTAATTATTGGGGCAGTTATATCAATGGCTGGTGGAACCCATCAGATACTGGAAAGCTTAAGAACACTGAAGGGTTCGGATATGTATTTAACGATGGGAATATTTATTTCTACACTGGGGTTACATCCTATGGTGGAGATGAAGCTACCACTGGGTTTATGATTTTTAATCCAAGAAATGGACAGGCAAAATACAATCGTATTTCAGGTTCTACCGAGAAAAAATCAGTAGGGTTAATGGAAGAATTGGTTCAAAATTCAGGTTATACAGCAAAATATCCTTACTTAATCAATATTAATGGTGAAGCTACATTCTTCTCTACACTTAAAGGCAACAGTGACAATATTGTGGGTTATGCCTTTGCATCTGTTCAAAATTACAGAGCGGTAGCTTGGGGTCAAACCTTAAAAGAAGCACAAACTAATTACGCACGCGCCCTTATCAGAGAAGGTAGTTCCAATAATGCTATTGGGGCCCAAACCGATCAGACTTTAACCCTTAAAGGTGAAATTTCTAGAGTGGGATTGACCTCGGAAGGCTACTATTTGGTTAAGGTACTTGGTGAAGAAGCTTTATTTATGATTTCTTCAGAGCAATTTCCAATGGTAGCCCTATCTCATGAAAAAGATGTTATTACAATTCAATATCTTAAAACAGAAGAGAAAAAAGTGATAGATGCTATCGGGTTTACAAATACATCTGTTCGATAAAATTAAGAGAGAGTATAAGTGTTAGGTAATAATTAGAATAATCATCCGTGGAGGGCAAAGTAATGTACATTAAAGCCTGTTTATTTAGCGATATTGAAAATACCGTTGGAACTTACTATGAGTCAAACCGCATTACCGTGGATTCCTACTGGGAAGACCATGTCATGAAAAGTCAGTGCTATCAAATACTAGACAACAATGAACTCATAGGTTTTTTTGCAATCTTTGAAGAGACGTTATTGACGTTGTTCCATGTTCTTGAATCTCACGCTAGATATGGTCAGGAAATTTTTGAGAAGGTGAAACGATACGAACAAGTGACAAGCGCCTATGTGCCAACTGGGGATGAGTTCTTTTTAAGCCATGCCATTGACAACTTTGTCAGATTGGAAAAACAGGCGTATTTTACGACTTATACAGATAATGGTCTGCCAGAAGGGAAAGAAAAGAAATTAGAGCTGATTCCAATCTTAACCAAAGAAGATACGGCTCTATTTAAGTTAACCACAGACTTCTTTGACGAAGACAGTGAGGAACGAATTCTAGAGGGTGTACCACACTTTAAAGTATATAAAGTGGAGGAAAGAGGACAGTTAATAGGCTTTGGCGTTGTAGAATATGGTCGGGTGATTAAATCTATGGCCAGCGTTGGCATGTATGTCATGGAAGAAAAAAGACAACAGGGTTACGCTGCCAATATACTTCAAACCCTCAAAACCTTAGTACAAAACCAAGGATACACGCCAAGATCAGGTTGTTGGTATTATAACCATAATTCTAAGAAAAGTATGGAAGCGGCGGGTGCCTATTCTAAAACAAGATTATTGAAATTCTTTTTCTAAAGGCAAGGCAATTGCTGCAAATAAACTGAATGGATTAGAATCTGAATTAATTAGAATCTGAATAATAAAAAGACGAGTGAACTAGAAATCACTCGTCTTTTGCGTTGATTTTAAAGGGTATTAGAATGTTTAATAGAATATATAATAAAGAAAACCAGTAGAAAAGGTGGGCAATATTCAAATGATAAGACAGATGCAGTTAGAAGACTACGAAGCCGTATATAACCTTTGGACAAACACTAAAGGCATGGGTATGAGAAGTTTAGATGATTCTAAAGAGGGAATTTCTAAATTTTTAGCCAGAAACCCCGAAACCAATTTTGTTGCAATAAAAGACGACAGTATTGTCGGCGTAATTCTAAGCGGACATGACGGTCGTCGGGGATACATCTATCATATGGCTGTCAAGGAAGACGTGCGAGGCCAAGGGTATGGCAAAATCTTGCTGGATAAGGCTATTGAAGCTCTTAAAAACGAAGGCATCCACAAGGCGGCACTCGTTGTTTTTGAAACCAATAACCTAGGCAATCATTTTTGGGAAAAACATGGCTTTACCAGTCGTACAGATTTAATCTATAGAAATAAAAGCTTAAATGAGAGCAATTTATAAAAGGCTTATAGGGTAATACAAGTCACACTGGCAGTAGCCCTCTTTACAGCGAGAACGGTCAATGCGCTCAAATCGAAAAGCCTCTTTTAAATCAAAGTGCATAGTAGGCATCCAAATTTGGTAGACGTAGTGCCAAATATCAGCTAAGGTCGCAGAGGAAATTTCTTCAGGGCTATGGGCGCCAACGTAAGTAAAAACGCCATATTTGTAAGCTGGGATATGGCGTATTTTCATATCTTCTGGCACAATGCTCAAGCTATTAATTTCTGTAGAAGGTTGATAATAGGTGAATTGGCTCTCGTTAGCCAGTATAGAAGTATAGCCGATGTAGATGTTTTTATCGATAGGATTTACAATTCTAGGTAAGTGCTGCTGGGCAAACTGGGTGCCGTATCGATTAGCAATTTGGAAATCTTGGTTGTCTTTTACATTCACCTTGTATTCTAAGCCCGCAATAGTAAAGGCTGGTAGGACTGTAATGGCTTTAAAGTAGATAAGACCTTCTCCGGCTTGGGTTAAAAAGTCTAAATTGAATCTATCCAGTATTTCCAATGAATAAGGATTTCTGCGCCATTTAGAGGGGCTTACGCCATAGGCCTCTTTAAAAGCACGAGTGTAAGTCCGCTCACAGCCAAAGCCATATTTAGCTGCAACAAAGTCGACGGTATTTTTATTTTGAATAAGGTCGGTAAGAGATAACGCCAGACGTCTTTGTCTTACATATTCCATTAGACCTGTTGTGGTAATACCCTTCCAAAGACGCAGTAAGTGGTATTTGGAAAGATTTACGTGTTCTGAAATAGAATCTAATGTAAGGGCTTCGAAAAGATGGTCCTCAATAAATTCACTGGTTTTTTCTATAAGGGTAAATAAATAATGATCCATAAATTAAACTCCAGCAATTTTTGTCCTGTTTTTAGATACCGTACTATATATAATATAGCATATGGTTAAAAAATGAGGTGATAAAATGGATGAGCTTGTTCAATTTGAAAGATTTGAGGCTTTAGGTAAAGAAGTTGGCAGAAGGCATAAGGCTTCAAAAATTTATTTAGCAGATGAAAATCACAATAATAATTGTTGTGGTATTGGGAACAGCAGTGAGTTTGAGGAAAAAATGCCCCCAAGACAGGGCTTTCTAAAAACGGCTTTAGCACAAATATTGGACAAAATCCATGTTGCTGAAGGGCAAACGCCTCAAACTGTAGGGTTTATTAAAGAAATAGCAGAACATCTTTATGAAGCAGTGTCCATTTTTGGAGACGATACCTTTAAAGATCGTGAACTAATGGCCAGTGGCTTCATGCAGCATTTCATGAGAGGCTATATGGCTGAAAATGAAATCGATATGGTCCAACTTAAGGATATTAATCTGTTTTTAAGGCTGGCTGAATGGGAAGCTCACACGGCGCTTTATCAGACATGGAACCTTGACGAAATGAGCCAGTGGCAATGTGATTATTTTGAACAAACGAAAACGAGAATTATTCATAACATTCCAATTGTGGCATTTCGAAAGGAATGGATGAATATAAAAAGACTAGATGTTATCAATACACCAGTGATCACTGTAAAATTACAGCCCAGCTTTGCACTTTTATTTGTATCCTAAGCAATATTACTGATGAAATAAATACACAAAAAATATAAGTTCTAAAACAAATACCGTCACGGCTTCTCAAAAGAGAGGCTATGACGGTATTTAGAGTTCTAAGTCAATTGTTGGTGGTAACGGTTATTGTTTTAAGTCGTAATTAGTTGGAATGGATTCACCCTCTTGGAATTCATAATGACCTGAGCTGTAAGGTGCGCCATCTACTGTTAAAATGACCTCTTTTGCTCTGTTGTAATAAGACCCGAAGGTATTGGCAATGCTTTGTAAAATCATGCCTTCGTACCCTGAACCTGCATTCATTTCGCTTCTAAATTCCTTTGAAAGGTCAATCAGAACTTTGCCATCTTGATTTAGTGCAAGCTGATTTACCTTTGTATTTTCAGTAAAAACAGCCCCAAGCTTTCCACCAGGCGCTTGCTTGTAAGCGTTGGCAAGAATTTGTCCTGTATTGTCATTTGTTCTAAAGCTCAAATCTTTAGCAATAGTCGTATAGGTTTCTGAATCTATATCTGGGTAGTAAAATTGAACTGTTTGTGTGAGGGCAACATCTTCAGTTATTTCTATTAAAGAAGAGCTGATTTCATTGTCTCCCATTGAAAAGACTGTTTTCACTAATCCAACGTCTTTCACATAAAAGTCATAGGTTGTATTTGAAGCACTTTTAGGGTCTTCGGTGATAATTTGAAGCGCTGAATAATTACCATAGGGAATAGAGACTTGGGCATCTGTGGCCAGAATACTTCTTATACGACCATCTGCTAAAGTCCATCTAGTACCAACTTTTATAGGTTCCATCAGCATAACTTCAGGTTCTCCAGAACTGATGTCTAGAAAATTTTCCCTGTAGTATACTTCCTCGCGAGAGAATACTTTTGTTAAGGCACCCGCATTGATTTCGTATACTTTGGACATAACCGTGCCTCCATTACTGACACGCTGTTGTATTTTTCCGTTTGCTAAGTAGTCGATCCAAATATCATAGGCGGCAAATTCGTTACCCATTCCTTCGTAAGTGTAATGGACATTTTCTTTCATTGGGAAGAAGTCACTGACGGTGAGGGGCTTAGTATCAGTTCCAGTAGGTTGATTTGTATTTTTTTTAACACACCCTTGAAGCAATAGTGCCATCAGCAATAGAGACAAAAGTAGTAATGTGGGTTTCGTTGATTTTATTTTCATCGGAAGAACACTCCTTTCAACCTGATGCCTAGTTTTTACCCCAATTGGCTAAAGTCTACTCACAGGGGAGTACTTTTCATCCTAATCTGTAACTTCTCTATGGTAAAATAGATATGGAGGGAAATTTGATGAAAAAAAACATGCATAATTCTTTTATTTTTACTTTATTAATTGTTATAATTGGCCTACTCAGTTTTATACTGCTCAAACCAGAAATAACTCAACGTACGGAGTTAAATGCCTCGGGCGTTGTGGACAAGGTTAAGTCTATTTCTGAAATTAATACGGTGGAAATGTATTTTAGTGAAATCATAGACTTCAAGAATGCTAAAAAATTCAATCAGTACGATATTCCTTTTACCGAAAAATCTTTTATATTTACGGTGAAAGCCAAAGTCAAAGCAGGTATTGATCTAAGTTCTTTGAAGGAAGAAGATGTGAAAATCAATGATAATGGGATTGTGATAACATTGCCCAAACCCCAAATAACATCTAAAGAAATTTTGTCTTATAAGGCATACGACGAAAAAGATGGCTTATTTAACGAAATCACCAATGAAGACACTCTAACAGCTTTAGACGAATTTACTAAAAAACTTGAACAGCAGGCAAAGGAAAATGGCTTACTCGACCAAGCGACAGAAAGAACTCAACAAGTTCTTGGCGATCTTTTAAAGACTATGGGGTTTGAAGTTGTGAGTATTAAGTGGCAGGAATAGCTATTTTATAAAAAGGGAAGTGAAAGAAATGAGTGAGATTCAAGACAACGCTAGTCAATGTATAAAAAATCCTCTTTTCAAGGACTATGAACTGACAAATGATAAGGCTAAAATCACAGCAGAAGATTTGATGCCCCTCTATCTTCAGACTTATTGGGCCAACCAACGACCTATTGAGACGGTTAGGAAAAGCCTTAAGAATTCACTGGTTTACGTAGTGTTCTATAAAGGAGAACCTATAGCCATGCTGAGACTAATCACCGATTACGCCACCTTTGCCTATTTATGTGACGTCCTTGTAGATGAAAAACATAGAGGAAAAGGTATATCGAAGTGGATGTTGGCAGAAGCCTTTGATCATCCAGACATTAAGAATTTAAGACGGGTATGCCTCATGACTCAAGATGCACAGGGACTGTATAGGCAATTTGGATTTAAAAATATAGAATTTCCAGATCGGTATATGGAAATTTTAAGAACATAAATTTATAGATGAATAATGAAAAGAATAATGAAAAGAATAATGGGCTTTGGGATAAGGGTGTCTTATTCCGTATAGATTTGTTTGTCGCCCTCAATGATGGCTTTAATAGTGGTATTGATGCTTTTAATAGCACAGTCTACACTTCTGTTTTCAATACACTGATAGAGGTCGTAATTGTTATTGTATAAAGAATCCACCCCGTGAATACGGCAATATCGTTCCCATAGACTGCAAACTGGAAATTTAGATGAGCTAAAAATTAGTGGTAAAAAAGTATTGCCTGACATAACGCTGAGTTCGTGGTGAAAGAGATAGGCGTATTCGGAAGCTCTTTCTGGAGTTGAAGACTGCCTTAAGTGCTCCAGTATCTCTTTGAGTGTTTCCAATTCAGTGTTATTAATTTTAGGAATGACCAATTGGACGGCTAAGGAATCCATGATCATTCGAACTTCTAAAATAGACTTAATCTCACTTTTTCTGAGTATGCCGCCATTATAACCCATCATTGAAATAAATGTTTCCAAAGTGCCCTCGCGGCGGTAATCAGCAACATAGGTGCCGCTGCGGGGTTTTATTGTTAAAAAGCCCTTCTTTGCCATTTCGGAGATACCTGCGTTAACAACCGTCCTGCTGACTTGCAACATTTCAGCGAGTTCTCTTTCTGACGGCAGTTGTGTCCCAATTTCCAGTTTGCCCGAAATAATGCGACTTTCTATTTCTTTTACAAATAACTCTTTTAAGGTTGGTGCGCTTATTTTTGAGAATTCCATAAAAAACCTCCAAACATTTGACACTGGTCGGACCAAATACCAGTTATAAATATACCATTTTTTTATATACAATTCAATCGAAATGTCTAAAAAACAGTCTTTGTACCTATTGAATCCATTGACATATGGATGAAATAATAATAAAGTTTTAACAAAGAAACAGTATGAATAAACTGGTATGACCAGAATAATTAAGTCTTACCAAAATCGTATTGTAGGGTAGCTGAGGAAGAATGGCATATATAAAAATTAGCTTTGGGGGTAGTCAATATGGCAAAACAAAAAGTACTTGAACTGGCAAATAAAATTGCTGCAGGTATTACAGGTGGAATCATTAAGGTTAAATATACTGATCCAGAATACAGAATTCTTGAACCTGTAACGACGGATGAAATGGCAGAAATCGCACTCTGTTTAGAAGTTAGAAAACCAAAGAAAATTAAAGAGATTGCTTATTTATGTGGCAAACCAGAAAAAGAAGTTGAAGATGTTTTAAGAAAAATGGCAATTGATGGCTCTATTAAAATGGAGCACCTTCATGGAGAAGATGAGTTCTTCTTAGAATTATATGTACCAGGCGTTATGGAGTATATGGTAGCCAATAAAGAAAACGTTGAAAAATATCCTGTAATAGGCGAGTGCTTTGAAGAATACACACGTAATTTAGGTGGTCTTTTAGCGGGAAACCTGCCTGTCGGTATGGGTGTTATGCGCGTTATTCCAATTGAAAGTGCCATTGAAGGGGATACGAGAAGGGCTTCGTATGAAGAAATATCTTACTTGCTTAACAAACATGAGATTTTCTCAGTTGCAGATTGTGCATGCCGTACTTCTATGAGAATCATCGGTGAAGGCTGCGGTCACACCATTGAAGATATGTGTATTCAACTCGGCCCTGCAGCAGATTTTTATATTAGAACAGGTAGAGGCAGACAAGTTACAAAGGAAGAAGCGATTACAATTTGTCAGAAGGCTGAAAAGGAAGGCTTAGCACATCAAATTCCTAATCTCTCTGGTCCCGGCGATGCCCTTGCAATTTGCAACTGTTGCGGCTGTTCCTGTTTTGGACTTAGAAATGCGACACTCTACAGAAATCCAGACTTCTCTCGCTCAAATTACATTGTAAAAGTTGACAGAGATAAATGTGTTGCCTGTGGTGAGTGCGTAGAAAACTGTCCATCTAATGCCCTTACACTTGGACAAAATTTATGTACTAAAGGTCCTGTTCCAGTTGAAGTTGAAAAAGACAGACCTTATGATACAAAGTGGGGTCCTGACAAATGGAATCCTGAATACCGCCACCGTAAAATGGTAGACGAAACAGGTACAAGTCCATGTAAAACAGAATGTCCAGCCCATATTGCTATTCAAGGTTACATTAAAATGGCGTCTCAAGGCAGATACAGAGATGCTCTTGAGCTTATTAAAAAGGACAATCCATTCCCTGCTATCTGTGGTCGTATCTGTCCGAGAAAATGTGAGTCTGCTTGCACAAGATCTGAGTTAGACGAACCTCTTGCAGTAGACGAAATCAAAAAGTTTATTGCTGACCAAGACCTAAAAGCAGAGCATAGATTTGTACCTGAAAAAAATGATCCACGACCTGAACAAATTGCAGTGATAGGCGCTGGTCCTGCTGGACTTTCTTGTGCTTATTATTTGGCAGTCAATGGCTATCAAGTAACCGTATTTGAAAAACAAAGGAAACTTGGCGGAATGATGACACTCGGTATTCCAGAATTCAGACTGGGCAAAGAGATTGTTAACGCTGAAATCGAAGTGCTTAAAGAAATGGGCATTATCTTCAAAGCCGGTGTAGAAGTGGGTAAGGACATTACTTTAAAAGAGCTTAGAAAACAAGGCTTTAAAGCTTTCTATGTAGCAATTGGTGCTCAAGCTGGAAGAAGTTTAGGTTTAGAGGGTGAAAATGCAGAAGGCGTCTTTACAGGGGTTGAACTTCTTAGAAAGGTCAGTTTAGGTGAAGATTTACGCCTCAGTGGTCCAGCAATTGTTATTGGTGGCGGTAATGTTGCTATAGACGTTGCAAGAACGGCTGAAAGAATTGGCGCTACACAAGTAGACCTTTATTGTTTGGAAAGCAGAGAAACCATGCCAGCCTTAGAAGAAGAAATTGATGAAGCCTTATCAGAAGGTATTATCCTCAACAATTCATGGGCACCTAAGCGAATCTTGACTGAAAATGGTCGTGTAAGTGGTGTAGAATTTAAAAAATGTGTGTCTGTCTTTGATGCTGCTGGCAAATTCAACCCTCAATATGATGAAAAAGATACTAAAATTGTTAAAGCCAATCATGTCCTTTTATCTGTAGGTCAAGGAATGGATTGGGGCAATTTATTGGCAGATTCTAAATTGGAACTGAATCCAAATAAAACAATCAAGGCAGATCCGATTACTTTACAAACAGGTGAAGCAGACGTATTTGCAGGTGGAGACGCCTTAACAGGTCCTAAATTTGCAATCGATGCTATTGCATTAGGTAAACAAGGTTCTGTATCGATTCACAGATATATCCATCATGATAACCTAAGCATTGGCCGTGAACGAGATTACCATGCGCTAGACAAAGATAATCTTCAAATGGAAGGCTATGACCAGATTGCAAGACAAAAAACAGTTCATGTGGATGGCAACTTGTCAAAAACTACATTTAAAGATTTGCGTGTGACTTTGACGGAAGAGCAAATTAAGAAAGAAACAGAGCGTTGCTTAGGTTGCGGCGCAGTGGTTCCAGATCATTACCAATGTGTAGGGTGTGGTTTATGTACGACAAAATGTAAGTTTGAGGCGATTTCTCTAGAAAGAAAATATGACACAGGCGGAGCATCTCTTGATAAAATGAAACCGATTGTCATTAAGCATGCTATTAAGCGTCAAGGTCGTATTTTGATGAAAGCACCAAAGAGAATGATCAAATCCCTTATGCACAATGAAAAGAGCAACTAGAACAATTGATGGAGGTAAGTTTGTATGCATGAACTTGGGATTGTTATGAATGTTATCAGTACTGTAGAAAAATTCGCAGTGGAGAATCATGTGACTAAAATTGACACCTTGGTTCTTCAAATTGGCGAACTTTCCTCAATGATTCCCAGATACATTGAAGCGTGTTTCCCAGCCGCTGTAGAAGGGACAATCATGGCAGATACGAAGCTGAAAATTGAAATAATGCCAGGGAATGCCCTTTGCCACCAGTGTCAGAAGGTTTTTAATCTCATTGAGCATCATCAAATCTGCCCAACTTGCGGCAGTGAAGTTTGGGAAATTCTAAGCGGTAAGGAGTTTATGATTAAAGAAATTATAGGCTGCTAAAGTTGATTCACTTAAATAGTAAATAATGTAAAACAAAGCCCGTACAATTTGGTATAATTTAAATTGTACGGGCTTTGTTGTCGTTAATCTATTGAGAGGAGTCTTCTATGTTTGAAATAACAAATAAACCTTATAAAAAAGGGTTGTTGATTGCCCTAATACTGATTTTATTTCTATCCACAGTTGGGCTGGGACCGCTGAGTATTAACTTATATCAGTCCGAGATAAATAAAGTAGAGGCAGGAACAAATTACGCATCAGGTTTTGACTTCAATCAACACAGCTACTTAATCAATATTTATTTTCAAAACAAACAAGTTGGAGCTCAGCGATACGAGATCCTTTCAGAAACCCCTAACGATAATTTCAACGAAATTGTTATAGAGGCTTTTACAGAAAACCCCGAATACAGTGGCAATTATTTTTTACCGTTCTATAAGGACTATACCGTCAAGTATACCTGTAAAATTGGGGATAAAGTTGCCATAGAAACAGGTGATAAGAATGCTTCGTTTAATTCAAAAGTTGAAGGTACTTTAAAAATCAAGATAATAGGACTTTGCACGATATCAAATGCTAAAAAAATCGCAAATGATGCTATTGTCGATTCAGTCAATCATTTCATAACCAATCAGTTAAATAATCCGACACGGGAGTAGTATAGAAACGTTAAAAATTTTCAGGACTATTTTTCGGAACTTTTAATATAAAGCGTGTACCAGTCTTAACCAGACTTTCACAGACAATTTCCCCTCCCAATTGTAAGGTGACAATATTGTAGACAATATGGAGTCCAAGACCTGTACCACCAGAATTTCGCTTGGTAGTAAAGAAGGGGTCAAAAATACGTGATTTGATTTCAGGGGACATACCATTGCCGTCATCTTCAAAGACCATGTGCCAATGTTGAGAATCATCTGCCACAGAGACGTTGACGGTGCCTGTTTCATTGTGGTCGTAGGCATGCAGAAGAGCATTCATGACGAAATTGGTCACGACTTGGAAAACAGCACTGGGGTAAGTGTGAACCTGTAATTCGGGATCGCATTTAATATGAACAGAAACATTGGATTTCATGAGTTTTGGTTTTAGTGTCAGAAATACTTCATCAAGGTAGCTTCTCATTGGAATAACACGGGGCGTTTCCATTGTTTGATCCACTGCAACTTGCTTAAAACTTTGTATCAGAGAAGAGGCTCTTTCTAAATTTCGCATAACCATTTGAAGGGCCTCATCATTTCTTTGTAAATATTCTTCAAGGTCTAGGCGCGTCAACTTTCCTTCTTTATATTTATCTCTAATTTCCCTATCTAGCTCACTAACAAATGAGCATGCTGTAATAGCAACACCAACAGGTGTATTGATTTCATGCGCTATACCAGCCACTAATGTACCTAGGCTTGCCAGTTTTTCTGATTGAATCAATTGCTCTTGGGTTTCTTCCAATAAGTTAATGGTGGTACCTAATTCTTGATTGACATGTTGTAAGTCTTTATTAGTCAGTTGAAGGGCATCTGTTCTTTCTTTAACGATTTCTTCTAAGTGAATTTGAGCTTGTTGGAGGGCTTCTGTCATTTTATCAATACGATTGGCAAGCTCGCCGACATCATCGTCGCTGGGCATATTAATACGCTTGTCTAAATTTCCAGATGCTATTTCATCAGCAGCACGGCCAAGTATTTCAAGTGGTGAGGCTATAATGCCAGAAATCCAAATGGAGAAAGCAATGGCGATACTAAAGAGTAAAAGAGTTAGAAATAATATTTTATACAAAAGTGGAATTATGGAGCTGTAAAATTCCTTTTCTTCAATAAGAGCAATATAGAATAGAGGCATAAAAGGATTTTCACTGCGTACAATTTCAACGCGGTACTTTTTACCATCCACAAGAGTAGTTGTAAATTTTTTTGGTGATAAGTCAGATAGAGTTTTGAGTTCTTCAATGTCAAGTTCAGTAAAGGGCTTTCCAATCATTTCTTGATTTTTAGGATGTGCCATAATATTGCCGTTAGCATCTACGAGAATGGCATACCCCTCCTCACCAATGCGGACTTTAGAGATCATGTCAGAAAAGTCGGAAAGATCAAAGTCAAGACTAATAACACCCTTGAGGCGATTGTGTTCATCTAAAATCCCTTTGACAGAAAAAATAACGTATTCTTCTGAGGAAGTCTTGTAAAGGCTGGACAAAATAACTTTTTCAGGAGACTTGGCTGCAGCTATGTACCAGTCCCTAGTACGAGCATCATAGCCGTTAAATCTTTTGCTAGGTGGTGATTTAACAAAGCCACCGTTTGAAGCAACGCCTAGACTGACATTTTGTATGGCTGAATGGGTATTCTTGAAATTTTGAAGTGTTTGGTATACCTGTTGCTCAAAAGGGCTATTTTTCATAGGTGTCATAGGAATTGAACCTGTGTCGGAATACAAGTGAGTATAAGATGTGATTCGATTGTCAGCTTCTTTCATCATTGGAAAACCAGATAACATTTCGGTATCGGATACTATGTTGGCAATATAGTAGTCTATGGATTTATCAATAATTTTAAGCTGTTGTGTCACTGCAGTTTCATAATCTGATTTGGTTTGATCTAAAACTTGTAATAGATAAATTGTACTCAATGAGAAGATAGACAGAATTAATAGGCCAATAATAGCGGTCATGATACGATACTTGACTTGTTTTATTCTAAAAAGTTTCATGGAAACCTCCGTGAAAATTGATTTTTCTTAATCATTATACACAATCTTTTGATTATTTTTTATAGACTTATAAGAAGTACAATAAAAGGGACTTTTTCAACAATACTCAAATGGGTATTGTTAGAAAAGTCCCTTTTCAATTTAATATTGTATCCAATTGTCTATTTCAGTAACGATTTGCAAATGCTGTTCTTCTTCAGTAATATCAGCTGTCCTGTCTCCGGTTTGAAAACCATAAGAACCGAATTGACTGTGGTTGCCACCTATAATTTCTACCATCTTTGAATTAGGTGGAAGGCGCTTTACATGGTCTGCCTGGCTTGCAATGGGAACAAAACCATCGTTGCTACCATACAAAGAGAGGACCTTTAGATCCTTTAAATTGGCTAAAGATTTACCTTCCGAAGGGTAAGAGGCTAAGAATATAATGCCGTCAAATTTCTCGGGATTTAAATAGACACAGTTGGCAGCCATAACCCCTCCAAGGGAGTGACCTGCAATATACCAATCTTCTATATTATCGTATTCTGCTAAGACATCTAAGGCAGCATTGCTGTCAAAAACGGCTAAGTTAAAAGGCATTCTAATAATGAAGCAGTCATAGCCCTTTTCTGCCAAAGTCGACATAATCGGGGCATAACTTTCAGGGTCAACTTTACCCCCAGGATAAAAGATAATACCTTTACCATTAGATTTATCAGGTTCAAAGTGAATATACGGTTCGGTGGATACGGAGATCCCAATGGAAGACACCATAAAGGATTTTGCATAATCACTTTCATGATAGTTGGTGTTTAAATAATAGAGCACGGCACCTACTGGAATGAGCAACAGCGCCAGCAAATAGTGCCATTTAAAAGTAATTTTTTTTTGAGGCTGGCGCATAATAAGACCTCCTATTGGTCTATAAGGGACTGGAGTGAAGCATTAAAGATAGTCTTAAGGGTCTCTTTATTGGTTGTGTAGTAATACCGATTATTGTCACTTGGCTCAAAGTTTAGAATGCCAATGTCGAGAAGTAAATTTAAATGATAGGACAACGTAGCAGTGGTCAAACCAAAATAATCAGCCAGTTCTTTATTGTACCAAGGACGGGCACTGGTTAGTCTAATAATTTCAAGACGACGCTCATCGGCTAAAGCTTTGAACAGATTTTTATAACGGTCATGATCTTGTTGTTCGCTGTGGCGCTCTTCCATGTAGAAACCGTAGTAGAGACCAAATTGGGTGCCGAACATGCCATAATACACGCCGAGGTCTGTGTAATAGGAAATAAAAATCTTCATATTCGGAAATTCTGCGGTGATTTTAGAGTAGTCTCCTAACCCTATGTTGTTGAGAAACTCCAAAGGATTTCTCTTAAAGCGAGCGTTGTGGAGTTTTAATTTTTCATAGATAAAATTTTCCACATAGGGTTCGTTGGGTTGAACAAATTGCTTATAAAAAGTCTCTATTAAATAAGCCACCTTGATCTTGTATTCGTCAGGAAAGCGTTTGATTTGAATATAGACATTTGCAATCTCTTCACCATATTCCCTTGTTATGGCCTCATGAATCAATTTATTGTCAGATTCATAAGGTACATCAATTAAATAGTAAGAAAGTATCCTCTTAGTAAGAATATCAGAAGACATTCTCTCCAAAGTAGTTAGAAGTTCATCTATGGTATGTAAATCATATTCCACTAAAATATCTGAGTAGGTGTCCCAAAAGCCCAAAACCTTCCGTGTGACCAGTTGCAAGTCGCTTTTTAAGAAAGGTGAAATTCTTAGGTCTGTGTCTGTAAGCCATGATTTTACCTGTTTGCTAGGGGTAAAATCAATTTTAGGATTGGTGAGATCGGTTTCGGAGTGCTTTGGCGCCATTGGAAAATAAGTAATGGTATATTTATCGATAGCTGCAAGGCAGTCAAATGCAAGATTGTATTCGATTTGTGTTTTCATATAGCCTCCTAGACCTGTTTTCAATATTTGTAGCCCTATTTATATTATAGATAAAAAATAGTTTAAAATCAATGTTAGAAAATATTTGACTAATGTTATTAGATAGAATTATAATACGGTTAGAATATTCTAAAAATTCTATCTAACCATTTTAGGAGGGAACGACATGAAAGCAAAGCAATATCTCGCGTTGGTTGTGGCGGGCATCATGGTTTTCGGAACGCTAACGGGGTGTTCTTCAAAAAAACCTGAAGCTTCATCTACTTCAGCAGTGGCAGGATCAGATCAGATTGATAAAGAACAGTACCTAAACATCAGTTTGGATGCAGAACCGATGATTCTAGATTCTGTCAGAGCGTCTGACGGTTATTCAGGAACAATCATGAACGAAGTTTTTGAACCCCTTACACGTCTCAATGAAGATGAGAATTTGAAAAACTTCGTGGAACCTGCTGGCGCAGAAAGTTGGGAGACCAGCAAGGACGGCATGACATGGACCTTCCACCTAAGAGACAACAAGTGGAGTGATGGCCAACCTGTAAAAGCAGGAGATTATGAATATGCCATCAAGCGTGTTCTTGACCCTAAAAATGGTGCGCCATATTCATTCTTGCTCATGCCTATTAAGAATGCAGCAAAAGTCAATGCAGGAGAGCTTCCTGTGGACCAATTAGGTGTAAAAGCTACAGATGATAAAACCCTTGTCTTTACGCTAGAAACCCCGTCGGCATACTTTATTAATCTGACATACCAATCTGCAATGCTGCCACAACGTCAGGACATTGTTGAAAAAAATGGTGAAAAGTACGGAACAGAAATTGACACCATGGTATTTAACGGACCTTTTATAATGACCAATTGGATGCATAATAGTGAAATTAACATTGAGAAGAATCCAACATACTGGGATGCAAAAGTAGTCCAAATGGCAAAGGTTAACTTTAAAATTATCAAAGAAGAAAATGCAAAATACAACTCTCTTCAAAGCGGAGAAATTGATGCGCTAGGTGTCAATAAATCAGAATGGGTTGAGAAGTTCTCTCAAAATGAAAAAATGGATAAATTGACTATGGGTTATCCTACGACTTACTATGAATTCTTCAACACTCAAGACAAACTTTTATCTAATGTAAATATTAGAAAAGCTTTAGCTTTAGGCATTACCCGCGAAGATATGGCGAATGTCATTTTCTATGGGGTCAACGAGCCTGCTTACGGTTGGGTCCCAAAAACAGTTATGATTGGGGACAAAGAATATAGAACGGAAGTCAAAGAACCTCTTAAAACTTTGGCAGAAGAAAATCCTGATGCAAAAGCTTTGTTTGTAAAAGGACTTAAAGAACTGGGAATGGATCCTGACCCAAGCAAAGTCACTATTAAATTGCTATTTGGTGGAACCAACCAACGGTTTAAAACGATTGGAGACTATTTCCAACAGATGTATAAAGGAACCCTCGGCATAAACGTTCAACCTGAACTGGTTGATTGGCCAATATTCATGGACAAAACCAGCAAATACGAATTCCAAATGGCTTATGCGGCGTGGGGTGCTAACTTCAATGACCCAATCTGCATGCTAGACTTATTTAAAACCAATGCCAATAGCATTTACACCAATTGGTCGAGCAAAGCCTACGATGACTTGATTAACAGAGCGGCAGCTTCACTTGACCAAGAAGAGAGAACAAAATTGTTCCAAGAAGCGGAAAAAATCTTGCTGTATGATGAAACAGTTTTATCGCCAGTGGTTTATCCAAGAGGGAACACCTTTGTATACAAATATGTCAAAGGGCTAGGGGTTACAAACTTTGGTACTGTTGGGTTTAAATATTCACATACCATTGGCAGAGAAAAGTAGAAACGTGATAAAGAAAAATAGAATCTCGACGCAGAGATGAGAAAAGGGCAGGTTTGGCGAAGGTAATCTTAGCACCTGAGCCAGACCTGCTTTTTCTATGAAAAATTTTGAAGGAGGCATCACATGGGGAAATATATCGTCAAAAGAATCTTGTATATGCTATTGGTCCTGTGGATTGTCACCACAGCTACATTTTTCCTAATGCATGCAATTCCAGGGGACCCACTGGCCCATATGGCAAAGAATCTGCCTGAGCAGACAAGACTTAACTACTACGCAAAATATGGACTGGATAAGCCTGTTGCAGAGCAATATATGATTTTTATGAAAAATGCAGTGACCGGTAATTTAGGTGAGTCTTTAAGATATCCAGGTAGAAGTGTTTCTGAAACCATTGGGAAATTGGCTCTTGTTTCAGGTCGCTTAGGCGCTCAAGCCTTAGTGATAGGCTTTTTTGTAGGCATCACCCTTGGCATTATTGCGGCTCTCAACCGAAACCGATGGCCTGATTATCTGGTTATGATGGTTGCCATTATGGGCATTACTGTACCTGTCTTTGTTACAGCCGCTATTTTCCAATATTTCTTTACCGTTAAATGGGATTTGTTTCCGACCACAGGATGGGGACAATTTAAACATACCGTACTGCCAACCATCGCTTTATGCTTTGGTGGAATAGCCACCTATGCACGTTATATGCGTTCAAGCGTGTTAGATGTCATTAGCCAAGACTACATTTTAACCGCTCAGGCAAAAGGTGTTTCAAGATTTAACATCATTCGCAAGCACGTACTGCGTAACGCAATTTTACCAACCATTACAATCCTTGGACCTTCTATTGCTGGTATTTTTGTAGGCTCGTTTGTGGTTGAATCCATTTTTGGTATCCCGGGGCTAGGCTTTTACTTTATTAGCTCCATCAATGATCGAGATTTTACAATGATTCTAGGCAACACCATCTTCTATACTGCAATTTTCATCTTTTCACTCTTAATCACCGATATTGTATATTCCTTAGTTGACCCACGTATCCGTATTTCTGAAGACAAATAAGAGGAGGTCTGTATGAACGCTATTGAAGCAAATCTGTTTAACATCATCGGCTGTGACCATGAAGACAATGAAAAGATTGCCAGACCCCAAATGACCTACTGGCAAGATGCGTGGCGTAGGCTAAAACAAAATAAAATAGCAATGATTGCCATTGTGATATTGATACTTATTGGATTATTGACTCTGGTTGGGCAATACCTCAACGGTTTCGCCTTTGAGAAAATGGATTCCTCGATAATCAATCAAAACCCTGACGCAACCCATTGGTTCGGCACAGATGAACTGGGAAGAGATGTTTTCTCTCGCGTTTGGAAAGCGGGTAGAGTCTCCATTGTCATAGGTTTGACGGCGGCTTTTGTATCTTCCTTCGTTGGCTGTATTTATGGCGGTATTTCCGCTTATTTTGGCGGGCGAGTAGATAATATTATGATGCGCATCATTGAAATATTAATGAGCGTTCCTTATTTGCTAGTAGTCATACTTATTTCATTGATTTTGGACAGTAAAGGTCTAGGCACCTTGCTATTGGCCATGTGTCTTACAGGGTGGTGTGGTATTGCCCGTCTGGTCAGAGGGCAGATGCTTCAAATCAGTTCTCAAGAATATGTGACCGCCGCCAAAGCCTTGGGTGTATCCCCTTGGAATATTATAAGAAAGCACTTAATTCCCAATACAGTAGGTATCATTATTGTAGCGATTACATTTGATATTCCTGGTTATATCTTTGCAGAGGCATTTCTAAGTTACGTAGGACTAGGCATCCAATCACCGGATACAAGTTGGGGTGCGTTGGCATCTGCAGCTCAACAGAACTTAGTCTTTTACCCTTACCAATTATTTTTCCCTTCTTTGATGATTGCCCTTACCATGCTTTCCTTTACCTTATTAGGTGACGGCCTTAGAGATGCGTTAGACCCAAAATTGAGACAATAGGAGGTGACACATTTGACTAATATATTAGAAGTAGAAGGGCTCAAAGTGTCCTTTCATACCTATGCTGGAGAAGTAAAAGCTGTAAGAGGTACATCCTTTTACTTGAAAGAGGGAGAAACTTTAGCTTTTGTGGGTGAATCGGGTTGTGGTAAGACTGTGACCGCTAAAGCCATTCTCAGAATGCTCAACAAACACACTGCTGAAGTCAAAGAAGGTTCTAAAATCCTATTTGAAGGTGAAGACCTTCTCGGTATGAATAACAAGCGATTGAATCAGATCAGGGGCAAATCCATCAGCATGATTTTCCAAGATCCAATGACTTCGCTTAACCCAACCATGACCATTGGAGATCAATTGGCAGAAAGTCTTCAAATTCATAAAAAAATGAGTAAAAAGCAAGCCTTGGAAGAATGTGTAGAGCATTTGGAAGCGGTTCACATTCCTAATGCCAAAGAGAGAATTAAAAGCTATCCCCATCAGCTTTCAGGTGGTATGAGACAGCGTGTTATGATTGCCATGGCATTGGCTTGTGACCCAAAAGTACTCATTGCTGATGAACCGACAACAGCACTAGACGTGACCATACAGGCTCAAATTATTGATTTGCTTAGAGAATTAAAAAAAGTTAAGCAAACGGCAATTATATTGGTAACCCATGACCTAGGTGTCGTGGCAGATTTTGCAGATCGCATTCAAGTTATGTATGGCGGTCAAATCGTTGAGACGGGTACCACGAGAGAGATTTTTGAAAACTGTAGACATCCTTATACTTGGGCTCTTATGCGGTCTATACCAAGTGATGAGATTAAACCTAAAGGGGAACTTTATGCTCTGAAAGGAACACCGCCAGATTTGTTGTTAGAAATAAGTGGTTGTGCCTTTGCCTCTCGCTGCCGCTACTGTATGCCTATTTGCAAAACCAAGGCACCTGAGGAAACGGCTCTTACAGAAAATCACAGGGTTTTCTGCTGGCTCAACCATCCTGAAGCACCTGAGGTTGAAAATCCACTAAGGTCAGGAGGTAAAACCAATGGATAATAGACAGCATGAGGTTTTAATCGAAGTGAAAGGGCTTAAGAAGTACTTTCCCATAAAAGACAAAACCTTGAAGGCGGTAGATGATGTTAGTTTTAAAATTTATAAAGGGGAAACACTGGGACTCGTCGGCGAATCCGGCTGCGGAAAGACTACCTGTGGTAGAACCATCCTCGGATTGTACAAAGCCACAGAGGGAGAGGTTCTCTATAACCATTCGAATATCCATACAATGAATTCTAAGGAAACCTTGGCTTTTAAAAAGAATGCGCAAATTATTTTTCAAGACCCTTATGCCTCTCTTGACCCACGCATGACTATAGGAAACATCATTCGAGAGGGTATGGATGTGCATATTAAAGAACCTGAACAAAAGAGAAATGATCGGGTCACCAAGCTACTGAAACAGGTAGGGCTTAACCCCGAACATTCTGCCCGTTTCGCCCATGAACTTTCAGGGGGGCAGAGACAGCGCATTGGCATAGCAAGAGCCCTTGCGGTAGAACCTCAGTTCATTGTATGCGATGAACCCATATCGGCGTTAGATGTTTCCATTCAGGCTCAAATTGTGAATTTAATGATTAAATTGCAACAGGATATGGGACTTACCTACCTGTTTATTTCCCACGACCTTTCTATGGTGAAACACATTTCAGATCGGATAGGGGTCATGTACTTAGGCTCTATGATAGAACTGGGAAAAACAGCAGATTTGTATGTCAATCCTCTTCATCCTTATACAAAAGCCTTAATTTCTTCCATACCTGTACCCTCTGTAAAGGTTGAAGACAGACACGATCGCATCAAGCTTACGGGAGAGGTTCCAAGTCCGATTAATCCTCCTGAAGGCTGTAGATTTGTGAAGCGATGCCACGAGGCTATGGCTATATGTCATAAAGAACGCCCAACTTGGATTGAAGTAGAGCCTGAACGCTATGTGGCTTGTCACAAGTACTGTACCCTTTGATTGGGAGGCATAAAATGTTAAATGAGACTCTAATTTATGAAATCATTGATATCGCTTTACAAACAGGGGGCGATTTTGCAGAAATATATGTGGAACACAATGCCTGTACTGAAATAAATACCAAGGGCGCAGAGGTCGTTTCAAATGTTTCAGGTGTTGATTTTGGCGTAGGCATACGGCTTTTAAAGGGCTATAAAAGTTATTATGGGTTTTCAAATAGCAGCAAGGCGGATGACTTGAAAAAATTGGCTTGGCAGTTATCAATATCCCTTAAAACAGACGATGGTGTGCGGTTGCTGAAAGCGCCAATTCATATGATTGCTCCGAGTCAAGGACAACAGCATTTTTACAAAATTCAGCCTTCCTATGTGAGTATGAAAGAAAAAGCTTGGTTGCTAAGAGAGGCTCACCTTGCGGCGGTCAACCATGATTCAATGATTACACAAACGGATGCTAAATATATTGACCAAGACCAACGTATTCAGATTGCCAATTCTAGTGGACTTCTGGTCAATGACAGACGAGTCAGGACAAGAGTTCTCTTCAGAGCCATGGCAGAATACAATGGACATGTGGAAACGGGTTACACAGGACCTGGTGCCCTAGAAGGTTTTGAATTTTATAACCGAGTCAATTTAAATGAAGCAGCAGTAAAAGCCGCTGAAATGGCAAAGACAATGGCGATGGCATCTTATTGCCCAGCGGGTAAATTTCCTGTCATAGTAGATAATGGCTTTGGGGGCCTCATGTTCCATGAAGCTTGTGGACACAGTTTGGAAGCCTCAGCAGTTTCAAAGGGCAATTCTGTTTTTGCGGGGAAAATTGGGGAAAAAATTGGATCAGAGGTCGTAACCCTTATAGATGACGGGTCAATCGCCAACGCTTGGGGTTCTGGCGGAATAGATGATGAAGGTCACCCAACACAAAAGAATATACTCATTCAAAATGGCCAGTTGCAGAATTATTTGGTAGATGCATTCAGCGCACGGCGAATGGACCAAAAAGCCAACGGCTCATCTAGAAGACAATCTTACAGATTTGCGCCAACTTCTCGAATGAGCAATACCTATATTGATAATGGGACCAGTTCTGTAGATTCCATATTTGGAAGTACAGATGAAGGGCTGTTTGCTAAAACTTTGGGAGCGGGTTCTGTTAACCCAACCACAGGTGACTTCAATTTTTCTGTTATTGAAGGGTATTGGGTGAAAAACGGAAAAATTGAAAGACCTGTAAGAGGAGCCACTTTAATTGGAAATGGACGGGAAATTCTTAAATCTGTAGATATGGTTGCCAATAATTTAAAACTTGAGCAGGGCTATTGCTATGCAGGTAGTGGTGCTATTTTTGTCAGTATGGGTCAACCAACACTGAGAATTCAATCGATAACCGTTGGTGGAAGGGCAGGTGAATAATATGACCGATAGAGAAGCTTTTTTTGTACAACTTTTTGAATGCGGTAAGGCAAAAGGTGTAAACGCATTAGAAGTATGTCTTGAAGAAAAAAATAGCCTATCATTGAGCGTGAGCCAAGGCGAACTGGATGGTTTAGTCATTTCAGAAGAAATCACGGCTGCCTTTAGGGGTATTCATAATGATAAATTTGGGAGCACATATTCTGAACAAATTATAGAGGGGCAAGCAGAGCAAATTATTCTCAATCTTATTGAAAGTGCTCAACTTGGAAGTGATGCAGGTTGGCATAAAGAAAGCTCGTCGTCTAAAGCAGCTTCTTCCGAATTCTCTAAAAAAGTAAATGGCGTAGAGGTTTCTGTACAAGAAAAAATCGAGTTTGCGTTGGCGCTAGAAAAACATGCTAGGGCCGTAGACGCTAAAATAACAAAAACGGATTACTGCCAATATGAAGAATTTCAGTTAAATAGGCAGTACCGAAGAGCAGACGGCTTTGTCCTTAAAGAGTTTCGGCAAGGGAGTACGGCAGTGGTTTCAGCTGTTGCGGAGCTAGAGGGAGAAGTAAGAACGGCAAGCGCCCATGAGACGGGAATTGATCTTAAGTTTTTATCTGCAGAAAAGATTGGAAGGGAAGCGGGGACTCTTGCAGCCAGCAATATAGGCGCTAAAAGTGTAAACTCTGGGAAATACCCAGTGATATTGGAAAATCTTGTAGCAGCAGCTATATTAGAAGGTTTTGCGCCTGTCTTTTATGGCGACAGGGTACAATATCAAATGTCCCTTCTTAAAGATAAGGTTGGAGAAACGATTGCAAATGAATGTGTAACCCTTGTGGACGACCCCCATATGAGAGGTGGTGGTAGAACCACTTATTTTGATGATGAAGGTATTCTTACTAAGCCTTGTGTGTTGGTAGAAAATGGGGTCCTCAAAACATTTCTTCACAACTGTAAAACAGCATCAGATTCAAATGCACAGTCTACAGGCAATGGCTTTAGAGCCCATGCAAAGAGTGGCATTGAAGTGTTTGCCACGAATTTGAGAATTGAAAAGGGCTTACAGCGATTAAGTGACTTACAAAAACAAATGGGAACAGGCATTATGATCACAGATGTTCAAGGGACTTTCGCAGGTATCAATGCCGTATCGGGAGATTTTTCTTTACAAGCAAGCGGGTTTTGGATAGAAGCGGGCCATGTGGGAAATCCCATTAGCGATGTAACCATATCTGGAAACTTTTACGAAGTTCTTCGATCGGTTGAAGGTATTGCCAACGACTTAAGGTTTTTATTTCCTTATGGGCCCTATGTAGGTGCACCCTCCCTTTTGATAAGGGAATTGTCCGTTGCTGGTGAGTAACGAAAAGTTTATAATGAAAGTAACCCCTGCTTCAACCTGAGGCAGGGGTTTTTCTTGGAGAATAACCAGCGTGGTTTCAATTTTCTTTATTAAGGCGGTGTTAATTTATGATCACGGGCAAAGGTAAAACCCAAAAAATTCTTTCGGACATAAAACTAAAAATCAAAACAGGACAGTGGTCTGTTGGTTTCCTTATACCAACTCAACGAGAATTAGCAACCGCATACGATGTAAACCGAAGTACTATTGTTGAAGTAATAGATCAGTTAAGAGCAGATGGACTTATTGAAACCAATGGAAGACTGGGGACCGTAGTGGTTAATCACGGATGGTCTTTAATTGCCAGTGAACACCCAAAACATTGGGGGGAATCCATTGCTTCTGGTTTTCATAAATCTAACCAACCAATGATTCAGAAGATTAACGACCTGGAATTTGATAAAACATATATTAGACTTGGCACAGGAGAACTATCTCCTGACTTGTATCCTAAAGCTAAAATGGGGAAGATATTAAACGCTATTAGTGAAAAAACCAACCAATTAGGTTATGAATGTGCAAAGGGCTCCTATCCGTTAAGAGAGGCAATCAGTAAATACGTTTCTAAATTTGGAATAGTTGCTTCACCTGAAAGCATATTGATTGTCTCTGGTTCCCTTCAAGGCTTACAATTGATTAGCATAGGACTCATGTCCAACACGGCTAAGTTATTTACTGAAAAGCCCTCTTATGTGAAATCACTAAATACTTTTCAGTCTGTAGGAATCACCCTGGAAGGTGTGTCAATGGACGAAGAAGGCATTGCTCTCAGTCCACTACTTAAGGCTATTTCAGACAGCAAATCAAAAGAAAAATTTCTTTACACAGTGCCTACTTTCCATAACCCTACAGGCGTTGTTATGAGTCAAAGTCGTAGAGAAGAAGTATTGGAGTTTTGTACCAAGTATCAATTGCCAATTATTGAAGATGATGCCTACAGAGAACTTTGGTTGGATGATATGCCGCCATTACCGCTTAAGTCTATGGATAATCATGGCAATGTAATATACTTGGGGACTGTATCTAAGACCCTTGCAGCGGGATTGAGAATTGGTTGGGTAATTGGACCTGAATCGGTAATTGATCGCTTGGGTGATATAAAAATGCAGTTAGATTATGGTGCCAGCTCTATTTCGCAGACAATAGTAACAGAATGGCTTAAAACAGGTTTTTATGAGCAATATCTTGATCAACTTAGAGCCGCACTCCGCAGGAGAAGGGCAATTGCATTAGAACAATTGGAGCATCATTTTAAGGATATTGCTCACTGGGAAACGCCAACAGGCAGTTTCTATATTTGGGTAAAGCTTAAGAAAGAAATATCCATCGCAAATCTTTTTAAAAATGCCATAGACCATAAAATTCTCATTAACCCTGGGGATATTTACGACTATGACCATAATCACAGTTTGAGAATATCCTATGCTTATGCCAAGGAAGAGGCACTCGTGGAGAACCTTCCCATTCTAGCACAGTTAATTCGTCAACAATTTGATTTGGAATAAGGACTAATTATGGTTGGGTAATTTAAAGGACTTTGGTTCTGTAATACCATTATTAAACTTGTTATTATGAGGTTGTGAAGTAATAATAAGTTTAATAAATGGACGGGAGCTGTGAAAAGTATGGGACAAATATTATTGCAAGGATTTTTGGTTGGTTTAGCTTATGTGGCACCTATAGGGATGCAAAACGCGTACGTAATTAATTCAGCGGCAAAATTTACTAAAGGGAAGTCCATTCAGGTGGCTTTGATTACTATTTTCTTTGACATCAGTTTAGCACTGTCCTGTTTTTTTGGTATAGGCTTGCTACTGTTACGATTTAAATTTTTAGAACAGATTATTTTAGGTGTAGGGAGTATTGCCGTTTGCTATATTGGCTATTCCTTATTGAAAAGCAAATCAGAAGGCATTGGAGAATCTGATCTTAAAACATCGTTGTTGGCAACAGTTGCAATGTGTTTTACGGTAACGTGGTTTAACCCTCAAGCCATTATTGATGGAACCATGTTGGTGGGCGGGTTTAAAGCCAGTCTTAGTCCTGAACAAGGTTATTGGTTTATTTCAGGGGTCGCACTGGCTTCAATGACTTGGTTTATGAGTTTGGCCCTCCTCGTAAATAAATTTAGACATCTTATGACGGCGAAAGTTTTAACAAACGTGAATAGAGTTTGTGGTGTGGTCATTATTTATTTTGGTATACGCATAGGTTTGCAACTGTTTCAATAAACATTTATTTTGATTTCGTAAAGTGTATATAAATGTAATTTTATCTTGCATTCTTTAGGGTATAATGATAAATGGAGGTGGGCCAATGGAAACTTTGATCCAACATTTATCAGAAGCTATAGCAGCGGCTAAAAAAGTTGCCTTTATGGAGCCACAACGATCCTTTGAAATGGCTGAGAAAGCGCTAAAGACAGCTAAGAAAAACCACCTTAGAATTCAAGAAGCATCGGCTTTTTTTGTGATGGCTTTAGCCTGTCGATCTATGAC
>CAXXWB010000055.1:0-10818 GCA_963677505.2 uncultured Acidaminobacter sp.
AACTTAGAATTGGGAAGTTGATTACCAGACCACCCGACGAAGTGGATGGGGCAGATCCAGAAATTGCAATCGTCAAAGGGGACATGATTGTCATAGAACCTTATTTGATATAATTCGGGAGGTTAACTGAATGGGTGAATGTATTGTTATAACGTCTGGTAAGGGCGGTGTTGGCAAAACGACAACAACGGCTAATATAGGCGCTGGTCTTGCTATGCAAGGGAAAAAAGTTGTTGTAATTGACGCAGATATCGGTCTTAGAAATTTAGACGTTGTACTAGGCTTAGAAAATAGAATTGTTTTCGACCTTGTAGATGTGGTTTCAGAAAAGTGTAGAGCTAGACAGGCACTCATAAAAGATAAGCGTTTTGACGGGCTGTTCTTATTGCCTTCAGCGCAAACGAAGGACAAAGACTCTGTTAATCAAGACCAAATGATTAAACTTTGTAATGAACTTAAGGAAGACTTTGATTATGTTATTGTAGATTGTCCTGCTGGTATTGAACAAGGCTTTAAAAATGCTATTGCAGGTGCAGATCGCGCAATTGTGGTGACGACGCCAGAAGTCTCTGCGGTTAGAGATGCAGATAGAATCATTGGACTATTAGAAGCAGCTGAACTACGAAATCCAAGATTGATTGTAAACCGACTTAGAGTGGATATGGTCAAACGTGGAGATATGATGAATATCGAAGACATTACAGATATCTTAGCAATTGATTTGATCGGTGTGGTACCAGATGACGAGGAAATTGTTATCAGCACAAACCGTGGCGAACCAGCTGCAGGCAACCAAGATTCAATTTGTGGTCAAGCTTACAGAAATATCACAAGGAGAATCATGGGCGAAGAAGTACCTTATTTGGAATTAGATGTCCAAGAGGGAATCTTTAGCAAGCTATTTAAGATTTTTAATTTTGGCAAGTAAGGAGGAGCTTATGTTTGATTTGTTTAAATTTCTGGGCAAGAGCAATTCCAGTAAAGATGTCGCGAAAGACCGACTCAAACTCGTACTTGTTCACGACCGATCTAACTGTTCTCCAGAATTTTTAGAGATGGTCAAGGGAGATTTACTTGATGCACTTTCCCACTATATTGAGATTGATGAATTGGGTCTCGATATTAAAATCACTCGAACCTACGAGGGAGCTGACGGGAAACCTGCCTTAGTGGCAAGTATTCCAATCAAAAACATGAAACGTGCATAATGGAGTCCCCCTCTTGCAGGGGGTCTTTTTCTGAGGTGATGTTGTGTTTAATAAAAGTATGTTAAAAAATTTAGATTTCGGATTCTTAGTTTTAGTGTTTTGTCTGTTTGTACTTGGTGTGACTGTCATTGCCAGTGCAACAGGAGTAGCTGAAACAGGTTTGAACCGACGCGTGATCATTCAAGTCGTTGGATTTATTATTGGCGGAGGACTAGGTTTTCTCCTTTTAATGGTGGACTACAGAACCATGACGGAACTCTATAAAGTCGTTTATGTGGTATCCCTTCTTGTCATGTTGACTGTTTATGTTCCAGGGCTAGGGGTCAACCAAATGGGAGCACGAAGCTGGATAGACTTAAAAATAATGTATTTTCAGCCAGCAGAAATAGCAAAACTAGGGTTTATTATTTGCTTTGCCAAGTATTTGGAGAATCAAAAAGGAAAAATTAGCAGTATCTTGGATTTGATTAAAATTGGCGCGTTTATTTTGCCATTTTTATTAATTTTAATAAAGCAGCCCGATCTGGGAACTGCCCTTGTATTCATGTTTATTGCCTGCGGTATGGTTTATGTAGCAGGTGTGGACAGAAAACTGATTTTAGGCGTCATTATTGTTACTATAGTGGCTATGCCACTGGCGTACAAGTTCATGGAACCCCATCAAAAAGAACGTATTGACGCATTCCTTAATCCTAATGATCCAAAACTACAAGGTAATTATCAAGTGATGCAGTCTAAAATCACTATTGGTTCTGGGCAATTAATGGGTCGAGGACTGTTTAAAGGGGTCTATCATAAATCTGACTATCTGCCCATTAAGGAATCTGATTTTATTTTCTCTGTATGGGGAGAGGAAACGGGCTTTGTGGGCGGTAGTATTGTAATATTCTTGTATTTCTTATTCTTGACCAAACTCAATAATGTGGCCATTCGTGCAAAAGACGAAATTGGCTCATTGATTGCAGTTGGCGTTACCTTTATGTTTGCATTTCAAATTATTGAAAACATTGGTATGACCATAGGCCTTATGCCTGTAACAGGGGTCACCTTACCATTTTTAAGTTACGGTGGCTCATCTATTATGATTTCCATGATGGCAGTAGGTCTTGCAATGAACGTGCATATTCGTCGTAAACGGGCGAGTTATAATATTTAGAAGCTTGGAGGCAGTAATGATCAATAGATTAGAATCACTTTTGTATCAAGTAGAAAAACCAGCAAGATACATTGGTGAAGAAATGAACATGTGCAAAAAGGAAATTACACCTGAATTAGTGCGATATGGATTTGCTTTTCCAGACGTCTATGAAGTAGGTATGTCCCATTTAGGCATGCATATTTTGTATCAGTTAAAAAATTCCCAAGAGGATTTGTATTGTGAGCGTATTTTTGCGCCTTGGCCAGACATGGAAGCTTTAATGAGAGCTAACAACTTGCCCCTGCACACCCTTGAAACTTTTACACCTGTTAAAGAATTGGATTTCTTAGGATTTACACTCCAATATGAACTTTCTTATACCAATATACTCAACATGTTAGATTTAGGTGGCATCCCAGTGTTGTCTAAAGACAGAACTGAAGCAGATCCGCTAATTTTGGCAGGAGGACCTTGTGCCTATAATCCAGAACCCCTTGCAGATTTTGTAGACCTCTTTATTATTGGAGAGGGCGAAGAAGTCAATTTAGAGGTTATGAGACTTTTCAAGGCATATGGTAAAAGCAAAAAAGCAGAATTCTTAAAAGCGGTTACTGCCATTAAAGGGGTTTATGTCCCATCACTATATGAAGTTGCATACAATGAAGACGGCACCATTCAAAAGTTTGCGCCAAAGGAAGGTGGTATTCCTGAAACGGTTCAGAAGAGAATCTTGCCAGTCTTTGACCAAGCATTCTTCCCTGAAAACTTCCTTGTACCTAATATTGATACCGTACATGACCGTGCCATGATAGAAATTTTCAGAGGTTGTACGAGAGGGTGTAGATTCTGCCAAGCAGGTATGCTCTATAGACCAATCCGAGAAAGATCGGTAGACAATATTATGAATATCGTCGAAGGTGTGCTTAAAAAGACAGGATTTGAGGAAATTTCATTAGCATCCCTAAGTACTTTAGATTATTCTCAAATAGAAGAATTGATTCACCGTCTTGTAGATAAATACGAAGATCAAAAAATTGGTATTTCACTACCGTCTTTAAGATTAGACTCCTTCTCAATTGATATTTTGACGGAAATCCAAAAAATAAAGAAGACAGGTCTTACCTTTGCGCCAGAAGCAGGGACTCAAAGACTTAGAGACGTGATTAATAAAGGTGTTACAGAAGATAATTTGACAGAAACCATGGAACAAATTTTCTCTCTGGGCTGGAATAAAGTTAAACTTTACTTCATGATGGGTCTTCCAACGGAAACAACTGAAGACCTTGAAGGCATTAATGAATTAGCAGAAAAGGTTTGTTACCTTCATAAAATTACTCCAAGAGAACAAAGAATGGATGGTCTTACCGTAACCGTATCGGCGTCTTGTTTTGTTCCAAAGCCATTTACACCGTTCCAGTGGTATCCACAAAACACTATGAGCGAATTTGAAGAAAAGCAAAAACACTTAAAGCAAATCATTCGCAATAAGAAAATCAAATTTAACTACCATGAAGCGAAGTCCAGTGTCATTGAAGCTGTTTTTGCAAGAGGCGACAGACGCGTTGGCACGGCTCTTTTGGAAGCTTGGAAACAAGGCTGTAAATTTGATGGTTGGATGGAGTACTTTGACTATGACAAGTGGATGAGTGCCTTTGAAACGACAGGCGTGTCTGTTGATTTCTATGCCCACCGTCAAAGAAGCTACGACGAAATACTCCCTTGGGATCATATTGATTGCGGCGTGACGAAAGAATTCCTTATTCGTGAAAACGAAGAAGCTATTGCCGGCAAGACAACAAACGACTGCAGACAAGGCTGTACAGCTTGTGGCATCAACACAGGCTTGATAGGAGGACTTTGCTAAATGATACTCAGAATACAATATAGAAAAAATGGCATGATGAAATTCTTGTCCCATTTAGATATGGTGAGATTGGTAGAAAGAAGTATGAGGCGGGCTGAAATGCCCCTTAAATTCAGTCAGGGATTTAATCCTCATCCTAAAATTGCCTTTGCAGCGCCCCTGTCTGTGGGACTCACTTCAGATTATGAAATCGTGGACATCGAGCTTACGGAAGCCATTGACCTTGAAGCTTTTAAGGGAAAATTCCTAGCGGCTTTCCCTTCGGGCATTCAAATGGTAAGATGCACCCTGATAGAGCAATCAAAATCTCTTATGAGCATGGTCAGCGACTGCGCCTATGCAGTAAAAATCATGGGTGAGCAAGAGACGCTTAATAAATTTGCTAAAGTCTCAGAGTGCCTTTTAGACCAAGATGAACTCATCGTCATCAAAAAAAGCAAAGAGAAACGAAAAGCGGACAAAGAAATTAATATAAGACCCCTGATTAAAGAATTTTCAGTAATTGACCAAAATGCAGAAGAAGTGGTCCTTAGAATGAAATTGGCATCTGGATCTGTGGGTAATTTAAAGCCTGAGACTGTAGTTTCACAAATTGCAAAAATGGGTGACTTAGAGATTAAACCTGAAAACCTTAGAATTCACCGCGTCATGCTCTTTGGCGATGAAGGCAAAACAGAGCTTTATGTCCTTTCGTAAGTTTATAGTTTGTCTGTAAGCAAGAAGAATGAAAGGAGATGGGTAAAGTGAATCAAATATATATAGATGGCTGCTTTTCACTCAATCGTGCAGCAGTTGTTGAAGATGGCGATTTAGCCCATCTTTATTTTGAAAAAATGAACGAGGAAATTCAAGAAGGAAATGTATACCTAGGTAGAGTCAGTCAAATCATTCCAGGAATGAACGCCGCCTTTATCGATATTGGAAAAAAAGAAAACGCTTATTTACATTTTAGGGACTCTGTACCATGGTCGGCGGAAGGGGTTAAGTGGGCAGATAAAAGTAATACGATTACCAAACACATTAAGTGTGGTATGGAAATATTTGTTCAAATCATTGGAGATGCCAGCCAGTACAAAGGCTGTAAAGTCACTATGAAATTGGCACTTCCAGGAAAGTATATTGTTTTAATGCCTCTTTCGACTCAACGGTCCGTATCCAGAAAAATTGAAGACGGCAAAGTGGCTAAAATGCTTCAGAAGAAAATTCAGCAAATTGTCCCGCCTGAAGTAGGTTATATTGTTCGAACAGAAGCAGTGGGGGCATCAGAAGCCGAGTTTGAAGAAGAAGTTCGGGCCTTGTGGGAAAGATGGCAAAGCCTTTTCAACCAACGCATTACTACAATAGTCCCTAAACTATTGACGAAGACAGCCAGTACCATCCAACGGGCGATTTTAGACCATTTAAATGAGCAGACTGAGTTTGTCAAAATGAACACACAGGAAATGTACGACAATATAGAAGAATTCCTTAAGAACAATGGCCTTGAGAATCTTGTCCATAAGCTAAAACTGGTGAAGGATCCTTTGTTATTTGATCTTGAAGGTTTAGACAGACCTATTAAACAGCTGACACAGCGCCAAGTTTCCCTTCCAAGCGGAGGTTTTCTCATCGTAGATGAAACGGAAGCCCTCACCATGATTGATGTTAACAGCGGCAAAAGTAAAGTGGGCTATAATCAAAGAGAACTGGCACTGGCTACTAATTTAGAAGCTGCCATTGAATCCGCCAAGCAGATTAAGTTAAGAAACTTTGGCGGTATTATTCTCATTGATTTCATTGATATGGATCACCCTTCGGATCGCCAAGAGGTTCTCAAGGTGTTTAAGGAACAAGCTTTTAAAGACCGAGTGGGAATCAATGTTATGGGATTTACCGCTTTAGGCATTCTAGAGATGACCCGAAAAAAGGCAGGTAAGCGCGTTTCTGATTTTTACACTGGACAATGTCATTGTTGTTTGGGGTTAGGAAATGCCTCTCAAGAACGGTATTTGGATGACTTGTTAAAAGATATTTGGAAAAAGTTTAGACACAACCCCGCAGAAGTGATGCATTATCAAATCGATCAGCATTTGGGTAGTTTTATGGATTCACTCATGCCAAACATTGAAAAATGGTTGGAAGGTGTTACCAGTGAAATGGAATTTGAGTATCTGCCTTACTTACAGGGTGGTTTTAAAATGACTTATATGGGGAAAAGAAAAGAAATTGCAAGTAAAGATGCTTGACAGGGCCATAGGCCTGTGATATCATGAATTGTCGGTTACCGCACGAAAAAGGTTCCTAAATTTGTTGTGCTTTAATTCTTCGGAATAGGCCTGCAATACCTACACTCGGCGAGTTCTTTTTAAGGAGGTGCATCTATGTACGCTATTATCGAAACAGGTGGCAAGCAATACAGAGTTCAAGAAGGAGATTCTCTTTTCATCGAGAAATTGGATGTTAATGCAGGAGATACTGTTGAATTCAACAAAGTATTGGCTGTGTCTAAAGACGGTTCTTTGAGCTTTGGAAGTCCTGTAGTTGAAGGCGCAACTGTAAAAGCTTCTGTCGTTGAAAACGGCAAAGGTCCTAAAGTTGTAATTTTCAAATACAAACGTAAAAAGGACTATAGAAAGAAACAAGGCCACAGACAACCATACACAAAAGTTAAGATTGAATCAATCAGCTTATAATTATGGTTTCCGTTGTTATTGTTAAAAGGCAAGACAATTTTGTCGCCTTTGAATTTGATGGACATGCAGAGTACGCAGAACTGGGACAAGACATTGTCTGCTCAGCTGTATCCGTACTTGCGCAAACTGCTCTCGTTAGTTTTAACGAAGTGGCAGGGATAGAGGACATCATTTACGAAGTGGATGAAGCCTATGTGTACTGTGAACTCCCTGGTGAGATCGACAATCATCAGAGACATGACGCGAATGTGATTTTTAAAAGTCTAATCGTTGGTTTAAACGGTATTATAGAAGCGTATCCGAAACATCTAGAATATATGGTTGAGGAGGTGGAATCTGATGATGATTAAATTTAATTTGCAACTCTTCGCTTCGAAAAAAGGGGTAGGTAGTTCAAAGAATGGTCGTGACTCTGCGTCTAAAAGACTCGGTGTTAAAAGAGCTGACGGTCAATTCGTATCTGCTGGTAGTATCCTTGTAAGACAAAGAGGAACAAAAGTTCACCCTGGCAACAACGTTGGTAAGGGCGGAGATGACACTCTTTTCGCGAAGACTAGCGGAATTGTTAGATTCGAAAGAAAAGGAAAAGACAAAAAACAAGTTAGTGTTTACGAAGCGTAATTCACTTACAATGAATGTCCATCCTCTAGTGGTGGACATTTTTTAATTTTAATTTGCGACCCCGCACAAGGGAGCAAATTAATGAGCGAGACTCCGAAGGAGTCGTGCGAACAGGTTTTAAACTTTTTGCGACCCCGCACAAGAATACCCATAACCACTCGAGAATGACATAGAGAATCACCGCAATTTGCGACGATTCTCTATGTTATTCTCTCATTCTAGAGACACTGAAAATAGTGTTCTCCACTTGCAATATTGAAAAGAAGGTGAAACAAATGTTTGTAGATCGCGCAATAATTCACATCAAAGCCGGCAAAGGTGGCGATGGCAGGGTAAGTTTCAGACGTGAAAAGTATATTCCTGAAGGTGGCCCAGACGGCGGCGATGGCGGTCGTGGCGGCAGTATCATTGCAGTCGTAGACGAAGGCATGAGAACCCTAATGGATTTTAGATACCAAAGAAGCTATAAGGCTGAACCTGGCGAGCCAGGGGGTCCAGTGCTTCGTTCTGGAAAATCAGGACAAGATTTGTACATCAGAGTACCAGCAGGTACCTTGATCAGAGATAAAGAAACAGGCAAGATCATTGCGGATATGACCCATAAGGGTGAGCAAAGAGTCATTGCCAAAGGCGGTAAAGGTGGAAGAGGGAATACCCACTTTAAGTCATCGGTTAAAAGAACCCCTACTTACGCAGAGCAAGGAACCTATGGCGGCGAAAGAGAAGTTATTTTAGAACTTAAAATGCTTGCAGATGTTGGCTTGTTAGGCTTCCCAAATGTAGGTAAATCGACATTGCTTTCAGTAACCACTAAGGCAAAGCCCAAAATTGCCAACTATCACTTTACAACCATTACGCCAAATTTAGGTGTCGTGGAAGTTATAAAGGGTCAAAGTTTTGTAATGGCAGATATACCAGGACTTATTGAAGGTGCGAGTGAAGGGATTGGCCTTGGTCATGACTTCCTTAGACACGTTGAAAGAACTCGTGTATTGATTCATGTTGTTGACGTTTCAGGCATAGAAGGCAGAGATCCAATTGAAGATTTTGATATCATCAATAAAGAACTCAGCATGTACAGCAATCAGTTAGAAGGTCGTATTCAAGTTGTTGCGGCTAACAAAACTGATTTAGTCTATGATCGCGAAGTGGTAGACGCATTTGTCAGCGAAGTTGAAGGCAGAGGCTACAAGGTCTTTGAAATTTCAGCTGCCACAGGCACAGGTATCGAGCCATTGATGCAATATGTCACAGAAGTTCTGGATACGGTTGAATTGCCAGCCCTCTATACAGACGCGGATCTCTTCTCAGAAGCCGATGATGTGGTCTTAGCAGAAGTTGCTTACTCTATGGACGAAGAAGTGTATGTCGTAGATGGTACGTCTATTGAACGACTTGTCTACTCGACAGACTTTGAAGATATTGACTCATTAAGAAGATTCCAAGATATTTTACGCAAAAAAGGCGTATTCACTGAACTTAAAAATATGGGAATTCAAGATGGCGAAACGGTTCGCATCTTTGATTTCGAATTTGAATTCTACGATTAATCAGGGGGAACACCATGATTTCAGCTAAACAAAGAAGCTATTTAAAAAGTCTTGCCAATCCTATGAAACCACTTGTACAAATTGGTAAAGATGGTATCAACGATAGAGTTATCGCACAGATCAGTGAGATTTTAGACGCTCACGAATTGGTCAAAATTTCTATATTAGAATCTGCAGTACTCAGTTCAAGAGAAACGGCTGTTGAAGTATGCCGTTTATGCCGTGCGGAGTTTGTTCAAGCCATTGGCAATCGGTTTACCATCTACAGAAAAAATCACGAAGATCCTAAACTGGACATCAGTCAAATGGGCATTCGTCATGAAAAAAATCAACTTTCTGAAAAATTATTATCAGGAACGGGTAAAAAAATCATGGCGAGAAAAAAAGACAACGAGCGTGTAGCTGCTAAAAAAGCTGGCAAAGGAACTTGGGCTAATGTTAAGCCAGGTAAAGGCCGTGCAAGCAGTAAAAAAGGTCAATAGTAGTAAAGCCTTGGCATTAAAAAGATGTCAGGGCTTTTTGTCAATGATATCAGGGCTTTTGCCAGTGGGTATGGACTGGGTGGGTTTTCAGACGCACCTATAACAACGTTGGAGGCTTAAGAATGGATGGGCTGGTACAGCATTCTAAAAGTTCAGGACAAATGAATACGAAATATGACATGAAGGGCGTTCAGAAAATAGGCATTATGGGAGGGAGCTTTGATCCAATCCACTACGGCCATTTGGTTTTGGCGGAAGAAGTCAGAGAGCATTTTGATCTGGATCGGGTGATATTCATTCCCGTAGGTAAAGCGCCTCATAAGTCTAGCATGAAAATGTTAGACCCTGAAATACGCCTCTATATGGTGGAGCTTGCCATAGCGGATAATCCCTATTTTCAAACCTCAAGAATGGAAATTGACTCAAATGACACTTCTTATACCTTGCATACATTGGAACGAATGAAGCAACTTTACGGAGAGGACAGCAAACTGTATTTTATTACAGGGGCAGATACCCTCTTAGATTTGGAAAATTGGTACGCTGTTGACCGAGTGCTTCAATTATGTACATTTGTAGGGGCAACCCGTCCAGGATATGTTGAAGATGCTTTAGTCGATATGGCAACTCGGTTAAAGGCTAAGTTCCATACAGAAATAGAATTGATTGCTATACCTGGTTTATCTATCTCATCTACAGAAATCCGTGAGAGAATTATAAAAGGCGTAACGGTAAAGTATCTTTTACCCGATTCGGTTGAACGCTATATTCTTCAGGAGGGCATATATGGGAAAGCTGTTGAGTGATTATTGTGATGGCGACATTCAGGTTGTAGGGTATTTGGAACTTTTAGAAAAAAGATTAAAGCCGTCTAGATTCAAACATACTTGTGGCGTAGTGAAAACAGCCTGTAAGATGGCAAAGTATTACGGTGCAGACCCTCATAAAACTATGGTGGCAGCAGCACTACACGACTATGCAAAAAATATGAAGCCAGAAGCCCTTTTAGAATATGCAAAAAAATTAGGGTTAGAAATCGACCAGGTGATGAATACCTCGGGTGAGTTGCTTCATGGTTTAGTCGGTGCAAAAATGGTAGAACAGGAACTTCACATTGAAGACGATGAAATCTTGAATGCCATTGCTTATCATACGATTGGTCGTAGCGGCATGGGACTGGTTGAAAAAATCGTTTATTTAGCAGATGCTATAGAGCCTGGCAGAAGTGAATATCCAGGACTTCAATCCTTAAGAAAACTGGCTTATCAAGACATTGATAAAGG
>CAXXWB010000056.1:0-22549 GCA_963677505.2 uncultured Acidaminobacter sp.
CTATTTGCGAACAGGTAGAAGACCCAGCTTTGGCTAAGGGTCTTGTTAAGCGTGAAGTGGTCAGAATAATTACCCCAGGTACGGTTATAGACCCAAGCATGTTAGATGAAAAACGCAACAACTATGTACTGGCCCTTTACAAAAACAAATACCATGCCATTGCATTTGCAGACATCACCACAGGGGAATTTAAAACCACTTTATTTGACCCTCAAATAGACAGTTATCGCCTTTTAGAAGAAATCCAGAAAATTGAGCCCAAAGAAATTATTGTAGACGCCGCCTTAGAAAAACAAATGCCTTGGTTGTACAAGACCCTAGGCAGTCAGTATACTTTGAGCCACTACCATGAGTCTTGCTTTAAATCTGAATTTGCACAGTCTATTATTAAGCGCATCTTCGGGGTTTTCTCTGTAGAAAGCTTAGGTCTTGTGCCTCAAGAAGAGCAAACCATTGCTGTCGGTGCACTGCTAGGCTATATAGAAGAAACTCAGAAAGTGCCCTTAAAACATTTCGATAGAATTGAGCATTACAACTCTAACAGTTTCATGATGATTGACCGCTTTACCAGACGCAACCTCGAACTGGTTGAAACCATGAGAGAAAAGGGCAAAAAAGGCGCCTTGTTAGGGGTGTTAGACAAGACCTGTACCGCCATGGGTGGTCGTAAAATTAGACAGTGGATTGAACAACCCCTCATCGATGAGCTTAAAATTGAACAGCGATTAGAAGCTGTCGCTTGTTTTCATGAAGACCTATTTCTACGAGAAGAATTAAAAGTTATTTTAAGACAAATATACGACTTAGAGCGCTTGGCTTCAAATTAGTTTATGGGAACATTAACCCTCGGGATTTGGTGGCATTAAAGCAATCCATCGGTCTTCTCCCTGATTAAAAACCTTGTTGTCTAGCCGCGATTTGCCTTTAGTAGATCAGTTGGCGGATCAGTTAGACTTGCTCAGCGATGTTTTCCAACTCATTGATAACGGGTTAGTTGATGAACCGCCTATCGCCGTAAAAGAAGGTCGTATTTTTAAAGATGATTATCACGAAGATTTAAAAGCCTACCGCTTAATTTTATCAGATGGTAAAGCTTGGCTTTTAGATGTAGAAGAGAAAGAACGTCAAAGAACAGGCATTAAAACCCTGAAAATTGGCTTTAATAAAGTGTTTGGTTACTATATAGAAGTGACCCGAGCCAACAGCAAATCGGTTCCCGAGGATTATATTCGCAAGCAAACCTTGGCCAATAATGAACGTTATATTACCCCTGAACTGAAATCTTTAGAAGAAAAGGTTTTAGGGGCCGACGAGAAAATGATGGCCTTAGAATATCAGCTCTTTACAGAACTTCGTGAAGAGCTGCTCAAACAGGTTCAGCGCCTTAAACATACGGCAGATGCCATTGCCAGCGTAGATTGTGCTCTATGCCTTTGCAGAGGTTTCTTACCAAAACAATTATGTAAAACCCATCGTTAAAGATGAATGTTTATTGGAAATCAAAAATGGCAGACATCCTGTGGTCGAACACATTATGGACCCAGGACAATTTGTTCCGAATGATACTTTCTTAGACCAAGACGAACATCAGTTCTATATTATTACAGGGCCTAATATGGCAGGTAAATCTACCTACTTAAGACAGGTGGCTTTAATCACCTTAATGGCCCAAATCGGTTGCTTCGTCCCTGCTGAACAGGCTTATATCAGCATTGTTGACCGTATTTTTACCCGTGTAGGGGCATCAGATGATCTGTCTCAAGGTCAGAGTACCTTTATGGTAGAAATGAACGAACTGGCGAACATTCTCAACAATGCCACTTCAAATCTTTGATTATTCTAGATGAAATCGGTCGAGGGACCAGCACCTATGACGGTCTAAGTATTGCTTGGTCCGTGGTGGAGTATCTTTCTAAGAAAGATGGCATAGGGGCGAAGACTTTATTTGCAACCCACTATCATGAATTAACAGAATTGGAAGGTCGATTCCACGGTGTTATGAACTACTGTATTGCTGTTAAAGAAATAGGGGATGATATTGTCTTCCTTAGAAAAATTATTCGCGGAGGTGCAAGCCAAAGTTACGGCATTCAAGTGGCAAAATTGGCAGGTCTTCCAAATGAAGTGATTGAACGGGCAAAAGGCATACTTAAGAAGCTTGAAGCCAATGACATTAACAACAATTTGGTGGCACTTAGAGAAGAAGAACATTTACCAGAAATAGAAAAAATCCTAACCGCCAAAAAAGCTACTTCTCAATTGACCTTAAAAGAAGCAACGCCTCAACTGACCTTTTTCGGAAGCTCAGAAGCGGAGATTTTATCCAAGGAAATTGCGAGCCTTAACGTCATGGACATGACACCTATGGCTGCTATGAACTGTTTGTTTGAATTGATGACACGGGCAAAACAAATTTCTGGAGGTAACAACTAATGTCTCCTATACAGATTTTAGATCCTTTGGTCGCCAATAAAATTGCGGCAGGGGAAGTGGTTGAAAGACCCTCTGCTGTGGTGAAAGAGTTGGTTGAAAATGCCATAGACGCAAATTCTACTCGAATTTATGTAGAAATACAAAGTGGTGGTAAGAAATTAATTCGGATTACTGATAATGGTAGCGGCATTTCTCCAAATGAAATGCAACTGGCTTTTGAACGCCATGCAACCAGCAAGGTAAGCGTCATTGAAGATATATATGCCCTTACGACTCTAGGGTTTCGAGGTGAAGCACTTGCCAGTATCGCCGCTGTCAGTCATGTTGAAATGACCTCCAAGCAAAGAGAGAATGAACTGGGTCAACATATTAAGCTTTCAGGCGGAAAGGTTTTGGAACAGTCAGGGGCAGGTACACAGGATGGTACGACCATCGTCATCAAGGACTTATTCTACAACACCCCAGCTCGAATGAAATTCATGAAGTCCACAGGTGCTGAAACAGGTGCTATTAGTGATTTGATGATCCGATTGGCCCTTTCTCACAGTGAAGTCGCCTTTACCTATGTGGTAGACGGCAAGAATATTTTTAAAACCCCTGGAGATGGAAACGCTCATAAAGTCATTTATTCTGTACTGGACAAGGAATTGGCACAGAATATGATGCCTGTCAGTTTTGAAGAAAATGGCTGGAAGCTCACAGGGTTTATGTCCAAGCTCAGTTACACCCGAGGCAATCGGAGTCAGCAAATTTTCTTTGTAAATCAACGGTATATTAAAAGTCGAATGATGTTAGATGCCGTAGCTGGGGCATATTTAGGTCAACTGCCCATAGGACGATTTCCGGTGGGCGATCTTATCCTTAGAGGTTCCCACAGACCAAGTGGATGTTAACATTCACCCCGCTAAGACAGAAGTGAAATTCCACAATGAAATGGCTCTTAAAGACTGGATACTATTAGGACTCAGAAAAGCCATTCGCTCTCTAGATCAAGTTCCTGAAATTGCTAGTTTTAAATATAAGGCTGAAGAACCTGTCGTTGAAAAAGTTCACAGTGGTCAGCAACTTTACCAGCAGCAAATTGTTGCCGAAAAGGAGAAATCCTTTAAAGCTCAGACTTCTGCTGAAACAGAGAAACCCTTTAAGGTTCAGACTGCTGCTGAGATTCAAAAACCTGTTGAAATTAGAAAAACTATTGAACCTACTATGGTTAAACCTTCTGGTGAATTCGATGTCAGCCTTTTAGCTCATTTAAAAATGGAAGATATGGTAAAAGAAAAATCAGAGCCCCTAGAAGTGACTCAAACCTCGTTTATTAAGACTTCAGAAGGCTTATACGATGATCTTCAATACATTGGGCAAGTTTTTAATTCTTACTTGCTCTTTCAAAAATTTGGACAGCTATATGTCATCGATCAACACGCGGGTCATGAAAAAATATTGTATGAACAATTTAGAAAATCTTTTAGCAGTGAGAAAATTGTGACACAAGTTCTGGCAAAACCCATTTATTGGCTTTTAACCATTCTGAATGGACTAACCTTATGGAAATTGCGCCTAAAATGGCTGAAATGGGATTTGTTTACGAAGCCTTCGGCGAACAAGAAATTGTGGTAAGGGAAGTGCCCTTAGTCTTTCATGCTCCTGCAACGGAAACCTTTTTCAAGGATTTGATTGATGCTATGGGTCATAGCAATTTATCTGCTGCCGCAATTTGGAAGGATAGACTTATAAAATCGGCTTGCAAGGCGGCTATAAAAGCCAATGATGTCATGGCGGCCTTTGAAGTTAAAAAATTGGTAAATGACTTAAAAGGATTGCAGGATCCTTATACTTGCCCTCATGGGAGACCTATAATCGTTTCCATCACCCAACTGGAATTTGAAAAAATGTTTAAGAGGACTTAAAATGTGTAAACCAAAAGTAATTATTATAGGCGGTCCAACTGCTGTTGGTAAGACAAAGACTTCTATCGAACTGGCGAAGCGGTTTAATGGTGAAATTATTTCTGCAGACTCCATGCAGATTTATGCGCATATGAACATTGGCAGCGCTAAACCAGATTTGGTAGAACGTGACGGCGTGGTTCACCACTTAATGGATGTTGTGAGTCCCAAAGAAGCCTTTACTGTAGCTAATTACAAGACCCTTGCAGAAGAAAAAATTAGAGAAATTCATTCTAGAGGTAAGATGAGCATTGTGGTAGGGGGTACAGGTCTTTATATAAACGCCCTTCTCTACGACATGGATTTTTCGGAAGTAAGGAAAGACCACACCAGAAGAGATGAATTGCAACGGTTTGTAGACAATGAAGGTAGCGCGAAACTTCACCAAATGCTGGGCAAGTTTAGACCAAGAGGCGGCGGATCGAATTCACCCTAACAATGTTAAGCGAGTGATTCGGGCTATTGAAATTGCAGAAAATGTCTCGGATGGGGTTAAAGATTTTAAAAGGGATCTAAAAACAAATGAAAATTTTGACTTTTTCCTAATGGGCTTGACGGGAGATCGAAATAAATTGTATGATCGAATCAACAAGAGAGTTCTTGAAATGTTTGATATGGGCTTAGTCAATGAGCTAATTCTTTTAAAAAACTTGGGCTTAGATGATAGTTTCACTTCAATGCAGGGTATAGGGTATAAAGAGATTTTCCCTTATCTTGATGGCAAGAAAACTTTAGAGGAAGTGATACACGACATCCAAATCAATTCAAGGCACTATGCGAAACGACAATTGACTTGGTTCAAACGTTATGAAAATCTAAAGTGGTATGACATTGATTTGCAGCCTGATTTTGCCACCCTTATAGAGATCATAGAAAAAGATATAAGAGCATTTTATAACATTTAGGAGGGGTTCATTTATGAAAACGGCACTCAATCTACAGGATATTTTTCTAAATCAAGTAAGAAAAGAAAAGACACAAATCACCATCTTTTTAATCAGCGGTTATCAAATTAAAGGTTATGTTAAAGGATTTGACAGCTATACGATTGTTATGGATAGTGAAGGTAAACAGCAGATGATCTATAAACATGCCGTTTCTACAATCATCCCGACTAAAACTGTTAATTTTGGAAGTACCAGCACACCCAATGGAACAACACCAAGAGTGGACGGCTAATTGTAAGCACAGGTTCCTAAAATGGAATCTAAGCTTCACACTTAATCATTATAATGATCCATATGCCTATAAGGCCCGTCATTAGACGGGCTTAATTTGCGCTAATTTATAGAGGAGATTCAAATGACTTACGATTTATACTTAAAAGAACTTGGCATTGACGAAAAATTAATCCAGTACAGCAAAACCATTGAAGCTGCAGTAACGCCCTCACATAAAAAAATAGATGAAATTGCGGCGTTTAATCAGCTAAAGGTTTTAAAGGCCATGCAAGTTCACCGTTTATGTGACCATGATTTTTCCTGGAATACGGGCTATGGTTATGACGATCAAGGTCGTGAAACAGTTGAAAAGATATTTGCAGATGTTTTCGGTGGTGAAGAGGCGATTGTCAGACCTTTAATCGTCAATGGCACCCACGCTTTGACCCTCTGTCTTCAAGGGGTGCTCAGACCAAATGATACAATGCTTGCTATTACTGGGAAACCCTATGACACTTTAGAAAATGTCATTGGCATTGCAGAAAATTCAAATGGTATGGGAACCCTCAAGGAATTTGGAATTCACTATCACGGCATAGAACTCCTTGAAGATGGTGCCATTGATCTTGATGCGGTTAAAGAGTATCTTTTAAATAATAAGGTTAAGATGGTTTATATGCAAAGAAGCGGCGGCTATAGCTGGCGTCAGGCTCTTACCATAGAGGCTTTTAAGACTGCTATTCAAGAGGTGAGAGAGATTCAACCTGATGTGGTCATTATGGTGGATAACTGCTATGGTGAGTTTTTGGCGATGGAAGAGCCTTTAGAAGTAGGTGCAGACTTAATGGCAGGCTCATTAATTAAAAACCCTGGCGGCGGGTTAGCCCTTAGCGGTGGTTACGTTGTAGGGAAAAGTCAGTGGATAGAAAAAGTGGCCTACAGAATGACCAGCCCTGGTATTGGCAAGGAATGTGGACTTACCTTTGGTCAAACCAGAAGTCTTCTTCAAGGTCTTTTCATGGCGCCAACCGTAGTAGCTTCTGCCCTTAAAGGTGCCGTATTCTGTTCGAAACTTTACAGCGAACTAGGATATGAGGTCTGTCCCAAGTGGGATGGGGAACGTTCAGATATTATTCAATCGGTTAAGCTAGGTTCTCCAGAAAAGGTGATTGCGTTTTGTGAAGGTATTCAAAGCGCAGCACCTGTAGACTCATATGTTACGCCAGTTCCATGGGCAATGCCAGGTTATACCTCAGATGTGATTATGGCAGCAGGTGCCTTTGTTCAAGGTTCTTCTATTGAACTAAGTGCGGATGCCCCTATAAGAGAACCCTATATCGTCTATTTCCAAGGCGGTCTAACTTATGAACACTCGAAATTTGGGGCAATAAAAAGCTTGAACCGAATGATGGAAAAAGGTCTCGTCACACTGTAGTTCTCTGAATAAACTAAAAAGGCAGCAATTCGATTTTCGTCGATATTGCTGCCTTTTCATATTTTTTGCCAGAAGTCTATTTACTGAGAGACTGGCTTACATTTTTCTAAATACACCTTTGACAATGCCAAGAACCGAAACTTCGTTGGCATAAATAGGTGACATGGTTTGGTTTTCAGGTTGTAACGGAAGCGATTGCTTTCCTTAAAGAAACGTTTGACTGTTGCAGAGTCTTCAACCATGGCCACAACAATTTCACCGTTGATGGCTTCAGCCTGCTGTTTAACGAGAACATAATCTCTATCTAAAATGCCTGCTTCGATCATACTGTCGCCTTTTACACGAAGCATAAAATAGTCGCCGTTTGAAGTCATACTGGCTGGCATAGGAAATTCATCTTCAACGTTTTCAACCGCTAATATAGGCACGCCTGCAGTAACTTGACCAACCACTGGAATATAGTTGGTTTCAGGGTGTAAGTCTTCAATTTCAAAATTATTATCGCCTAGAATCTCAATGGCTCTTGGCTTGGTAAGGTCACGTCTAATAAAGCCTAAGTCTTCCAATTTAGTCAAATGACCGTGAACGGTAGATGTGGATTTGAGACTAACTGCTTCGCATATTTCTCTTACTGATGGTGGATAACCTTTATCACGAACTTTTTCTTTTATATAATCAAGGATTTCCATTTGTTTTTTGCTAATGCTTTTCATATCAATCACCTCAAGCCCTTAATTTTACTTAATTATAGCATAGAGATAATTATTAATCAAACATTAGTTCGATTTTTTGTTGACACAGAACGTATGTTTGCTATAATGTAATTAGAACAAACGTTCGCATTTGATTTATGGGTATTTCCATTCTGGGAGGGATTTTCGTGACCAATATTCAACGTATTGAAAGAAAACATAATCAAAAGAGAAGAACCCGTTTGACCATATGGGTCGTTCTGGTAGCCATCCTCTTATTAAGTCTTGGTGCTCAAGCCAATACGCCTAAAGAAGAAGACAAAATTCATTATACTACCTTGGTTGTAGCTGAAGGAGATACCCTTTGGGACCTTGCAGAAGATATTAATCACCTTTACTATAATAACCAATTTGACCTTAATGATTTGGTCAAACATATGCGAGAAGTAAACCAACTAAACTCAGTGGTTATTAATGTAGGACAGGAATTATCTGTGGCTATGGACTTGCCAGAAGAAGAGTAATTATATATTTTTAGAGTGTTTAAGGAATCCCCTTAAGCACTTTTTTTATACCTGAAAACGATTGAAAACACTATCTTTAGGACATATCAAAAACATATAAGCGACACATAGCAGACACATGAATTTCACATTTTAGACACAGTGATTAAAAAACTATTAAGATTGAATTGTCTGATTGTTTTGTTATTTTCTGCGTGTTAGTATATGGTATATTAAATTATCCTGGGGGGAAATTAAAGTGAATATCAAAAGAAAGAAGAGAATTAAATTTAGAGTATCTGTCATGGTCATGACAACACTCTTGGCGGCTCAAATTCCTTGTTTTGCTGCAACCTCATCAGTGCCAAATCCATTGGTACGCTCAGAGGCATCGGCAAAATATAAATGGGACTTAAGCGAAATTTATAAGAGCAGAGCTATTTTTGAAGCAGATCTTCAAAAGACAAAAAATGACCTTTTTCCAAAACTTGAGGCTTATAAAGGAAAACTTAACTCAGTAGAATCCTTTAAGGCATATAAAACACTTGAAGAGCAAACTGAAAGAATTATTACAAATGCCTATTGTTTTGCTTATATGACTGCTGATTTAGATATTAGCAACAGTGACGCAAGTGAAATGACTCAATTAGTAGAAGCTATTTATGTGGACTATCAAGAACTAACAGCCTTTGTTTTACCTGAACTATCAAAAATGTCAGAGACTGACTTTAATAAATTATACAACGATGAATCTCTTAAAGAATATAAAAGGGACTTTGATAAAATTAAAGGACAAAGAGCACATATTCTTTCTGAGTCTGAGGAGAAGCTTATATCTAAATTTGGCGAAATTGTTGGCGCTCCAAGTGAATTATTTAAAAAAATCACTGTAGCAGATTATGAAGCGCCTGTTGTCACCGATAGCAAGGGTAAAAAAATTCAACTAACAGATGCAAACTACTATAATATTTTAGAAAGTAGCGATAGAAATCTTCGGAAAAAGGCATTTGAAGCTATTACAAAAAGCTATCAAGGTCAAATTAATTCTTTGACAACTAACTATGCAACCCAAGTCAAAGCAGATGTTTTAGATGCTGAGTTAAGAAAATATGACTCTGCTTTAGCAGCTTCTTTATCAAATGAAGAAATCCCAATGTCTATTTATACAAATTTAGTGAAATCTGTAAATAAGAATTTGGTTTATTTACATAAATATAATACTGTAAAGAAAAACTATTTTGGTTTTGATAAGATGTACAGCTATGATACTTATTTGCCCCTCAGTGGCAACGTGAATTTAAAATATTCTTATGACGATGGCGTTAAGCTTATTGAAAAAGCTTTAGCACCTCTAGGTAAAAAATACGTTGCAGATTTTGATAATGGCATTAATCACAAGTGGGTAGATGCATACGCAGACGAAAATAAAGCTGAAGGTGCTTATAGTTGGGGTTCTTACGACACACAACCTTATATTTTAATGAACTTTGACAATTCTCTGGACAGCGTCTTAACGCTTGCTCACGAAATGGGTCATTCAATGAACTCTAAATATTCTAACGAAACACAGCCTTTTGCTACAGCTGAGTATCCTACATTTACAGCTGAAGTTGCTTCAACAGTTAACGAAATGCTTGTAATGGATTATCTCATTAAAAATGCTAAAAATGATGATGAAAAATTGGCTTTGATCAACATGCAAATCCAAAATATTAGAGGCACCGTCTATACACAAGTTATGTTTGCTGAATTCGAACAAAAGACACATGAAATGGTTGAGCAGGGCACACCTTTATCACCAGATGCGCTCAATAAACTCTGGTTAGATTTGATAAAGAAGTACAACGGTTCAAGTTTAACGGTCTTGGATTCTGCGAAATATGGATGGTCTACTATTCCTCACTTCTATACAGCTTTCTATGTTTATAAATATGCAACTTCAATGTCTGCATCTTATAGCATTGTCAATCAAATGAATGGTGAAAATAAAGATAAAGCCATTGAAAATTACTTAAACTTCTTGAGTTCAGGCGGCTCGAAGCCACCTGTTGAGGCCCTAAAATTGGCAGGTGTTGACATGAACAGTACTGAGCCAGTAGACAGTATTTTAAAATACTTTGGTGGCTTAGTTGATGAGTATGACAGATTATTAAAAGCTAAAAAAGCAAAAATGAAAAAGGCGAGTTAATTTACTTTGCTAAGGTCTTAATAATATTTAACAAAGTTGGTTTTGGTTTTCAAATTGAAAGTTTTAAATTAAAAGAAGAAACGGTTAACATAACCATATTATGTTAACCGTTTTCTCTTTATATTCAAGATAGCTACTTGTCCAGTTTTTTTTGATTTGTATCAAACTCATCAATCAGTTCGTAATTTTTAACGATATCACGCTTAACGTTCTTTTTATGAGCAGCATAGAGTTGAGTCGTGGTTACATTGTCATGATCTAGAAGATTCTGAACATCATAAATAGAAAATCCGTATTCTATAAGGGAAGAAGCCGCTGTAGCCCTTAATTTATGAGGGCTGTAGCCTTCATCTCTAGAAGTGCCAAGGGGAATCGACGTATATTTTTTAACCAATTGGCGAATGGCTCTCACAGTGATTCTTGACCCTTGTAGCGAAAGGAAAAGGGCGTCTTCATCATTGGCTTTCTCTAGAAGAAAAGGGCGCTCTAAGTCAATGTATTGGTTTACCGCCTGTACTGTAGACTGGTTAAGGGGCATATTGGTTTCTTTACCACGCTTTCTGTAAATCATAAATTCGCCGCGGTTAAAGTTAAAAGAGCTAAGGTTTAACTGCTGTAATTCACTAAGTCGAAGACCAAAAGTGGTGAAGAGGAGCAAAATAGCTTTATCTCTTAACTTGGTTTTTTCCCAATATTGACGTTCTTTTTCTGTTAAACCTTCGCCACGATCCACTGCATCTAACATAATGGCCACTTCATCAATTTCTAACTTTTTGATGGCATCGGGTTGAGGTTTTGGTAATTTTATAGGGTTAAATCCATCTGTTATATTTTTATCAATCAATTCATCTCGATAAAGGTACTTAAATAAACCACTTAAACTAGATTTTTTCCTTGATAAAGATCGATTGTGATTTTCCATGATGTAGTCGTAATTTTGACCATTGATAATGTATCGGCTGCAGAATTCACCTAAATAACGATTAATATCTTTAGCGCGAATGCTGTTAAAGTTTTCTACAGTTAATTGACCAATTTCATGGACGGGAAAAGTTTTAGATTCAAAGACCAAATAACGGCAGAAAAAATGAATATCTGACAAATAAGCCAAACGGGTATTGATGCTGACAGCGCTTTTTAAATAGAGAAAAAAGTCATACATAAAGCTAGGAAGTTCTGATTCAATTTGAGTGCATTGTTGGATAATTTCATTTTCCTTTAAGACGATATTGTCGGGCTTAGAAGATTTATTATGTATACGAATCGGTTTGTTGGCCATGAAGAAAACCTCCAGTAAAAATTAGTTCAATTAAGTTCAGCAAGATGAAGCGATTTATATTAAAATATCAAAGAATATGGAGCTGAAATACTTAAAATCATTAAAGCTTAAATATATTGTACACCATAATCTTTTCCCTTGCAACAATTCCCTAAATAGACATTTAAAGAATAGTTGCAGAAAACAAAAAACTGAGAGGTTCTGGCCTCTCAGTTAACGTCTGTAGCATTTTAAAGGAAAATCAAAATATCCGAATTTGATTTTGGATCCCTTATACTTTTAGGTCTGGTGCTTCTTCGATTAAATCACTATAGGTATTGATGATTGGGTCAATACATTCTGTAATGAACTCCATAACTTGTTCAGGACTACGACCAACGTATTTACTAGGATTAAGTAAATCTGCCAATAACTCGTCTGACAAATTAAACGCTGAATCTGCTTTTATACGATCAATCAAGTCATTTTCTAAGCCTTCAACTTTAACTTGTTTACCAGCTTCCATGGAATGAATTCTAATCAATTCATGTAGCTCTTGACGGTCACCACCATGTTTAACAGCTTCCATTAAAATGTTTTCAGTAACCATGAATGGCAGTTCTGCCATAACGTGTTTTGTAATCATCTTTTCGTAAACCACTAAGCCAGAAACCACATTGTGGGCAATATCTAAAATTGAATCCACTGCTAAGAAGCTTTCAGGGATTGAAATTCTGCGGTTTGCAGAGTCGTCTAAAGTTCTTTCGAACCATTGGGTACTTGCTGTCATGGCTGGGTTCATCACGTTTGCCATAACCAAACGGCTAAGAGACGCAATTCGTTCACTTCTCATAGGGTTTCTTTTATATGCCATTGCAGAGGAACCGATTTGATTTTTTTCAAATGGCTCTTCCACTTCTTTTAAATGTTGCAATAAGCGAAGATCATTGGTCATTTTATGAAGAGATTGAGCAATTTGCGATAATAGATTCAAGACTCTAGAGTCCGCTTTTCTAGAATAGGTTTGACCTGTAACAGCCATACTTTCCCCAAAACCGAAGGCATCTGTAACCATTTTGTCTAATTGTCTACACTTCTCATGGTCCCCTTCAAAAAGAGCTAAGAAGCTAGCCTGCGTACCCGTTGTGCCCTTTACCCCTCTCATACGAATGGTTTCAATAACAAATTCCAACTCTTCAAAGTCCAACAATAAGTCATTCATCCAAAGGGTTGCACGCTTACCAACAGTTACCAATTGAGCCGCTTGAAAATGTGTGAAACCAAGGGTTGGAAGGTCTTTATAGACTACTGCAAAGTTTTTTAATGAGGCTAAAAGATTGACCAACTTTTTACGAACCACATAAAGGGCCTCTCTCATTAAAATAACGTCTGTATTATCGCCAACATAGGCACTTGTAGCCCCTAAGTGAATAATACCTCTTGCGCTTGGACAGCTGTCTGCATAAGTATGAACATGGGCCATAACATCATGTCTCAGTTTTTTCTCGTATTCAGCTGCTTTTGTATAATCAATATCATTGATATTGTATTTCATTTCTAGGATTTGCTCTTCAGTAATTGGAAGTCCTAAGTCTTTCTCAGCTTCGGCTAAAGCCACCCAAAGTTTTCTCCAAGTTGTGAATTTGCTGTCGTCTGAAAAGATTTCAGCCATTTCACGGCTTGCATATCTTTTGATCAAGGGATTCTCATAATACTTGCTCATAAAGTACACTCCATTCCGAACATTAATTAAGTTGCAACAGTTTATAATTCGTTTTTATTATACTAAACATCTCTTCATTCTTCAAGGCTTCTTTCAATTTATTATCACTTTTACTTAAGTCAGGTTTACCCTATACTGGTACAATGAATCAGGAACCTAGCCAAAATCAATTTGAATTAAATAGACTTAAGAACCATATAAAAAAGCTTGGTAAACACTTAAAACAAAGTGTCTCTCAAGCTCTCTGGTCTATCTAGGTTGAACGATTAGTTTGATAGCGGTTCGTTCCTCGCCATCAATTTCAATATCGGCAAATGCGGGAATACAGATCAAATCAATACCTGAGGGTGAAACAAATCCTCTGGCGATGGCTATAGCTTTAATAGCTTGATTAATAGCACCAGCACCTACCGCGTAAATTTCTGCTTTTCCATATTCTCTAATGACACCTGCCAATGCTCCGGCAACAGAGTTCGGATTTGAGTTCGAAGAAACTTTTAAAATTTCCATAACGATTGCCTCCTTCTGTCAGTTAAGGGATGATGATCTTATAATTTCATCATAGCAAAATTGTATTGAAAAGCAATAGTTTCAGTAGGTCCAATTCTTAAATTTAAGGAATTTAAGGCAACTATTCAAATAATGGAAGGTATTCCTTAACCAGCCGTGTCATCAACTTAGGTGTGTTGCTTCGGTACTGTTGGGCTTGTGCCTCTTGAGATAGACCACTTTCTGGCAAGTCGGATACGCCTCTCAATATGGTAATAGGTACTTTATTAAGTTTTGCTATAAGGGAAATCGCACCACTTTCCCAGTCGGCTACTAGTACATTGTGAGGCATCAGCAGGTTTCTGACAGAAGCGTCAATATCTTGGTCGGCTGTAGCAATTCTTCCTATCCAAGTCTTTTCAGGAAGCACTTTATTCTCGAGGCAGCTTATATCCAAGGTGGTTTTAAAATCTTCTGGGAATAGTGTCGTCTCATATTCCAGTCGTTCAATACAATCATAAATAACGGTTTCGTTGGCGATAATCACATCGAGTAAGTTTAATTTTTCATCTACCCCACCACTGGTACCAATTACAAATAAGTGCTTTATATCATGTTGACAGAGCATGTATTGTGTACATCCTGCTGCTTTTTCTTTAGAGTAGCCACTGAAATAGATCAGGCTATTAAACTGCCAAAAATCAAAATGATGGAAAAAATATGGACCATATGGACTGTTAAAAGTTTCTTTAGGTGTGCAAAGTTGCAACATACTTTCCCATTCAAGTTTAGAATTAATATGAATTGCATTCATTTTAATCACTCCTCTTTTAATCATTATATAGGAAAGGTTAGTTTTTTTCTATTTAGGGTAAATATATATCGTAGTTGAATCAAAATCGTTTTGCAAAGGAGGCATTTCATGTATTCTAGAAGTGAAAGAAATAACCACGATAGAGGGCGTAGCACCCTCAGGGAACGGGCAAGAAAACATTTCTTTGGTCAAAAAAAGGAAATGGAACACGAACTTACTCAAAACCGTTCACTCATTCGAAAATTGTATAACGATGGCTATCAATATGACTCAGTCAATAGAGATGACAATAAATATGAAGTTTACTTTGCGCACCCGACTACTTTAGACAGACGTATTTGTATTTTTAACTTCGAAAACAACTACAATGAACTTTCAACTGAATGGAAAACTGCTAAAGAACGCATTAAAGCATAGTTAAAATCACTTGAGCAAGCCTTTTTACCTTAGGGTTAAAGGAGCTTGCTCTTTATTTGCTTAAAAAATAAAGATAAAATAAAGCAATTTTTTTAATAAAAACCCTACTTTTTTTTCGTAATTAGTGGTAATATATCCTAATGTAAAAGGAATACAATATTAAAAAATCACAAAATAACGCACGAGAGTTGCGAAAGAAAGAGAGTGAGACCAACATGAAAAAAGGTTTTGATTCAGAAAAGTATTTGGAAGAGCAATCGAAATTTATCCTGGAACGTGTTAATGATTACGACAAGCTTTATTTAGAATTTGGCGGCAAGCTCATGTTGGACCTGCACGCTAAGCGTGTTCTCCCCGGTTTCGACGAAAACGCAAAAATCAAATTGCTTCACAAACTCAGAGAAAATGTAGAAGTCATCATCTGTGTTTACGCTGGTGATATTGAAAGAAACAAAATGCGTGGCGACTTTGGCATTACATATGATATGGATGTCATGAAAATGATTGACGATCTTCGCGCTTACGAACTTGACGTTAACAGCGTCGTTATCACAAGATATGCGGACCAACCTTCTGCAACAGTCTTTATGAATAAGTTGGAGCGACGAGGCATTAAAGTTTATACTCACAGAGCAACAAAAGGTTACCCTTTAGATGTAGACACCATCGTCAGCGATGAAGGATACGGTAAAAATCCTTATATAGAAACTTCTAAACCAATTGTGGTTATGACTGCACCAGGTCCTGGTAGCGGTAAATTAGCGACTTGTCTTAGCCAACTCTACCATGAAAATAAATTAGGAAGAGCTGCCGGTTACTCTAAATTTGAAACCTTCCCTGTTTGGAACATGCCATTAAAACACCCTTTAAACATTGCCTATGAATCAGCTACTGTAGACCTTAAAGATGTCAATATGATTGACTCCTTCCACTTCGACGCCTATAACACTGTCACTGTTAACTACAACAGAGATATTGAAACCTTCCCTGTTCTTAAAAGAATTATCGAAAAAATCACGGGTAAAGAATCTGTATTCAAGTCACCAACTGACATGGGCGTTAATAGAGTAGGCTACGGTATCGTTGACGATGAAGTGGTTAAAGAAGCTTCGCGCCAAGAAATCATTCGACGTTACTTTAAAACAGGCTGTGAATACAAAAAAGGTTATGTGGATCTTGAGACTTTCCAACATGCGCAACGTATCATGGAAGAAATTAATCTTAAAGGCGAAGACCGCAAAGTTGTACTTCCAGCTAGAGAGAAAGCTTTGACAATGAAGGCTGTTGATGCGCCAGAAAACGAGCCATTAAAACCAGCTATGGCCATTGAACTCCACGATGGTACTATTATTACAGGTAAATCTACAGAGATACTCAATCCGTCAGCGGCTGTCATATTAAATGCCGTAAAACATTTGGCTAAAATATCTGATGAGATTCATTTAATTTCACCTGTTATTTTAGAACCAATTATCAACTTAAAATCTAAGACTTTAGGCAATAGAAATATTTCTTTAGATTGTGAAGAAATATTGATTGCTCTCAGCATATGTGCGGCAACGAATCCAATGGCTCAAGTGGCAATGAAAAAGCTTCATGACCTAAGAGGCTGTCAAGCGCACTCAACTACGATTCTTTCGTTGACAGACGACCAAACCCTTCAAAAATTAGGGGTTGATGTTACGGCTGATCCAGAATATGCTTCAGAAAGTCTTTTCTATAATAACTAATAGCATTGCAGTCATCATCACAATTAGGTATATCATTTAAAAAGTAGCATCTAAAAAATTAACCCCTGTCCGACAATTATTAATTGCTAGGCAGGGGCTATTTTGATTCTATTCGTAGCGATGGATGATTTGATATTCCTTATCTTCAACCAGATAGACAGCGTTTACATCTTCGTCTTCCCAGTGGCAGTATGATTCGATGTCAAATCTTGCACAGATACCACAACTAGAACTGAGTCTTCTTGGAACTGGCATCAATTCACAGTCGAACCCTTCTTTGCGCAGTATTCGTTCAAAGCGAATAGCACCTGCATGTGTATGAAATGTCATTAAGTATTTCATAAAATCATCCTTATTTTTTAGCTGTGATTAGAGTATCTTCACCCACTGGTTCAGATGAAATATTGATAAATCCGTTATGCTTAAGAAACTTTGTTACATTTTGAAGCGCCGTTGTATTGTCTACTAAAATTTCAATTTCATTCTCCGCAGCCTTTAGGTTTTTTTGAGTCAAAAGGACGGGCTCTGGACAAGATCTGCCCCTTGTGTCAATTTTAAGCATATTTCTTACCTCCTTCTAATTTTTCTTCATTTTTCCCAATCAGGTTAGAGTTTAAAATAGATATACCCGCTAAAATTACAAGAAGAATAATAACTGCCATTTTCCCATTGGCTGGAACCCCTTTTCCGCTAGCGGCTAAACCAAAGTTGTGCGCTATAGCGGCGCCTATCATAACCCCTATAACTGTAATCGCTGAATCGGTATTTCCTTCCCCCGATAAGATAAGTTGTCTTAATGGGCAACCACCTAGTAAGACTGAACCCCACCCAGCTAAGAGCATCCCTGTAAAATTCCAAAGGCCATCGGTATGGGCAATGGGTTGGTTCGCAAAGCCTAAATTAAAAGTACCTAAAGCCATATTGCCAATAAAAGCTGCGACGATAATGGCTAAAAATCCAAGAATTAAATAATTATCTTTAAATAGAACTAAATCTCTGATACCACCAACCATACATAGGCGAGTTCTTTGAGCCAACCCACCTACAATAAGACCAGCTACAAGAGAAATAACGATTGGTGCATGCATGCTGCCAGGACCTTTTTCACTGAAGAAAATAAAGGCGGGCTTCAAAATCAAAAATACCGTAAGTAAACCAATTGCAACGGGGAACATATAGCCTTCAAATTTAGATTGTTTATAGTTTCTTTTCAAACTAAAACCTTTTTGAAGGAATACAATGCCAATCAAGATACCTGCTGCAAACCCGAATAATCCTATGATGGCATTGAGGTCACCGCCAGCAATTCTTAATACCATTCGGAGTGGACAACCTAAAAATACCAGCGCCCCTATTGCTACAGCAATGGATAAAATAAATCTCGTAAAGGGTGAAGAGCCGCCTTTTGCGGAGAACTCCTTAAAGGCAATGGCTGTAAAGCAAGCACCTAAAACAATTCCAATAATTTCTGGTCTTATGTATTGTACAACTTCAGCTCTGTGAAAACCTAATGCGCCGCTGGTATCTCTTAAGAAACAAGCAATGCACACGCCCATGTTTGCAGGATTCCCCATTTGAACCAGTAGAACAGATAGCAAGCCAATAATTGCACCTGCAGTGACGATTCCTTTTTTTGTATTCATGTTTACCTCCATAATATTTTTTTATGATGACACTTTAATTATATGTTAAAAAAAATACAAGGCTAATAGAAATTCTATTAGCCTTGTATAAAAAAAACTATTGGATTTATAATGTGTTTTAGGATTATAATGTAAACTCAACTCGTATACATTTACCCAGTATTTTTATTTTAGAACTCTCTGCAATAACTTCCTGAGCATCCTTTTTTCCCTTACCAATCACCAGTTTATTGGAGGTATCTTTGTGAACCGCTCTCAAAACCACTTTTTGGTCCATTTCAATTAGGTAAATACCTTTTCCTAAAACTTCCTTCATTTGATGAATCATGATTACATCACCTTTACAAATTCTCAATGCTTCCAAATCTGTGTCTATGGCTTTTACAAACATGAGCTTATCCCACGGCAAGCCTTCAACTTTCTTACTAATGATAGGAAGTTCTTTATGCCCTACTGTTTTTTGAGTTCCCATTTCTAGGATAGGGTATTTTTTAATAATATTTGCCAATGCCCCAGCCCACTGTTCATTGGGTTCAACGTCATAAAAGTCAGCAGGCTTTTTCGTTTCAACCACTTTGACAGGTGGTTCTGCTTCTTGAATAGCATCTTGAAAATCAAAGCCAACTTTTTCGCCAAAGACGGCAAGGATTGTTTCTGCCGTCTTTTCATTTATGATTTTTTTCCCAGATTCAATTTGTATAATATAACTTGGCGCTAAACCACATTTTTTAGCAAGATCTTTCTCGCTCATATTGGCTTTAAGTCTTGCCTCTTTTATTTTCATAGCAATTGGATTCATAAGTCACCTCTGTAAAGTCATTATAATAAAAGGGTTTTAATTTCATCAAAACTTTGAACCTTATAAGTAGGTTCAACAAGATGGGTCTCGAGTTGATTAGGATTATACCAACAAGTATCTATTCCGTAGTGGATGCCACCTTGAATATCCGAACTGAGTGAATCACCAATAATCAAAACTTCTGATTTTTTAAAAGGACCGTAAAGGCTATCCCAATATTGGAAAATTTGTGGATTAGGTTTATTGGCTTCCGCTTCTTCAGATATGACGATGGCTTTCACATTAGCCATAATAGATGCATGTTGGAACCTTCCCTTTTGAACTTTTGTAATGCCATTGGTGATAATATAAATGTCATAAACTTTGCTGAGAGATTCCACTAAGTCGTGAGCACCTTCTAAAAGGATGCCTTGATGAGAGAGATTCTCTAAATACTGTTCTGCTACAGCTTCTACATCGGCTGAAATGTTTAGAATTGAAAAGAGTTCTTCAAAGCGTTTATACTTCAAAATAGCTTGTGTCGTTTTTCCAAGTTCTAAATCATTCCAATGTTCCTTATTAATTTGTCTATATAGTTGATAAGTTTCTTCGTCACAAGAAACCGCATATGCTTCTAAAGTGACTTTTAAAGCCATTTTCTCCGAAGCTTTAAAGTCAAATAGAGTATCGTCTGCATCTAGTATTAAGGTTTTGTACTTTTTCATAGTCTCCCGCCTGTCTAAAAACTAATAGTAATGCCGCCGCGGTTGGTATATAAACTGCTGAGCCCTTTTGTAGAAACTATAAAAACTTCCTTGAAATTGTATCTCTTTTCTATTTCCATTTTAATTTGTTCTGCTTTATCTAAAGCTTCGCAATGAGAAATACCTAAAATTTTATCTGAAAAATCATTGCAGTTTTCGCCTATAATCTCTACTACGAGTCTCTGTATAGATTTTTTTTCAGTTCTTACATTTTCGATAAGTTCTGCTTCTCCTGTAGGGACTGGCAAATAGAATCGGTCTAATATTTAGTGCATTGGCAATAAAACCTTTTAATTTGGGAAATACGGACCATTCTTAATCATGGTGTCTAAGGAGCCTAATTGGAATATGAATTTGTTATGATCAAGATAGTCGTTGACTTGTTTAACAATTTCTAATTCATTAAACCCATTTTGAATCAACTCATCAATTTTTAATGCAATCATGGTTTCTCGAACCGATGAGCCTTTCGAATCAAAAACGTGTATGAATTTCTCGTGATGATCTTGAATAAACAAATCTTTTGCGATCATGGCACTGTTATAAGTTCCACTAAGAGCAGCAGTTAAAGTAATTACAAAGACAGAACCTTGGTCCTTAAAAGCATCCATAAATGCCTGTGGAGAAGGACAAGCTGATTTAGCCGCTTCAGGATAAGCATCAATTTCATCTAACAATTTAGGTAAATCTAATTGTTCATCGTCTCGAAAATGCTTTTCACCTACGGATATGGTTAATGGAACAATAGTAACGTCCATTTTATCTTTCATTTCTTTGGTTAAATCACAACTACTATCTGCTACAATTCTCATAAAGACCTCGCTTATATATTAATATTTTTTATTATAACATAAAAGCAATATTGAACTGCAAAAATATATAATCTATTCAAGCTAGAGATTCTTTATTTTGAACGGTGTGAAGCCCGCATATAAACTTCTGCAGGAACTAAGAGTACAACTAACAAAACGCTCAATATTAAGTGGGCGGTAAAAATATCAACTCGGTCCATGAGCAGTCCTTGAAGTGGCATTGCCATTGCAATTCCTAGGTTGATGACAAAGCTTATTGTAGATAGGACAGTTTGCTCTAAGTTCAGATGGAATTCGCTTGTTGTAGTATTTAAAAAAGATGGGTCGGCTCATTCCTCTATAAATTTGTTGAAGGCCAATTAAAATAACCCCTGCCCATAACTGAATGAGTCCCAGTCCCAGATAAGAAGCAACAATAAGGAGTCCCATACCAATTAAGGTCCAAGATTTAGTCCAAGCCATAAAGCGATGAGCAAGTTTTGAGGATTGGGGCTGCAATAATATTAAATGCAAAGAATATCCACCCAAACCATGTAACGTCAATATCTACTGCCTTCATATAAGGCTGATACATAGGGAATGATCCTCTAAAGAATACAGACATTAAGGTGATTGTAGCAACCGTACTTAGAAGTTTAGGATTGCTGATAATCACTCGGCATCCCGAATGAAATTGGTTTAATACAGATTTAAAAGCACTCTCATTTGCGTTTTTTAGAAAAGTGCTCTGAGCTAGGCGCTTCAATAAAACGATATGCATACCACACGGAGAACATGACAAATAAAAAAGAGACGAGAAACGGTAATCGAATATCTATTTTATATAAATACCCTGCCAAAATTGAACCTATGGCTTGACTATAAAAAACCAAGGACATGGATTTTCCTTCAATCTTTTGATACTCCCCTTCCCTATGATCCGTTTTTAATGTGTCGTAAAGTAGTGCTGAGTCTGCCCCTGAACCAAAGGCCGGGCCCCAATACTAAAGAAGATTTCTCCAATGATGAACACAATAAAACTATTGCTGACCATATAGATCAGGCAAGTGATGGCCCAAAAAATTGAATTGAGAATCAAACTGTATTTTCTACCAATCCTATCCGCCATTATACCTGTAGGCACTTCAAAAATAACGGTACCAATTGCGGAGATGGCGCTTATCACCATGATTTGGGTAAAAATTAAGACCCTTCTCTAGGTAGAAAAGGGTCAATATAGGACCTAAAATCAAGAGATTAGAAAATGTACTAAAACCATAGTACATTCGAATATTGTGTTTAACCGTGTGATTAGGTTCTTTCTTTTGTAATTCCATTATATTGCCCCTCCTGTCTAAGATATTGTTATAGATTATATATATCTAAGGACAGGTTGTGTCAAGAAATATTTATACGTAATAACATTACTGTACGCTTAATATTTTCGGCACATCTAAAATAAGGGCAAATTCCTGTTCGTTAATGACAGCGACCCCTTTAAATATGGAGTCATGTTCCTTCAGTACATCTACAGGATTGACAAAGACGCCAACTTCTCGGACCATCTTGGTCACAGGAAGCGCTTTTAAAATGCCCCGCAATAGAAATCACTAATATATCATCTTCCATAATGGTACTTAGCTCTTCAGGTTGGTCAAGAATCGTAATAATTGGGAGAAGCTTTTCACTTTCAGAATGATAAACGTGTTTGCATTTGTGGTTGTTCATGACCCATTCCACAGACTTAGAGGGTATGACCTCTTTGACGTATTCAGAAGGGATAAT
>CAXXWB010000057.1:0-82837 GCA_963677505.2 uncultured Acidaminobacter sp.
AACCCCATAGCTAGATGAATTGTTTAAAAGACTGGAAGTAATTGATATTGAAGGCTCTGTAGCCCCATATGAAACTCCTGCCGATGGCACTACCATTGTCATGAGCAGGGCAATAACTAAAAGAATGGACAATTTTTGCTTTTTCATTTCACACCTCCTGTTTCTAATTTTATTGTATTAATACCAAATTTGATACAAACAATCAACAAACAATTGTTTTTCTTTAGTCTTTATTTCTAAAAGAAATTTGACTTAAAATATTTTTAGATATTTTACCAATTGTTACAGTCACTGAGTATTCAATGCTCGGGTTTCTGAGGCCGTAAAGCTATTGTTCGTGTCACTTACATAAATAATATCACTCACCACATGGGTCTGAACTGGCTTAAATACCATTCCCGTTGCATGGGTTGTCAATACTACAGGTGCACCCACTCCAGTTTTCTGAGTGATTGTGTTTCCCACAATAGAAAAGGTCACCTTTGTCACATCATCTGACGCCAATACTGTAAATGTGTCGTAATCTGTTCCTGTTTTTTTAGCTTCAACAATGCCTTTGCTCTCTCTAAGGGCCTCGTCAATTGCATTTGTCACCGTATTTATGTCTTCTAGCACAATATCTGTATCCCTTGCATCATTAAACGAATGATAATTGCTGATAAAAAACGTACCTATTACACCTAAGATAATAGCCGTTAAGCTTAAGGCTATTACCAGCTCAATGAGAGTAACGCCATGTGAATTTGCTAAATATGCTTTCAATCGATTAAGTGTCATCAAGTCCCCCTAACGACTTATTTCTTCCAATGAGATATTTTAATAAGATGATCAAAAGCAGTGATAGAACCACTATAGACGCTCCAGTCTCAGGAACATAGCGATTATCTACAATAACTTCCTTCCAATCTTCTTCTTGTCTGAACCAATAGCCTATTTTTTTCGGAGCAATGGATGCGTCTGCAGTAATACCATCAATCGCCAATGTGGTTATATAGTTCTTTGGGGTACTGGTCTCTGTATTCTTAAATACCTTTTCACCATCGCCAATACAGTAAATGCTTTCCTTGGCAGCGAGTAGACCTTCATAATTAACTTTTCTAGGACATAGATGTCGCTGTTAGAAACAATCATTCCCTTTACAGGATTGGTACAATCCATAACGACATATTGGTCTGCCCCGATTTGAGTTTTCACCGATGCTAACAATTCATCCAATGCATCATCGCCTGCACCTTTAAGAATAACAGTTTTACGATTTGTATCTGGTTGAATATAAAAAAGTTCATTATTGCTATCGGATTTAATGTCGGGACTTCCTGTACGAAGCCATGAGCCTATACCTCCAGCAATTAAACTACCTTCTTCACCGATGTAATCTTTGTGCTGAGGATCTCCAAAATTCTTTACATAATAATCGTATTCCTTTGATAGATAAGCCAATACAAGACTTTCACTAGACAAATCACCTTTGCTGTGTTCCATTCCCGAGGTATTTAAGACGGTTCCCGTTGAATAGATTACCGTTCCAAGATTAATTCTCCCACTTCCTAAATTGAGATTCGTGTTGTCTTGTCTTTGAGAATAAAAGGAGTACTTCTCTTTATCGGTATAATTCATTGAAATTGTTTGGTCAGGGTTACTTAAATCTTTTTTCCTATTGACCAAAAACAAAGGTTCAAAACTTTCAAAATGAATGAGTTCATCTAAATCTAAATAACTAGGATCTACTGGATCGTCGCCTAAGTTAATTGGATTTGAACCACTTAATATTTTGGAATAGGCGACATAATTGCCATGAACTGAAACACTGTCCCCAGTTTGGTAACTATTTTGTACGTATCCAAAACGCTTTGTTTCCGTATCGCTTAGGTTCACAGAAACGTCTTTAGTCTCTATAAAGGTATCTTCATAGTAGATATCCACTTTAAAGCTATCCGTAACAGTGCTACCTACACTACCTGCTCTCATATACTGATAGGTTCCGTTAGATAAAACAGTGACAGTCCCATGGGTGGGTCCTTCACCTGTTTTCAAAATAAATGTTTTTCCCTCATCTGCATAAATAGTTCCTGCCAAATAAGTCCCAGTCTCTGGCGGCGTTGGTGCAACACCCGTCGCAGCATTCTCAGGAAAAACTACGCCACTAGTGCCACTGATTGTAATTTCTGACTCATCTCCTGACAAACCAAAAGAAGGATTGTTTATGACAATACTACTGCTGTTGTCATGAACGCTTGTACTCATGCCACCTGAAATCCCAGATGAAAACCCATAATAACTTCCGCCAATGCGAATAGTGGAATTCGGAGATTCTAACTCCATATCATCGTAAACACTTGCAAAACCGTCAATTTGAATGCTGCCCTTTTCATTGGCTTCACCCTGTATGGCCATTGAATTCCCATGAAAATTTCCTCCAATGTGGACTTGAGATGGCTTCAGTTTTGTCGATTCTGCTATGCGTAAAAATTTTCCAGTCACTAAATTACCTGTAACCTCAAAATTACCCTCTAGAGAGCTAAGACCACTTACTGTACCATTTGGGTTTCTATTGGCGTCCCATCTAACGGGAACACCACCCACAACAATACCGCCTGCGTTTGATGACAGTTGAACGCCATTAGCCCCATCGTGTCCAAGAATTGTACCATTTCCATCTATGGTAACCTTTCCACCGCTGATGTATAAATTGCCATCTGCAGCAACGGCTTGATCCAGCAGCGCATTTTTTTTAATCACTTTTGCCTGTTTCTCAATAGGTGTTTCGTAGGCAGGTACACCTATAGTCATTACCGCTCTAATTTCTGAGGTCTTTGGAATGGCTTGACCTAAGTGATCTGTTTTTATGACAGTGGTTTTAAATTCGATTTTTAAGTTGTCCACTGATTCACTGAAATTATTTAAAATATTTGCCGTAATGGTAGAAATTTTCTCTCCGTTTTTACCATATTTAGATGCAGGACGAATCAAAAGCTTTTCTTCCAAACGATTCTTTATAACGGCTTCATTCATTAAAAAATAAGATTTATAACCTCTTTTAAAATACTCATCTATGGCCGTTTTATAACTGGCTTCGTCTGGAGACTTTAACCCGACTTCTGGATGATTTATAAGCTGGGCAGGTATATATACTTTTCTGCTGTATTGAGCAGCGTTTTCAATCTCTTCACCTAAATAAGCGTAGGCCTCGTTTAACCCGGCTTCACTGACATACATTGCCGTTTGATCATGAGACTCACTTATTTTTAGCATATAGGCTGCAAATGTTGTGGTCATGACCGCTATTCCAAGCATAATTAAAATAGCCATAACAACCATAAGGTAAGCAAGTGTCGCACCTTTTTCTGATTTTAATTCTTGGAGAATCACCATGATACTTCACCTGCTTTCCAAGGAATATACTATAAAACAGCGCGGCGATAAGTTTTAAGTTCAACGATTGGTTTTGCTGTACTTGCGTCATCTGCCTCGTTAAATATTCGAACCCGAATCTCATACAGCCTACCAACTCTTGTAACCGCTTCATTTTTATTTTTAATGTTATCATATACTTGAATCATATCCGACGCCAACTTAGGATCATTATCCAAATAACCGCCACTGCCATCTTCCGTTCCATAAGTTAAACTAAGCAATGGTTTTCCCAAATTTAAACCGGTTCCTGTACCGCTGTAATAGGTGTCAGCAGCTTGTTCCTTTACACCCCTCACAACATATAGTTCTGTTAAGAAAGTAGGTTTATTGCTAAGTTTAATGCGTCTTACGGTATTTTCATTGTCAATGACAAAGGCAATTCTCATTTTCTTATTGGCCTCTGTCAGACCAGTCAAATTTAAAGTTTCCGTTATTTCTATTTCAAAAGGTGCACTGCCGTATTTTATCGTCAATTTATACTGCGTGGCAAGTGCTTCGACAGGTTCAAAAGACAGCGTAATGTCTTGTCCATATACCCCAGACAGCTCTGTTGACTGGCGTATACTATGCTCCTCCAAATAGAAGATCCCATCCATTCCCTTTAATGCTTCGGCTGAGCGCAGGACTAAATTCTCAGGTTTGAAATAATAATCTTCTACCACTGACCCAATAGGCTTAACCGCTTCATCTACCTGAGCAAGGCTTAAGCCTGAATCCAGAGGTAATTTGTAGATTGAGCGTTTTCCCGTGTTGCCTACTATAACTTCAACTGGCGTATTGGGCTCTGCTTTGTCATTTCCCAAAGCATCCTTTTCCACTAAAATGCTTTGATCTACAGCAGTTATAATGGTTTGTACTTTTAAGCCTTCATAAGGAGCACCTTGAGACACGGGTGGATTTTCACTGACATCTGCGCTTAATTCTGTCGCCAGATCACCATCGGACATTCGATTCTCAAGAATTTTTTGCCCCAATAGCATGGATTTTTCTAGCAGCTCAGATTTATTATTATTCATATGCGCTGTTAAAAATACACTTGATACTGGAATTGCAATTATTAGAAGGATTGTTATTGTACAAAGCAATTCAATTAAGGTGTATCCTTTCCTGTTTAAAATTACCTTATACATTGGAAACACCCCCTCTTTCCGTTTCTAAAGACTATTTTTTAACAATAGAAACAATTCCAGTGGTTTTTACCAACTGAACTCTAGATTTTTTGTCATCATTGTATATTTCAAGTACCAAAGGCTTATCTGTTTTATTTACCACAGTTAAGTTGATACCACTTAAATCGCTTGCACCCGTCCTTAAACTGCTCATGACTTGTACTTTTAAAGGACTGCCACTTGGAACAAATTCTATAGGGTCACCAGAAGCAGGGTATTTTTCACCACTGGATTTATAGGAATAGTAATATTTCCCATCTTTGGCTGTCAGTTCGAATGTGACAGGCTCCATGCCTTCTGTGTCTGCATAAATATAACTTTCTCGAGACCGATCACCCATTTTACTCATGATAAAGGTCGTTAAATCTGAGCTAATTGGATTCAACATTATGAAGAAATCAGGTCGAATAGACGCCTTGGATATTGTCGTACCGTTAATTTTAGTACTACTTGTTGGAAAATTACCATAGAAAGGATCCACTTTTCCATAAGGTCCAGTTAAATTCCACTCCATAAAATCTGCATCTTCCTCTTGAAGTTTTGGAATTGCATAGTATGTGAGCTGAACTGTCGCTTTTTGTTGTCCATCCCCATTATTTTCCATAGCTACACTGTCCACTACAATTCTTCTGCTGTAGGACTCCAGTGCGTCTAAAAATAGTAAAAATGAAAATATGTTTCCCTTATAATTTAAAGTGAGAGTTTCTCCCCACACGTTATCGAGGAGTTCCTTGTCTTTTGCTTTTTCTTCATCAGAAGTTTCTTTTGCCACAGGCTCTTGAACAGATTTGCCCGAATAAGTCACCTGTAACTTTTTGAGCATATTAGGACCAAGAACTTCTGTCTTTTCATCTTTATTTTCACTTACATTTACACCACTTTTAACGTCAGTAAATGTAATAGCATCAGCCTCAATACCCGCCGCTTCCATTTGCTCACCTAATAATAGAATAAACTTTTCTTGCCGCAATTCTGGGAAAAACAAAGAACTTATTTGTTTTGCCTTTGTTTCAACAATAGTCCTCTGTTTATAAACTGGGTTCTTTGGATCCGTTGCCAGAACAAACTCGTCATACTGAGCTTGAATGGTCAGTTCTTGTGCCTTAAGCTCTGCAATTTTACTGTTTTGGGGTTTTAAAATCAAATAATACCCGCCAAATAAAATGCCAATCAGTGCAAGAATCATTAAAAGGGTGCGTTCACGCTGAGATAATTTCATTGCTCATCGCCTCCTTTTATCTTACAACCGAGGGAAAACAAATAAAAATCAGTTGTCACTAAGTCACTCTTCGACGCTGCATTCGTAATGTTGGACACAACGGCAGGACTGAATTGACCGCTCATTTCTAAATTATGCTCAAACTCAGCAATGGCTGTATAAGATTCAGAAAATCCTTGAAAAACTATTATGCCATCTTTTATTTCCATAGTCTGAAGCATAATTTCTTCAGGCATAGTTAATAACAAGGCATCTATGGTTTTCGTATTGATATGATCGTGATTTTCAATTTCTGTGTTGATTTTACTAACCGTATTGTAATACGTTGTCACAATCTCTAATTTCTCTTTTTCTTTTAAATATTTTTGGTATTTAAGGGCATTTTCTGGATTCGTCATATAGGCTTGCATTTCATCAATATTTTTTTTGATATGGGCCATTCTAAAATAGTTAAACCCCGAAATGGCAACTATGATTACAACAAAAGCAAGCAGACCTATAACCTGACGTTTGAAGCTTATGGTTTTTGCACTTTTATTTTTTTGATAACTTCTAAAAAAGTTAATATCCCGCATCAATTCACCTGCTTCTCCCTTGCTATACAACCCAGCATGTTTAAGTACCTCTTAAGATCAATTTCCTTAGTGCCAAGAGCAACAGTGCTTAAGTCATTAATTACTTCAACAGGCATTGAAAATTCTGTCATAAAATATTGAACTAAAAATTCGTTATTGGCCAAACCGCCAAATAAATAAACCCCATCAATTTTATTGCCTGAATGTCGAGACGTATAAAATTGAAATACACGCTGGACTCGACTAAATAAAGTATTTAACACTTCGTTGTTAGGTTCCTCTGAGATCTTAATGATCTCTAACTCTTCGCCGGCTTCAATGAGGCGACTCAGATGGATTACGCCTTTTTCTAAAATAGTAACGTCAATGGATTTACTTCCTAAATCAATAAGTGCAATGGTCTTTTCACCAAGGGAATCGCCTGCATTTACACGTGCTAGGGGACTAAATAATTTTGAAATTGCATTTCCGTTAATGTCCATCCCCAAGGGTTTCAACTGTAGTGCCAACAAGAGTTTGTAATAAGCATCCACATCATCTCTGCTAACCGCCGCTACTAACACCCGTACCTTCATATGTTCTTTGTCTTCAAAATGTTCAAGGGTTTTGTATTCAATACGATAATTTTCTAAATTAATGGGCATAAATTGCTGAATTTCATAAGAAATCATTTCTTCAAATTCATTTTCTGCTACATCTGGCAAAACCATTTCACGGGTAATGACATGACTGCCATTCAACGTTAAATAAACTTCTTTTGTCTTGATCGATCTCTTCAAAATTTCTTCGAAAATTAGACTTCTCAAGGCTTCAGCATCTATAATTTTTCCATCTGTATAAACCTGCTCTGGCAAATCTACAATAAATGCATCTTTTATACGAACAATACCCTTTGCATAATGAGCCAGCCCCATCTTCACATGACTTGAGCCAAGTTCAATTAGTAACAAATCTCTATTAAACATTTTGTCCTCCCCATGGCTAAAGTAGTGCGATATACCAATCTATCAATCTATTTCCCCATAACACATAGGTCATGGCTGCAAGTGCAATAAACGGTCCAAAAGGAATGGCATCCTTCCGTCCTTTAATTTTCAAAATTAATAATACAATAGAAATCACTGCCCCAAAGAAAAAGGATAGGATTGTAATTTGAATCGTTGCCGCTAATCCAAAGGTCCAGCCTAGCGCTGCCATTAACTTGACGTCTCCTCCACCCATCGCTACAAATGCAAGGAGGAAGAACAGACCGCCACCTAATAACATGCCGTAAAGTCGATCTAGGCCGTAAACGCCCACACCACTTAGTATCAGACTGACTGTCCCAATTATGGCAACTAACAGATTCAATCGATTGGGAATGATTTGTGTTTCATAGTCTATTTTAGCGATGACAATAAGAACGCTTACCAACAAACAATTAAGTAAAGCAAATACAGTCGGTCCTTGTGTATAAACAATAACGCCATATAAAAAAGCGTTGAGGGCTTCCACCAATGGGTAAGCCATAGAAATAGGCGCTTTACACTTTCGACACCGTCCTCTTAAACACAAATAACTTAAAACCGGTACCAGATCGACCGGTTTTAAGTTTGTGTTGCAATGTGGACAATGTGAAGGTGGAAACGCAATGGATTCATTCCTCGGTATGCGATAAATACATACGTTGAGAAAAGATCCGATGAGAAGTCCGAAGATCACACTGAATAAGGTCATGTTATTTGTAATTGGTCGTATCTGGCACTGGGTATAATTCTTGGGTGTTGTATACTGTAATAGCTCCTGTTTTTGTTACAGTTACAACAAATGATCCTCTCAACTGAGCCGTTGGAAGTGCACCTGACTCAAAAGCTGCTAGTAATTCCGAATTAGTTGTAATTACTACATCCTTAGTCGGATCAACTGCAATTTTATCGTTTGCAACAAGTACCGCTGCCTGATTTGCTATTGTTCTTGCATTCGAAATATCTGCTTTAATTTTGGCATCTTGTTGAAAACCTGATAATCTTGGAATAGCAATCATCGCTAAAATACCTAAAATTGCAATTACAACGATTAACTCAATTAAAGTAAAACCTTTTTTACATTTTAATTTCTTTCTCATTTTTTGAATCATTTTTGTATCCTCCTCAGACAATTATTGTTTTATATATGTTTAAGTCCCAATGACTTTACACCAAATTAATTTTACCCATTAACAGTTTGCATCATGTCAAACATCGGCATGACCATGGCTATTGCAATGCCCCCTACCACAACTGCAATTAACACAATCATAAGTGGCTCCATTAAAGCCACCATTCTGGTAAGGGCTGTATCTAATTCTTCGTCATAGTAATTCGCCGTGCGGTTCATAATATCGTCAATAGAACCAGACTCCTCACCAATGTTAATCATGTAATGTACCATGGGTGGAAAATGTCCCATGTCTCGAATGGGAATAGAAAGGCTTATCCCCTTTTTCAAATCTACAATGGCATGGACCAAATCCTTCTCTACCACTTTATTTCCCACAATTTTTGAGACCACCTCTATTCCTTGAATAAGAGGTACACCACTAGACATTAAGGTTGCCAATGTACGGGTAAATCTCGTTGTAATAATTTTCTGCGTCACACCCTTTATGACAGGCATTTTCAGTTTCATTCCGTCTACGAACAATCTGCCTTTTGGAGATTGAGCCAACGTTTTAATGCCGAATATGGCGCCTACTAAACCAATAAATATAAAAATCCCATAATGGACTAAGGCGTCGCTAATCCCAAGCAGAATACGGGTTGGCAGTGGCAATTCTACCCCACTGGAGGTAAACATATTAACAAATGTTGGCATTACAAAGACCAATAAGAAAACCACAATGGTAAAGGCTACAACCAGTAGGACCATAGGATAAATCAAAGCACTCTTCACCTTGTTTGCCATCCTATTTTCCTTTTCAAAATGGGTTGCCAGACGGTCCATAATTTCGTCTAAATTTCCTGTCACTTCCCCTACTGCCACCATGTTGACAAGGAGCTCAGGGAATTCTTTAGGATGGGCCTTCATACTTTCTGAAAGGGTCATACCGCATTGTACACCCTCGTAGACCTCTCCTACAACACTTATTAGCTTTTTGCTTTCTGACTGCTGTTTTAAAATGTCTAAGCAACTGAGTATGGTTACCCCGGCATTGAGCATGGTGTAAAATTGTCGGCAAAAAACTGCAATATCCTTGGTACTCACTTTTTGAAATGCGCTCAGAATATCTATATCTTTATTGGCTACAGTTACCTCTTCTATGGTGACAGGCAACTGATTGTTATTCCTAAGCAGTTCTAGTACTTCATTTTTATTTTGTGCACTTTGAGTCCCTTCTACCCTCGCTCCAGCTTGGGTAATGGCTTTATAGCGATATAATGGCATAAGCACCTACTCATTTTTATTTCTATTCGTTTAGCCGATTAACCGTTCTAACATTTCTCGGTCAACGCAGTGACTATAAGCTTCTTCTGACGTAATTTTCCCATTTATACAAAGTTCTGCAAGGGCACTGTCCATGGTCTTCATTCCAAATTTACCACCCGTTTGAATCAGGGATTGAATTTGGAAGGTTTTTCCTTCTCGAATTAAATTTCTTATGGCAGGGGTTGAAACCATTGTCTCAAAAGCACCTACACGACCGCTCTCATCGGCTTTAGTCAACAGTTGCTGCGAGATGATGCCTTCCATTACGGTTGACAATTGAATTCGCACCTGTTGCTGTTGATGGGTTGGAAAAACATCAATAATTCTATCCATGGTCTTAACCGCACCTACTGTATGCAAGGTGGATAACACCAAGTGTCCTGTCTCAGCCGCTGTGAGTGCAATGGCAATACTTTCAACGTCTCGCATCTCACCTACTAAAATAACATCAGGATCTTGCCTTAGGGCTGCCCTTAAAGCGTTTGCAAAGTTGATTGAATCATTTCCCATCTCTCTTTGATTGACTAAACTTTTTTGATGACGGTGTAAATATTCAATAGGATCTTCTAAAGTTAGAATATGGCATCGCTTATTTTTATTAATGTAATCTACCATAGCTGCCAATGTTGTAGATTTCCCACTTCCTGTGGGACCAGTGACCAAAACCAGTCCCCGTGGCTTCATGGCAAGGTCTTTTACCAAGCTTGGCAATTTTAAATCTTCTATGGTTGGTATGCTCAGCGCCAGTACTCTGAGGGCAATGCTATAACTGCCTCTCTGCCGATAGATGTTTACTCTAAATCGACCTAAACCCGGCCTTGAAAAAGAGGTATCTAACTCACCTAAGCGCTCTAGTTCTTGAAACTGTTCTTCATTTAAAAACTGTTTTATCAAATCGACAACATCGTTTGGCACTAAATTTTGTTCTCCAAAAATCTGCAATTCTCCATTAATCCGCATCATCGGCGGTGAGCCAACTACAATATGCAAATCCGAAGCTTTATTCTCTATGGTGTGTTCAAATAGATTAATAAGATCCATTGGCGCCTCCTATACATCTAAGGTATAAGCAATTTTAAGATACTCTTCAATTGTGGTAATCCCTTTTATTACAAGTTTTCTGCAGTTATCACCTAAAAGGTGCATCCCATTGTCGCTTCCTAATTGACGCAGACCATCTACATTCATGCCATTGTGGATAGCGCTTCTAATATCTTTATTCACTGTTAAAATTTCATAAGTTGCTATTCTACCGTTATACCCTTTATTTTGACAATCAGGGCAACCTATACCTTTATATAATTCAAGATCTTCGCTGTGTTTTAAGATTTCTAGTTCTTCTGAAGAGGCAATGTAAGGTGCTGCACAAGTGTTGCACACTCGGCGGACTAAACGTTGTGAAATGACGCCAACAAGGGATGTCGCTACAAGATAGGGTTCAATTCCAAGGTCAACTAGACGAGATACTGCCGAAGCCGCATCATTTGTATGCATTGAGCTGAGAACTAAATGTCCTGTAATAGCTGCCCTTACTGCAATTTGAGCCGTTTCTGCGTCGCGAATCTCACCAATCATAATAACATCAGGATCTTGCCTTAAGATTGATTTAAGTCCCGATGCAAAAGTAAGTCCCGCTTTTGCATTGACTTGAACTTGATTGATCCCCTTCATTTTATACTCAACAGGATCTTCTACTGTAATAATATTTCGATTTAGAGTATTAATTTCATTAAGCATTGAATAAAGGGTCGTACTCTTACCGCTTCCCGTTGGCCCTGTAACTACAATGATGCCATGGGGATGTTTCAATAAACTATCATAAATAACCGCATCTTCTTTGCCCAGTCCCAACTCATATTTAGAGGTTAAAAACTGGCTGCGGTTGAGAATCCGAATAACAACCTTCTCTCCATAAACCGTTGGCAAGGTGGAAATCCGTAAATCCACATCATTTCCGTTGTGAACAACTTCAATCCGTCCATCTTGTGGTACCCTTTTTTCAGCAATATCCATTCCTGACATGATTTTTAGTCGGGTCACTATTGCAGAATGGGCCGCTCTAGAAGGTGCCATAAATTCTTGCAATTCACCATCTACTCTAAATCGAACCCGAAGAATTTCCTCATAGGGCTCAATATGAATATCACTGGCTCTCAATTTTATAGCTTGACTTAAAATTGTATTAATAAATCGAACAACAGGTGCACCACCAATACCATCAATGCCATCATCTTCTTCAATGACTTCTTCGACTTGCTGTTGGCTTCTAAAATCTTCAACCGCTTTCTCAGCGCGCTGTTGCCCATAATTATGTTCAATCGCGGATAAAATATCTTTTGATAAAGCTATAGCAGGTATAATATTACAGCCTGTTGCAATTTGTACATCTTCCTTCGCGTAAATGTTTAAAGGGTCTGCCATAACCACGGTTAAGTTATTGCCTTCTTTTTTAACGGGAATAAGAATATGCCTTTTTGCTAAATTTTCACTGATTAAGCGTAGAACAAAAGCTTCAATGTACGTCCGATCAGGGTTAATATGGGGAATTCCAAGTTGAACTTCCATAGCTTCCATGATTTTCCGTTCGGTTACAACGCCTTCTGCAATGAGAAGCTCTCCTACTTTTTTTCCTGTTGCCGCCTGTGCATGTAGCGCTTTGCTAAGTTGCTCGTTAGTAATCACGCCTGCATCTATTAAAATATCTCCAATTCGCTTGTTTAGAGTCATTAACTCACCTCAAATCCTTATTAAGATATTTTAACATTTAGTTGTATGCTACTCAACTCAATTTTATAATAAATACATGCATACGAACTTCATGATTCTATCACAATTTTGGTAATAATTATGTCTTTTAAATGTTCTCTTTAAACTTTTGTATTCTAGGTATAATTTAAGGTAGGTATATAGAATTAATTATATTGTAGGTGCAATTAATCGGATTATAAAAATAACCTAGAAGGTTGGATTTCCTCTCAAAATTCTTTTTTTTTCACACTTCGTTATATGAATTTCTATCTTGTCTCACTCACCAATAATTTTTAAAAGTTCATTTGTAGATTTTCCATTTTTAGGATAGGACGCACAAATAAATGAGGTCTCAAAATTCCCCAGTTCTTCTATGGTATTTTGACATTCTTTAAACTGTTCTTCAATTTTATTTTTGATTAAAATAATGTTTTCATCATCGCAGAAAGGGAAAAATCCCAAATGACTTTGAAATCCGTGGGGAATGTAAGTATCTCCTCCCCAATACACTTTTTTGATTTCACTGTACACATGTTCTGAGTATTTATAAAATTTATTTTCCTTCTTCCTACCTTCTTTTTCGCAAAAATCTACTTTTAAAAGGGTAAATGTATAATTTCCTTTTGACGCTTTGTAAATTTCTCGAGAAAGATAGTCTCGCAACTTAAATTTTATAATGCTATTTTCACTGACTTGATTTAGGTCAAGACACTTTAAAATTTTACTTTTTAAAATGTCATCGTCAAAGGGCTTAAGAATGTATTCATTGGCACCTGACAACATGGACCGCATGATTGATTCTTTTTTTCCGTTGGAAGACAACACCACAATTGGCACTTTCGTATTTTGACCTCTAATGAGGCTAAGAATGTCTACACCGCTAAATTCAGTATTGGCCCCAAATTCAGTATCTGTAATAATTAGTCGCACCTTTTTTGAAAATAAATTCATTAGACCTGAAGGGCTACTAACTTCTATAACTTCCATGTCAACGCTAGACAGTATTTGACTAACTCTATTTTTCACCAACACGTTTTGTTCAATTAAAATGACAATTGGCTTCCTATCCATTGACTAACACCACCTAACTTTCATAAACATCTTCTTTTTTCCTTTTTTATTCCATTATTTTATACTTCTTTCATAGGCAAAGTTTAATTTGAACAATAAAAAAACAGCCACCTTTCGATAGCTGTTTAAATTCTAATTTTGATCTTCTGTTTCACTCTGAGCGACAATTCCTTTTAAGTAAGTTAAAAATCCATCTTTCAGCTCAGGTTTTCTCAGGGCATACTCTACAGTTGCTTCCAAGTAGCCTTGTTTGTCTCCCACATCATATCTTCTGCCTTCAAAGACGTAGGCATACATGGCTTCTTTTTTCGCCAATTCTTTTAAAGCATCTGTCAACTGAATTTCCCCGCCTTTACCCGGCTTGGTGTTCTCTAAAATTTCAAAGATTGCAGGGTTGATGATATATCTACCCAAAATGGCAATATTAGATGGCGCTTCTTCTATGGCAGGCTTTTCAACCAAGTCTTTAACCTTGTAAATTCGGTCTTCAATGTATTTTCCGTCTACAATGCCGTATTTATTAACTTCAGTGGGCGGTACCTCTTGAACCCCTAAGATAGAGGTCTTGTACTCGTTGTAGGCTTCGATCATCTGCCCTAAGCAAGGCTTCTGGGCATAGACAATATCATCTCCTAAAAGGACTGCAAAAGGCTCGTTACCGATAAAACTTTTAGCACACAATACCGCATGGCCAAGGCCCTTTGGCTCAATTTGGCGGACGTAGTGAATCTGTACCATGCTTGAAATATGTCTAACTTCCTCAAGAAGTTCCAGTTTCCCGTTTTTTTCCAATTCCAATTCCAATTCCACAGACTTGTCAAAGTGGTCTTGAATAGAATTTTTATTTCTGCCAATGATGACAAGAACTTCTTCGATTCCAGATGCAACGGCTTCCTCTATAATATATTGAAGTGTTGGTTTGTCAACAATAGGTAGCATCTCTTTAGGCTGTGCCTTGGTCGCTGGCAAAAATCTCGTTCCAAGTCCGGCAGCAGGGATAATCGCTTTTCTGACTTTCATAAAATTTCCTCCTTGTTATTACAATGTATTTCATTTTGAGTATACCATATAAATGTTTTATAGACTAAATTTAGGGAGAAATCGTCATATTTCTTACACAATTCACGTCTATAATAAAGCTAACAACAAGAGAGGATGATGAATATGAGATATGCACACTATGCTTTGCTAGGAGGTCCGTGGATGATGGGTATGGGTTTATTAGTCATTATTTTAGTAATCTACTTAATCTACAGAAATAACAATTCAAGCAATTACCACATGAGGAATTCTGAACCTCACAATGGGGCATATAACGAGGCACTAGACGTACTAAAAATGAAATTCGTCAACGGTGAAATCACCGAAGAAGACTATTTAAGAAAACGTAACCTGCTCATGAAATAAGCAACTTTAAAATAGAGTGCAAGCCACTCTATTTTTTTCTATAATGAAGACAATCATATTTGATTTTGAAAGGGGTGTTCCTAAGGCAATGCAAAAAATTCTGATTGTAGAAGATGAAAAAGAAATTCGCAGCATTGTGGGAAAGTATATGGAGCAAGAAGGCTATGCCGTAGAGCTTGCCTATGACGGTCTGGACGGTCTTTCAAAGTTCAACGAGTACAAACCCCATCTGGTCATATTAGACGTCATGATGCCTATTATAGATGGTTTTGAAGTCCTTAAACAAATTCGTCAAACTTCTGATGTGCCTATCATTCTCTTAACGGCAAAGTATGAAGAGATTGATCGTTTGAAAGGTTTTGACGAAGGAGTAGACGACTATGTCATTAAGCCTTTTAGTCCAAAGGAATTGGTTCGAAGAGTCAACGCTATTCTTAAGCGCAGCTATGGCAATGGCGCCTCAAATTCTTCAACAACTTCAGGTACAACTTTTGAAAGAGGTTTCATCACTTTAGCACCCTTTAAATTGGATTTAGGACAACAAAAACTCTTCAAAGATGAAATTGAAGTGGACATTACCTCTAAGGAATTTTTGATTTTAAAAGTATTTTTCCAAAATCCCAATCAATTATTGTCCAGAGACCAGTTGATTGAAGACGCCTTCGGCTTTGAATATGAAGGCTTTGAACGCAATATCGATTCCCACATTAAAAAAATCCGCCAAAAGATTGAAATCGATTCTCGAAATCCTCAATATCTTAAAACGAAGTACGGTGCGGGCTACACCTTTGGAGGCGATGAATCATGAGCTTAAGAAAACAATTAGTTTTGATTATGCTCCTCTTGGTAACCCTGACAACTGGCCTCTACTCTATTATTTCAGGGAGCTATATCGATAAATATTTTACAGGTTTTGTACAAAGACAATATAACCAGCAAGTGGATAAAATCAGTGCCTACGCTGTCTCTGTTTTAGAGAATCCCACTATTAATCTGGACAGTGCTGCCATCGACTTGACGCGGTACATGGAAGACCCAATTACCCAAGTGGTCATTTCAAAACCCACAGGCGAAATTCTCCTAACCGCAAAAACAGAAGGCAGCGGGGGGCAGATGCGCGGTAAAATGATGCATCGCCGTTTTCAAGTTGAAGCAGACCAGTATACCTTAAAAAGAGACGACCAAATTGTGGGAATTCTCACCATTGAACGGAATGCAACCATTCAAAATTCTGAATCTGTCTTTTTGTTCAAAGAAGCCCTCATGATGGGCAGCCTTATTTCTGGTGGGATTATTCTAATTTTATCCCTTACAATAGTCCTCTGGCTCAGTCGTAAAATGACTAAAGATTTGAATCAAACAGCTACTTTTGCCAGTGCTCTTCAGTCCTCAGATGAAGGCACCACTGAACTGGACCTTACCTCAAAGACCACTGAAATCAACGCTATTCAAATGAGTCTTAAAAATCTCTCCGCTAAATTAAAACTTCAACATCAAATCCAAAGGGAAAAAGCCGACCAACTGGCCCATGAAGCTAGAACTCCCCTGACACTTCTTAAAACCCATGTTGAAGGCGTCCTTGACGGTGTCATTGAAATGGATGAAAGCCGCCTAGAGAGTTGCCTTCACCAAGTGGATCTATTGTCACAAGTTTTGAGTAATATTTCCAGCGTGGTCAGCGTCCAAGAAGACCCTATTCAGTGCCAAAAGGTGTCATTTGACCTGACCTCTGATCTTAAAAAAATTACCAAAGCTGTGAGGATGGTCCTTTCACAAAAATCTATTAGTCTTCATATGGACTTACCAAATGAACTCATTGTAATGAGTGATCCTGCTCTCGTCTCGCAAATTTTGTATAATTTACTTACCAACGCCAGCAAATTTACCCCTTCTGGTGGCGTAATAACCATTCGTGGCACTCTACAGACAACTTCTAGAAGTGTCTTTGAAAATGCCCATTCAGGAAAATTTGTACGTATTTCCGTCTCCGACTCAGGTCAAGGCATTTCGCCTGAACAACTCGGCCTAATTTTTAATGCCTACTACCGGTCACCAGATGTTAGACACATTCCTGGGGAAGGTCTTGGTTTGTATATTGCCAAACGAAATGCTGAGATTTTAGGCGCCTCTTTATTTGCAGAAAATCTTGAGTCAGGAGGCGCTTGCTTCACCTTAGAATTACCGATTTAACAACTGTAAAGCTACTATTTTCCACTAATCTAAAATGAATAATTTGAAATAAAAAAACAGTTTGATTTTCAAAAACAATCTGTTATACTGAACCCGTGCAAAAGTAAAAAAACGGTGGCTTGTCGTTTAGACACCTGAAAAAAACGGTGACATTAAAGCCGTTTCATATCGCAATAAAGCTAGGGGAGCTGTAACAAGCTGAGAAGGCAACGCCTGACCCTCACAACCTGATGTAGATAATACTAACGTAGGGAAGCTTTATGGCCGACCCTTACTCTTTTTTGTCGTCTGTCATGAAGCTTACCAATATTTGGTAAGCTTTTTTTATTTGCCCCAATCGCAGTACAATCGTTTATCGAAGGGAGGTCCAAAATGATTATCAATGGTAAACAACACCCTGATTGCCTTGAGGGGACTGTCGCAGACATCCTTTCAAGACTCAATCTCGACGTAGCAAAAGTTGTTGTAGAGGTCAACGGTGAAATCATCTCAAAAAATAGGTACGACACCCATTGGATGGATGCCGCTGCTCAAGTTGAAATTGTTAGCTTTGTAGGAGGTGGTTGATGTGAGTATTTCCTTTAGACAGCGCCATACCCTCCCCCCTAAAGAGGTCTATTTCGAAATGGTCACCACTCGAAATGCCCCCGGTATACAAGACCTACTGAAAAAAGCCACTGTTGGCATTGCCGGTTTAGGAGGCCTTGGTTCCAATATTGCCGTCCACCTTGCCAGAGCTGGAGTAGGCCATTTGGTACTGGCTGACTTCGACGTGGTAGACCCTAGCAATTTAAACAGACAAAACTACTATACAAGGCACATCGGCATGAAAAAAACAGAAGCTATTGCCGACGTACTGTTCAATATCAACCCCTATGTTCAACTGACGACTCACCAAACGTACTTGGATCAGAGCAACATGAGAACGCTTTTCAAAGACGTGACCGTTATGGTCGAAGCCTTTGACAAAGCAGAGAGTAAGAGTCTCCTCATCGATGAATGGACCCCTCTGCTCAGTAAAATTCCATTGGTATGTGCTTCGGGCATGGCAGGTATCAGACCTTCCAATGAAATTAAGACCCGAAGAATGGGGGAAAACCTTTATTTAGTCGGCGACCTGACCACAGATTTTGAATCTGGAGAGGGGATTATGTCCTCACGGGTCATCCTTTGCGCCGCTCATCAAAGCAATGCGGTCATACGATTGCTTCTCAATCAAAAGGAGGTATAACAATGGGCATCAGCAACAAATCGCCCCTCACTATTGGGGGTATTCACCTGTCTTCAAGACTTTTCATCGGCACAGGCAAATTTCCGAACCATGAAATTGTGCCACAGGTTATTGCCGCTAGCCAATCTCAAGTCATTACCATGGCCCTTCGTCGGGTCAACTTAGATCAACCCGAAGACAATATGATGCAGTACATTCCAAAGCACATGCAGCTATTACCCAACACTTCTGGTGCAAGAAATGCTGACGAAGCGGTTCGAATTGCAAGACTTGCTCGAGAAATGGGCTGTGGCAACTGGATTAAAATCGAAGTTATTTCCGACCAAAAATATCTTTTGCCCGACAATCGAGAAACTATTAAAGCCACAGAAATTCTTGCTAAAGAAGGCTTTGTCGTACTACCTTACATGTCGCCAGACCTTATGGCAGCAAAGGCCCTCGTAGAGGCTGGAGCAGCTACTGTCATGCCTCTTGGCTCCCCTATTGGCACCAACAGAGGCATTCAGACCAAAGAGTTGATACGGATTATCATTGAGGAAATCCACATTCCTGTCATTGTAGATGCAGGTATTGGAAGACCTTCAGAAGCGGCAGAGGCTATGGAAATGGGTGCAGACGCCGTTCTGGTTAATACTGCTATCGCCACAGCGATGGACCCTATCCTTATGGGAGAGGCTTTTAGAAAAGCCGTTGAAGCGGGTCGAACAGCCTTCGAGGCGGGACTGGGAAGACAGCTTGTTCAAGGAGAAGCATCCAGCCCTCTTACAGGTTTCTTAAGATAAGGAGGCGCTTATAATGCGTTCAGAATCAAATCCAAATATGGCAAACAAGGATACTGAAAACAGCACGGCCCTTAAAGCACTCCTGTCGAGACTTTCTCACAGTGAAAAAACAGGTCAATTTTCTTTCGTCAGCCGTGAAGAATGGCCCCTTCTGGTCTCAATTGAGGCAGAACAACAGCTAGAGGAAATGGCCCAACTGGCAAGACACTATGCCTTAAAACATTTTGGAAAGTCCGTTGTACTATACACTCCCATGTATCTTTCCAACTATTGTATCAATGGATGTAGATATTGTAGTTACGGCGCTGAGCATGACATCAATCGCCGTTCCCTCAACGAAGAAGAAATTATTATGGAAGCCAAGGCGATTGCCTCAACGGGTCTTCGTCATATCCTACTTCTGACAGGCGAATCGGACAAGCATTTTGACTTTAAAGCCATTTGTCGAGCCATTGAGTTGATCAAACCTTACTTTGACAGCGTTTCAGTTGAAAGTTATGCCTTAACTTTAGAGGAATACAAGGCACTTGAATCCCTTGAAGTCTTTGGCGTCACTTTGTATCAAGAAACTTATAATAAGGACCGCTACGAATACCTCCACCCTTTTGGTCCTAAATCTGACTACGAATGGCGACTGGGCGTGCCCGATCGGGTTGGAGAAAGTGGGATTCGTCAAATGAATATGGGCCTCCTTATGGGACTCACCTCATGGCGTGAAGATCTCCTTCAACTAATGGCCCATGGCAAATACATACAAAGTAAATACCCAGAAATGGAACTTTCTTTTTCCTTGCCTCGAATGATTCCCTTTGAAGGGTCTAACTTTGAAACGCTAGGCATTTCAGGCGTAACAGATGTCGAATTTGTACAAGCACTTTGTGCCATCCGCTTAGTCTTTCCTCACTGCGCGATCAACGTCTCCACCAGAGAGAATAAGACCATGCGCCAAGCCCTTCTCCCCATTGGTGTCAACAAAATGTCCGCAGGGGTTTCTACCGAAGTGGGCGGGCATATTGAAGGGGCTCCCGGAGACGGTCAATTTAAAATATCCGATGAAAGCAGCGTAGAAGCCGTTCGCCAAATGATTCTTGAAAATGGCTATCAGCCAATCTTAAGAGATTGGATCAAATTTTAGGAGGAAGTATATCATGAACAAAACCTATGCAACTCAAATGGAGGCTGCTAAAAAGGGCATTATCACTCCAGAAATGGAAACAGTCGCTAAAAAGGAAAGCCTTTCTGCCGAAGTCATTCGTGAACGTGTGGCCCTTGGCACAGTAGCCATTCCTGCCAATATCAATCATAAAAGCCTTAGCGCAGAAGGGGTCGGACAAGGTCTGAAGACTAAGATAAACGTCAATTTAGGAATTTCAAAAGACTGTGCTGACATTTCCCAGGAAATGGTCAAAGTGCAGATGGCCATTAACTTGAAAGCAGAAGCCATTATGGACCTTAGCAGTTACGGCAAAACCAAGGCTTTTCGCACAACGCTCATCGAAAAATCTCCAGCAATGATTGGAACGGTTCCGATGTACGACGCTGTTGGTTTTAGCGATAAAAAACTTAAAGATTTGACTAAGCAGGATTTCCTAGATGTGGTTGAAGCTCATGGCAAAGACGGGGTAGATTTCGTTACCATTCACGCTGGTCTTAACAGAGAAACTGCGGAAACCTTTAAAAGAAACCCACGAGTTACCAATATTGTTTCAAGAGGCGGCTCTCTTCTCTTTGCTTACATGGAAATGAACAAGTGCGAAAACCCCTATTTTGAGTTTTACGATGAACTCCTTGAGATTTGCAGAAAATACGACATCACCCTAAGTCTTGGAGATGCCATGCGCCCAGGGTCTATTGCAGATGCCACAGACGCCAATCAAATCAAAGAACTCATGACCCTTGGGGAGCTGACTAAGCGCGCTTGGGCAAAGGATGTTCAAGTTATGATTGAAGGGCCCGGTCACATGGCTATCAACGAAATTGCCGCTAATATGATTCTTCAAAAAAAGCTCTGTCACAATGCACCTTTCTACGTCTTAGGTCCTCTCGTTACCGATATTGCGCCAGGATATGACCATATTACCAGTGCTATCGGTGGCGCTATTGCCGCTGCCAGTGGTGCAGACTTCCTCTGCTATGTTACCCCTGCAGAGCATTTAAGACTTCCAGATGCAGAGGACGTGAAAGAAGGTATTATCGCCTCTAAAATAGCTGCTCATGCAGCTGATATCGCTAAAGGTATACCAAATGCAACACAATGGGATTTGGAAATGAGTAAGGCTCGCCAAGAAGTGGATTGGAAAAAGATGATTGCTTTATCCATTGACCCTGAAAAAGCGGAGCGCTACCACAATACAAGCCAAACCGAACATTCTGACACCTGTACTATGTGCGGTCAAATGTGCTCTATGCGAAATATGAACAAGATTCTCAAAGGAGAAACCGTTGAAATTGGCTAGTTTAGAGGGTGAAATTTGGATGATCACCGACCGTAAAGGTGTCCCCGATTTGCTAACAGCCTGCCTTAATGCCTCACCCTTCGTATCGGCTATTGTCCTTAGGGAAAAGGATTGGTCTTTTGAAGAAACCGCTGATTTCTGCAATGCACTTAACGAAGGTTGGGATAAAATGTCCAAGTTTCAAGTAACCCCTTTGGGGTTTGTTAAGCCAGCGTTAATCCTTAATTGGAATGGATCTTTCGACCCTTCTTCCTTGCCTATCCAAGGGCTGCACCTAGGCTTTGATCTTGCTTTTAGTCTTTCGAAGGGACTTCAAGACGGGAGACCCCTTCTCGATGCCTCTCCTTTAAAAATAGGGGCCTCTATCCATAATCAAAAAGAGTGGGAAGCTGTAAACAGCCTCCCACTGGATTATGTGATTCTTTCAAATATTTTCGAGACCCCTTGCAAGCCCCATAAACAAGGCTTAGGACTGGATGGCACCGCCGCGATTTTAAAAACAATCAGAGCAGACAATCCCGCCATTCGAGCCTATGGCCTAGGCGGGCTCAAAATTCAGGACAAAGCCGTCTTTACCGCTCTTGGTCTTCAAGGAATTGCCCTTCGATCTGCATTCTTTTAAATATGTTCACTAGGGCGGGGTCAAATTTCTGACCCGCCTGTTTCTCAATTTCCTTCAAAGCTTCTTCAGCCCCAAAGACGGTAGATCCATTATGACCATGAATTAAACGGTCATAAACATCGGCAAGCCTAATAATTCTGGCTTCAATAGGAATTTCTTCACCCTTTAAACCTCTAGGATAGCCTGTCCCATCCCAATTCTCATGGTGTGACAAAACCCCTTCGGCTAAATCTGCCATTTCAGGAGAGGTCCTCATAATGCGGTAGCCCACCTCGGGGTGTCGTCTCCTATCGGGTTGTTCTTTCTCTATCTCCGCTGAATCTCCCACGTTACAAGTATCCAACATAGCAATCTTTCCAATATCGTGAAGTAGGCACATGGTATAGATTTCCTTCAGCTTTGCCTCATTTAGCCCTAGACCATAGCCTATTTTTTGGCTTATTTCTGCAACAGCCTTGGCATGCGCTTCCTCTTTAGGGTTCTTATCATAAAGAGACTGAGCAAGAGCGTGAATACCCTTCAACCGATTCCCCTTACTTTTAAAGAGCTTTCTCTTATACATTTTGTCTTCTGCATCCTTGAGAATCTCGTTAATATCTTCACTACCATGTTTGGTCTCAAATCCCAACGCAATTGAAATTTCCATTTGTTTCATATGTTCCAAAGCTGCCAACTGCTCAATCCGCTTAATTACTTCTTCTGCATCCCGCTCAGAGGTTCTAGGCAGCAGAATGGCAAATTCATCTCCCCCAATGCGGGAAACCACATCATTCCCTCGACAACCTGAATGAATAATTTTTGCCACTTTTATCAGTAAGGCATCCCCTGCACTGTGACCAAAGGAATCATTGATGAGTTTAAGACCATTTACATCTGCCATAACAATGGTCAACGGCAGATTTCTCGGCACGTCCATGAGCAACAATTCCTCTTCAAAAAATCTTCGATTGTACACCCCTGTCAGCTGATCTCTATAGCTCATATATTGCAACTGATTTTCCATCTCTTTACGCTCAGCAATATCCCTGCACAGGGCATGTATCAATACACGACCCTTCAGTACTATTTTTGAAAGCATTACTTCTACAGGCACTACAGAACCATCTTCTAGTCTATGCCACCATTCGAATTTAGCTTTCCCTTCATATTTGCAAAGATCAATCATTTCTCGGCCCTTTACTTCAGACAATTGACCATCTGGCTGATAGTGATTTGCCAGTCCATAAGGAGAACGTCCAATTAGCTGCTCTTTGCTGGTTGCACCAAAGAAGTCTACACTTGCTTGGTTGCAATCGTATATTTTATCTTCATCTATCAAAAAAATCGAATCGGCTGAGTTTTCAAAAAGGGTTCTAAAGGTAAATTCGCTAGAAGCCAGTTCGTCCATATATCGCTTCTTTTCAGTAATGTCCTCAACAAAAGACAACTGAAAGTCGTCCCCCTCAGAAAGCCCTTTGAAATCAATCAGTTTTAGGTTTCCCCATACCACTTCACCACTGGGCTTCACATAGCGTTTATCCATCTCCAAAACAGATAAGCCATTTTGAAAATATTCTCTCAAGAGACCTCTGTTTTCTTCAATATCTTCAGGATGGGTAATCTCAGACCAAGTCATTTGCTCAAGGACTTCGGCAGGGCGACCCACCATCTTAGAGAAGTAAGGGTTGACCTGTAAATATTGGCAACTTTTGGTACTCGCTAAACTAATGCCAATAGGGGCCATTTCAAATATCCGACGAAAACGTTCTTCACTTTCTCTAATTCGAATATACTGTTGGCTAATTAGTTTCAGTATGCTTCCAAGGAAAACTGTCAAAATAGGGTAAATTGTAATAACAAGAACCCCCATTGCTTGAAAGGTAGATAGCCAAAGCTCATAAGGCAAAGTGAACATGCATAAAATCATTAGGGCATGAACATCTATTCCCATAATTAAAAGCATGGTCCAGTTGATTTCTCTTTTTCTATTCATTCGATAATAGTAAAAAAAGGACCCGATACCACTGGATGATAAAATTACTAAGACGCCCATCATCGTTCCCGGTCCGCCTTGTATTACCCTGAGTGTAAGGGCAAAAATGGACGCCGTCAAAGCTGCTATAGGTCCAAAGAACAGACCACATAGACTCAGCACGACTGAACGTCCATCAAAAATTAATCCTGCGCTTAAAACCAATGGGCGGAGCATACCTAATATGGCTGCCACGCCAAAAAGAACGCCTTGTCCGATGGCGAATTTTTTACTGACCTTTTCCCATTTGATCAAGTAGCCTGAAATAATGCTGACCGCTGCCAGAAGGCAGAAGTTAATCAATATGTCGAATGTAAGTCTCATAGGTTCACCCATCTAATCTTGTCAAAACACGGTTACACACGCCTATTGGAGTAGTTCTGTATCCATAATTTCATAATCTGCGCGGTAAATGTAGAGGGACTTCCCGTCAATGATTACACGTGTCATCTTCGGAAGGTCTGTCGGTACTTCTACCGTCACATTTTTCCCTTGGTATACGCCAACGACAACTCCCAACTGAGATTTGATAATGATGACTTTTTCATCCCCGAGGAAATTTTTCAAACTATTTACACTTCTGTCAAGGGGTACAACAGTAGAACCCCCTTTACTGGTAGCCGATTTTAAATACTCGAAGTCAAAGTCTGCCACTGTATTAACGCCTCTCTCTGCAAAAACTGCTGTAGAGCCCACATGAAGAAGTTGCTTCCCATCAATGGTGATTTCAAGAACCTCGCTTTTATTCCCATCTGCGCCATTATTGGCGTCGTTTTCAAAAAGACCAATGTTGACACGATTGCCTTGAATGGTCAACGTATTGTTGCCGTAATCATCATAGGAGAGGACTTTGTAGTCATCTCCCAACAGAGCACCTTCAATGCGATTCGTAATATTACTAACAACATTACAAGCCGTTGCGGTTAAAAGGATTGTGAACATAAGTGCTACAACAAGAACACCCTTAATAGAAATACGAGGGCTTTTCATAACCACTAGTCTCTCTTTCCAGATTTATTTTTAAGATTGCTTGGACGAGTACCATGAGGCTTACCACTATAAGCTTTACCGTTAAAGGTTTTACCACTGCTCGTTTTATCGCTTCCAGTCTTAGGGCTATGTGGTTTATCGCCACTTGGCTTATTGCCATAAGGTCTATCTCCAGAAGGTTTGCTTCCAAAGGTTCTGCTTGTCCGCTGTCTGTCTCCATAGGGTTTGTTCGATGTGCGATTTTGATTCTTAGGGTTCAGAGGGCTGACTTCCCATTCCTCAGGTTTGATGTAAGGTCGGTCATATTCTTTATTGTAATTGCGTTTTTTGTCTTCTTTTTCTTTGATTTGATTGGTTTTAGCGGCATACCATTCTTTTTGATTCTGTTCCCAAGCTTCACGAGCCGCTTCCTTCTTGGCTTTCTTTTCTTCTTTGAGCTTTCTCTTCTCAAGGAATCCGTTGTTTCTTCTACTTTGAGCTTAGCCACTTTCTCAGCCGTCTTTTTCTTCATAACAGAAAATCCAAACTGACCCAAGGGCTTCGCCTATGCCATAATATTCACCATGGCTGTATACAATAGGCTTGCTCCATTCCAAATGGAGCTTACCGTTTTTATCAATTAATTCTTCCTTAACGTGAATGGCCACCACTTCAGCCATAAACATATCGTGACTCCCCAACTCAATCACTTGGGTCACTTTACATTCAATACTGACAGGACTTTCCTCAATCATAGGTGCTGCCACTTTTTCAGCTGGTACTGCCGTTAGACCTAAGTGGACAAACTTATTCACTTCCCGACCTGATTTGACGCCGCAATAGTCAGTTTTTTGAACAAGATCTTCCGAAGAAAGGTTAATGACAAATGAATCTGATTCTTTAATCAAATTGTGAGAGTGTCTCTCTTTTCTAACTGAAACATAAGTCATTGGAGGCGTTGAATTGATAGTCCCTGTCCATGCCACAGTAATGATATTATATTTTTCTGGGCTGTCGCCGCAGCTGACCATAACAGCTGGTACGGGATAGACCATTGTACCTGGTTTAAATGGAACTTTACTCATAGAATTATCCTCTTTTCAATTTTTTAGTAATGAGCGCTAACAAAGAATGCACTTCTTTAATACCCAATAATGTGACCGAAATACCATAAACTGCAATACCTACGAGAATTGAGCCCCCCTAAACTAACAATAAGTGAGCCAACATAACTGTTTAACCACATATAAGTGAAGTGAACAAAAATTCCCATCAAAACTGCAGAAGCAATAATTTTGCCAAAAGTAACACCGATTTCCTTAATGCCAAAATCTCCAATGCGTTTGTACAGCGCAATAAACAACAGCATGCTGGCAGTTACTCCAGAAATTGAAGTTGCCAATGCCAAACCGCCTACTTTAAGAGGTCCTGCCAAAAGAAGGTCTAGTACTATATTGATCACAACGGCAATGGAACCGTTAATCATTGGTGTTTTTGTATCTTGCAAAGCGTAAAAAGCACGGCTAAAAACATCTCTCAAGGAGAACCCTAAGAGCCCTAAAGCAGTAAACATAAGAGCGACTGCTGTCATTTCAGAAGCGTTACTGTCAAAGGCACCCCGTTCAAAAACCAACTTGACAATTGGCAATCTCAATACAGCAAAGCCAACACTTGCTGGTATTATTAAAAGGGTCAAAGTATTGACAGTCCCTTTCAAAAGATTTTTAAATTCTTCTACATTTTTATTGGCAGAATGATTGGCCATTGCCGTATAAAAAACAGAAGAAATCGAGGCAAATAATAACCCCATAATAAACATACCTAATTTGTTAGAAAAGTTTAGAGCAGCAATACTGCCTTCTGTAAGTCCTGATCCAATCATTCGGTCTACTATTGAGTTAATTTGCTGAATTCCAGTTCCTATAGCCGTTGGAATAACTAGTATAAACAGGGTTCTTAGACCTTCGTTATTAAAATCTGCCTCGGGTCTAAATTTAAATCCATTTTTAATTAAGGCCGGTAATTGGAATAAAATTTGACACACGGCACCTACAGTAAATGCAACGCCAAGTCCTACAATCCCAAACTGAGAGGTGAAAAAAATCATTCCCGCTATTAAGGCTAGGTTACTTGGGAAGCCATAAAGCGCTGGTACAAAATAACTCCCTCGCGTCTGTAAAAAGCTATTGTTAAGAAGAACGATGACACTAAGGGAAATAGTTGGCACCATTACCATTGTCACCATTTGGGTGAGATGTTGGGCTTCAGGACTAAATCCAGGTGCAAAAAATCCAACCACAGGCTTAATAAACAACAGCAAGATTACTGAAATAGCCGTTGTTATTAAAAAAGAAACGGTATACACATTGTTAATGAGTCCCTTATTTTCTTTTTCAGACCGATTCACCTTGTAGTCTGACAGCATGGGTATAAAAGCTGTCCCTAGAGCATTGACCAATAAAATCGTAAAGACACTTAAGATCGACTGTGCCATAACGTAGGCATCACTGCTAACTGAAGTGCCGTAATAGTTCGCAAGTAAAATATCTCTTAGTAAACCGAGAAGTTTGCTTGAGAAGGTAATAATTGTTATCACTAAGGCTATGCCCGCAACTTTCTTGTTATTCATATTTCTCCTGACTCTTTTCTTCATATTTATAACTAAAATTTATAGATATATCTATTTTAACGTTTTTACGTCCTAATTAAAAGTTAAAAAAGAAAGCAGAGCAAGGCTCTGCCGAAATACTATTTTATAAACTGAACTGTTTGTGTACTTGGGTTCCAAGAACCTTCTATTCCCAAAAGCTTAACAGCGTCTGTCAGACTGACATAGGTCTCTTTGTTTCGCGTGAAACTTGGCTCTGATAGTTTCAGGGTGGCTGGTAGTGTCCAGTAACCGTTAAAATACACATCCAAAAGCCTTATTGGCACATACACTGCCTTGGTTTTACTGTCCCAGTAGGGACTGCTTTTAACAAAAAAGTATTTATCATTGAGCTGATAATAGTTGGGTTGAGCACTTAATGCCTTTACCACAAGGGCATTGCTTATTTTTCGACCTGTAGGTACAAGGATTTTGCCATTGGCATAGGTTCCCGAGGAAGCGCCGCCATCAAAGTTAATTGCCTCTGTACACTTCATTTTAAGAGCGATTTCCGCAAGCTGGTAAACATTTACATTTGGAACCGAAGCCATAATCAGTTCTTTGTCATTGGTAACACCAACAAAGCTTCGCTGACCCTTGCTAGTGAGTATTTTAGCCTCAGTAAAGCCCTCTGATTTTGGATCTACAACAACTTTCCCACCTTTGACCAATGTGGGACCAGCGCCAAGGCCTGTCATTATACGTGCCCAATGATTTAGAGGCACTTTATCGCCTCCCTTGCTATAGTTGTTCTGATAAAAATCAAAACGATAAGCTGTTTGAGTGCCAAGACTGAACTTTTCAATAATACTCTTGTCGTTGGTCATAATCAAAAATCCATTGGAAGGAATTTTGAAAGTACCTTTATTTATTTCAGTAACAATCCCTGCAGAAACAGAGATCACGGTAAAATTGTGTTTGGGTTTCCCACCTTTGTAGCTAGAATCAAAGATCATCGTTGCCCCTTCATTTGGGTAGTAATGATTAATGCTCCAGGAGTACCAATTAAAAGGCCACACCCATTGGTCCATGGTGCCACCGCTAATAGCAACATAAGTGCCATCCAGATAAATTTCATTGTGAGCTCCAACGCCAAAAGTGCTACCCGTATTAGAAATGTGCTCGATACTTCCATTTTGAATGATGGTTCCTAGAGGTTGTAAATCTGTATAGGCGTTGAAAAAAGTTCCATTAATACCAGCAATCCCTTTTCCATCCTCATCTGTAACCGCCGCAACTAAATTAGGGAGAGTATCTACTTTTCCAATACTATCCTCTGGGGTGCTAACCTCCAATTGAATTTTAGGGTCTTTTAAATTCACATGGATGGCTGTGAATTTTATAATATTACTGCCAAAAGAAATTTTCTCATCTGTGGTCCAAACAGATGTGCCTCCTTCAGCTTCACTATTACCATAGCCTATATTGAGCGTTGATAATAAAAACACCCGCTAAACTAAGTGCAGCTAATTGCTTTCCCCACTTCATCAAAGACATACTCAGCACCCTCTTCATACCTTTTATATCAGTATACACTACAGACATTTAATATTGTTCCTAAAAAAAAACATTATATGAGGTGTTTTACGATTGTATTTTTGGATACAAATATTACATGATCCTTTGGATTATCGTTTGGAGGTATTCTTATGTTAATAGCATTGTGTCTATTTTCAATATTGTTTATGTCTTGGTTGATTTATATTTCTTTAGTAGAAAAGACCACCAATACTTTTCCCACAAAAAAATATAGAGATCCGGCAAAAGTTACCCACGACAAACTAGATCAAATTAATAACATTCTAGAAATTAAAGAGAATCCTGAAAAAGCAGAGTGATTGCTTTGAAGGATTCTTCTTTTTGTAGGGTATCGTTTCTTCCTACAAAGAAGTTTTTACACAAAATGTATTCTAATAATTATCTGTCTTTGTAACAAATCACAAAGTTCCCCCTCCTCCTATTGGTATTTTTACATTTCTGCTCTACAGCTATTGATATAAGCCTATTTTTCAGATAGGATTCACTTATAAGTCCCCATATTAGGAGGTTTTTTATGAAAAAATTAAAAGAATTTTTACTGCTTAATTTTGGCTTGTTGCTTGTCGCCATTGGCATATATTATTTTCTAGTTCCCAACAATCTGGCTGCAGGTGGAGTCAGCGGTCTTGCCATGGTCATCAATCAATATTTACCCATGGCCCCTATTGGTCTTCTGATGCTGGGTATGAACTTTATTTTATTTATTATGGCTTTCTTTATGATTGGCAAGGAATTCGCCATTAAAACCATCTACTCTAGCTTTGCCCTATCGGGCATGGTATGGCTCCTAGAACTAATTTACCCTATGCCCAACCCTATTTTGACCGACGATTTGTGGATTCAACTCCTCTTTGGCATTCTCATATCCGCCATCGGCATGGCCATTGTCTTCAATCAGAATGGCTCTACAGGAGGCACCGACATAATTGCTAAAATTCTTAACAAATTTTTCAACATTCCCTTGGGCAAAGGAGTCCTCACTGCAGATTTCTTCATTACCCTATTTGCCGCAGTGACTTTTGGTCCTAGAATTGGTATGTACGCCATTTTAGGGGTTCTCATCAACGGTCTTGTCATCGATTTAGTAATCGAAGGCTTCAACATCGTCAAACAGCTTGCCATCATAACCCATCGCACCGAAGATGTTAAAACGTTTATTATTGAAGAACTTAGCAGAAGCGCAACGGTTTATACGGCTAAAGGTGCATTTTCAGGCGATGAAAAAGAAGTCATTACCACCATTGTCAGCCAGAAAGAATTTATTCGCCTTAAAAACTATGTTAAAAGTATTGATCCTAGAGCATTCATAACTGTCAGTAATGTTCACGAAGCTTTAGGCGAAGGCTTTAAGGAATACACTCAGGATTAGAGGCTATTCACTACACATTTACTGCTCTGCTAAACTATGACGAAATAAGGTTGCCATATGAGTAATCCCGCTGGCAACCTTATTTATATTTAATATTTAAAATGCCATATGCATTTGGAAAATAATCATTAACACAATTTACTCAAACGTAGCAACAATGACCCCTTTGCTAAATTCTAATGTCAAAACATACCCTCTCTCAGCCTCTGTTGCTAGTACTTCAATTTCAAAGGTCTTATCATCCTTCCAAGTCCCTCTAAAACCTACCCTTGAAAGCTTATCTTTAAGGAAAAAGTCCTGACAGTCGCTAAACCGATAGACATTGTCCAAACCTACAGGCACATCATATTGAAAACCATCAACATACCAATGGAGCGTTGCTGTATCATTTCCTTTTTCAAAATCGATGCCAACCGTTCCGCCATTGTCTACATCAAAGACTTTCCCCTTTGTACTTTCAACAATTTGAGGCAGTTCTGAGACCGGTAATGTTTCCTCAGGCTTCTCACCTTCCGCAATCAAATCAGAAAGTAATTTTTGACTCTCAGGGTTTTCTTTAATCGCCCCATCGGAAATACAGGCAGGTATTAAATACGACTTCACCATGGATTCTGGTTTAAAAAAACTGCTATTGAAATTCCCCATAAAAACGACAACCATGTTGGTTTCAGGGAGTACAAACAAATACTGCCCCCCGTAACCCCTGGCTGAATAACCCTCAAAAGGATTTTTCCACCATAAGTAACCGTAACCATTATACCCTGCAGGTCCGTAAGGGGTTTCTACTTGCACCTTTGTGGATTCTTTGACCCACTCTTTTGATAAAACCTGTTGACCATCCCAATTTCCGTTATTTAAGAACAAATAGCCTATCTTAGCCAAATCTCCTGCGGTATAAAAGCTTCGGCTACCACCTTCGCTAATATTTTGATTATCTGCGCCCCAATAAGCTGATTGAATACCCAAAGGTCCCCACAATTTTTCTTTTGCATAGGTTTCTGCAGATTTGTGAGTTGCCTCTGTTAAAATACCAGACAGTAAGTGCGCTGCCCCCGTTGAATAATTAAATGTCTTACCCGGCGCTTCTAAAACAGGTAAATCTAACATGTACTGAATAGGATTTTCACTACTGTGGAAAAGGGCAGTAGAATTGTTTGGATTGGAATAGTCTCCATTTTCCACCCACTTTATACCTGTCCTCATAGTAAGTAGGTCTTTGATGGTCATAGCACTTTTATATGGGCTAGCATTTTTTATTGGATTGTTCGGGAAATAGCTCAGAACTTTATCGTCGATGCTTTTGATATAACCTTCTTCAACGGCTTTTCCAATCAGTGCAGAAGTCACGCTTTTAGTTATGGAATAAACGATCTGAGGGTCTTCTGGCTGATAGGGCCCATAATGACACTCAGCAACTGTATAACCATTTCGAATGACCTGAATATGATGTACATCATAATTGAAGGTTTTTATTGTGTCGAACATCGCTGCAATTTGAGCGCTGTCCATTCCCTGAGCCTCTGGAGTAGAGCTTTTCCAACCTTCTGTCGGCCAGTAATTTGGTGCGCTCTCACTCGTAAGAGTTTCTTTAGGGTTTTTAGAGGTACTGTCGTTGGAAACACACCCTGTTAGAAAGCTTGCTATCCATGTGGTAAGTAAAATAAATATGATAATTCCATACCACTTTTTAAATATAATGTGAACCTTCATCTCCAAACCTCCCTCATGCAAATCAATAAATTCTCCCACTAAAAAAGATTTATATGTCATGAGTTTAGAATATTCTGTTAAAGTGGTCACGTTATATTCCTGTCATAAAATAAACACTTCTAGCTACTCGTAGCCTTTTGGATTCTGCTCCTGCCAACGCCATGCGTCTTCACAAATCTTTGCAAGGTCTTTCTCCGCACACCAGCCTAAGCGCTTTCCAGCCTTTGAAGGATCTGCAAAATTAGTGGCAACGTCTCCCGCTCTTCGGTCTCCAATTTTATAAGGGACAAGGACCTTATTGGTGGCTTCAAATACTTTAATAACCTCAAGTACACTGTAGCCTCTTCCTGTTCCCAAGTTAAAAGCTTCAACCCCTTTATGAGACATTAGGTATTTTAAAGCGCTTAAGTGCCCTCTTGCTAAATCCGTTACGTGAATATAGTCTCTTACTCCAGTTCCGTCAGAGGTTTCATAGTCTCCGCCAAAAATTTGAAGTTCTTTTAGTTTGCCAACCGCTACTTGAGTGATATAAGGCATTAAATTGCTTGGCACCCCGCTTGGGTCCTCACCAATCCTGCCGCTTTCATGAGCTCCAACAGCGTTGAAATAACGAAGCAGAGCCACAGACCAATTCGGGTCAGAAGCTACAAGGTCCGCCATCATCTGCTCTATCATAAGTTTTGTTCTTCCATAAGGGTTTGAAGCAGAAAGTGGCAAGTTTTCTGTTAAAGGAGAACTATTTTCTAGACCATATACAGCCGCCGTAGAGCTAAATACAATTCGATTTACGCCATGGCTTGCCATACACTCTAGGAGTACCAAAGAACTCATAAGATTATTATGGTAATATTTCAGCGGTTTCTCTATAGATTCGCCCACCCCTTTAAGAGAAGCAAAATGGATAACCGCTTCAATTTTTTCGTTCTCTTTAAAAACGCTGTTAAGGGCCTCTTGATCTTGTAAATCAAATTTATAGAACTTAACTTGTTTGCCTGTAAGTTCAAATATTCGATTAAGAACTTCAGGTTTGCTATTGGAAAAATTGTCTACAACAATAACAGAATACCCGTCTTTCAATAGTTCAACTACAGTATGACTTCCAATATAACCCGTTCCACCTGTTACTAATATAGTTGACATCATATCAGCTCCTAAAAGTTATTCATTTACTGAAAACTATCCTATTTATACCCAAGTTAGCCTTACTGTGCTATTTGCTTTTGTATTATTTCAATATGCAACAATCAACTCTTGCAAAAATTGTAAAACAAGTTTATAATACTGACTATTCAGTACAATTTTTTTAGGAGGTAACTTATGAGTAAAATAGAGCGCGCCAACGCAAAGCCACAGATTCTCCAGTCTGCCTTGGATATCTTTGCCCAGAAGGGCTACGACGGTGCCCGTATCGATGAAATCGCCGTTCATGCAGGGTTGCCTAAATCCCTGATCTACTATCATTACAAAGGAAAGGCCCACCTATTGGAAGCCCTGATTGAGGGGTATTATCAAAAATATGAAGAATTTCTCCTATCTGCCCTAGGAAACGACGAACAGGTAGAGCAGGGTTCTCGAGAATTTCTCCGAGAAAACCAACAGTTGACTCGGGTCGTTCTAATTGAATCTTTAAAGGAAAATACTGAAATTCCCAGTGTTTTCCGCTTTGTGGAAGGGTTGATAGAGCGAGAAAGTGAGATATTAGGTCGCAACTCTGATTGCGTCTCAAAACGGATGCTGGCTGAGTTTTTCCTCAATGTGATTCCTCGGGCCATGTTCACCTGCTACGGTGATGCGTGGTGCCGACACTTTGAACAGGAACCAGAAACTGTGAGCAACCAATTCTATGAAGTGATGACCGAGATGCACCGCAACTATCTGGAAAAGTTATTTTAGAATATTATAAAAAAATCAATTGGAACCCACGAAAAAGGAGGCAACATGTCATACGGCGAGAGCTTTCAAAATGCATTCAAGCAACACCAAGCTTCTCTGGGAGAGCTGGAAAAGACCCTGAAGGATTTGAACGTGGATCTGCTAGCAGATGAGAATATGCGCCTTTCTAACGAAAAGAAGATACTTCTAGAAGAGATGGCTACCCTGAAGAAGGCCAACCAAAAGTTAGATAGTGAACTGGGTGCTGTGCGGGGAGCTTACCACGAACAGGTGATGAACGAAAAGATGAATCAGGTCCATCTATCCAAAAGACGGGTGAACCTATTTTTTGAGTCTACCACTCAAGGCTCCTTGAACCAACTTGGCGTTCTAGAAGCTAGCCTAACCCAGCGGATGAAGCGAACCGTTTCGGAAGCGGATAAGCTTCAAGGTGAAATTAAAACAAAATATACAACACAGATTAACCTTCTACAAAATCAAATGAGCCACGAACTCACTGAGTTACGTCAAAAATTGGAAGCTTCTCGGGCCAAAGGTCTTCAGGACCTCAATGAAAAATATGACGACCCAGAACTAAAGGCCGTGGATGATGCCCTAATGGAACGGCTAAGAAAGGGAAATAGTTTTGAACTAAAGCTAGGGCTCAATCTCATAAACAAACTGGGGGTCATTCTAATCTTCCTAGCGGTAATATTGGCAGGACGATATACTTATAATCACTGGTTCAACGAATATGCCAAGGGCATTACATTCTATGTTTTGGGACTGGTCTTCTGTGCTGGTGGCGAATGGCTTCACCGAAAGAAAATGCCCGCCGTGGCGGCTGGGGTTACTGGAGGCGGTATCGGTTTGTTCTATGCCTCCACCTTCATCTGCACCTTCTACCTCCAAATTCTGTCATTCAACATGGCCATGGTGGTATCGGTGCTGATTGCAGCAGCCTCACTCTCCCTCACCCTGCGCTATAAATCACCCACCATTGGGATGCTCTCTTTGGTTGGAGGCTATCTGCCATTCTTCACCTACGTGGTAGTATACGGTATCGATGCCCTGCCTGTACTTCAGGCTCTGGTCTATTTAATGGTTTACAATGCTCTAGTGCTGGGCATTTCAATCAAGCAGAAGTGGTCACAGATTATCTATGTAGGCTTCCTTTTCAATATGCTCTGCGTACACTATCTGCTGACCTTAATGGATAACCATCTGCTAGCCATCGCTTTTGCCTACGCTAATTTCTTAATCTACTTGGCTGTCGCCCTGTATCGTAACCTGAAAGAGCGGACGCCTATGAACGTGGCTGACATCATCCTTGTGAGCCTCAACACCCTGATTAACTGCAGCATGGTTTATCATCTTTTCAATCAGGCGGGCTATGAGGAATACAACGGGATTCTAGCACTGTTCTACGCAGGCATCTACTTCGGCCTGGCATTGTTGACAAAAAAACACTTCGGAAGCAAACAGATGATTAACACATTCTACACCTTTGCTGTATCCTTCTCCATCCTAGTGGTACCAATGCAACTTTCAGAGAGTTGGATTTTCTTCGGATGGATTATTGAAGCTTGCTTATTCATCTATTTGGGTCGGTTATACAGAATCAAGCCTCTTGATGTGATGGGACTAGGCCTCCTCGCTCTGGCACATGTAGCCTTCCTCAGCGTCAACTGCATAGGCATAGATTGGACTCAGAGCTATCCTACCATAGGCGATTTCAAATATGCTTCACTAATCGCTTCAGAGGTTTTTGCCGCATGGGTTTATTGGCGATTTCCCAGTGATAGTCAAGATGAAATGGTTACAAGAGCCGCTCAGAGTGCTGCGCTATCCAATTGCCGCTCACATCAATGTTTTCCTCGTCTATGAGGTTCTGATGATCTACAGAGAATTGCTTCAGGGTCGGTCTATGTCAGTCGTTGAAGGTCTTTTCATCATGTGGGGAACTGTGGTTCTTTGTAATCTTAGTTTTCAACGGCTAAAAGCAGAAAAGGTCATGCTCTTTGGCCGATACAAAACCATCTCCGAACTGGTGGTATATACGCTCCTAATTGGCGTTAACTTTATAAGCGTTGACACCGAAGGCATCCGTTGGTGGCTAGATATAGGGCTGATTTTGACCTCCAATAGCGCTATTCTGTGGCGAATGAACCGCTTCCTCTGGGAGCTAGAGAAACAGAGCCGACTCTCCAGAGAAATCCGAGCCATCGTATTGGGTGGATATACCCTACTGGTCTATTTCATTAATCTAACAAATACCTTCCGTACGGTAAACTTCAGTGTGGTGTTGAACATCTCCATGATCTTCTTTGCCCTGCTCTATATTATCTTGGGCTTTAAACAGAATTTCGTCATGTTGCGACGTATGGGTTTGATTCTCTCTCTGCTGGCAACGGTGAAAATGCTAATCATTGATTCCTTGTCTTTCAGCCTTCCTCAAAAAATCATCAGTTACTTCATATTTGGTCTAGTGCTCATCGGAATTTCAGTAGTTTACCAGAAAATAACGGTACGTATCACCACGAAGAAGGAGGATGGCGTTGATGAGGAATAAAGTCGCTATGGCGTTACTCATGACATTGACTATTTCCCTATTTGCTGCAGAGGCCGAGACCCCCGATTCGGAGTGGAAATGGCAACGGGAAATTATGACGGATACCACCTCTGGCTTCAACCGTCTAGAACTCCCTCCGGAGATTTACAAAAAATCACAACTGGATCTATGGGATCTGAGGATTATTGATGAAAAAGGCACTGTCGTTCCATATTTCCTTGAGTCCAACCGGAAAACTTCTACCACTACAGAGGATTCCTATAGCTTTACTTCAACTGGAGATTTCAGAAAAAAGGCTGATACCATTTTTGATTTTCAAGGTCATCCCACGGCAGGAACTGATCTTCTCATCAACCATCTCACAGTAGCGACTGACTTCACCGAAGATTTCTTCAAATATGTTGAGCTGTATGGTAGCCACGATGGTAAGCATTGGGAGTGGATTGAAAACAGCTCCCTGTACCGTGTTGATGGAAATGACCAATTTCTTATCGACGTTGGGACCTCTCAAAAGTTTACCAATTATCGTATTGTGATTCTGAATAATGCCGAAGGCATTCGCCTCAGCGGTCTTTCTGGAATGCTAATCAGCGAATCAGAGGTCCAAACTGCCCATCAGCGAATAATTACCGCCAGTCAGTTTCAACGGAGAGAAGTCGGTACAGCCACAGAAATCCAGATTAAAAATGTGGATAATCTTCCCGTGAACGCCATGTCAATCGAGGCTTCAGGGCTTTTTAAGCGCCCTTGTCAGATTGTCTCAGGCGAAAATGAGGCAGTCGCTACCGTTTTCGGAAGTGGTTACCTGTTCCAATCCACACTGAAAGGTTCAGAGCCCCTGCGAAACAGTCTACCCGTATCAATATATCAGCCCGTTGATTCCTTGACACTGGTGATTGAGAATGGGGACAACCCACCCCTAGATATTCAAAGTGTCACCTTAGAGTACGTGTCAGACGCCGTGGTATTCCAGACGGTCCAAGGGAAAACCTATACGCTTCAGTATGGTAACCCCTCAGCCACGAAGCCCCAATATGATCTTGAGCAGTTCCGAGGAGAAATTTCACTGCAGCAAATCGGCACAGCAGTTTTGAATGCAGAAAAAGCCGTTGCAGTCTCCAAACAGCCCTCCAAGACAGTGGTGAACCAAAAGGCTATCTTCAGTGGCGTAATATTCCTAGTGGCCCTAGTTCTAGCCTTGTTTGCTATCAGGGGAATGCGCAAATCGTAGACAAACCAATATTTTAACATTATAATGTTTTTAAGAAATACCTCATTTAAAAAAATATTCCATATTCTTAGGAGGAATCAACTCGTTATGAAAAAGCTCATATCCCTCATGACTGTCTTTGCACTGGTATTCCAACTCACTGCTGTTAGCGCATTTGCTGCTACATCGGTGAATAAAACAGTCTTTACAGCCACCACAGAAGTCTATGGTGTGTATGTAATTGACAAGAACTACACAAACTTGCACGTATTTTCTGCAAAAAAACTTGAGCATGTTACGAGAGACTACAATACAACTAAGTTCTATGTGAACACAACACCAGAATATAAGGTGACCAGTATTAAATACACGCTATCAAAAGATAAAAAGTCTGTTGCAGTAAAAGCCGTCTATGCAGATAAATCAATCACTGATTATCTCTTGAAAAAAGACAGTTCTGGCAAAGTTTTTATGCAATCCACTGACGAAAATGGAAAAGTTAGCAAATACCCTAAAGCTTATACAACCTTAGATTTGGCTACTAAATACATTAAAAGTGATAAATTTAAGGCGACACTCAAGTTAGAGGTCACATTGGCTAAGCAAATTAAAGATGCTTTGGCAGATTTCAAAAAAACCAGAGCTGATTTCGATGACGCCGCTCCAATCAGTGATAGCAACTTCATTGAAGGTATATACGTAGGCGACTCTGAAGATCAAACTTTAGATGTCTACATGTCCTACGATTTTGATGAGGATACTTATCAAAACTTCACAACTCTATTGGACGCAACATTAACAGTAGGAAAAGATACTTACTATATTTACGGTCTCGGCTATGCTGTTGAAGGTGAATTTATGTCAATTGCTGAAGATGAAAACAATTCCATAACGTTCACAACAACAGATCGTTCAACCATTACACACATCACAGTCGTTGTCGAAGGTGAAACCGTCTATGACGAAGACGTTAACTATCAATTGGATACCAAATACACAAGTTAGTTTCAAATGATTTTAATCAAAAAAGGGATGCCTTAACAGCTTCATTGCTGATAGGGCATCCCTTTTAATTTCTATAAACAAATCTACGTTTTTTACAATCATTCTACAGATCTACGCCCTTGACTAATATGTCCAAGACCATAAGAAAGCCCTGCTCCTATAATCCCAAGAAGCATTCCTTTAATCATTTCTGACCCAGTGCTCACACTGGGCATAAGGGCGAGAATAGAGCCTACTACAAATCCAAGAACCATGTAATAGGTATAGCCATAAAACCGCTTAAACATATAACTAATAACCTTAGCCAGCAAAAGTACCGTCAAACCAAAGCCGACCCCCATGGGAATAAGCATTCTAAAGTCTAAGGTTGATATCCCCGCTAAAACAGCCTCATACACACCTGCATACATTAAAATAATTGAAGAACTGATTCCTGGCACAATGGTTCCAAGGGCAATAATGCCGCCGTAAAAAACAGAACTTTGAGTACTGAGGGTGCTTACAGAAGTTCTGTCAACGCCTTGACTGTCTAAGTATGTAAAAATCATCGTGAGGGTAAAAGCTAAAACAAAAGGAACTAGATACCTTTTTTTAAAGCCCTCCTTGTTGGCCTCACCAAATACAGAAGGCAAAGTCCCTACCATCAAGCCAATAAAAACAAACTTGACCATAGTTTCAAAATGGGCAAACAAAAACGTCATTACATTGCTAAAACCCACAATTCCAATCGCAACACCTATACCAACAGATATCAGAAAAGTCATTTTGACTCGAAAATCTTTGTAAAAAGTAGCAATCGCCTCTGTGAGCTTATCGTATACCCCCAGCATAACAGCAAAAGCGCCGCCGCTAACCCCCGGTGCCACACCGCCTATTCCGATGATGATGCCTTTTAATATATTGCCAACCAATTGATTCGTATTTTTCATAATTAACCCCACTGCCTTTTAAGATGTACCCGTATTCTATCATAAAAATATTAAGGAAGTCTCAAAAAATGCTTATATCTAAAAAGGCATTCGCTTATGTTGCACATAAAAAAGAGCGAAACCACGGCTTCGCTCTTTACTTGATTTTTAATAATTACTTTCTTTGATTTCAAAATAAGCTTGTGGTTTTTTACACGTTGGGCAAGCCGCAGGTGCTTTTTCCCCTTCATGTACATAACCGCATTCACGACACTTCCATCTCACCTTGCCATTCTTAGTAAAGGCTTCACCTTTAGTAAGATTTTCTGCAAGTTTAAGGTAGCGCTTTTCATGCTCTGCTTCAACAGTCGAAATCAATTTGTAAGAAGATGCAACGGCTTTAAAACCTTCTTCCTCCGCTACTTTTGCAAACTCAGGGTATAATTCTGTATACTCTTCGTTTTCACCCATAGCTGCAGCTTTTAAGTTCTCAAGGGTTGTACCAACTTTTCCCGCAGGGTAAGCTGCAGTAATTTCAAGGGCTTCACCTGAAGTTAAGTAACCAAAGAAGATTTCTGCATGAACTCTTTCATTGTCAGCCGTTTCAAGGAAAAGGGCTGCAATTTGTTCATAACCTTCTTCTATAGCTTTCTTAGCAAACATGGTATATCTTCCTCTGGCTTGTGACTCTCCAGCAAATGACTTTAATAAATTCTTTTCGGTTTGTGTCCCTTTGACATCAGCCAATGGTCTGTCCTCCTTTTGTTTATTAAGTCTAAGCAATGACCGGTGGTACAAATACTCTTGTCGCTAACTCACGGTCTAGCATTAAAATGCCATTGCCTTCACCATTGATCAATTTCAATTGGCTTAGAATGGCCTCAACATTTGCTTCCTCTTCAACTTGTTCATCTACAAACCATTTGAAGAAGCTATTAGATGCATGGTCTTTTTCTTCGATTGCCACATCAACCAAGTTGTTAATTAAATTGGTAACATGTTGTTCGTGTTTTAGCACATCTTCAAACACTTCGATAATGCTTGTCCATTCAGTTTTTGGAGATTCAAATGCACGAAGAGCTACTCTTCCACCTCTTTCACTCACATAGTCATAGAATCTAAGAGCATGAAATTGTTCTTCTTCGAATTGTACTCTCATCCAGTTAGCAAAACCCGGCAAATTTTTATCTGCAAAGTAAGCTGACATAGATAAATAAAGATAAGCTGAATAGAATTCGGCATTGACTTGAGCATTGATGATATCTGCCAATCTTTGTTTCATCATGAGTAAAACTCCTTTATGTTCAAATGCATAGGTTGATATTCATAGTAAATTAATTTGATTTCCAATGTCCGTGAACATTACAGTATTCTCTTGCTTGTACATCCTTTGCATCTGTATGGAAATAAGCAATTGGATCATCTCCAGGATTTAGAAATGCAGTCAATACGCCGTACTCTGTAATCAGCTCAACCCACTGAATATAGTGTTCTGCCGTCATAGGATGAAGCGTTGAACCAACTGTTACCTTAAAGCCACCATCAATTTTTTCAATCACAGGTACGTGCTTTTCTGTTGATGAATCCGCTGTTTTTTCTTCCATCAATTTCATCGGTTCGCCGCAACAAACTAATGTCCCGCCGCCTGCATGATAAACTTCAACGATATTGCCACATTTTTCGCATTTGTAAACTTCTAATTTTTTAAGCATTCAGATTTCCTCCAAGACTTCTTAGTGGACTGCCTCACTGCAACGGTCACAAAGCCCTTTAAAATATACGTGCTTCTGATTAATCTGGAACCCCGCAAGATTTTCAACAGTGGCATCACCTAAATCAAGTGAAAAATCAGCAACTCTGCCGCATTTCTCACATTTGAAATGGCCATGTACAGAAGTATCTGCATCATAACGGGTTTCATTTTCTTCGATTGTAATCAAAAGTGCTATATTATTCTCAACAAAGAGGTTAAGTGTATTGTAAACCGTTGTCTTTGAGAGTGTTGGTATTTCAGTAACCAAATTTCTGTAAATATTTTCTACAGTTGGGTGTTCCTTTGTATTCATTAGAAATTCATATATTTTGATACGTTGATAAGAGGGTTTAATGCCATTCCCTCTTAAATATTCCCCAATATTATCTATCTTATTGCCCATTTGCCCCATATCTTCCATCTACCTCAATACCCCTTCCAAAACTATAACTTACTCGATAACTTCGAACATATCTTTGCCAACACCGCAAAGTGGGCAAACCCAATCTTCAGGAATATCTTCAAATGCAGTACCTGGTGCAATACCGCTATCTGGATCGCCGATTTGTGGATCATACTCCCAGTTACATGCTGTACATACGTATTTTTTCATATTTGTTGCCTCCTTAAGTATAGTGTTTTAATAGTGTTTTAATGGTGTTCTAATAGTGTTTTTAACAATACTCACATTTTACATGTTTACTATCATTATAGCAATGTTTTAATAACAAATTTGATATGTCTTGGTAAATGGAATTCTACGGGGTTGGTCAAAACTTACGGATTAACTAATTTTTACTCTTCACTGATTTGGTAAAAACATCTTTTAGGGGAATATATTTTTCCTTCTTCTTTTAAAGCTTTGATTGCTTTATCAAGTTCTTTCTTTTCTAGGCCAATTGCTTCAGCAACTTCGCCTGGACGTATTGCTTCGCCTGATTTTTTAAAAACATCTAATACTTTGTCTTTCGAATCCATTATCTTACCCCTCTCTTGTAATATTATTAAATCTGTAATGATTACAAATATAGAATAACATACTCATTTTTAGCTGTCAACAGTATTTGATAATTTTTATACAGGCAGTGTGATTTATACCCTATATTTATTAATTTAACGGGTATAAAAAAAGAAATTCTAAAATTAGGAGGGATAGCAAATGTCATTAACCAAACGTTTTTTGCTCGGTTATCTTGTGGTGTATATTTTTGCAATATCTGGCATTGCAATCTATACAGGCTATTCCGCTCGAACAGAAATTTATACAGAAGTAGCCGTTCTTTACGAAGAACATTTTCGAATTGCCGAATATAATCTCAATTTGTTTTTTAAAGGTATTGAAGAAGACTTAGCGACTATAGCCTCATGCACTATTATACAGAACGCTGACGATAAGAAATTCACTTCATTTTTAGAAGCAGATGAAAAAACCTTTCAATACCACTACACACCCCTTGAACTCAGCATTATTGAAATCTTCAACAATTACCGATTGACTCATCCCCACGTAAATTCTGTCTACATGGGAAGGTCTAACGGTAGCTTTGTCCGATCTCATCCCCGTTCTATACCCACAGCTTACGACCCACGGATTAGACCTTGGTATCAACAGGCTATTACCTTTCCCGATAATGCCCTTCAAACAGAAGCCTATACCTCCGTGTCTACCCCTGATATTAATATCGGGACGGTTATGGCCCTTAAAAACAATAAAAAACAGGTGACTGGTGTCATCGGGATTGATGTCACCTTAGATGCACTCTCAGAAGAATTTTCAAAAATGGCCCTCAGTTACAATGGTAAAATGGAAATATACGAAAAGGACGGCCGTGTCATTATATCGCCTTGGCCTGAACGCCTTAACCATGAAAGCAATGACAATGATACATACCATTTTGAATACTTATCTACAAATGTTAAAATCGAAAAGGGCGCTATTTATTATCGCATTACTAAGGTACAAAAACTAGCAAATTCAGACTACAACCCAGTGGCCTATGTCCCGATTCAGGAAATTGACGCCCTGATTTCTGCAGGTATTTATGAGCGAATTCTCTTTGTCACCTATGCCATGCTCATCTTCGCTGTCGTCACTTACTTCATGTTAGAGGTTCTCATTTTACAACCTATTCGGGGTATGAGAGAAGCTCTTTCTAATTCCAAGAAAAACCGCATGCCGTTAAAAATGACCCTTTCCTTAAAAGGAGAATTAGAGGATTTTCAATCTGAGTACAACCAGTTGGTTAGTCTCTTAGAAGCAGATGAGACAGAGCTTCAAAAGGTAAAAGCCCTTACCGTGATAAGCTTGTCTTCTCTGGCTGAAATGAGAGACTACGAAACAGGTCTCCATATCGTCAGAACTCAGAAATATGTCGAAATGTTGGCAGAACACTACAATATCAGACACATTGAAGCCCCTATAAGCGAGAGTAAATTGGCTTGGATGGTTCAGTGCGCTCCTCTCCACGACATTGGAAAAGTGGCCATTCCAGACAATATTCTTCTCAAACCCGGCCCTCTGACCAACGAGGAGTTCAATATCATGAAACGCCATACTATCATAGGGAAGGATTCCATCGACAGAGGTAACGCAGGAATTTCAGACAATCTATTTATAGAAACCGCCAGCAACATAGTTCTCTACCACCATGAGCGCTGGGATGGTACTGGCTACCCTACGGGACTCTATGCCTTAAGCATCCCTATTGAAGCCAGAATCATGAGCATTGCCGATGTCTATGACGCTCTGACTTCAAAGCGTGTCTACAAAAAAGCCATTCCTCATGAGGCCGCGTTAAAAATTATGGTCGAAGGGCGAGGGACTCAGTTTGACCCTTCTCTGATTGACCTTTTCCTAGAAATTGCCTATGAATTTAAAATTATTAGCGAGCTTTACAGAGAAGATTAACAAAATGGAGGAACATATGAAAAAAATATTTATAGGAATTCTTTTAATCGCGATCGTCATTTCTGGTGTCTCTTTAATCGGATTCAATCAACTTGGATATAAAGGAAAACCTGTTACAGACGCTTCTAGAGAGACAAATCAAAAACTTCTTGAGGTTGCAAAAGCTAACACATCTGATGAAATCCATCTGATTGATGGGCTAGAAATTAGTAATGCTGAATATGAAATGGTTAAATCGAGACGTAATAATTCAGACCAAGAAGCAGAAGCGTACTTTAAACGTATTGCCGCGAAAAGCAGGGTTATAGAACGAGAATCGAAAAAACTGGATATCCAAGTCACCGATGAAGAAGTACAAGAGTACATGGATCAAAAACTATTAAAATAACAAAAACAAAGACTGTCTCAAAACAGGTCATTTACACCTGTAATTTGAGACAGTCTCTTATTTTTTGTCCATAATACACTTGCACTATGGCCTATTCTTTTATAACTGCTTCCCTTACTTCATCCCTTGACTAATCATAAAATCTTTGTACATGAAGTCCGTTGTGATGATATGGTTGAACACCCAGTTAACGATTTTCTTAAGGAGTTCTTTTAAGAAAGCCTTTTGTTCATTTTCAACGTTTTTCAAATCAATTGAATGGAGATAATCGATAAAAGCATCATGCTCAACTTTATGTTTCGCATATTCTGGGTATTTGAACTTAAGGAAGTAATCCTCTTCGACCTTAAAGTGATAAATGGTGTAGTTGGTTAACTCATCCAAAACTTCCATAATATCATCATAGTCGTCGTTGCCCTCTTCATGTTGTACCAATAAAGCACTGATTCGATTGCCAATTTCTAATAATTTTTGGTGCTGAGCATCAATTGAGGGAATACCCAGTTCAAATTCCTTTTTCCATTCAAACATAATACAATCTCCTTCCGAATCTGCTAACGCTTATTTATTTTGAAAAATTAATAATGGATTTGATGACTTTTTCCATGTGTTCTACGTCCACTTTTCCTTCTTCATCTGGGGCCATCAGGCAACTCATAGCGTTATTTTCCATGATCATCAGGCCGATTTTGTGGATTGAGGATTTGACCGCCAAGACTTGGAGCAAGATATCGTCACAACATTTGTCCTCTTCTAGCATACGCTCAATTCCAGCGATATGACCTTTGACAGTCTTGAGCCGATTAACGACGGCTTTTCTCTTTTCGTCCATTGGGGCTACCCTCCTATTTTACAGTCTTTATTTTTAACCTTACCAGTATTCTTATTTATGCCTCTTAATGAGGGTTTGTCTTCCCTACTAGATAAATAGATTCACGTCCGCATCTTCAGCTTCGCCAAGGTAAGTAGCAACGCCGCCCAATGTAACCCCTTCAATAAGCTCGCTCTCATGAACGCCCATAAGATCCATAGACATGTTGCAGGCAATCATGTTCACGCCATTCTTAAGTGCCATGTCGAGCAAAGTCTCTAAAGAATCTACATTTTTAGTCTTCATAATGTGGCGAATCATTTTAGGACCCATACCCATCATGTTCATTTGTGAAAGTTTTAATTTTTTGGTTCCTCTAGGAAGCATCATACCGAACATTTTGCCCATAAAGTCTTTAGGTGCGTTGACTTTGTTGTGCTTTTTAATGATGTTAAGTCCCCAGAAGGTATAGAACATGGTGACTTTTCTGCCCATAGAAGCTGCGCCGTTGGCAATAATTAAAGCTGCAATGGCTTTGTCCATATCGTCTGAGAAGACCACCATGGTTTTATTGTTTGGAATGCTTTGAATCGTCTGTTGCATTTTCTTTTCAGCGGTACCCTTCATAATGTTGGCATAGAAGCTCTTATCGGCTTTACCTGTCGCCATGAGGGTGTGACCTACTTTTTTACACCAAGTTTTAATGTCTGTAGCAAAACCAGGGTCAGTTGCTGTAATTTCAAGAATGTCGCCGTCTTCCATCAGTTCAAGGGCTTTATGCACTTGCATGATTGGACCTGGACATTGCAAACCACATGCATTTACTTTAACAACATTTCCTGTTGGTTTCAAGCTTTTATCTACAACGTCACCTGAATCCTCAAAGTTCTCGCTTGGGGCGTTACAGCAGTTTTTGTCGCTCGGATCTTCGTTTTCAGCGCCACAGTAAACATGGGAGTATGTGGTATAACCGCCGCTTAAATTTCGAACGTTTTCAAAACCATGCTGTTTGAGAATTCTGGCACCGACGTAGCCTCTAAGACCGATCGCACAATAAAGAATAATATCTTTCTTAGGATCAAGTTCTCCAAGTCTATCTCTAAGTGAGTCTAGTGGAATGTTCACCGAGCCTTCAATGAAGCCCATATCTCTTTCAATGGGTTCTCTTACATCGACGATCGTGGTTTTTTCCTTATCAAATCCAACCGCTTCATAGTAGTGGGCTATGCCAACTTTGCCCTTCATAATGTTCTCAGCTGTGAACGCTACCATGTTGACAGGGTCTTTAGCCGATGAATATGGCGGTGCATAAGCCAGTTCTAAGTCCATTAAGTTTTTAACCGTAGCGCCGAATCTGAGGGCTGTAGCGATGACATCTATACGCTTATCCACGCCGTCATAACCGACAATTTGAGAACCAAGGACTTTCCCCGTTTCTGGGTTGAAAATCAACTTAAGAGCCATTGGAATAGCACCTGGGTAGTAACCTGCATGAGATTTGGCGTGAATAATGCTGACTTGATAGTCTTTGCCGATTTCTTTGCCAAGGCGTATGAGGGTTTTTTCGTTCATCCCTGTGCTGGCAACGGTTAAGTCAAAGACTTTCGCAATAGAGGTTCCTTGTGTGCCCACATAAGCTTCCGTGTCGCCACAGATGTTGTTGGCACAAATTCTACCTTGTTTATTGGCAGGGGCAGCCAGTGGAATCATGGTTTTGAAGCCCCCCATAAAATCGTTGACTTCGATGGCGTCTCCAATGGCGTAAATATTCGGGTCAGAGGTTTTAAGGAACTCATCTACTACAATGCCGCCTCTTTCATTGACTGAAAGACCTGCCGCCTTAGCCAACTCTGATTGAGGGCGAATGCCGATCGATAAAATGACCATGTCCACTTCAATTTTCTTGCCACTTTGAAGGGTAATTGTCGTTACACCGTGGTTATAGTCAAAGGATTTAACCCCATCTTTAAGCAGAAGTTGAACGCCTTTTTGTCTCATATGGCTGTGAACTTGAGTGGCCATTTCGTAGTCGATTGGCGCCATAACTTGGTCAGCCATTTCAACAACAGTTACATGAGCCCCTCTATCATAAAGGTTTTCTGCCATTTCAAGACCAATAAAGCCACCGCCGATTACTGCCGCACGTCTTGGTTTTAAATTGTCAACATAACCCTTAATGGCATCTGTATCTGGAATATTCCAAAGGCTGAAAATATTCGGGCTATCTATTCCTGGAATAGGTGGTTTGAGTGGCACTGATCCTGGTGAAAGCACTAAAACATCATAAGCTTCGTCATATTTATGTCCTGTGGCATGGTCAATGACTTGAACGGTTTTTTCTTCCTTGTTGATGGAAAGCACTTCACTCTTTACACGTACATCAATATTGAAACGGGCTTTCATCGCCTCAGGGGTTTGAACCAATAGAGCCGAACGATCTTGAATGGTTTCTCCAATGTAATAAGGAAGACCGCAGTTGGCAAAGGAAATATACTCCCCTTTTTCAAACATGACAATTTCTGCTGTCTCATCATTTCTTCTCAATCTTGCCGCTGTACTTGCACCGCCTGCAACGCCGCCAATAATAACAACTTTTTTAGCCACTTTATATTCCTCCTAAATTTTCCTGTGAGTTTGTTAATATTTCTCCAAATATAGCTGTGCTTAAGGCTCTCCCGAAAGAGAGCCTTCCTTTTTAATTATTTGGTATGAATGGGTTCACCTGATTCAGAGAATTCCTCTTCATAAGGAATACCTTGACAGTTGACACAGTTTAAGTCGCTAGAATTTTTAGAACCTTCATAAACGGCTGCGTAAGTGGTGTACCCACCGCTAAGATTTTTCACCTTGTCAAAGCCATTTTCTTTGAGAATTCTGGCTGCAATATAGCCTCTGAGACCAATCGCACAATACACAATAATGTTCTTATTCTTGTCTATTTCTCCAAGTCTATCTCTCAACTCGTTAACAGGTATTAGAATTGCCCCTGGAACAGCGCCTCTCTCATTTTCCTCTAAATCTCTGACGTCAATTAAAGTTGTCTTTTCAAGATCTAAATTAAACGCTTCATAGTATTGCGCCACACCAACTTTGTCGAGCATAATATTCTCTGCGGCAAAAGCCGCCATGTTAATTGGGTCTTTAGCCGATGAATACGGTGGTGCATAGGCAAGTTCTAAATCCATTAAATCTTCTACCGTACCGCCATATCGAATAGCCGTGGCGAGGACGTCAATGCGCTTATCTACGCCGCTGTGACCTACAATTTGTCCGCCAAAGACTTTTCCAGTCTCAGGGTCGAAGATCAATTTAATGGCCATCATGGTTGATCCTGGGTAGTAGCCTGCATGGGATTTTGAATGAATAATGCTCACTTGATAATCTTTGCCAATTTCTTTGCCTTGACGCTTAAGGGTTTTTTTCATTTGTTCCTGTGCTGGCTACAGTCATGTCAAATACTTTGGCAATCGATGTCCCTTGAACCCCTCTGTATTTTTCTTTTCTGCCACAAATGTTATTGGCAACAATTCTGCCTTGTTTGTTGGCAGGTCCTGCAAGAGGGACCATGGTTTTATTACCCGTCATGAAGTCAGTTACTTCCGCCGCATCGCCAAGGGCATAAATACTTGGGTCAGAGGTTTTGAGGTATTCATCTACCACAATGCCCCCTCTTTCGTTAACCAGAAGTCCAGCTGCTTTAGCCAATTCTGATTGCGGTCTGATCCCAATGGACAACATCACAATGTCTGCCTCTACTTGTTTGCCGCTTTGAAGGGTGATTGTGGTCACGCCCTCTTTATATTCAAAAGATTTTACCCCGTCTTGGAGGTAAAGCTGTACGTCTTTGTTTCTCATATGATTGTGAATGATGCTGGCCATTTCAAAGTCGATTGGCGCCATCACTTGATCCATCATTTCAATAACCGATACTTCCATACCGAGGTCGTGGAAGTTCTCCGCCATTTCAAGTCCGATAAATCCGCCGCCGATAACCGCTGCTCTTCTAGGCTTTGTATTGTCTACATGACCCTTTACCGCGTCTGTGTCGGGAATGTTCCAAAGGCTGAAAATATTTGGGCTGTCAATGCCTGGAATGGGTGGCTTAAGAGGTACTGAACCTGGAGAAAGGACTAACACATCGTAACTTTCTTCATAGGTTTCACCGCTGGCGTGGTTTTTAACCGTTACGGTTTTAGCCCCTTTGTCGATGGCAACCACTTCACTTTGAATGCGAATGTCTAAATTGAAACGATCTTTCATGGCTTTAGGGGTTTGAACCAAAAGAGAGTTTCTTTCTTCAATGCTTCCCCCAATGTAGTAAGGCAGTCCGCAATTGGCGAAAGAAATGTACTCGCCTCTTTCAAACATAATGATTTCTGCTGATTCGTCATTTCTTCTCAATCTTGCTGCTGTACTAGCGCCACCTGCAACGCCGCCTACAATCAATACTTTTTGACCCATTTGAGATTCCTCCATTTTTGGACATTTTGTCCTGCATTTATATTTGTCATTATTTTAATAAAGAATTGCGTTTTAATACCTTAGTAAAGATCAATTTTTCAACACCCCCTACCCCTAGGGGTAGGTCCTGTATCCTCAATATAACTTATACCCAAATGATTGTCAATCTATTCTCAAGCTTTTTATTTAAATAGATTTAACTTTTTGGGCCTAAGAACCCCTTAGAGGGTTTAAAATTTTAAACCCTCTAAGGCTTGCTACTGGCAAAAAAACTGTTGCGCTTCTATATTTCTAGATTCGCAACAGCTCCCATTTACCTTTTTCTATTCACGTTACCCCTTAAGCTTCCTGATACTGAAGGCGGTACAAATCATAATACAAACCGCCCTTTTGAATAAGGGCTTCATGTGTGCCTATTTCCCTTATTTCACCCTTATGAAGTACCACTATCTTGTCTGCATCCTTTATAGTAGAAAGCCTGTGAGCAATAATAATAGTGGTGCGATTCTGAGTCAATTTACCGATGGCGTCTTGAATCAAATGCTCCGTTTCTGTATCGATGCTAGAAGTCGCCTCATCTAATATTAAAATTTTAGGGTCATAGGCAAGGGCTCTGGCAAAGGACAATAACTGACGCTGGCCAGTCGATAGGGTTGAACCCCGTTCGTAGACAATTTCATCGTACTGATGGGGTAACTTCTCAATAAATCCGCTGGCATTGACGTACGCTGCCGTTTCTCGGATCTCCTCCTCTGAAATATGATCATCCCCTAGTGAAATATTGTCCTTAATCTGACCTGCAAACAAGAATACATCCTGAAGGACAACCCCGATTAACTGTCTCAAGTCCTTCTTTTTAAGCGTTTTGACAGAATGTTGGTCAATGAGTATATCCCCCCTTGTCAGGGGGTAAAGTCCCGAAAGAAGGCTGATAATTGTGGTCTTTCCGCTCCCTGTAGCACCGACAATTGCAACGGTTTCTCCTGCTTTTATTTCTAGGTTGATGCCCTTTAGTACAGGTTCCCCTTCCAAATATTCAAAATAGACATCTTTAAATTCAATGTCGCCTCTCACCGTGGCTTTTTCGAGGGCAACGGTGCCCGGGTCCTCATGGACATTTTCTTCTAAGAGCATGAACACCCTTTCAGAAGAAGCCATGGCCGATTGCAAAATATTAAACTTCTCACTAAGGTCAAAAATTGGCTTGAAAAATTGATCGGTGTAATTAATAAAAGCAAAGAGAACCCCAAGTTCCACTGTCCCTTTCAATACCCCCCCGCTGGCGTACCAAATCAACAGGGTCAAGGCAAGGGTATAGAGTAAATTCATACTGGGTCTAAAAATACCAAAGACTTGAATTTCCTTCATACTGGACTTCATATGGTCCTCGTTGATCTCCGCAAACTCGTCGTAAACTTCCTCTTCTCGGTTAAAGAGTTGAATCATGCGCATGCCGCTGATGTTCTCGCTGAGTACGGCATTGATTCTGGCAATTTTAGCCTTGACCTCCCTGTGCGCTTCTCTGGCTTTGACTCTGAACCAATAGGCCGACAAAAGTACCAAGGGAACCGTTGAAAGGGCTACTACAGTGAGTTTCCAGTTCATAGAAAGCATAATCAACAGGGTACCTAACAACATCAACACATCATTGAGTAAGTTAATCAACACATCGGTGTACATGTCGCTGATGTTCTTCATGTCATTGGTCACCCTTGTCACCAACCGTCCGACAGGGTTTTTGTCATAAAAGGACAAAGGCAATTTCAACAAGTGATCCAATAAATGGGCTCGCATGTCAAAGACCAACTTTTGGCTGACCCAGTTTAGGAGCATCATTTGGGCATAGGTGACCAAAAAACCGCCAAGGACAAGACCGAGGTAGACCAACCCTAATTTTATGATGGCCTCTTTATTTTGTGTGGGAATGTAGTCGTCTATAACAATTTTGATTAAATAGGGCTTAATCAAGTCCACAGCCGTCACCATCAATAAAAGGACACCGCAAAGAATCAAGTATTTCATATAGGGCATGGTAAATTCTGAGAGTTTTTTTAGAATCTTTAAATCAAAGGACTTTTCCACATCTTGCTCCAAGTGGATGCCCTTTTTTTCTTCGTCTGCCATGGCTATTCCTCCGCAATCTTTTCTTCTAATTGCTGATGTTCAAATATTTGCTGGTACAGCCCTCCAGCCTTTATCAATGCTTCATGCCCTCCCATTTCAGCTATTTTTCCTTGGTCTAAAACGTAAATCATGTCGCAGTCCTTAATGGCCGATATTCTATGGGCTATGATAATAGCTGTACGGCTTTTAAGCGCCTCTCGTAAGTGCCTTAAAATAGACTCCTCTGTCTTCGTGTCCACGGCGGATAGAGCGTCGTCAAAAATGACTACTTCAGACTGCCTTAAAAGGGCTCTCGCAATGCCAATGCGCTGTTTTTGTCCACCTGACAAGTTAACCCCTCTCTCTCCCAGAAGGGTGTCGTATCCATCTGAGAAATCTAAAATTTCTTGATGGACATTGGCAATTTCAGCGACTTGCTGTATGGTTCTAAAATCTCTGTCTTTTTCAAAGAAACGTATATTTTCTTCAATATTTCTGGAAAACAAGAAGTTGTCTTGAGGCACTACCCCAAAATGGTTTTTAATCGCCTCGTGGGTCAGGCTGTTGATTTCTTTTCCTTCTAAGTAAATCATCCCATCGGAGACGGCCCAACCCTTGATCATCAAATTTACCAAGGTCGACTTTCCTGAGCCTGTTTTTCCAATCATGCCTATCTTTTGGCCTCTTTCAATGCGCATATTGATATTTTCTAAAATCATTCTATCTGTATCAGGGTATTTAAAACTCAAGTTCCTCAGCTCAATCACCGCACCACTTCCAGCCTTAATCGTTTCTCCCCCATAAAGTACGTCGGGTTCAATATCTAAAAATTCATTAATCCTTTTTAAAGAGGCATTGCCACGCTCCATAACGTTAACAACCCATCCGAAAGCCATCATCGGCCATGCCAAAGTCCCTACATAAGAAATAAATGCAACGAACATCCCCAAGGTTATTTTGCCTTCTACCACCATATTGCCACCAAAAATTAAGGTGAGAATCAAACTGATGGCTGAAATCGTCTTCACTAAGGGGTGGACAATCCCCCACATTTTAACCAATCTCATATTCTCGTCAAAATTCTCTTGGTTGGTCTTTTCAAAACGTTTTCGGTGATCTGCTTCTCGGGTGTAAGTCTTAATGATTCGCACCCCTGAAAAAGACTCCTGTACCTGATCGGTCATATGGGAAAAAGCTTCTTGAACCCGCTTAAAATATTTTCGGACCAGTCTGCCGCCAAAACCTACTAAAATGGCAATAAGAGGCATGGGCATGACGGCAATCAAGGTCAGCTTCGGGTCGATGTTCACCATCATCATCACAAGGGTCATGACGGACATAAATCCTGCATCCACCAACATAACCAATCCAATGCCCATTGCGCCCCCCACTGCGGTGACATCATTGGTTGCCAAGGCCATAATATCCCCCACCTTATGCTTGCTAAAATACTCCCAACTCAAGGCTTCCAAATGTTTAAAAATTTTATTGCGAATCCAATACTCAGCTTTTCGGCTAGTGCCATTAATTAAAATACGCCACCAGTACCTGCCAATTGCCACAATGACCGCAATTCCAAATATGTAAAACATATAACGGTAAATTTCTATTTTTGTGATGGCTCCGCTGGCCAATCCATCGGTCAACTGGCCAATCACTTTAGGGGTGATTAACTGAAATGCATCAATGGTAATTAACACCAACAAGCCCATCCCTGTAGCTTTCCAATGTTCCTTAAGAAAAGAACCAATATGCTTAAACATCTGCACCTCCATTTGTCTCATATTTCTGATTATTTCATTTTAGCATAAGAAATTGCACTGTGGGTTACACTTTGGTACCGCAAACTAATACAAATTTGTATCTTTTAAGGCAACCGTATTCCATAACTTTAGTCGGATATAAAGTTTTATACCCCCCCTTATAGAATTTTCCTATGGCTATTGTCTCTAAATAGAGTTGTTTCAATACTTTACAATTGGTAAGCTAAATTTATGGAAACTGGTATCGCCATTGTAATACCAGTAAAACTTAAAATTCAGGGAGGTTCCAACTATGAGACCAGCCATTATGGAAGAAGTTGACGCACTAAGAGGGGTCAACTCCATCAAAGTTAAAGAAGCAAAAGAAGCCAATCAAAAAGTTGTCGGTATGTACTGTGTCTTCTCACCATCTGAAATTGCTCTTGCTGCAGGTGCTATTCCTGTAACCCTTTGTGGCACTTCGCCTGCACCTATTGAAGCTGCTGAGAAAGAACTACCAAGAAACCTTTGTCCCCTTATAAAATCAAGCTACGGTTTTGCTGTAACCGATAAATGTCCTTACTTCTCATTCTCTGATGTCCTTTTAGCAGAAACTACTTGCGACGGTAAAAAGAAAATGTATGAATTGATGGGCAAACTTAAACCAATGCACCTTATGAACTTGCCTCAAACGGCTTCCGCAGATGAATCTTTACCCCTTTGGGAAGCTGAAATGATTCGCTTTAAAACCTTCCTTGAACAACAGTTCAACGTTGAAATTACAGATGAAAAATTAAGCGATGCCATTAAACTTATGAACAGAGAAAGAGATGTCATGAAACGCCTTCACAAACTTAACGCTCACAAACCTGCTCCAATGACAGGGGTGGACATGATGATGGCTCAATGGCTCAAAGGCTTTAACATTGATAAAGAAGCTGGCATCAATTTAATCGAACGGGTTATTAAAACTTATGAAGACCAAATGGCTCAAGGTATTTTTGCCTTTGACGAAAAAGCGCCTAGAATCCTTTTGACAGGTTGTCCTGTCGGTTTCGGTTCAGAAAAACTTCTTAAAATCATTGAAGAATCTGGCGGCAGTATTGTTGCTCTTGAAAATTGTACTGGCTATAAAGGTTTAGATGTAATGGTTGACGAAACCAAAGCGCCAATCCAAGCTTTAGCTGAAAAATACTTATCGACACCTTGTTCATGTATGACCAACAACAATGGCAGACTAGACTTAATCAAGCGTTTGTCTGAAGAATATCATGTAGATGCCGTTGTAGACTTAACTTGGCAAGCTTGTCACACCTACAACATTGAATCTTTCACCGTTAAACAATTTGTCAAAGAAGAATTGGGACTTCCATTTATGCAAGTGGAAACAGACTACTCAGATTCTGACCTAGGTCAAATTAAAACAAGAGTAGAGGCTTTCTTAGAAACCCTTTAATCCCAATGAGTGCCGAAAAGCATTTAGCCAGATTTAGGAGAATTTATGTATAGTGTTGGAATAGATATGGGCTCTGTTGCCGCTAAGGCAGTTGTCTTTGATGGCAAAAAAATTATAGGCACCTTTATTTTGCCCACAGGCTGGAGTCCAAAGGAAACAGGTCTTGCTCTTTACGATCAGCTTCTTGAAAAATTAGGGCTGACAAAAGAAGAAGTGTCCATCATTGTGGGAACTGGCTATGGTCGAATCGCCTTGCCTTTTATCGATAAAAAAGTGACCGAGATTACCTGTCACGCTCGAGGCGCCCACTTTGTAGATTCTGAAATTAGAACAGTTGTAGACATTGGCGGCCAAGACAGCAAGGTCATTCGTTTAGACGACACGGGCCGTGTGCTGGACTTTATTATGAACGATAAATGTGCTGCTGGAACTGGTCGCTTCTTACAAGTCATGTCCCACGCCCTTGAGCTGGATGTATCTGACTTATCTGATGCCGCAAGAGGTGCTGAGCCACAGAGCATCAACAGTATGTGTACCGTATTTGCAGAATCCGAAGTCGTCAGCCTCATGGCAGAAGGGGCTTCTAAAGAAAGCATTGCTGCAGGTTTGTTGTTATCGGTTTCTAAAAAGACGGCTTCATTAGCCTCCCGTATCGGCGTTGTGGGTCCTGTTTACTTCTCTGGAGGGGTTTCAAAAAACCATCTTCTAAGAGAACAACTCTGCGACAAATTAGAGGCAGAAGTTCGGTCTTCTGACTCCGCTCAGTTTCTCGGTGCTATAGGTGCAGCTGTCATAGGTTTTGAAAGCCTTTAGTGCCGCTCAACCCCTTTTACCACCATAGAAAAACTTTATAAAAAACGCCCTTGGAACAGGTTTTCACCTGACTTCTAAGGGCGTTCATTTTTTATAGAATTCAAATTTCCTCGTCCTCTGTCTCTAAAACCGGATGGCTCTTCGCGTCTGTAAGGTCCAGTATTTTCATAAAGAATACCCCTACCAACATAACCACTCCAACGAGTTTCCAACCCGTTTCAATACTCGATGCCTGAATCACATAACCCATTATCAGCGGACCAAAAGAACGACCTGCCCCCATAATGAGTGGCACAATAGCATTGACTCTGCCTCGGTGAGAAGCAGGGGTTCGGTTTGCTAAGAATGGCATATAGCTAATGGTGGTCACAATTTCACCTAGGGTAAAGACAAAACAAGCAACTGCAAACATAAACTTTCCGTTTATAAAGGCAAATGAACCAAACCCAATCAGGTAAAGAACCCCACCGATGAAGTTCTTTTCAAGGTCTCTTCGACCCTCTAAGAGCTTCGTAATAACCGGGGTGAATATTATTACGATAATGCCGTTAAAGCTTGCCAAAAGCCCATAGAATAGGACACCATCTGCAAAATTCTTTACAGTGTGAAGGGGGAGTAAATAACTCCACTGAGCATAGGCAAATTGATAGGTTAAAAGTATCAAGGAGAACCAAATTAGGATGGGACGGCTTAGAAGTACTTTAAGGGTTGAGCCCTCAACTGCATGTTCCAATACACGCTCTTCAGAAATAGTTTCTATGTGTTTTCCAAATGTTTCAGGTACAAACAAACCTATCAAGACCAGAGACATAATCAGTGTAATGGCATCTCCCCAAAAGACCCAACTGTACAGGTCTAAATAGTATAAAAGACCTCCAAGGGTTGGACCAACGGCAAAGCCTAAGTTAAATCCCATGTAGCTCAGAGAAAATGCCCCTTCACGGTTTTCAGGGGTGGTTAAATCTGACATGATGGCACCATGAGCAGGTTCGGCTAGTCCAAAGAAGAAACAGGCCCCTAAAACCATGTAGACCTGTTCAATGCCCGCAGGCATAAACCCACAGACAATGTATAAAATTGCACCTATGCCCTCAAACAGTATAATCGGTTTCTTGCGCCCCCAATGGTCGGCAATTTTTCCACCAATCATACTAGAAGGAACAAACATAAATCCCATAATCATGAGCCAATACCCTGTTTCAGACTCACTTAGACCGATTCTCTGATTCAAAATAATGGTGAATAGGGGAAAAATAAATACCCCCATGGCATTGATAATCCTTGAGAGGAAAATAATATAAATGGGTTTAGGCAATCCCATATAAGGGCTTACCAGATTTTTGATGTTCTTCAAGGACATCACGCTCCTTTCCAAGGCACATGGTTAGGCTGTCTTTGAAAAAGTGCCGAACCAAAACAAACTTTATAACGTACAAATAATTATTATGTTATGAAGTTTATATTATTCTGCTTGAAAACGCAATACTGTTTTTAAAGATTCGGGTGCTGTCTTTCTAGCGTCAGACAAATAAATCTCCCTATGAGTCTTGACCACTCTTCTTAATCCTTTTTCTGCCGCAAAAATTTCCATCTTCTCAAAACTCTCAGGTTCTGTATCATAACTGCCCTCATGGAGCATTTGAATACACTTACCCTCACAAATAGTTGTAAAATAAATTTTTTCGATCAATGGATTTTTCTTTTTCTTCGCCGCTGCCTGTATAAAAACAGTGGCCAATTCTTCCGTTAAAAAATCAGGCTGGCGAATCATGAGTTTAAAGATAAATTCATCTTTCAAGAAAGAAACGTCTTTTTTCTCACTTGGGTCTCTACCCTCTTTTTCTGTTTTTGCCATCCACTCCGCCTGCTTAAGCTTACCTGCCTCTGTCAAATCCCAAACCCCTTCCAAAGGATAGACCGTGTATTCGTAATAGCCTTCGGGGACATTTGCTCCTTTGTGGGACATTCTTACCCCGTAGGAAGCACCGTAAAGCGCTTCAATACACGCTGCAAAAAACGGACTATTCGGGTTGCCCTGCCCCTCTAAAACAAAGTAGTTTAAAGACGGAACTTCAATAATTGTGGGAATAGACTTCGGCAGATATAAGCCTTTTTCGTCTTTTTTCCATTCTCTTTTAACGGGTTTTCCTTCTTTTACAGCCATAGTATCAGCCTCCTTACGTTTTACTTACTATTTTATGCTTTTCTGAGAAGCTCCGCTACTGGCATGAAACAAAACTTGGTTTTTACGAAGAAAAACGCCCGACCGGCATTCCTCTGCGGTCGAACGTTCTTCTTTTGGGATATTTCAGTTTGAAGCTGAGTCTCAAAGCACTTCGCCTTTCGACAAAACTATGGGGTCAGGTGGGCTCCCAACCCCATAAGTGCTTATTTCATAAATAATGCTATATCATCTTCAACCGTACCAATGCCTGCAATACCAAATGTTTCTACCAATACATTAGCTACATTTGGTGACAAGAATGCTGGAAGTGTTGGTCCAAGGTGAATGTTTTTCACGCCAAGGGAGAGAAGGGCGAGGAGAACAATAACAGCCTTTTGCTCATACCAAGCAATGTTGTAAGCAATTGGTAATTCGTTAATGTCATTAAGTTCAAATACTTCTTTGAGTTTAAGAGCAATGACGGCAAGTGAGTAAGAATCATTACATTGACCTGCATCAAGAACTCTTGGAATTCCACCGATATCGCCTAAATTCAATTTATTGTATCTGTATTTTGCGCAACCTGCTGTTAAAATCACTGTGCCTTCTGGTAGTTTTTCAGCAAATTCTGTGTAATAATCTCTCGACTTCATTCTACCGTCACAACCTGCCATGACGAAGAATTTCTTAATAGCGCCAGACTTAACCGCTTCAACCACTGGTCCTGCCAATGCCATAACCTGATTGTGAGCAAATCCGCCAACAATTTCACCTTTTTCAATTTCTGTAGGTGCTTCACAATTTTTAGCTGCTGCAATAACTTCTGAGAAGTCTTTTACGCCACCGTCTTTTCTGTCTTCAATATGCTTGCAACCTGGGAAACCAGCAGAACCTGTTGTAAACATTCTATCTTTGTAGCTGGCTTTTGGCGGTACGATACAGTTGGTTGTCATGAGAATTGCGCCATTAAAGCTTTCAAATTCCTCATTTTGTTTCCACCAAGCGTTGCCATAGTTTCCTACGAAATGAGCATATTTCTTGAACGCTGGGTAGTAGTTAGCAGGTAACATTTCACTATGGGTGTACACATCAATGCCAGTGCCTTCTGTTTGCTTAAGCAGTTCTTCCATATCCTTTAAATCATGACCTGAAATCAAAATACCTGGGTTGCCTTTAACGCCGATGTTAACTTTTGTAATTTCTGGGTTGCCGTAAGTGCTTGTGTTAGCCGTATCTAAGAGGGCCATAACTTTTACGCCATATTCTCCAGTTTTGAGGGTTAATGCCACCAACTCATCCGCTGTCAGGTTATTATTAGTCGTTGCGGCAAGGGCTTCTTCAACAAACTTTACAATTTCAGCATCTTCATGGCCAAGATTCATCGCGTGTTCAGCATAAGCCGCCATTCCTTTAACGCCATAGACAATTAATTCTCTTAGAGAACGGACATCTTCGTTTTCTGTTAAAAGTACGCCCACATGAGTTGCTTTTTCAGCATACATAGTTTCTGTGATTTGGAAAGTCACGCTGTCGTGAAGCTCCGCTGGAAGTGCCACATTGTTTTGTACCAAAATACCTTTGATCTCGTCTCTGAGGGCGATGGCCTCGTTAATTTTCTTTACAAAAGCCTCTTTGTCGAAGTTGGCATTGGTAATGGTCATGAACAAGGCTTCTATTACAAATCGATCTGCTTTCTTTGGTGATAAACCCTTTTCTCTTGCTATTATATCTAAAATTGAAATGCCTTTTACTGTGTAAATAAGCAAGTCTTGAAGATTTGCTACGTCATCTGTCTTACCACAAACACCTCTTACTTTACAACCTACACCGCCTGCAGTTTCTTGACATTGGAAACAGAACATTGACATTTTTTCATTCTCCTCTCGTTTTTTAAGTTATTTTTTATTGATATTGTTAACTTCTTACTTTTACGAATACAACTGACCTTATTTCATTGCTTTATTCCCTTTTTATTACAAAATTTCACCGTTTAGTTTGATGGTCACTTCGTTATAGGGAACAATTTTTTGCGACTTCAAGATGGCACTTTTTACAGATTGCACAATTCCTGAGCAGCAAGGCACTTCCATACGAAGGACGGTAATGGACTTTATTTCATTTTTCTCAAACAGCTCTGCTAACTTTTCTGCATAGAATTGATTGTCATCCAGTTTCGGACATCCAATCAAAACGATTCTATCTTTTACAAAATCTCTATGAAAATTCGCATAAGCGAAAGCTGTACAATCTGCTGCAATTAAAAGGTTGGCATCTTTAAAGTACTCTGCACTGGTATTGACCAATTTAATTTGTACAGGCCAATTGACCAATTCAGAAACTTGTTCTTGGCTATTTTCACCGTTGGCATTGTCAACAGCTTTACTATCTTGAAAGACTTGCACAGGATCTGCCGTTGGCAGTATTTCAGGCTTTAACGTCTTTACTTCGCTTCTTTGAATCTTCACAGCTTGAGACCCTGGGCACCCGCCTCCCGAATGACCCCTATGACCGTGGTGACCATTATTTTCACGTCCTTTACCCTCTCCGCCACTACAACTACATTCGTGAGAACCGTCTAAGGGCATGGCCGTTTTCTTAACTTCTGAAAGTTGGTCGACTGCCTCCTGTGAATATTCAGCAGCTTCTCTTTCAATTATTTCTATGGCATCCATGGGACAAGCTGGCAAACAATCTCCTAAGCCGTCACAGTACATGTCATGGATGAGCTTCGCTTTACCCCCGACCAGTTGGATGGCGCCTTCGTGGCATGCGCTGACACATAATCCGCAGCCGTTGCATTTGTCTTCATGTATGTTAATAATTTTTCTTTTCATATTTTTTTGACCCCTTCCTTGCAGAAACTTCATGTTTTCGCCTTAACTTCATGATTTGATTATAGAGTTATTACCCTTTTAGTTAAGTAACCCATGTTACCGTTTATAAAAAAGTTGAAATTATTTTTAAAAAACTTTAATTATGGTATATTGAGGATGAAAGTCACTTGCGCTTTATGTGGCCATATTTGCAAGTCGCTTCACCATCAGTAAGGAGGAATACTCATGGATTCACTAATGTCAGCACTGACAAAATGTATTTTGTTTAATAATTTAACAGATACCAATATTGCATTTTTGCTCCGCGCTGTGGCTTATCAGTTAGAAACCTATGCCAGAGGCGAAACCATCGCCATAGAAGGAGACCCTTGTGACCGTGTGGGAGTGGTTATAGAAGGTAAAGTTGAACTTCAAAATATTTGCCCTTCAGGTAAAGTAATGACTTTGACCCAGCTTGAAAAAGGTATGGTTTTTGGCGAAGCAATTTTGTTTTCAGGCAAACACAGCTATCCCATCAGCATTACCGCCGCCGTTAAGACAGAAATTCTATTCTTTAAAAAAGAAGAGGTCGTTCACATGCTCACCCATCACCCTATGGTTCTTGAAAACTACCTGAGTCTTTTGTCTAACCGACTGTTTATGCTCAATGGGAAGCTAAAAGCACTCTCCCTTGAAACCCTCAGACAAAAGCTATGTGATTTTATTCTAAAAGAATACAAACAACAACAAAAAATGACTCTAGCTATTACCATGAGTCGAAAAGAAATGGCAGAGCATATGGATGTTCAACGCCCTTCACTTTCAAGAGAAATGATTAACATGCAAAGCGACGGGCTCATAAGCTTTGACAAGCATACCATCACCATATTGGATTTAGAGGCCCTTGAATCACTCCTCTTTGAATGATCACCAACGACATTTTAAATACAAAAAAAGCGATGATAGGAGGCAATCAGCCTGAATCATCGCTTTCTCTTTAATACATTAAATTGTGATTGTTGGAAGGTTTTAAATACTATAAACCAAGAAGCTCTGTTAATTTAACCTTATCAAAACCTTGAACAACTTCTTCGTCAACAAAGATCACAGGTACACCCATGAAACCTTTTGACATCAATTCTTTTCTAGCAACTGTATCTGTAGAAACGTTCTTTTCTTCAAATTCAATGCTGTTTTCTTTCAAAAAATCTTTTGCCAAATGACAGTAGCCACAGGTATTGCTTGTATAAACCGTTACTTTTTTGCTCATTTTAATATCCTCCAAAATTCTTGTCATTACATCTATTGAGAAGTTTACCCCACTGGACGTAGGTTAAACCCCATATCTCATTTTAGCATCTTCCTGCGTGTTTAAAAGGTCTAACCGAAAATCCCTTACTGAAAAAGTTTTTCATGTAGTCGATTTCAAATCCGCCAAATGTGTTTAAATAATCTTGATCTACTAATATCTTGGACACCTCAAACGCCTCTGAGTAGTCACTTTCTCGTTCGTCATCCAGACCAACATCAAAGAGTGGGCCGCCTCAGGAATAGCCTCTAATGTATATTCTGAAGTGGCGATTAGGATCTTTCTTGGTATCCAAAACATTTTTTAGTTCAGTTTTGGCATTATCGCTCACAATAAATTTCATATTAACCTCCTTCAATACCCCTCCCTATAGGGGGGTATCTTGTTATTTCCATCATACTGGACAGCTAATTGAAAGTCAATATCATTTTTTTAACAATACCATTATTTTTGCATTCTCGCCATCTTCGACGACCCGTATTTCTACGCCAGAATCGTTGCCATTATTCAATTTGCTACTTGGTTGAGTCTCATCATTAAAAAGACTAATACCATTTTCCCTATAATAAGGATCCATAATATTATCAGTTGGCTTTTGGTCCAGTTCCCTGTACCCTAATAGGGCTTCTGAACTTTCCTCTAGGTCAATGCCTTTTTGATTTTCATCGTTATTGACAATATTTTGATCAATTCTTTTAAATATAAGGGTTTCATCCACATGCCAGATTAGAACCCCCCCTCCTTTTGAAAACAAGCCAAGGCCTTCATCTTGATTTTCCAAGTAACGGTTTTCAACCACAAAGTACTCTCCTGAAATCTCAGTAGGAATTATCAAAATATCAGGCTTACCCAATTCATTAGACTGAATTTTGTATTCCCCTGAAACGCTTACAATCATTGGGTCAACAAACCCTAAATAGCTTTTGCTCCAAGGGTCTAAATCGCTAGGGGCTTCACCCATTTTCCCGTTTCTGTAAAATAATTTATCCCCATTTCCCATTAAGCTGAAAAGGCCTACCCCTTGTGAACTGTAATCTGTGTCATATAAGTCAGGTAACCCTAGAATATGGCCTATTTCATGGGTCAAAATGCCGTGGGTTGTAATGCCACTTTTCTTAAGCCAAGGATCTTCATAATAGAGCTCTCCAATTTGAATAAATTCCGTAATTTGATAGCCCTGTATTCTGTTATAGGTGCTAATTTCATGGCTGAAGCCAGATGAAGATTTTTCTCCAGCTTTTTTATATAAATCTTCAAATCCTGCAAATACTACAATCCAAATCACTTCTTCAGGCTGCAGTGTCTTATCTTGGTTGATGTCTAATCCTTGTAGAGATAAATATCCCGCTGCCCCTTCAATGGCCTTATCAATAGCCTCATAGGTTTCAGTTGTCAAGACATTGCCATTATTGGGATGCTTCAAATCTAATGTGACTTGGATCACACCGTCGTTAGCTAACCCACTGTGCTCTATAATGGGAACAATCTCAAATTTACCTTGACTGCTGTCTTTGTAATACTGGTTAACACTAGGTTTTTCTTCACTAAATACTAAACGACGCCATTGTTCTGGAGTCGTCGTAATTTGTTCATCTGAAAATCCTACTAAAATGACTGCTGCAGGCGACATGTTCTTGAAAGGGGCGCTAGACCTTGTCAATTTAAAGGGCTCACCCTGACCTTCCACTGGTAAACGATAAACCTGCCGCGTATTTGTAAACGACGGAACAGATATGGGTCGTAGTTGATAATCGTCAAATGTGTTGAAAAACCCGCCAATAACGACTACACTTAGAGCTGTAAGCATTGCTTTACGGAATTCATGGCTCATAAAATCACCCCTAGCGAGTCACTTTATACACACTATCCACAGCTTATCCACATAACAATTGATTTTATTAACATTATATCCCGTTTTATAGGTGTATAATCTTAAACTTATTGAGGGGTTTTCCCTAATACCCAAGACTTATCCACAATACCCCCTGAATTCACACTATCCACAAGGGAGATTATTATATGACAGTTTGGAAATCTCGAGGCCACCGAGGCGACGTCCTTGAAGAGCTTATTCTTATGACCAATGACTACTACCGATCTAAACACTTAGGCCGTGTGGACAAAGTCAGCGTTCCCATCAAGGTCATTGAGATTGATCATCGGGGCATGATTACCAAGGCTTTTTTCGAAAAAAAATCCACAGTCGATTTCCAAGGCATTATTCAAGGTGTGGGCGTTGCCTTTGACGCCAAGGAAACTACTTTGAAAAGCTTGCCGCTCTCTAACATTCACGAACATCAAATCGAATTCATGGGAGATATTACCCAGCAAGGCGGTCTCGCCTTTTTAATTGTTCACTTTAAATTTTGTGATGAATACTACCTCATTCCTTACGAATGGATCTTAAAGTACGTTCATGAAGAAAAACGACGCTCCATTCCCTACAAAGAAATGCCCAAAGCCTTTCAAATTCCCATGCCCGTTAACGGTATTCTCAACTATCTTCCAACCCTAAACGCTTATGTCTCAGCCAAGGCCATCTGGAAGGAAACTGGCGACATAAAAGCCCTCTGATTGCTCAGAGGGCTTTTCCTATTTATGTTCATTAATATAATTCGCTAAAGTGGCAAACTCTTCTATGGTAAGGGTTTCTCCTCTTCTTTGTGGGTCTATACCCGAACCTCTTAAAAAATCAGCCGTTTGGTCTTTTGAATTCCCAAAGCCTCCAGCATTAAGGGCATTGTGAAGGGTCTTTCTTCTCTGACCAAATGCCGCTTTCACCATTTTAAAGAATAAAGCTGGATTGTCTAAAGTCACTGGCGGTTCCTGACGAATCACCATGCGAATAACGATAGAATCTACGTTAGGCTGAGGCATAAAGACGGTTCTTGGTACTTTGGCAATAATACTTGGTTCGCTGTAATATTGGGCCGCCACAGACAATGAGCCATAGGCCTTTGTAGAGGGTTTTGCTGCCATGCGGTCTGCTACTTCTTTTTGAATCATGACCACTATATCACTGACAGGAATCTGTTCTTCCAAAAACATCATTATAATTGGCGTTGTAATATAATAAGGCAAATTGGCAACCACTTTTGGTTTTCTGCCTTCAAACTTCTCAGCGATTAAAGCTTTTAAGTCCACATCTAAAACATCTGCATGAATCACTTCAACGTTATCATACTCCGCTAAGGTTTCTTTCAAAACGGGTATCAGCGCTCTGTCAATTTCAATAGTGACTACTTTTCGAGCCCGCTCTGCCATGGCCTGTGTCATAACGCCAATGCCAGGACCGATTTCTAAAATATCGTCATCAGGGCCAATTTCTGCCCCATCACAAATTCTGTCAATAATCTGTTCATCAATTAAAAAATTCTGACCTAAGCTTTTAGAAAAGCGAAAGCCGTATTTATCCATAATGTACTTAATGGTTGAGGGTGAAGTCAGTTTCAACATATTCTCCTGCACTTTCTATTCAAGATTGAGAGTTGACGGTTCTGGGTTTAGCTCAATTGCTGAAACCGCCTCGTCAAACTCTTTACGTGTAATACCATATCGGTTTAGTCTTATGAGAAACTGTTTTGCATTCCCATAACCGATGCCTAGGGTTTTCCCCACTGAGTTGCGTCTCTCTGCCGCCGATGGGTTCCCTTCTAAGTCGTTACGAATCAAGTCCAATTTACTAAATATAGGCGCCTCTGCATGACAAACGGTTTTTACCTTTTTAAGTGCCTCACGGATGCTCTCAGGACTGGCATTTTCAACGCCTATGTCGTCATCCTTAATGGCCTGCTCCCTTGGTAGAAAACAATGCTTGGCCAGTGGAAAACGTTTGGTCAGCGTTTCTCTGATTTTTTCACCTGCAAAATCTGGGTCCGTTAAGATGATAATGCCACAGCGTTTATAAGCCGACTCAATTCTAGCAAATATTTTTTCATTAAGGCCAAAGCCACTTGTAAAAATCAATTCTGCATCTACTGCTCTTTTGACGGCAGTAATATCATCACGGCCTTCGACCACAATCACTTCTTTAATTCGTTCCATTGTAATTACTCCATTCATTTATTCCAAGACGTAGACCACCACACGGCGTCTCCCAAATTCAATACATTCCTGATAGGTATTAAAGAAAAGATCCACTCGATATCCTTTAATAGCAGAACCTGTATCTTCGGCTGTTGCATAACCATAGGCGCCACTTCCGTCTGCATATTCAATATATAATTTAGTTCCCAGCGGAATCACCGTTGGGTCCACTGCCACCGTACCCACTTTTGCATATGTCCCAGATTTGGTAATGCCATACCCATCCATCCCTGGTAACTTACCCGTACTGTCAAAAGATAAGTCATATGCCGTAGCTATCATAACATATGAGTTCTTATAAGAAAAGTTCTTTGAACGGGTAGTCATCTGACTGCTGCTAGACTGAGCCCCAGAACTTGTATTCGAAGACATGAGATTTACCCCTGAACTTTTGCCTGTGCTAGCAGTTTGAATATCCTTTGGCTTCACATAGGCAGGCCCTACTTGCATGACTTGATTTACGGGTTGACGAAGGACCTCTGTTTTCACGAGTACACGACCTACTTCTATACCACTCATTCGCGTAATTTCATAATACTCTTTTAGAACGCCCATTTCACCATATTGGTCAATTCGCTTTTCTCCAGGGTTTAAATCCTTATTTTGAACGGTCGTATTTTTAAAAGGCACTTCTCTGTTGACGGTTACAACAGTTTTCATCTCTTGATCCACTTCAATGGTTTCACCCGATTTAATCACGCGGTCTAAAGAAACATTCAAGGTATCCTTCTCCCCCAACATAACACCAACCCTTTGCAATACCTGCTTAGCAGTCAGATTTCGTTGATAAACGGCAATTTCTCTATCCCCAACCAGAACAGTGATTGGCTTAAACCGTTTAATGGAAATATAAAGTCCCTCGCTCAAAGGAGTATCTTCCGGTGGATAAATCTCATCCATCGGTCTGAGAGAAAGGGACTGTTCTTCTAAAACTTGCTTGATGTTTTTGGAAAAAGTTACAACTTTTACCTCTTTTGCGCCATCCACAATAACCACTTCTGTTCGAAGCAGTTCTAAAAGTACAGAGCCTCCCAAAATAATGGAAAAAATCACTGTCAGCACGATGATAAGTGGATGCTTTAGTTTCATCGAATTCTCCTGTTGGCTTCAGTCTTTGACATTAAGTCATCTATCGGCCTTCTACTTTATTTTAAAGTAGGTTTTCGCATTATGAGTTGTCGCTTCTGCAATTTCCTCAATGCTGAGCCCCTTGATTTGAGCAATTTTCTCACAAACGTATTTCACGTACAAGGATTCATTGCGTTTGCCTCGGAAGGGTTCTGGGGTTAAATAAGGGGAATCGGTTTCAATCATAAGTCTTTCCAGTGGAACCGTTTCAATTACTTCAATCAATTTTCTGGAATTCTTGTAGGTCACAGGGCCTGCTATACTAATGTATCCACCCAGTTTAACATATTCCTTTGCAAGCTCCCCACTTCCTGAATAGCAGTGCATAAGGACCCCAGTTTCAAAAGTATGTTCTTTTCTGAGGGTGTCAAAAGTCTCCTGATTGGCTTCTCTATCATGAATAATCACAGGCATATTGAGGCGCTTTGCAAGCCTTAACTGCTCTATAAACCATTTACGCTGAACGTCTCTGGGTGAATAGTCATAGTGAAAATCCAGACCAATTTCGCCAATGGCCTGTACCTTGGGCTTTTTACTCAGGGCTTCAATCATCATTAGTAAACTGTCATCTAAAGAAGAGGCATCGTGGGGATGAACCCCCACAGCTGCATAAATCATATCATATTTTTGCGCCAATTCAACTGCACGGACAGAACTTTCAAAGTCAGCCCCTGGGTTCATTATATAACCAATCCCATTGGCCTTTGCTCGATTAATGACCAAGTCTCGGTCATTATCAAATCGTTCGCCGTCCAAGTGGGCATGTGAATCGAATAACATATTGTACCTCCTAATTCGCAGAGAGTGTCTATGACACTCTCACTTTTTAGCTTTCGGTGTTTGCTTCGCAAACTCCTTTCGCAGAGAGTGTCTACGACACTCTCACTTTTGAGCTTTCGGTGTTTGCTTCGCAAACTCCTTTCGCGAGAGTGTCTACGACACTCTCACTCCGCTTGGCATATCCACGGAAACCAGTTCAAGTTTCTCACCGTCTGCAGCCGCTAAAATCATACCGTTTGAATCTATCCCTCGGAGTTTAACAGGCTTAAGGTTCGCTACCAAAATAACTTTTCTTCCCACTAAGGTTGCCACATCAAAGTACTTAGCAATACCTGAAACCACTTGTCTTGTTTCTTCGCCAACCTTTAATTGAAGAACCAATAATTTATCCGCATTAGGGTGAGCTTCTGCACTAAGGATTTCTGCCACTCTTAAATCCACTTTGAAAAATTCATCTATTGTAATTTCACCTAATATTTCATCATCGTTCTTAGCTTTATTCTTCTCTTCTTTTTTTGCTTCTTTACTTTCTTTTTTTGCTTCTTTCTCATCTTTGCCTTCAGCAGTGGCTTCAGTTTTTTTACCGCCGCCAAGTTCTGCGAGGGCTTCTAATTCCTTAGCCACATCAATTCTTGGGAACAGAGACTCGCCCTTCTTCACCACTGTGCCTTCAGGAAGGATTCCAAAAGTATCCCCTGTTGCCCAGTTGGTGTAATCTCCTTCTTCAATGCCAATTTGAGCCCAAATCCCTCTTGCCGTATGAACCATGAAGGGTTGAATCAACACAGATATAATACGGATAGACTCCGTTAAGTTATATAGGACCGCATCAAGTATAGGCGCATTTGCTTCATCTTTTGCAAGAACCCAAGGGCAAGTTTCGTCAATATATTTATTGGTTCTTCTAATAAACTTCCAAATTTCTTCTAAAGCGTTAGAGAAATCTAATTTCTCCATTCTTTCTTCTACTTTAGTTTTAACACTTTCTGCGACTTCAATCAATGAGCTATCAAACTCTGTTTGGGCCTCAGACTTTCTAACAACACCCCCATTGTATTTTTCAACCATGGCAACGCTTCTACTGACCAAGTTCCCAAGGTCATTGGCAAGGTCTGAGTTCAATCTATTGAGCAAAACTTCATTCGTAAACAAACCATCTTGACCAAAAGCATATTCTCTTAATAGGAAGTATTTAAGAGCGTCAACCCCATATCTGCCGATGAGAACGTAAGGATCTACAACATTCCCAACAGATTTACTCATTTTCCCACCTTCAAGGAGTATCCAACCGTGACCAAAGACTTTCTTTGGAACTGGAATATCTAACGCCATCAGAAGGGCTGGCCAAATAATTGTGTGGAAACGAACAATTTCCTTACCAACCAATTGAACGTTAGCAGGCCAGAATTTTTCGAAATCCAAATCTGTCTTTTCAGGATAACCAAGAGCTGTAATATAGTTGCTTAGAGCGTCAATCCAAACATAAATAACATGTTTAGGGTCGAAAGGTACAGGAATACCCCAGCTGAAAGAAGTTCTTGAAACACATAGGTCTTCAAGTCCTGGCTTAATGAAGTTGTTAACCATTTCGTTGATTCTTGATTTTGGTTCTAAGAAACAATCTTCTGCCTCAAAGAGTTCGAGAAGACGGTCTTGGTATTTTGAAAGCTTAAAGAAATAAGCTTCTTCTTTCGTCATTTGAACTTCTCTGCCACAGTCAGGGCATTTGCCGTCCACCAATTGGGTTTCCGTCCAGAAAGATTCACAAGGCGTGCAATACCAACCTTCATAAGCGCCTAAGTAAATATCCCCTTGGTCATAAAGCTTTTGGAAAATCATTTGGACACGTCTTTTGTGGTCCTCATCTGTCGTTCGAATGAAAATGTCATAAGAAATTTCCATTGCGCTCCAAAGTTCTTTAATTTCAGCAATCATGCCATCTAAATAAACTTTAGGTGCAACACCAGCGCTGTTGGCTACCGTTTCGATTTTCTGACCATGTTCATCAGTCCCTGTCAAGAAAGTTACATCATAACCTTGAGCCCGTTTGAATCTTGCAATGGCATCTGCTGCAACCGTCGTATACGTATGTCCAATATGAAGCTTAGAACTTGGGTAATAAATTGGTGTTGTCACATAAAAATGTTTGTCACACATGGTCATCTCTCCTTTTTTTATACACATTGGCTCACAGCCTTTTTAAAACACAAAAAAACCTTCAATCACATAAGCCTTAAACGGCTCAGGGACGAAGGTTAAGATTCGCGGTACCACCCTAATTTACGCATCCCTCACAGGATACGCCTCAAATGAACCATTTGAAATTAATTTCCAAATGAGTCACTGTGAAATAACGGTCACAACCGTCACAGTCTAAGGTTTAAATATGCCCCTTATACAAAAATAAGGCTAATCTAATACGTTCGACCATGAAGCTCAGGGACCATCTTCAATGACTGCGAGGCGCATCGGCTTTCACCTGTCCCGACTCTCTAGTGGCGTTTACACTCATTTACTCTTCCCGTCAATGCTGTTCTCATGAATTTAACGAGATTTTATCACTTGTCCTTTGGGTTGTCAACTCTGACTCATGTTCCTTCTATTTATAAGCCCTCACAAAATTAATATTCACATTACCCATTGATTTTAATAACACTGCATGATATAACATTGGTGGCAAGACCCTACAAATGTATATGAAAAAGAACATCTTTGGGCATTGAGCCCTTAGAGAAAACTATAAGTTCCACTTTTGGCATCAATAAGGAGAAACACATGAAAAAACTTGAAAAACAATTAGAAGGACTCTATCAATCACAATTGGAAGATTTTTCTCTAGAGCTGAGCGATCAGCGCATTCGTTTTAAAACGACAAAAACAGAGATCAGCCAGTTTGATGAACTGGTTTTTGACGGTGTTAGAGCATTCTTTTATGCTGACCCCAATAAGGCAGACCACTCAAATCCAATCCTTTTAACCGACGACACAAAAAATGAAACAACAGAGCTTTCCTCCATTGTTTTCTGTGATAAGGGATTTGGCGAATTTGCCATTATCTCTTCTTTAGAAGACCACGCTCGTGGTGAAGCTCCCATAGAAATTTCTATTCCTAATTTTAACCTTTGCTTTGGAGAAGCTTCTTTCTTTATAGAAGCAAAAAGCGTTACCATCAATGACAATCGATTTTCTTTGAAACAGCAGCATTAGTTTAAGACCCATGTCACACCCTCACCAAAATTTCCAAAAACAACAACTGCAATAGAAGGATTTTTTGAACTTCGTGTAGAACTTCTATTGTTAAGCATGAAAATATTAAAAGGTGGTGTCTTATGAATTCAGAAATTGTCTTCAGCCTCAAAGATTTAGGTATGTTAGTTATTTGGGGGCTGGTAGTTGCAGTTCTTATCTATATTTTGATGATTTTAATTCGTTTCTACCGTTCCTTCAAAGAAGTCATGGCCATTGTGGATGATAATCGAAAAAATATCGATCAGGTATTAGATGAAGCTCCTGGTATTTCTCAAAATATTAATCAGATCTCTGGTGAAGTTTCTCATATTATGTCTTCTTTCCACGGCACTATCGACAATGTGGCAGAGACTTCCGAAGCCGTCACAGGTAGCTTTAAAGATAACAACGAACTGGTTTCGCAGATTTCTAGTATCTTTAAAATTTTAACGGCTATTAAAGATGGCTTCGATAAATTATTCCACAGAACTCAAGATGATAATGACTTGTAATTTTTTTCGACAATATGAATAACAACTGAATAAAATATTTTATGGATAAAAACACCAATTAACTTTTTTTTCTTGTCAATTGGTGTTTTTTTGTATATATTAATATACAGTAAAGAATAGTTTTGTAAATATTGGGTAAATTATTCCTAGTATTGGGTCTTATGGGTTTTTGGTTGTTTTGAAAAACTTCCAAAATAATCTAATTTGCCACTTGACTTTAATTTACATTCTTGGTACTATCTAAATAGGCGAAAATTGTCGAAAATTGTCTAAAAAAATTTTAAAGGAGAATGAGCTAATATGAAATCAACAGGTATAGTTAGAAAAGTAGACGAACTTGGTAGAGTTGTAATTCCAATTGAACTCAGAAGAACGCTTGGTATTGGGGAAAAAGACGCTCTTGAGATTTTCACTGAAGGAGATACAATCATCTTAAAGAAATATGAGCCAGCTTGTATTTTCTGTGGTCAAGCTAAAGGTGTTAAAAACCTTAAAGGCAAAAATATTTGTCCAGAATGTATCAGCGAAATCGGCGGTTTGTAATATTAAACTTCCATTTTAACTGTGTACTATAACAATTTATACAAAATATAAGCCAACTCCCAAGAGTTGGCTTTTTTTTATAATTCAATTGTCTATTTATGCATATTTATTCATTCGGATGCATTTTGTATTTACACTCATAAAATATTTCAATTTCAAACTAATTAGACGTTATAACTCTATTGCAACTTGGTAAACTTCTTTTTTAGGAAGGCCTCTTCTCTTTGCTACAAGCCCAATAGCTTCCTTTTTGGTTTGTCCTTGTGCCAATAACAATTGTAACTCTTCTTCAATTGTTAAAACGTCAAAAGGATTTTCTACAGTTGGAACTTCACCTTCGAATCCTGCTAAAATGATTACAAATTCACCCTTAGGATCATTTTCTTCAAAGTGTTTTAAAAGGGTCTCTAAATTACCCCTTGTATACGTTTCAAATCTTTTTGTAAGTTCCTTGCAAACGACAGCTTCCCTTGGACCAAAAACAGCTGCCCCATCCTTTAAGAATTCTTTTAGTCGATGAGGTGCTTCATAAAAAATCAGCGTCCGTGTATCATACTGTAAAGATTCAAAATGCTTCTTACGGTTTTTACTGTTTCTATCCACAAATCCTTCAAAGACAAATCGCCGCGTCGGCATTCCAGAAAGTACCAATGCATGAATTGCTGCGACAGGTCCGTCGATACAGACCAACTCAATACCCGCTTCAATGGCTAACTTGACTAAATCTTCTCCTGGATCAGAAATACCAGGCATCCCTGCGTCTGAAATCAGCGCTATATTTTTTCCCTCTTTAATTTTTTCTATTAAGTGAGGTCCCGCTTTCATTCTGTTATGTTCATGATAGCTTACAAGAGGCTTTTCTATTTCCAAATGATTGAGAAGTCTGATACTGTGTCTCGTATCTTCCGCCGCAACTAAATCCACAAATTTCAAAGTTTTAATAAGGCGCAGGGTTACATCGTCTAAATTTCCAATAGGCGTACCACAGATGTACAAAGTCCCCCATTTTACTTCAGGTACCAATTCACTTTTAATCTGCGTCACTTTACTCACCCCTTTTGTCAAAAACGTCAATTTGCACATTCCCATATATTTTGTAAATTTCCGAAGTATAGTCGCCATTTTCTTGATATACCACTAAAGGATCATGGAATTTGAGCTCCACTTTGCCACATCGAACACCTTTAATGAGCATAATATTAGGCTTTTTATCCCTTTTAGGCTGAACAAATCGAACTTCTTTGGGTTCAAGCTTATACTGTCGCATGAGGCAGACAATGTCCACAAACCGATTAGGTCTGTGAACCATGTAGAACGCCCCTCCTGGTTTTAGCATACTGGCAGACACCCTAATAATATCTTCCAAATTACATAAAATTTCGTGTCTCGAAATTCGTTTCAAGTCATCTTCATTGTGGATACCGCTATTACCTGACATATAGGGTGGGTTTGATACCACCACATCTACAGAAGATTTTTCAAAATACTTTTGATAAGCTTTCAAATTATCGTTGATGATGTGAATTCGATCTCCCAAACCATTCATTTCAACGCTTCTTTTTGCCATTTCTGCCATGGCGTCCTGTACTTCAAAAGCGCTGATTTTAGAAGCCTTGGTCTTTGCACTGAGTAAAATTGGAATAATACCCGTGCCTGTACCTAGCTCTACAACCGTTGCACCCTCTTTTACCTTTGTAAAATCACTGAGCAAAACGGCGTCAATCCCAAAGCAAAACCCATCTGGGTTTTGTATGATTTTTAAGCCATTTAACTGCAAATCATCTATTCGCTCATGTGCCTTGACCCATGAATTCATACGTTCATCTCTCCTTAACTAAATACTCGGCAAACCCTTAGCTGAACTACTGGAACCAAAAAAGAGAGGCTCACCTGAATGAGCCTCTATCATCTGTCACTATTGAGGTTTGCCGCCGTCTCCGCCATCTTTATGAGTCTTATCCTTTTGATGTTGGGGATGCTTGTGTTTTTTGAAAGGTTTCTTTTCCCCAGACTGACCTTGAGAAGGTTTTGACCCTTGGTTTTGACTCTGATTTTGTCCTTGATTCTGAACTGCGTTTTGACCCTGAACAGGACCACTCTCTCTATTTTGTTCTTTTCGGTCAAGTTCACCATTAAAATCTTCAAAAGATTTCTTAGGTTTGCGATCAGGACGAGGTTTAAAACGTTGCTTGTCTTTGTTATTTTGTTGATCTTTAGCATTTTGAGTGTCTTTAGACCCTTGGCTTGTTCCTTCGTCTGACTTTGCTACTACTTTAGCAAATTGCTTAGCTCGTTCAGTGGTTTCTGCATGAGCATCTGCCGGAATAGGTTCTCTATTAGGCTTTCTATCTTTTGGGTACGGTTTTCTCTCTGGCTTACAACCACATTTTTTATTTTGACAGGCCTTTTGTTTGAGTTCCCCTTCAATCTCAGCAAGGAATTCATGAGGAATGTCATCTGTACAGTCAATGACAATGTCTTCATGTTCTTCAGTTTGCGCCGATTTCTTAAGAATGGCCTTGATTTGTTCTTTTTTATAGGTAATTACATCTTCACCCAGTTCAGGGTTTTCTTCACGGTCTTTAACAATATGTCTGACCTTAACAGCCTCTAAAAGAATGTTGGTATCAAATACAACCGCTGGACCTTCTTCTGTAAGCACTCTATCTCCACGATTTGGCATACCTTTTCTCATAGCTTGATAAGTGTCATGTTCGTATTTAAGACAGCACATCAATCGACCACAAATGCCAGAAATTTTAGTAGGATTCAGTGAAAGATTTTGATCTTTTGCCATTTTGATAGAAACTGGGGCAAAATCTCCGAGCCAATTGGCACAGCAAAGACCAATGCCGCAAGGTCCAATGCCGTTGACCATTTTAGCTTCATCTCTGACGCCAATTTGTCTAAGTTCTATACGTGTTTTAAATACTGCAGCTAAATCTTTTACCAATTCCCTGAAGTCGATTCTGCCATCTGCTGTAAAGTAGAAAATAACCTTATTATTATCAAAAGTATATTCCACATCAATGAGTTTCATATCTAACTCATGGGCTGCAATTTTCTCTTCGCAGATTCTGAAAGTCTCACAATTTTTTTCCTTGTTTGCTAAATGGGACTGAACATCTTCTGAAGTTGCTATTCTAAGCACCTTTTTGAGGGGTGAAACGATTTCTTCTTCAGTTACTTCTCTTTTTGCAATGACCACATGTCCAAATTCAATGCCTCTTGCGGTTTCTACAATGACATTATCCTCTTTTTGTATATCCAAGTGGTCAGGATCAAAGTAATAAATTTTACCAGCTTTTTTGAATCTGACCCCAACAACGGTTATCATAGTTGACCTCCTGTAAGTTTAAGCAACATCGCATCGGTCACCAACGGGTGATTGGCATTGGCATTAATCGCCTTCTTTGCCGCCTCAACGATTTCTATATAAAAAGGAACCTGCTGTGGTGCCACAGATCTGCTTAAACTTAAGAACGTGTCAGACACATCTTTTGTAAAGCGCAGTGTTGACTCAGGGTGACTCCTTAACAGCAAAGTATCTCTATACCATATTATCATCAAATCCATAAAAGATATAGTGGAAACTTTATCTGCCGTATAGGGTTCTATCCCTTCAAAAGCCTTTAGTGTGTCTCCTCTATGAAGGGCTTCTAAAGTGCTGAGGGCCCCTTCTCTCATTTGATAAAAGTCTGGGGCTGTCAGCAGTTTCAGCGCCATACTCAAAGAACCATCGGAATACCTTGCTGCCAAATGGGATAAATCTTGATCATATCCCTTTTCCAACAGCCATTTTTCCATTTCCTCAGAGGCGATTCTATTGAAACTTAACAGTTGTAAACGAGATAAAACCGTTGGCAAAAGAGCTTCTTTGTTCTCTGTGACAAATAAAATTAAAGCATGTCCAGGGGGCTCTTCTACAATTTTAAGAATTCGATTTTGCGCCCTGACCGTCATAAGCTCCCCTTGGTCCACAATGACCACTTTTGTATCCGACTCATAGGGTTTTAGCTGAATAAACTCCTGAAAAAGTTCAAGTTGCTTATCTTTTATAGAAGCACCATCTGGCTCAATATATAAATAATCTGGATGATTTTCCGAATCAAATTGCAAACAAGAAGGGCAAATGCCACAAGCATCTACACCTTTACCACATAATACGGTCTTGGCTAGAGCCATGGCAACTTGCTTCTTGCCAACGCCTGTTCTACCATCAAAAAGATAGCCATGAGCCAGCTTTTCACCGGCTATGGCTTGTTGTAAAATATTAATTTGCCGTTCGTGTCCAATAATCTCTTTAAAAGTCATATGCCTCACCTTAAAACTTGAGATATTGAGAGACATCTAAAACAAATACCGTCGCACCGCCTACTGTTACTTCCATAGGCATGCTCATAAAGCCACTGGCCTCTGACATCATCGCAGCGCTTGTGGTAATTTCCTTACGAACTTTGCAATTGTCCCTGATAATTTCTAAGACCGCATCAACCTGTGCAACTTCAACCCCTATTAAAACAGTGGTATTGCCGGCTCTAAGAAATCCACCTGTAGAAGCTAACTTTGTTACGCCAAATTTAGCTTCGCTTAGAGCTGAAATCAGTTCGTGGGCATCTTCATCATGCATGATTGCTATAACAAGTTTCATAATGACACCTCCATCACTTTACATTACCTATTTTTTGAAGCGGCCAAATTCTGAAGAGTACTTTTCCAATCAAATCTTTTTGGTGAATTAAGCCTACCAATTCACTTCGGCTGTCCAAACTTACCCCACGGTTATCTCCCATCATGAAGTACTGTCCTTCTGGAATTTGCTCGATATAAACATCGCCTACATTTTCACTGCTGACATACTCTTCGTTAAGAACTTCACCATTTAATTTAACTATACCCTCTTTTACTTCTATTGAGTCACCAGGAAGACCGATAACTCTTTTAATGAGATTTTTCTGTGTATTGTTATTTACAAATAATTTTTGTACCCCATTGAGAGATGCAATATCATCTTCCGTTAGGGTCAGCTGAGATTTGAAAGATACAATATCGCCCCGCTCGATGGTTTTTGTCTTTTGAAGGAGCAAGACATCTTTTTCAACTAAAGTAGGAAACATCGATGTGCTGTATACAACTGTTGTTCCAAAAAACATTTTGAAAACCAAAACAATAGCAAGGGCTACTGCAAAGGACTTCAACCATTCTAACATTTCTTTTTTCATGAATTATACTCCTCAATACTTTTGTTTATGGTACTATTATAAACTTTTTTCTGCATTAAAACAAAATTATAAGATTAAAATTCTAATTTCCCTGTCTTTTATTCCCAAAACTTTATGTTGCTTATCCAAATATGAATTTAAAATTTGAATATGAACGTCTTGAATCACCTCGCCAGGACACAAAATCGGAACCCCTGGCGGATAGGGTATAATCCACTGGGCAGCAATTTTTCCTTTTGCATCCTCTAGGAGACAATTATCTGAAGCGTAACAGTCAATAGCATCAGGTAAAATCACAAGCTCACTTTTAACCTCTGACAATTGATCATAGTCGGGGGGTACTTGCTCATCCCACTTCTTATTATCCACCGTCACTATTCCCTGGGAAATATTTTCGAGTGCATTTCCCAGCCGTTGAAAATCTCTAGGAACATTGGCAATAGTGGTCATTAGAAGCACATGAGATTTCAGCGCATATTCTGATTGAATCCCTTCTCGCCGCAAAAGTTCGTCTAAGGCATAGCCATCTAAACCTAGCTTATAAGCGCTTAGGCATAACTTAGTCTCATCAAAATCCCAGGTACATTCCCCATTTAAGGTGTCCTTATCCCAAAATTCGTAACCTAAAGTTCTTCCCAGATTTTTAACCGATTTCACCTGCTCTAGTAAAACGGACATGGCTTCGCGACCAATACTTTCACCAATTCGTATGGCTTCGTCGATGGAAGTCATCAGCACATAAGAAGGACTTGATGACTGGAAAATGGCTAAGTACTTTAAAATATCTTCTCGGTCTGCCTTTTCGCTTCCCAAATGTAAAATAGCCGTTTGGGTCAGCGCAGGCATTGTCTTGTGAAGGCTTTGAACCACCACATCTGCCCCCAATCCCAAAGCAGAGGGAGGTAACGTTTCACTCAGCCATAGGTGGGCACCGTGGGCTTCATCTACCAACAGAAGTACGCCCTTCTCTTCAGTAATTTTTCTAACAGCTGGCAAGTCGATGCAGGCGCCGCTGTAAGATGGGTATGTGCAAACAACTGCCTTGATGTCAACATAAGTATCTAACGCCTCTCTTAGGGCATTTTCGTCAATCCCAATGGCAATTCCAGTTGTCGGGTCCACCTTCGGCATCAAGTAAATAGGATGGAGTCCCCCTAAACTGACAGCTTGATGAACCGACCGATGAGCATCGCGAGAAATGATGACTTTTTCCCCACGTCTAACACTTCCCATTATCATGGCCATAATGCCACAAGAAGAGCCATTGACCAGGAAAAAGCTTTCCTTGCTGCCATAAGTTTTCATAGCAAATTCCTTCGCCTCTAACAAAATATCTTCAGGATCATGGAGGTTGTCTGCACCGGGGATCTCAGTGACATCAATTTCCCAAAATTGGTTAAAGGACGCCTTTAAACCACAACCACCGTACTTATGTCCCGGCATATGAAAGGATGCTCTATCTTCTCTTTTCAGGGCCTCTAGGGCTTCTCTCAGTCCTGCCATGGGTTCCACGCTCCTTTGCTTCAGGTCTTAATTTTCGTCTTTTCTTAGATCTAATCATTTCCAGCTGTGGCTTGCTCTGTTTTTGTCTTCTATTTTGAAAAGTCGTATCTTTATTGATGTCGATTAAAAAGACAAAAAATAATATAAAAACCAGCAATCCCATCAGCACAAGGGTTCCAATTTGCCAATAAGCCATAGTGCACCTCAATTTCATAAACAAATTTATTAAAACAAATTATGTTATAAAGTAAATCGTATAGATATCTTAACCATTAAAGGCAGTTTTATTGCTATAATAATTCTAACACAGATTATATAGGAGGACTCATATGCTTTCAAAAAAATTAGCTTCTGTCACACCTTCTGTAACCCTTGGTATTAGTACAAAGGTTAAAGAACTTAAAAATCAAGGCGTTCAAATTGTCAATTTGAGCATCGGCGAACCTGACTTTTTCACCCCTGAAAAGGCGAAGCAGGCAGGTATTAAAGCCATTGAAAATAATAAAACAAAATATGATGATGCTGCAGGTGTTAAAGAACTTCGTGAAGCCATTGTAGAAAAACTCAAAGTTGAGAACAATGTGACTTACACCCCTGAAGAAATTGTAGTTTCTAGCGGTGCAAAACACTGTATCACAAACACTTTAATTGCACTTTTAGACCCTGAGGATGAAGTTCTTATTCCAAAACCCTATTGGGTCAGCTATCCTGAAATGGTAAAACTTTTAGGTGGCGTTCCTATCTTTGTTGAAACTCAAAAATCAAATGACTTTAAAGTCACGGTTGAAGACCTTAAAAAAGTCATTACGGACAAGACAAAAGTGGTCTTCATCACTAACCCTTCTAATCCATCTGGAGCTGTATACACAAAAGAAGAATTAGAACCAGTTGTCAATTTCTTAATTGAAAAAGGTATTTACATCATTGCCGATGAAATCTATGAAAGAATTTGCTACAACGGCGCTTTTATCTCTATCGCTTCTCTTTCAGAAAAGGCAAAAGAAATGACCATCACCATCAATGGGCTTGCCAAATCAGCTTCAATGACAGGCTGGAGAATTGGCTACACTGCTTCAAGCCGTGAACTTGCCAAAGCTATGGGCGGCCTCCAAGGTCACTTAGTCTCTCACCCTTGTACCATTTCTCAATATGCTGCCATCGAAGCTATTAAAAGCTGCCAAGAAGAAATGCACACCATGGTTGAAGCTTACAGAGGCAGAAAAGACCGTGCCATTGAACTCTTTAAAGGCATTGAAGGCGTAGATTTGGTAACACCAGACGGCGCATTCTACCTTTTCGTAGATATGAGCGTTCTTAAAAACAAACTTGAGTGGAAAGACAGTTTCTCTGTAAAAGTTTGTGACGTTTTATTAGACGAATATAAGCTTGCCATCGTTCCAGGTGCAGCCTTTGGTCTAGACGACTACGTTCGTTTATCTATTGCAGCAGACATTAAAGACATTGAAAGTGGCATTAACAGCATGAAAATGCTGGTTGAAAAATACAAATAGGCCTTTTAACTTGGGTCTGTTCTTCACCTTGATAAAACAAAAAGGCGTTCTCTTCAAATTGAAGAGAACGCCTTTTTGTTTATCTTAAAAAATACTTTTATTCGTTTACTAAGCCCAATTTCTCAAGAAGGGCAATCCCCACACTGAGAACAATAGCAATCACCGTTGCAAGACCCATACCCGTCAATGGTACAGAACCAAGTTGAACATGAGCACCACTTAAGCCGATGATCAAAATCGTAGCGGTCAATACAAGGTTTTTAGGTTTGCTGTAATCCACTTTAGATTCTACAAGCATTCTGATACCTGAAGCTGCAATAACACCGAACAAGAGGAGCGATATGCCACCCATAACAGGTTGTGGGATACCCGTAATCGCCGCAGATACTTTTCCCAAGAAGGCCATAAAGATCGAAAGGATTGCTGCACCTCCAATGACCCAAACACTGTAGACTTTAGTAAGGGCCATAACCCCAATGTTCTCGCCATAAGTTGTAGTTGGAACCGAACCGAGTAGACCTGAAATCGTCGTTGAAATACCATCACCCATCAGAGATCTGTGAAGACCTGGGTCTTTCATCAAGTCTCTTTCTGTAATATTCCCTGTCACCACTAAGTGACCAATATGTTCCGCTACAAACCACAAGCGCTGCAGGAATAATCGTTAAAATCGCATAGATGTTAAATTTAGGTGTATAAATCGTTGGCATTTGGAACCACGGCGCTGCTGAAATGGCATCGAAAGTTACCAAACCCGTAAAGTAAGAAAGAACATATCCAAATATGACCCCAATCAGTACAGGGATAATACCCAAGAAGCCTCTAAATACAAGATTGCCTAAAATAACCACCAATAAAGTTGCAATGGATACCAGCAATACCGTTGGGTTCATGTAAAGCCCTGGGTTATTGGTATCTTGGACCAACCCCGCCATTTTAGCGGCTACTGGGGCAAGTTCTAAACCAATAATCGTTACAATAGCCCCCATTGCTGCAGGTGGAAAGACCACATCAATCCATTTAATCCCTACATATTTAATGAGGGTTGCCACTGCCATAAAAATTAAGCCCGAAGCCACAAAACCACCGAGCGCGGTTTGATAATCATATTGAGCTAGAACAGCAAATACTGGAGATAAAAACGCAAAACTAGATCCGAGAAATGCTGGTATTTTTTGCTTAGTAATTAAAATATAAATCAGAGTACCGATACCGTTTAGTAGCAATACCGTCGCTGGATCAATTTGAAAGAGAATAGGAACAAGGACAGATGCTCCAAACATTGCAAAAAGATGTTGAAGACTCAATGGTAATGTTTCAAAGAATGGTAACCTTTCTTCTACTTGAATAACGCGTTTAGCCATGCTGTTATTACCTCCTAACTTATCGTCTCACAGGACACACTTGAAGTTATCTGGTGCTTACACCATGGGATAGGTTATCAGAAAAGTTTACACCTGTCC